>JARGFP010000030.1 GCA_029210585.1 Bacteroidales bacterium
TAGTGTCGCCGTCGTTGGAGGCATCGATGGCCGCCTGGATCTTGGTGTGGTCGGCCGGTACGCGAATGATCTGCGCGGGGGCCATGAAGGTCTGCAGCAGGATCACTGAAATTACGATCATTCTTTTCATTAGAGTTGGATTTGGTGATATGTTTTATTCATCTCTTTACCTGTATGAAATCTCACCGTAAAGTTCCGAACCTGACTTGCCAATGTCGAACAGTATCGTCCCAAATCAGAACAGAATCGTCCCAAATGAAAACAGTATCGTCCCAAATGGAGAAAAATGCAGAATGCTCAGGGAATAAATTATGCATTATCGGGATGCCGGATGTCTTTATCTTCAATACCCTTTCCGAACTCCTTCGGGGTCACCCCGAAATACTTCCGGAATGAGGCTGCAAAATAGGAAGGATTTTGCATCCCCACTTCGTACATCACCTGGGAAATGTTCATGGTGCCCTTGCGCAGAAGCCGGGCAGCATGTTTCATGCGCACCAGGCGCAGCAATTCGTTTGGGGTGGTTCCTGTGACAGAATGGACCTTCCTGAAAAGCTGCGAACGGCTCATATTTAATTCTTTCCCCAGGGCATGGATGCTGAAATCCGGGTCTGAAAGATGCCGGTCAAAGACCTTCAGCACCTCCCGCAGCATCTGGAACGATGGCGAAGCCGATGTTGTTGTGTCGCCTTCCAGCAGGTAGGTTTTTTCAAACTGCCGGCGCAACACTTTCCGCTGGCTGACCAGGTTTTTGGCCCTTGCAAGCAGCAATTCCGAATCGAAGGGTTTAACGACATAGTCATCTGCAGCAGCTTCCAGCCCGGTGAGTTTGCTTTCCTTGTCGGCCTTGGCCGTAAGCATGATCACCGGGATATGATTGGTGGCCGGATGGTCCTTCATCTTCCTGCACATCTCCACTCCATCCATCACCGGCATCATGATGTCGGTAACCACCAGGTCGGGAATATACGCAATGGCCTTTCCCAGTCCTTCCTCACCGTTTACGGCTTCTATAACCCGGTAACTGCCCCTGAACTGTTCGCTGATATACATGCGCAGATCGGCATTGTCTTCCACCACCAGGACCACCTCACGCTCCTGCTCCCCACCCTTCTCCCGGACACCTCCGTCGTCGGCCAGTCCTGTATACACTTGACGCTTCTCAACCCCTGCATTGACCTCTGTATCTGCTTCATTAATAATCTCATCATTAACTTCAACCTCACCGCCAGTATCAACCTCATCGACAGCATCAACCCCGTCGCCAGCCGCAACCTTTCCCCTCCTTTCCATCTCCTCAATCTCCTGTTCACTGAAGCACTCCTCTGCCACAGGAAAAGTCACCCTGAAGGATGTGCCCTTGCCCTGCTCACTTTCCACTGCAATTTCCCCATGCATCAATTCCACCAGCTCTTTTGTAAGGGCAAGGCCGATGCCGGATCCCTCCTCCTCCCGGGTATCGTTGTCGGAGACCTGGTAAAAACGGTCGAAAATCCGGTCAAGGTGCGCCTTGTCAATACCCTTCCCGGTGTCGGATACTTTCAGCAGGGCATAGCGGGGCTTGCCTGGTCCTTCCGGGGTGCTGAAGGTCAGATCCAGGCTGACTTTTCTGCCTGCCGGGGTAAATTTAAAGGCATTGGAAAGCAGGTTGGAAATAATCTTCTCCAGCTTGTCGGTATCGAAGCAGTGCTCTCCCTCCACCTCCCGGATGGAGATTCGATATTCAATATGACTCGATTCAGCCAGGGAGAGAAATGTACTGGCAATGGTCCGTACAAAAGCGGACAGATTCCCCCTGGACAATTGCAGGTGCATGCTTCCCGATTCGATTTTGGAGATATCGAGCAACTGGTTGATCAGCCGCTGGAGCCGCCGTGCATTGCGGAGCATGAGGCGCAGGATCTTCTTGTCCATGGACACTTTCTCTCCCGGCGATTTCAGCGAATCTTCGAGCGGACCGGCCACCAGGGTCAGGGGGGTGCGGAATTCGTGGGAGATGTTGGTGAAGAAACGGGATTTGAGTTGATCGACCTTTTTTGCTTTTTCCCGGTTATGCCTTTCGATTAAAATCTCAGACTCCAATTGTGCCTTCCCCACAATATACCTTTTATAGAGATAGGAAGTCAGGATAACAAAGATCAGATAGAGCAACAGGGCAGGGTATGAAAACCAGAAGGGCCTTCTGATCAAAAAACGAAAAGAGGCCCCTTCATCATTCCATATGCCATCGTTGTTGGAGGCTTTAACATGAAAGACATATTTGCCTGGCTTTAGATTAAAGAATTCCGCATGGGCAGTGTTTCCTGTCGAAATCCAGGTATCATCAAAACCTTCCAACATATACCTGTACTGGTTTTTAAAGGGGTGAATGAAGTTCAGGCTGGCAAATTCAAATAACAGGTTGTTTTGCTTATAATTTAACCTGAGAGATTTTTCAGGAGTATAAAATGCATCTCTTAAAGTGCTGTCGTTGAGTATACTGAGGTTGTTTATAAAAACATCCGTTATTTTCACTGGCGGAACCCTTGTATTCAACTCTATGCTATCCGGATGAAAAGAGACCAATGCTATATCGGTTCCGTAGAATAGTTCTCCTTCGGGACTAATTGCTACAGAATTTTCTCTAAAATCGGCGGATGTAAACCCATCGCATGCAGAATATAATCTAAATGATTCATTCACAGGGTCAAACCTCGTTATTCCCTTGTCTCCGCCAATCCAGATAATCCCTTTGTAATCTTCGATGATGCTTTGCTGACGCTTGGTATTCAGGCCTTCTTTTTTTGTGTAGACCTTTTCAATCTGAAAATTACCCTCAACAGGATTTTTTCCATGTACTTTTAATTTAAGCAGCGCTTCGGAACTTGTCGTAGCCCAAAGAATGTATTTCTCCCCATACCCGGACTTGTAAAGTCTGATTACGTCATAATAGAGCCCGTCCATCATCTCTAGCGGATAATTGTAATATTCCACTGCTTCAACAGTATCGGCTGATACGTGCCGGAATGAACTACTCATGGCAAAAACTCCCCTGGAGGTTGCTCCGATTAATTGTCCGGAATCACATTCCTGTTGTATGGAGACATGAAAATCAATTGGGTAGTCGTATTTCACTGGGAATTTTATGTGTTGAATTCTACCTGCAACGGGATCATAAAAACAGGGCAATTCTCCTTTTATATCGATCCATATTCTGCCCTGGCTATCTTCAAACAGGTTTAAAATATCCAGAAAAGAATCGTCAGGGATTTCATTGGTTCCAGGGTAAATATTTAAAAAATCGGGATGTTCCTCTTCAATATTTTCACACAGAAATACCCCATCACCGTATGTTCCAACCAATATGCGTTCAGGAGGACTGAAAAAACATCGCTTAACAACCGGTTTAAAGGATCGCATCCCATTTACGGCGCTTATCACAGGTATAATTTTAATTTCGGCTAAATCTTTTGAGCATTTATAGATATTCCGGTAATCAGCTATCCATAGAAAATCACCTCTGAAAGTAATTGTTTTTAAATCCCAGGGCACATTTGGTTGTTGATCATACACATGGAAATTCTTTTTCTTTCTGATGATTTTACCCGGACCTTCAGGAGTAGTATACCACAAGGTTCCGGAATTGTCAAGTATAGGCGCTTCAAACAAGTAGCTCATGATGCCATCATGGACCATTTCAAATTCATATTTCCAGATAGATTCCGCCTCAATATCCCTATTTAATTTAATAATTCTTTTCTCTGTTATTATCCAATAACTACCATCATTATCATGAATAATGTATGAGGCACCCGTATGATTAATATCAGTGGTAATTTCTTCTGTAAAGACATATTTATTGAGCATGAGCGGATTCTCCTCCAGGATGAAGAGCCCGTTCCAGTTTGGGATCCATATTCTGTTGTTCTGGTCCCTGCAGGGTGGAGCGAAACCCGGATCGGAGTTCGGAATAAAGGAAAAATTCCCGTTTCGTTTGTCAAAGACGGCAATCATTTCTCCAATTCTGACCAATAAGGAATCCTGGTTGAGAATAAATACACCCCTGACCTATTCATATGTTCGGACATCCGAATTATTTTTGGAGAATCGGGTGTAGCTGTCAAATATTTCACGCTCAGTATCAAACCTGCACAAACCCTTTTGTGTTCCAATCCAGATGGAGCCATGATCCAGGGCCATGCTCAGGAACTTGTTCCATTCCAAATTTCCATGCGGAGGAGCAGGATTAATAAATCTCCTGAACCGGCCATTTTCAGGGTCATATTTTATCAGGCCTGATCTTCCGTTCAACCATATATAATTATTATCGTCCTGTTGAATATCAAATATCCAGGCGAAAGGTACGCTGTGTTTATCGAAAGGATCATATTCGAATGTTTTGAACCGTACGCCATCATACCTGATCACTCCGTCCACACCCCCGAACCACATAAACCCTTCGCGATCCTGGTAAAAACTGAGCACTTTAAAATCGTTTAGCTCGATCGGGAAATCCACCTCTTCCACGATGTAATCATATGCCGGATCCGCAGTTATAGTTATAGTTTTTCCCAACTGAGCATGGGTGTGGATGGAAAATATACATAAACAGACAACACAAAATACAAGCTTAAAACAGGTTACATTTCTGAAGGCAGACCTATGGAGCCGAACCACTTCCATTGCTTTATATTGTTCTATATCAAATATATGATATAAAGCAATCTAAGTCAATAGCCCGCCCAGTGCCATCCTGCTTCAGAGTGCTTCTGCACGATCGCCTTCACCTCCCTTCGGGCCTACAAGTTGGCCTATCACGGCGGCTATGTGAGCGGGTACCGCGCCGAACTGGCTGTCTGCCGCGAAGAGGGGATCGGCATCGCCTTCCTCACCAACTCCCCTGGGAAAGTGGGATCAAGGGTGGTTCCGGATTTCCTGTTGACTCTATTAAATAACAGATGTTTTCATCAAATCTGTATTACCCATTTGCAATCATCCCCTGGTGCATAGGAAATAATCTCAAGGGGATAGTCCGGATACAACTCCGTAAACCGACTTTTTATCGCCTGTTTTGCTTTCCTTCCGCTTGCTTTTACTTCGTATGAGAAGCCACTTTTATAGGATGTGTTGATGACAAAATCTATCTCCTTCCTATCGACAGTCCGCCAGTATTTAATACTTTCCCTGTCATAGCGTTCCGTCAATCTCCGGTGAACATAATTTTCGAGCAGCACCCCCTGGTCTTCACGGTCTTTCCAGTCAAAAAACCGGTTAATTGCCATGTTCCTCATGCCGGTATCCTTGAAGTAAACCTTGGGCATTTTGGTAAGCTCTTTCCGTATATTTGAGTAAAATGGTTTTACCAGTTCAATAAGAAAGCTTTTCTGCAGAACATACAGATACTTGTCCACTGTCTTGTTATCCACACCAATGGTGGCAGCCAGTTCATGTTTATTCACCAGGTTGCCGGTCTGACCCCCCAGGATGGAAAAGAGCGCATAAAATTTTTCGGGGGTACTGATCCCTGCTTCATCAATATCTTTTTTCAGGAAGGAATCTCTCAACTCTTTCAGTAACATGATTTTCTCTTCATTTTTGCTTTCCAGTACAACCTCCGGGTACCCCCCAAAAATGAGGTACTCATTGAACAAGGACATAATTTCCCTGTGTGAAGCGGAGATATATTGATCCTGTTTCCTGATGGCGGATACTTCATCCTGAATATGTCCAAGGTTTTTAAACAGCAGCCATTCATCGAACGAAAGTGTTTTTAGCTCAAATATGCGTTTCCTGCCTGCCAGTGAGTCATTGAATTTCTGATCTATGTAGAAGGCACTGCTTCCTGTGGCCACAATCTTCAGATTTTTACCATAGGTATCAAATAGATACTTAAGAAAATTAGATGGGTCCGATGCATGCTGTACTTCATCAATGAACAGAAAAACAGGCTGGGCAAGCGCATGGTCTTTATCCAGGCTTTTCCGTGGCCGCGGACAAAAGGAAAACACCTCTTCCGGATGTGTATTGATCGCTGATAGTATGTCGGTATCTTCCAGGGTGAGATACCTTACTTCACGGCCCTCTTCTTCTAATTCCCTGAAGATTGCCTGCAGAAGGGATGTTTTACCACTTTGGCGGGGTCCGGATATAATGGTATATTCCTTTCTTTGCAGGTGGTTTCTTATTTCGGGATGGATGATCCGTTGAATATACATATGTTTTTTTGACAAATATATTGCAAATTGGATAAATTTGGAACTTAATTCCATAAATATCGGATATTATTGGAATATAGATCCAAAATTATCTTTCTATTCTATTGCTCGGGGAATAAATTATTCGTTGCCGGGATACCCGCTGTCTGCCGCGAAGAGGGGATCGGCATCGCCTTCCTGACCAACTCCCCCGGAAAAGTGGGATCACGGGTGGTTCCGGATTTCCTGGACATGTGGTTCGAAAGGGTTGAAGTGCCGGAGCGCATCGACCTTACTGAAAAATAGCAGCGACCTGGATGATCATCATCCTGTGCTTTTGCAAATTGTTACAATGCTCAAAACATGAGAGAAAAGGCGATGCCCGGACTGCTGTTTCCTGAGAACGGATCGCGATGGTCGACAATCATAAAATAAATACCGGAACCAGTTCGCATGTTACAACCGGTCTGCACCCGGTCCACCTGGTCCTCCACCTTATTGCTCCGGGCAATACCAGTCACCCACACCGGTATTCCGATCAGCGTACTGACCGTTCCGCCCATCATCATGAATAACCCGGCACCCGCCGCCCCGGAACCCCCAAAGTTACCCGTCCAGGCAGGCCTGTATAGATGCTTTGCAGTAAAAGATAACGAAATCAGGGCCCGGTGCCGGGATTGTACATCGTGGTAAGCGAAAAAATTTCCTGGAGTTCATCGTCACGCATTATTAATTCATTATATTTCGATATGAAACACATGCAAATCAGGCTCCTCCTTATCATACTGGTACCTGTTGCCTTCACCTGCAATGCATTGCCACAGGATGCCCCAGTTGTGGGGACAGAAGCAGCACCCGTCTGGTACAAAATTGAATCAGCCTGTACCAACCCCGTCACACTGAATGGTGCCTATACTGGTCCGGCAGATCTCACCGGGTATGTCCTCACCGACCCCGGTGCTGCAAATAACCGGATCCATGCCACCAATGCACAAACCGGTGATGAATCCTTATGGGCACTCGTGGATGATGGCAGTGTGGTCAAACTGAAGAACAAAGGTACGGGGAGGTACATGACCGGCTCCTATGGCCTGAATAACACCGGGGAGTACGTTGAATGGGGAACCTACGGCCAGGATCAGTACTGGATCCGTTCAGGAGGCAACAGCACCATTGTGATCTGGAACAACCTGGTATGTGACCGGCTGAACGGTGGTACCATCAACTCCAATACTGCCTTCTATTTTATGCTTCAGAGTGATGAAAAGGAGATATTGGGTGCGCTGATCCTGGCTGCAGAAAAACTGAAAGAGGCGCTGATTAGTGTTGATCCGGGATTCATCTCCGGACAAAGTGATGCAGTGGCAGTATTCAATGCCGCAATTGCTGATGCCGAAACAGTATACAACACATCAGCTACTTCGCAGGAGTACCAGGCAGCAACAGGCGCATTGGAAACAGCCATGGAGAATTTCAGGAATGCACCCGTCAACCCGCTGTCTGTCAGCACAGAAGAAGAAGTCACCTGGTACTACATCGTTTCAGCATCCACCAGGGATTACTGCAGGGACAAGGTGATCGTACCCGCCTCTCCGGAAGCTGGCAGTGCGCTGAAATTCGAGGATCAGCGAATGGACCCTGCGATGCTCTGGAAAATCACAGACCTGGGAAATGGAAAATATGGCCTGGCGAACAGGGCCTCGGAACTGTTTGCCGGCACCACGGGAGGTGCATATCAGCCGGTAACCACTACCGCTGATCCGCTTCCCTATACGATTCAGTACCTGGGTGAAAAAGGACAATTTGTCATTTACGAAGCGGGAAAAGATCCCCTGCACTGCCAGGAGAGCGGTGCGATCATCGTTCACTGGCCCGGGGGCATCGACTCTCCTTCCGCATGGCACTTCAGGACCGTTCAAAACGATGCGCAACAAATTGATATTACATCGATTGAAGCACTGCAGGGCCCTGTTGCAACGGGAAAGGGAAACCAGGACTTTGTCGGGCTCCTGTTCGCGGTCACTGCGGAAGGTTTCACCGGCACACCCCGGCTCGAACATATGAAGTTTGATCTTGAAGGTACTTCCAATATCTATGATCTCGACAACCTTCGCCTCTTCAGCCTTGGCAGTGACCTGCGGTTCCGTCCCGGAGAACATCCGCTCGTCGGAGCAGTTGAAATCACTGCAGACACCATTACACTGGTACCTTCAAACGAATTCAGGATACAACCCGGGAAACAGCATTTTGCAGTAGTAATGGATGTAAATGAAAATGCCGGGGAAGGTAATCTCGTACAAACCAGGATATTATCAGCAAAAGTTTCCGGAGCAGCAACGCATGTCGTCACAGATCCCGCTCCGAAATTTCCGGCAACCATCTTCCTTTCACAGTCCACCCTGTTTTCCCCGGGAGACCTGGGATCGAAATTCTACCGTATCCCTGCGATCGTGACTGCAGATGACGGCTCGCTGGTGACCGCCACCGACAGGAGAAACAACCATGAAGGTGATCTTCCTGCTGATATTGACACCTATATCCGTCGCTCCACGGATAAAGGAACCACCTGGAGCGATCCGCTGATGATCGCGGGTGAAAATACAACACTTGGGTACGGGGATCCGGCACTCGTTGTGGAAAGAGAATCCGGCAAGATCTTCTGCATGATGGCACACAAACAGGGATTCTGGGGATCCACTCCCACCGATCCCATTCGTGTTACAGTCAGTGAGAGTGCCGATAACGGGGTGAGCTGGACAACACCCCTTGACATCACGGATGAACTCTACGGAGCAGCATGCACCAATCCTGTTTCCAGGAACTGGAATGCAATATTTGTCTCCTCCGGAAGGGGCATCCAGCTGTCCAGTGGTCGGCTGATGTTCGCCGTTGCCGTCAGGGGGACATCAGGTACCATAGATAATTATGTGATTTACTCAGACGACAAGGGTATGAACTGGAAGGTCAATTCCAACCAGGTCCACCAGGGCGGGGATGAAGCCAAACTGGCACAGCGCAACAATGGAGATGTTGTCATCTCCATCCGTAACTACGGAAACCGCGAATGGAACGTCTCAGGCGACAACGGATTCACATGGGGAACCACAACGATTCATCCGGACCTGGTCGATCCCAATTGCAATGGGGAAATCATGACATATACTTCAACAAATGACGGATTTGAAAAAAACCGGATGCTCCATTCCCTGGCCTATGCCACAGACAGGTCCAATGTTTCCATGTTGTTAAGCTACGATGAAGGGGAGACATTCCCTATTGTCAAAACCATTTGCCCAACCCCTTCGGCATATTCCACCTTTACGATCCTGCCCGACAGGACCATCGGAATGTATTATGAAGACAGGTCTGTCGGAGGCGGATACGACCTGGTGTATGTTCGGTTTTCATTGGCATGGCTCACTGACGGATTGGATGCGCTGGATCATTCCACCGCCGCCACCCGGGCAACACCAGCGAAAGAAAAGGAGCGTTTTGCCTGGTCCAGGGATCAGAAGTTACTGGTAGATTCAAGATACGCCGAAGATTGGTCGGTGTATACGCTGGGTGGTCTCCGTGTTGATCCGGATGCACGGTTGCAACCAGGCGTGTATATCGTTGTAGCAGGACAAAGATCCCAGAAGGTTGTGGTGCTGTAGTGCGCCGGAGCAGACCGTTGGAGGCCCAGGCTGCTTCAGGCAGCAAATTACCTGGCAGCTTGCAGGTTTCCGTGTTCCCGGTGGCATGTTCAGATGCAGGAAGGTACTGCCACCTCGTAGGTGATGCCTTCCGTGGTACTCCGGTAAAATCCCAGCAGCTTCCTGTCACGGAATGAAAAGAACGACGGGATCACCACGCTGCGCCCGAATGCCTCGGCCAGCTCGGGGAAATCTTTCTCCTGCTGCCACCTCATAATGGCCCGGATACCATCCTGTTTCAGCCGCTTCTGCACACTTTCCTTCACCTCCCTGCGTCCCTCCCATGTGGCATCCAGTTCCTGCCGGAAAGCCGATAATGCCTCCTCCTCCCGGTAAGACGATATTGTGCCGGGCGGAGCTACATACTGATCCGTGGAAAAATGCAGGTTGATATCCAACTCATCCACATCATACCGCTGCTCCAGGATCTTATAAAATTGCCCCAGTTCCTTCTCAGCAGGGATCCCCAGCAAGGGCGCAATAAACTGGAAGGTGAGCACGAAGACCAGGTACAGGTCGAGGTCGAGATGGCCATGCTTCATTTCCAGCAACAACGTATTCAGGTAATGGATATGCTCCTTTTCGAACTGCTCCCGCCTGGCAGGAGAAAAATAGTTCTCCAGTGGGGGACGTGTATCATCCCGCTGGTTGCCCAGCGAAACAATTTCCTCGATCGTAACCGTATGCAGCCGTTGCTCCGGCCGCTGCTGTGAACGAAGTGAAAGATCCATAGGCTGATTGCATGATTTGGTACACAAATTAGGAAAAAATAACCAGGTCAACGCAAAAAACCAGGCCGGCAGGTTACCGGCCATACAGAGAATTAATCAACCGTCAGGACAAATAGTGATTACCCGGGGACCGAAGGTGCCTCCGGGCCCGCCTCTACGGGCTCCCTGGGAGTGGCGTCCCGCGGTGGACGGACAGTTTCCCTGATGCTGTCCGGTTCAGCACCAGGTTGCATCTCTTGTTCTGAAGCCTGGTCCCCCGCTGCTTCACCTGAACCTGCGGCGCCGCCCTGTTCTGTGGTCCCAGCTTCTTCCGGATCGGTCATTTCAGTTCCTTCAGGCTGTGCTTCCCGCAACTCCCTGACTTTTCGCTCCTGCTCTGCACGTACCGTTTCCATTTCCCTGGTCCGGGTCTCCAGTTCACGCGTCCGGGTCTCCAGTTCCTCGATGACCGTTACCTTTTCTTCATATTCCTCCTCGGAGATTTCCTCAGCTTCCCGTTTTTCTTCCAGTTGCTCCCGTGCCTGCTCCAATTTCCCCTGGGTTTCTTCCAGCTTCACTTCAGCCTCATCGATTTCCTGGGTGGTCTTTTCGATCCGTTCCTGCATGGCCCTGGCTTCTGCAGCCCTTGCCTGTCCAAATTCCTTTCCTTCGAGTTCGCCCTTGTTCCTGCCATAGGCTTTTCCCCTGTTCTCCTTTTCCTTCATCTCACGCTCCTGCTGCTCCCCCCGTGCCGCGTCCTGCATTTCCCTGCCTTGCTCCTGCATCTCAGTTCCCTGCTCCCGGGCAGCTTTTCCTTTTTCCTGAACAGCTTTGCCTTTCTCCGGGGCTGCCTTTCCCTTCTCCTTCACCACCTCTCCCTGTTCTTCCATTTCTGCACCTGCCTGTTCACCGGCCTCCTCCATTGCGGCAGCTTCCTGCTTCACCTGTTTGCCGCGGGCAGACTGTTCGACGTTATCTTTGGCTGTTTTTCCTTTCCCTTTGTTTTCCGGTTGCTGACCACTGACAATACTGATCGCGGCGGACAGCACAATTACCATTGTGGTTGATAAGATCTTTTTCATTTTTCCTGTTTTAAAGATTGTTCAATAAACTGTCCACTTCCGCTGCGAGTTCATCTGCGGCTTCATTTACCTCCTGCGCAGCAGATTCAAGTTGCTCAAGTTGTTCATTCACTGCTTCAGATTCAGCCGACGAAGTTTCATTTTTCCGGTCCGCATTTCCGGAACAGGCAGTCAAAAACATGATTGCCATGCATACAATAATTCCTTTTTTCATAACGCGTTTTTTAGGTTTATGGTGGTTTGGTGATCGGGCGATAACGTGTAAATGTATAATTATTTACAACCACTTACAAGCAAAACGAAGCAAAATTATTGCTGCAACGAGACTGCAAAATGTGCAACCATGAAACATCCGAATACAAAAAAAAAGACTGCGCAGCAGTTGCCGGTTGCCACGTAGTCTTTTATCAACCTTAACTTCGACAGGAACTAAAAAACCATTGCGATAAGGTTAGAGATAAGGCGGTTTATAATAACTGGGCAGAGCCCCTGCGCTAATGACAGGTAGTATTGCCTATAATATATTCCTGGTCGTAATAACTCCAGGTAAGCGTTCCGGTATAGTGCGTACCCTGGTTACCAATCAGGTTATAGTGCCAGGTAGTATACCAGTGATCAGTGAAGTAGGTACGGTCGATTTCCCGTATTCTGAAAGTTTCGCCGGAAACACTGGTTACTTCCCCCTTGAGCTGGTCGACCTCCCATTGGTACATACCGTTCTTATACTGCACGACATAGTGGATTCTCAGGGATCCCCCTTCAAGATAATCCACCATCTCACCATCACAGTAAACGGGCGTGTAATAGGTACCGGTTGTCCAGCCCCGGATGGTTTTCGGAGAGGTTTTCTGTGCATTCAGCTGCACGGTGAACAGGCCCATGACAAGGCACATGCTGATAAGAAAAACAACTTTTTTCATAGGTTAAGTCTTTAAAATTTTAATAAGGTGTTGTAAAAGCACATTAGATCAGCCCGAGGACTGTCAATAAAATGAATAATTAGAGAATTAGATCGTACAATGATCATCTGTAACATTACCACAAGTTAATTGGAGTCCTGACAGCAGGTTTTGTCCACTATCCCAAATGTTTTGTTCAATGTCCCGACCCCGGAAATGGGAACAGGAATGAATGATGGAATAAACAAAGGAATGGCCACAGGAACAGCAGCGGAAAAAAATGATGGAATAAACAAAGGAAGTGCAGGAAAGGACGATAAAAGGTCATGGGAAAAGCTACAGGAAAGCATGCATGAAATACCAACTATCAGGATTGCCTGATTCTGCTCGGATTGATGTTGAATTCGCTGGTGAATACCTTGCTGAAATGTGACATGTTTTTGAACCCGGTGTGGTAGGCAACCTCAGCAACGGTTTTATCCGTGTGCAAGAGCATCTCTTTTGCCTTGAAAAGACGCAATGTGCGCAGGTATTCATGGATCGTTTTATCAGACAGCGACTTAAACTTCCGGTACAATTGGGTCCGGCTCATGCCCACTTCGGTGCAGAGCATGCTGACATCCAGGGATTCATCATGCAGGTTCCGAAGCATGACTTCCCGCATCTTCAGCATAAATGCATCTTCATGCCTGAGATCAAGCTCCTTCGAGAGTGCAGGTTCCAGCATGGAGGCATATCTTTCGTGCAGTTTTTTCCTGAGTGAAATGAGCGATCGCAGCTGCACCATTAATTCATTTTTATTAAAAGGCTTTGTCAGGTAGGCGTCGGCACCGCAATCCAACCCCGCCAGCCGGGAATCAATATCTGCCTTTGCGGTCAGCATCACCACAGGAATGTGACTGGTTCGAACATCATTTTTTAACCTGTCAAGCATCTCAATTCCATCCATTTCCGGCATCATAATATCGCTGATGATAATGTCGGGAATATGTTTAACCGCCTGATCGCATCCTTCTTTGCCATTTGAAGCAACAATGATGGCATACTCCTGTTGCAGCAGGGTTGAGAGGTACGCGCATACATCTATGTTATCCTCGACAATCAGCAGCAGCGGCCTTCCGTCCTGGTGCACCATCGCCTGATACGCAGGATTGTTGTCAATAACTCTAGCTGAACGGTCAGCCGGAAGGTACCCCGGACTTTCCAGGCGGTCGATCGCCGCCGGGGGATGCGTTCGCGTAAGAGGTAAGCTTACAGTAAATACTGTGCCTATACCCTCCTCGCTCTCTGTTTCGATTTCACCCTGCAGCAGTTTCACCATCTCTTGTACCAGTGACAATCCAAGTCCCGATCCGGGCTGGTATTGGATCTCCTGGTGATCTATCCTGTAAAAGCGGTCGAAAACAAACCCGATTTCCTCCTTCGGGATTCCCGGTCCGGTATCGCTTACGCGGATCCGGTATCGATTTCCGTTTTCAATGCTGGTCGATACTTCAATCCTACCCTTGCGCGGGGTGAACTTCAACGCATTGGACAACAGGTTGGAGAGTATCTGCATCAGCTTGTCCGGATCAAAATCCAATACCGGATCGCCTGCACCAGGAGTGCAGACCAGGTCGATGTTTTTAGCAGCAGCAGCAGATGCATGCAGTTCAATCACATAGGCGATAAATCGATGTATATCTGCCCTGGTCATTTTCACCGGCATGGCACCTGCCTCCAGTTTCGCCAGGTCAAGCATCTGGTTGACCAGTCTTAACAGCAGGTCCGCGTTTTCTTCGATTTTTTCCGGTCCCCTGGTTTTCCATTCTTCAACATCTTCCCGCATCAGCTCCGTCATGCCCTTGATCACGGTCAGCGGGGTCCGGAACTCATGCGTTATGTTTGTATATAGGTGTGACCTGGCCTCATCCAGCGCCTTAACACGATCCGCCTCTTTCTTCTCTATCTTTACCCGCAATGAAATAAAATTCATTACAAAAACAAAAGCAAATCCCGATATCCACAGGATGTTGATCACAAATAGTGAAATGTTTACTGCCTCCGTCATTTCAGCCGGCACGCTGAGATATGGATGAAGCACTCCCAGGAGAATCACGCTGATGACGTAAATAATGAAAATGGCGATCGTTCCGCTTTTATGATTGATATTCAGGGAAAAAAAGACCAGTCCGAGCCCCACCAGGATGAGTCCGCCGGAATGAGGGATCCCACCCATTAACAAAACCGCAACAAACGTTGCGACAGCCACCAGTGTCTGGTCAATCAACCGCCACAAAACAGAAACGGATCGTTTTTTAAAAAACAGGGGAACAACAATCCCCTGGGAAAAAACAAGCACCAGGAATGTTCCGTACCAGATGAGTATCCGTAATTCAGGAAAAATGAGGTGATAGGTAAGTGTGAGCAGGCCGATCATGGAAGTGACGGCAACGCTGGCATGGAAGTAGATCTTTCTCTGGATCAGCTGCTTCTCATCGATCCCCGGGTATTTTAAACGCTCAACGATCCAGTTGTCGATCCTTTTAAAATCAAGGATGCGCATCTATACAAAAGATTTAAGCAGTTCATTGAATGTATCAAGATACTGCTATTCCTGCAGTAAGTCAATTTTGCAGTTTAAATATGCATCGTTTCAGATACAAAGTTACGCAGCGTCGCCCCATCCCGGAATTGGATTAAATGAGATGTTTTTAATACTTTTGTTAACATCGGGACTTTAAAAGATTCTAAAGCAATTTCTTTTTCTAAAACTATGATCTTAGAATTATTACAAAAAGTTTGCAATCAACTTGACAACCATGAAATAAAATGTAGGCTGTCATGGTATCCTTGCAAGGAATCCGTTTCGGATATTGAAGACTGCCCGGAAAATGATCAATAAAAACCTGTCCGCGTAATGAAAAAATCTGGCTTCCACCTGCACCGCCTGAAATATGTATTCCTTCTTGTTGCACTGGCACAGCCAATCACCGGATGTAAAACGGCAAAAGAATCCCCTGAGCAACCGAATGTCCTGGTCATTTTTACCGATGATATGGGGTATGGCGATATTTCAGCCTACAATCCTGCTGCTGTTACCACGCCGCATATTGACCGGATCGGGAAAGAAGGGGTGCTGTGTACCGATTTCTATGTACCCACCCCCTATTGCGCACCCTCCAGGGCAACCCTGCTCACCGGGCGATTTCCGCTCAGACATGGCCTGGTCAGGAACCCTACACCAGACCAGGGCATCGACGATGTCGGGATCAGTCAGGATGAACTCCTGCTGGGAGAAGTCTTCCAGGAGGCTGGCTACCGGACCGGTTTAATTGGTAAATGGCACCTTGGACACAGGGAGGAGTTTTTCCCGGTAAAGCATGGTTTTGATGAATATTTCGGGATACTGTACTCCAATGACATGCGGCCGGTCCAGCTGATCGAAAACATGGATACCGTTGAATACCCGGTGGAGCAGGCCAGCCTGACAAAACGGTATAC
Organism: Bacteroidales bacterium; assembly: GCA_029210585.1. Classification (GTDB taxonomy): domain Bacteria; phylum Bacteroidota; class Bacteroidia; order Bacteroidales; genus M55B112. Next base: position 16,043 of record JARGFP010000030.1, read on the forward strand.
CCGCAGGGCCGTTGATTTTATCAGGAACCAGGATGACAGGCCTTTCTTCCTGCACCTCTGCCACGCCATGCCGCATAAACCCCTCGCTGCCCCTGAAGAATTTTATACCCCCGAAACCAAAGAAGACCTCTATGATGATGTGATCAGGGAGCTCGACTGGTCGACGGGACAATTGCTGGAGGCCCTGGAGGAAAAAGCGATCCTCGACCGTACGATTGTCATCTTCCTGTCAGACAACGGCGCATCATACGGTGGATCCAACATGCCCCTCAAAGGAAGGAAACATTATACCTGGGAAGGAGGCACCAGGATTCCGTTTCTCATCAGGTACCCGGATATATTGCCACAGGGGAAAACAATCGGGACGCCCTGCTGGTCAGGAGATCTCTTTCCAACTGTATTGTCGATGACAGGAATTACAATTCCCGATAACCTGGTGCTGGACGGGGAAAACATCGAAGCAGTGCTGAAGGGGGAAAAAACTGAGCACAAAGCCATTTTCACCATGCGCGGAGACGAGATAAAAACCGTCAGGAAAGGAGACTGGAAACTGTTTATTCAACAACCGAGGTTTCACCAGCCCGTTGACCTTGAAACATGGAGCGACTGGCGGGGGCCTGACGGCAAAACGATCCTTGCCCCGTTTGAGCAGGCCACTCCTGCTGAATATCCGGGGGTCATCCCCGAAAAGATGGAGGGGGAAACACTTCTCTTTAACCTCAGGGAGGATATTTCTGAAATGCACAATGTGGCAGATCAGCACCCCGCCGTTGTCGAAGCACTTGAAAAAGAGTACCGGGATTTTGCAGCCACCCTGGATGCTTTGAACTGAGTCCAAACCCGTCGGCTCCAAATCAGCAGTCCCGCACATCACGCGGTCACCTGCGATGCCGTACCGTTGCAGGCAAAGCAGAACCACCAGCTATTTCCCTACTGCCTCCCGGAGAATATCCAGGTACCGTGTGCCGTACCCCTCGTATTCCATCCCGTAGGTATACGCCTCCTGCGTGCCACTGTCGTCAACCGACGTGGCAGGAGCCACTGCCACCGGCTCGATCTGCGTATCCTCGTGCCACTCGTTCCACGAGGTAACCAGGAACAGGTTGTTGGAAGCCGGATCGACCATTGTAACCGCTTTTTCAACCATCGCACGGAACAACGAACCAAATTCATTGCTCCCCGACAGCTTGCGGGATAAGGGTACATGTCCGTCGCGCACACCCGTATCATTAAACCCGGGTGCGGTAGCCGGAATGAACGCAGTGCCCACCGCCTGGGCCTTTGACTTCCATCCTGCCTGTGCGGTGTAATAGTTGTCCACCTGCTTCTGGGTGGCATACATGCGTGCGCCGGAACTTCCGTATACATCATAATTCGTAGCTGCATCGAGCAAAGCAAGCTGGTCTGCAAACGATGGCGGCTGACCAAAGACCTGGTCACCCACAATGTAAATATCATATCCTGAACTGTTCGCCGCCGCCCGCATGAGGTCCATGGTTTCATCCAGCAACCCCTTGTTCGACAATACCCGGGTTAAATAGACAAACAAGACCGGCCTGCCATCGATTTTATAATAGTTGGGGTGGTCGAAATAGTTGTCAGCAATGTATTGAATGTCCCCGGTGACCCGTGAAAGGTCTGTAAAATCAGGGATACGGCCCGATGTCTCGTAAAACAGGGCAATCTTCATGTCCCCCAGTTCCGGATGCACCAGGATGTGGTCCAGCAATGTGACATCCTCCATTTTACCCGGACCCCACCAGCTGCTGACCCATAAACTGATACCTGCATATTCACACCATTCCAGTTGCTGTGCGATCACCTCCGCATCACGGTCGTTGTATTCGCCCAGCTCCGGCAACTGTACCGGCACCAGGTGTTCCCGCAGGTACTGTCTGCCATGAAAATTGCTTCCCCCGTACCAGGGATAGTAATACACTCCTACGGTCACATCCCCCGTTTCATTCGGATCCCTGACCGTCACAGTGAATGCATGTTCATCGGAAAACTCACCGTCACTCAGGGTAACAGTGAGGGTGCATTCCCCTGCAGTCAGCGGCGCTTTCCACGTGATTGCCTGGCCCGTGGTGTCCCCCTGGATCCCCCCGCAGGAACTCTGCCATTGGTAGGCAAGTTCAGACGGATTGTCATCTTCCGCCACACACGTAAATGTATGGGTGGTGCCTACATTTGCTGTTTCCATTCCGGGTACCACACCAATGATAACCGGGGCGGTGTTTTCAGGATCGTCACACCCGAAAAAAGCTGTCACCACGAACACTGCGGCCAGGAGACGGGACAGGCGCTTTATCGTGTGCCGGGACATAATATTGAGCGGTCGAAAGGACAAAGGTTGCTTGCATGTATGTATCACTGTGTTCATCGGTTGATGGATTATTAAATACTAATTTTTTTGGTTCTTGGTAATCATCGGTTCAGCATCACGAAATAATCAGGTTGAGGCTGCTTGTTATTTTCAACTAAAATGGTTCATCGATCATTCGTGGATGGACGGACAGGGTCTTCCCACGATAGTTATAATTTCCCTTAAAATACTACCCCGGCATTAATAGCAGATTAATGGCGAAAAATTAATTACTGGTTAATGGTCCGGAGCTATCATTATATAAAAAAGTCAGAAAGATTCGCGAACCTGAAACTCAGGTGAATCGAATCAACCGGGAATCGAGAGGCACGCGCCAGGATGATTGAACCTACCTGTGTTCACTCTGCCAGTGATCAGGTCCCTTCTGTCTTGTTCTTTACTATAACGAGCAAAACCATTGAAATCACATAAACAAACCAATATGTTTCAAAAATACTTCGCAAAACAATCATTGATACTGCTGGCAATCGTGTTTGCAGCAAATGCAGTCTTGTCCGGACAAGTGGTCATACAGCGCTGTGATGTGGCCACCGGCTGGCAGGGTGCACAGGCCATTTCAGTGGACAAGTCTGACTACAAGGAAGGGTTCGGCGCTTTACAGACAGTTGCCCAGGCTGGCCAGTCCGACTGGTTCAGTAAAAAGTTTTCAGGTACCCAGACAGGCATTTCCACTTCAGGATACCTTACGCTCTGGCTGTATGTATCCGATGCCTCCATGCTGGATGGCGGGGCAATTGAAGTTTCCAGTTCCGGGGGCCCCGGCGACCAGACACATGCATGGGCATTCGGCAAAGCGGATGTGACCAACGGCTGGAACAACCTGCAGCTGCAAATCAGTGCTGCAAGCCAGTCAGGCGGAGGAGCCGACCTGGAGAACATCAATTATTTCCGTATCCACCAAACACTGTCCGGGGCAGTCACTGCCAAAATTGATTTCATCCGGTTCACACCTTCAACGGAGGCGCCGGTATGGCCGGTGCTGGATGTGCCTGTTGTCGACAATTCCACGCTCGACGGCAAGGTAATGTTCGGCTACCAGGGCTGGTTCAACCATCCGGACGATGGTGCCGGACTCGGATGGGTCCACTGGGGAAATTTCTACGAGCCACTCAGATCCACCGTGGATATGTACCCCGATATGCGCGAATACGGCCAGGATGAAAAATACGACGCGCACCTCACCTTCCCCGATGGCTCCATGGCACCCGTGTTTTCTTCCTTTAACAGGAATACCGTGGTACGGCACATGAAGTGGGTGCGTGACTACAACCTCGACGGGGTGTTCCTGCAGCGCTTCATCTCCAATGCCGACAGCCAGAAAGGGATGGACCACAAGGATACAGTGACCACCCATGTGATGGAGGGATGTGAAAAATACGGACGGGTGTTTGCCATCATGTACGACGGCGTGGCGAACCGGGTGGAAGATATGCAGGCGGACTGGAAACACCTGGTGGACGACATCGGGGTGACCAACAGCGACAGGTACCTGCGCACTGCCAGCCTGGCTACCCAGGTTGTCCGCGGCTATGCCCCGCTGGAAGAAACGCTGGGCACCCCGCCCGAAGGGATCATGACCATCCGGATCACCGACGAGGCGAACGACAACAACCAGGGGACCATGGAATTTCTCTTTCCCGATTTCCCCGGGGAAACCACCATCGAGATCAGTATCGACGGCGGCGCTACCTTCCCCTACTCCACCCCCGACAATGCAGGAACATATCTCCTGGATGGACTGTCGGAAGGAACCTACCCCGTGGTGGTGCGGCACGGCGCCGGATCGCCGGAAGCAGACATGGGCGACGTCACCATCAGCAATGTGTTCGAGGGGCTGCCCGGACAGGCAGTCAACCCGTTTCCTGCCGATGGTGCGACCGGTGTACGGTTAAACACTGCCTTGGGCTGGACCCCGGGGGAGCATGCAGTTTCACATCACATTTATTTTGGCACAACGCAGACGCCTGACTCCGTAACCTACCAGTTCAGCAATTCATTCAGCCCCGGCGATCTTGAACCGGAAACGACCTACTACTGGAGGATCGATGAAGAGAACGGGTCAGGACAGGCTGAAGGACCGGCCTGGAGTTTCACAACCGGCACGGCGGGCGGACCGACCGATGTCGTTGTGCTGGATTACTGCGACGAAGTTACCGGGTGGAGTTCAACCAATGGCGCTGAACTCGATTCAGAAAACAAACAGGAAGGTTTTGCCAGCCTGTCGTGCACAGGCGGGGGAACCGATAAATTCAAGAAAACATTCGACCCGCCGGTAAACACCTTTTGCGATGAAAGCAGCTATTTCAACCTGTGGATTTATGTTTCCGATGTGAGTGCTTTTGATGGCGGGGGACAAATTGAAATTACAAGTTCAGGAAGACCCGATACAGACGAATACAGCTGGAGTGTTCCCGATTTAAACCTCGTGAATGGCTGGAACGAACTTTCATTGCAGATCAGCAGTGCATCGGTCAATGGCAATCCTGATCTGGGCGCCATCAATTTTTTCCGGTTTTACCAGTTCGTTTCTTCAGAGATCGAAACGAAGATCGACTACCTGCATTTCAGCGGGCTGGCATTTGCTAAAATTGCCGCACCGGCGAACCTTGCGGCAACCCCGGGCGACCAGTCCGTGACACTTGACTGGGATGACAATACCGAAGCAGACCTGGAAGGATACAACGTATACCGTTCCCTTACTTCCGGCAGCGGGTATGAAAAACTGAATAGTGAACCGGTCACCGCATCCACCTATGAAGATGATGCTATAACCGCCGGAACCACATACTACTATATCGTAAAAGCAGTAAATACAGCCGGTGAAGAGAGCCAGGCGAGCAATGAAGTGGCGGTCACACCAGGCACAAACTCCGTTGTTTCGGACAGGCAGTTGCTGGATTTCAGGCTGTTTCCCAATCCTGCGACCTCCCTGGCCACCGCAAGGCTGACCCTTGAAGAGGCCTCCGGTGTAACGGTGACCATTTTTGATGCCGGCGGAAGGCAGCTGCACCATTTCATCCAAAACGAACACTGGATGCCGGGCACACACACCCTCAGGCTGCCTTTGAACGGGTTCGCGACCGGAAGCTATATGTTACATGTGAAAGTTGGAAAGAAGATAATGACTGAAGTGCTGGTGATCGAACTTTAGTCCTATACCAAAAGGGACAAAACTGGTGGGAGAGTATTAACCGAAGTGCTGGTGATCGAGGAGTAGTTCGTTAATTGAGGAGTAGCTGGGAATATTGAACAGGTGAATGGACAGGTGAAGATTATTTACAATTTTGGAATTCAATTCCAAAATTGAAAACTTTTTCCATACAACCACTACTTAATTCAGCCCGGTTGCTCATCCAGGAACGCTCCCTTACAGCACTCGTTAGATTGGTGAAAGTTGGTAACCGGCTGAAGATCGGCGTAGTTGGGCGTATTGAACTACATCTACAACTCTACATGGATATGTAGTTTACCCCCCAGTCCGGTCTCGATGATCTTACGAAGGGTGGAGATGCGCACATCACTGGAGGCACGCTCGATTTTAGCGATGTAGGCTCGATTCACATGCAGCTTCTGCGCCAGTTCCTCCTGCGTCATATGTGCGTTCAGCCTGGCCTCCCTAACAAGTTCAGCCACCATGTACGCTTCGGCTTTCTGTTCAAATGTCTTGCGGCCCGGAGTACCTTCCTTTCCATATTTTCTGTCAAAATGTGCATTGATGGTAACCATTTTTCGCAATTTTTCATACAAAAGTAACCAATTAGTTACGTTTACAGAAATATTTCAATAAAAATTATCGCAGTATTCTTCTATCAGGTCATGTGATGAGCGGCGAGGATATCGTAATCCGGATGAAAAAATCCTGTTCCTGGCAAAATCTTCACCGGGATTTCATCATTTTTTAAACAAAATGATTCGGGATGAGTCTTATTTTTACCCATATTTGAACTGAGAAAGATCATGTTTTCAATAAATGGCAATGACTGGATCATTTGCCAGCTATTCTGGAAAATCACCAATTCATCAAGGATATGAAAAAACGTATTGCTGTATTGTTTTTCCCGGTATTTCTCTGCACCATTGCAGTCATGGGCCAGGCGCAGGTAACCGGGTTTGTATATGAAGATCTGAACGGGAACAACAGGTTCGACAGGAAGGAAAAGGGAATCAGTGATGTGGCTGTTTCGAACGGGACAGAAGTGGTTACAACTGACAAAAAGGGAAAATACACGCTCCCTGTTCAGGAGGACAACATTGTATTCGTCATCAAACCGGCCGGCTATGCACCCGCGGTCAACGAATACAATATCCCGCAATTTTATTACATCCATAAACCGGCGGGCTCTCTGAACCTGGATTTTGCAGGCTCCCCTCCCACCGGTCCGCTTCCCAAAGAAGTGAATTTCGGACTTGTTCAGCAAGATGAGCCGGACGCATTCAGGATACTCGTTTTTGGCGATCCCCAGCCCTATACGGAGGAGGAGGTGAACCATTTCCACCGTGCGGTTGCCGCCGAGCTTAAAAATGTGCAGGAGGTTGCACTGGGAATCTCCATGGGCGACCTGGTCGGTGACAACCTCAACCTGTTGCATCCTTACAAGGAAGCTGTCCGCGAGGTGGGCATCCCCTGGTATAACGTGCTCGGGAACCACGACATCAATTATGACGGTACGCATGACACCCTGACCGATGAAACGTTCGAGACACATTTCGGTCCCGCCACCTATTCATTTAACTATGGGAAGGTGCATTTTATCATCATCGACGACATCATGTATCCCGATCCCAGGGATGGAAAGGGGTATTGGGGCGGATTGCGTGAGGACCAGTTCACCTTCATAGAAAATGACTTAAAACAGATCCCGAAAGATCACCTTGTGGTACTGGCGTTTCATATTCCGATCAGCCAGAATGAAGCGTCCGGACCCTTCAATCCTGTACACCGCAACCGCCTGTTCAGCCTGCTGAAGGAGTTCCCGCATACCCTGTCGATGTCGGCCCATACCCACATCCAGAACCAGTTTTTTTTCGACCCTGAACATGGCTGGCAACAGGAGAATGCACACCACCATTTCAATGTGGGCACCACTTCGGGCGACTGGTACAGCGGCAAGTTGAACGATAAAGGCATCCCCATTTCAACGATGCGGGACGGAACCCCCAAAGGATATGCCTATGTGAACTTTGACCACAACCGGTATACCATCGACTACAAGGTGTTTGACAAAAATCCGGATTACAAGATGGCTGTCTTTACACCCAATGAAGTGTTGCAGAACGCCTGGGCCACGGCACAGATCATTGTCAACTTTTTCATCGGGAGCCCGGAAGATTCCCTGTTCAGCAAAATTGATAATGGCGAATGGAGCCCAATGCGTTACGCCCCGGTCCACGATCCGTTTTTTGTCCATGAGGTGGACGACTGGGACTTTACCGAGGAATTGTTCCCCGGGCGCAGACCCTCGAACCCGGTGGAGAGTTCACATACCTGGACCGGCCACCTCCCCACCAACCTGGAGGAGGGCGAACACACGGTGTACATCCGGGCCTACGACATGTTCGGACGGGAATACACCGCTGAGCGCACTTTCAGGATTGAGGCACGGTGAGGGAGCGGACTGGCGGATTGGCTTACCAGCCACTCGTTTATGACCGGATGATACCGGCTGCATGAAATTTGGTGTTGTGAATTCCATGGCACCTATTATAATCCGTAAAAAAAAACCGGTATTTTTCAGGTGCATCTTCAGAAAATATCGCTTATTGTCTGATCACCTTTACATTCCGGAACATATACGGATTGTCGCTCAGCCGTAATTCCTTTCCGCTGGCGGTGGTCACATTCCTGAGGTTGACTTCCCGCGTAACCACATAGGGAAATTGTTCCTGGCAGGAATCGTCGGTCATCTCCCGGTTGAAATTTTCGAAGATAGCCGGGCCATTGTAGTCTTCCGGGTGACTGGAGTCATCGATATGCAGGTTTTCGATGGTGATTCGCTCCGGCATGTAGCAGGTATATCCAAAATCATGCTGTCCGGAATTATACCCGGTGAACAACCTGACATTCACAGGTTTGCCACCGGCAGGAACAAACACGCAGTTGCGAATGATGAATTCGCCCTGCCAGGTGCTGCCGTAGTCGTTGCGCAGGTTGACCAGGCTTCTTCCACGGATGGTGCTGTTTTCCACGGTAAAAGTGCCGGTACCGATGGCATTGATCCCCATGTGTCCCAGGGTGGAATTGCGGATGGTGGCATTGGCCACGCCCATGTGCGCATCGAACCTGGAAAGGGTACATTGATCGTACAGCAGGTTCTTGCAGTAATTGGATCCCAGGATACCCCAGAAGGTGCGGTCATCAATGTCGTTCGTCTGGCTGCAGTTGATGAATGATATATTGAGGGCACGGCCGACCGAAAGATCGTATGAGCCCATGGATACAGGCCGCCCTGCCGAGCCAATGGTCTCGTAGGTCTTGTGGCCGGTGAGCAGGGTGTTTTGTACCGTTACATTGGCACAGTCACTGATACTGATGAAACCGCCGTAGGGCGCGCCGTGGTCCCCTTCACCGGTGACATGGTGCTCCAGTCCGTCCACCACCACATTGGAACGCCTGATAGCGATGTTGCGATGGTAATAGTTGTACTTCGATTCCTCCTGGTTGGCAATCGTGGTGAATCGTCCGCCGGTAATGTACAGTGTGTCCGCATCCAGTGGAAGTGCAGTGATCTCTGTCACCTGGTCGAAATCCCAGATGATGGGAACGTTCATATCCACATTGCCTTCACTGTCCACAATAAAAATGTCCGTTTGCGGGGAGCCGTCATTCTGGTTGGGACCGTAACGGATGTATCGCCTGACATTGGCATCGGTAACAGTGACCAGGAAGGTTCCGGGAACAGTCTCCTGCATCGATTGTGGCACCTTGCTGAGTGAAGCGCTGCCCCCTGATCCGGCTCGCTGCTGTTTTCGTGTGCTGAACGCTGCGTCTCTATCCGTAGCGGGAGCAGGGATAGGGGAAACAGGTGACATCATCCCGACCCGCTCCTGTTGCATCTTAAAGGAGGTGATCCCGACGGACTGGTCCTGGTCCTGATCCGGAACAGCACCAGGGATTGAAAAATGAACCTGTCTTTGTCCCTTTTTAAGGGAAGTAATGCCTTCGGGGGTGAATGGCTGCAGGACAGAGCGGACCAGGAAGACATGGGGCCGGTTGTTTTCCACCTCCGTGTCGTCAATAATGAATGCCGCGGATCCGAAATCGGTGGAGGTTTGAATCACCGCTGTGCGGTCCCTGCCAGAGATATAATAAGTGGCCCCCTCATCGGCCCGGACCCTGAGTCCTTGGAGGTTGGCAAAGGCATGTGCAGCAGCGATCGCATCGATGTCATCTGTTTCACCGTCGCCCACGGCGCCGAAATCACTGTAGCGGACGTACCCGGCAGCTTTGAAGCGGCGGACCTTCCGCGGGGAGACATTGATCTGCAGGGTGCATTTCTCATCTGATTGCACTCTTGTTTTCTTCCGCAGGGAGGTGATTACCACTTCCTCCGGCTGCTGTCCTGTTTGTCCTTTCGCAACGATGAAGCAGCAGACCAGGGAAATGGATATGAGCAGATATTTTGTCATGGTTCGATTCCTCATTGCAAACTTACAGAATCTAAAATTTGTTTGCATTATTGTACTTGTACTGAATTTTTTGACCAGTTTTTCATTCCATGAACGCATAGGGCAATATAAACAACGCTATGAAAAAGTATTCCTGGAAATGTTCCCGGCTTTTTCAGGGGTCCGGATCATCTACACGCTTCAAATCCAGATCATGGAAGTCAAAGCTGAAGTCGATATCCGGTGAGATCCCTGCCATTTTAATGCCCACCGGTATTCCTTCAGGATCAAGGCTGAAGGTGGCAAAAGCGCTGCATTCCATATCTGTATAATCCCAGCGGATGGCAAAAGTAGTTGCTTTATAGAACAACATCTCACCGTTCAGCTTAGGTGATCTATGTGAACGAATCCTCAGGTGTTCCTCCCCGTTGTCCTCCTCCAGCCAGATTTCCATTTTTCCAAACCAGTCGTCTTCATACATACCGGTATATTTTGTAAGGTCACGGTTCTCCTGCTTCGCCATATCGGTTACTTTCCAGACAGCATTGAGTACTGAGTCCGCTGCTCCCTTTCCTGATTCAATCCTGCTTTTTGCAAACCCGGTCCAATCCATGGACTCCGTTCCTGTAAATCCATCCAGGATGTTCTGTGCGACCGTGTAATAGTTCAACCCTCCCGGCGAAGTATTGGTCAGCACCACCACCCCGGCGTTCAGTTCAGGAACGATCGCCGTTTTGGAGAGCATCCCGGGAAGCCCGCCGGTATGACTTACCACGGTATATCCATTCATATCGCTCAATCCCCATCCAAGTCCGTATGCGTTTAAATGGCTACTATACTTTTGATCTCCCCGGGCATTGTACCCGATCACGGTATGCGGATACCACATCTGCTGCTGGGCCTCACCTGTAAAAAGCTGTTGTTCCAGGTCCGGACCATATTTCCCGTTATTCAACTGCACCTGTATCCATTTGGCCAGGTCACTGACAGACGCATAGATCCCCCCTGCAGGGTTGGTCAGATCAAGGGAGTAGGAACTTACCTGCCTGACCTCCCCTGTCTCCGTGGAATGTGGCAAAGCAATATTCGACCGGTTCCTGATCCTGTTGAATGATGCTGCGGAATGTTTCATCCCCAGTGGTGTCATAATACGTTCTTCTATGAAATCCTCCCACGACATTCCGCTGATCCGTGCAACCACCTCCCCAGCTACAATATACAGGAGGTTATCGTAATCGTATTTCGCGCGAAAATCAGAGACCTGTTCCTGGTACTGGAAACTTTTAAGTACATCGTCAATGGTAAAATCACCTCCGTCAGGAAAGATCATCAGGTCACCGGCACCCAGTCCAAGTCCGCTGCGGTGGGTCAGTAGGTCCACAATAGTGAAATTTGCAGTCACATAACGATCGTACATCCGGAATTCCGGGATATGATCGATCACACGGTCGTCCCAGTTCAGCTTTCCCTCATCGACCAGGATCGCCAGTGCAGCTGCAGTGAATGCCTTGCTGTTGGAAGCAATGGAAAACAGGGTGTTTTCATCTACCGGAGCACCGGTCTCTACAGAACGGACGCCGTACCCCTTCTGAAACAGCACCTCACCATCCTGCACCATTGCCACAGCGATTCCCGCCTGGGGCACAAGCTCCAGGGCAGATGCGACGACAGAGTCAACTTGCTGTTCCGTAAGCGGCTGTGCTTCAACGGACAGAGATCCAATGAACAAGGAGACCAGGCATATTCGAAACAGGGTCTCCGGGAGCAGCCAATTTGGGAGAAGCTGCTTTATGAGCAGCCGCTTTGGAAGCAGGAAAGATTGAAATAAAAAGTTTGAGCTCCGGTTACTCAAAAGCCAATTGATATGCCGTATTTTCATCTTCGAAATTTTTGAAATTAAATATACAAAAAATCAGGCGGTATTCACTTTTGGCTCCAGAAGAAGAAATTTGGATGTCCGTTTCATGAACAACCGGCCGCCGGAAGCGTTAGGCATCCGTAACAATAGTATAGAACCAGGATGCCCGGAGAAAAGACCGTTATACAAAGTGACCAGGAGAAGCCGGTAAAATATCACCAGGAGGAGCTGGTACAACATAACCAGGAGAAGCCGGTAAAATATCACCAGGAAAAGCCGGTACAGTATGACCAGGAAGAACCGGTACAACAAAAGCGTACCATCAGGTCGCTGGTCAACACCCCGTTCAAACGGGTGATGTTCGGGATACAGATCCTCAGTTATGTGCTGATCGTGGGGTCCCCTGCCATCGGCGGACTCATTGGAAAGATGCTCGAACTGAAGACCGGCGCCACCGCCGGGGTCATCCTCGGGATCTTTATTGCCGGGGAAGTGCTCTTCTACGGATCACTCGCCTTCCTGGGCAAGGAACTCCTTTTGTTGCTGAAGGACCGGGTGGGCGGACTATTCAGGAGAAAACGCTGAACAGACGAAACGGATACGAGGATCATTCACGAAAAGACGCTGAAATAAAGAAGGATTGCAGGGAATATTCAGAAAATAAAGCTGAACTGTAAGATCGGTTGCAAGGCATGTATAGAAGAAGACGCTAAACTGAAAGATCGGCTGCAGGGAATATTCGAAAACGAAGTTAATTGAGAGATCGATTTCAAGGAATTTATCGACAAAGACACAGATCAATCCCCCTGAATGACTTCATCGCTCTCTTAATATAAAAACCCAAAAAGCCAGAGGGGAATTGTATTCAGGAAACCATTCTCAATATTATCCAATGCCTTATAGCTGTCCTTAATGTTCCTGATCTGGCTGTTTCCCATTTTTGTTCTATCGTCAATACAAAAAGAAATTTTTTTGTATTGATTCTAAAACATTTTTAGTGTTTTTTATTTTCGCCAAAAAGCAAATCTGGTTCTTTCAACCCTGCATTGCGATCCATATTAAAGTATTATTGCATCCAGACAAACCTGTGTATACATCCGGCAAATGCGAAGCAGCCGCGAGCACACTGCAGACTATATGGCGTGTTTTTCGAAAAAGGAAACCAGTATCTCCGAGAGACGATCGGGGCTTTCTATGGCCGGGCAATGGGCAACGCCGGGAATGATATGCAATGCCTTTTGTTGTTCGTCGAGTCCGGTTAATGCGTCGTAAATCAACCGGGCATGTCCAACCCCCACCACGTGATCCTTTTCACCTTGTACGACCAATGTCGGTGCTTGGATATTTTTCAGCTCAGCCTCAATATTTATGTTGTTGTAGGAAGGCGTGTTCCTGAAGGATGCATTCACCATTTCGGCTTTATCCCCGATTTGCGCATATTCTTCCGGCGTATACCGCATGATCCCGAGCAGTGCAGTATCTTCAATGACATCGCTGAAAGAAATCACTTTTGAAGTATCCACAAAGTAGGCATTGAATCCGAGCATGGCCGGCACTTCATGTTTCATCCAGTTCACATCGGTATGGAAGTTTTCAAAATTGCTGTTTTTTATCCGCTTCAGCTCACTTATAATGAACGCCATCTCATCTCTTTTCGAAGCCGATGTGGTGGTATCTGCAATTTCCAATGCCCTCCGCATCTCGTAATCGATTAGCGAGTGGTTCTGGTAATGACTGTTGACTTTCCCGTCAATACAGGCATAAGACGCTATTTTATCCGGGTGCTCAAGCAGGTATAAAAATCCAAACATGCCTCCCCACGAAGTGCCTGTCAGGCTGACAGCCTTTTTATTATACAGGTGCATCAGGATGTCGATAACGATGTCCAGGTCCTGCACATACTGTTCCACTGTCAGCATGGTTGTGTCCTCACAAGTGAGTGATTTCCCGCATCCCCGCTGGTCGAGGTAAGCCACCAGAAATTTTTCCTCCAGCGCAGGTCCCATCAGCTTGATATCGATCCCGGAATATCCGCCCGGACCGCCATGCAAATTCACCAACAGAGGTCCTTCCGCGTCTCCCCGTACCCGAACGTACAATTCGGAACCTGGTACCGTAACCATGATCTCATCGTCGGTGCTGCTGGTCTGCGGAGCTGATCTGCACGAAAACAGTGTAAAGGCTGAAGTGGTCAGACAGGATAAAAGAAGCAGGCGTGCTGCTGTACTTAAAGACGGGGAATTTTGGGATTTTCGCATCATTTTTTCTTTGGTTGGTCTGTACAGCAATGTACTAATTTTATATAAGCTTGCCTTACCAACAGAAATAATTTCCGTTAACGTACACGGTAATTCAAAACTTTCCCTTATATTTGCAACCGTTAACGTACACGGCGGACAGGTATTATTGGAAAACAAAACCATAATTACCAACAAAGAAGCCAGGTCAGGACGGGAACCCCTGCAGATTGAAAGAGAAATGAGTGCAGCTGCAACGTAAGGTATATAGGGAACTCCACTTAGCATTCAGGATATAGGTATAAAGGGAACCCCACGTAACATTCAGGATAGAAAAATAACACATGACGAAAGACAACGGGAAAAAGATCGGGATCAAGGATATTGCGCTAAAGGCGGGCGTATCCATTGGCACGGTCGACCGTGTGTTGCACATGCGCGGGGATGTGAGTGCGGCAACGCAAAGCAGGGTGCTGGCCATCGTGGAGGAATACGGGTATACGCCCAATGTGATTGCCCGGACACTCTCCTCGAAAAAGCAGCTCAAAATCGGGATCGTCATCCCCGATTCCAGCGACCGCAACCCCTACTGGGAGATGCCGATACTGGGGATCAGCAAAGCCGGCGGCGAACTGAGCCGCTTCAATACCGGGATCATCGAGGCATACTTCGATGCATCAGTTGAGGCGAGTTTCAGGGAGGCATTCGATAAAGTACTTGCACAAAATCCCGACGGAATGGTGCTGAACCCGGTATTCGGACACAATTCACTGGAGGAGATCCGGCAGCTGGATGAAGCAGAGATTCCCTATGTCTCCATCGAGGTCAATGTAGAAGGCATCGACAAGCTGGGACACTTCGGACAGGATGCGCAGCAGAGCGGACGGGTGGCAGCAAGCCTGGTGGCGGCAGGTGTGCCGGAACTGTCGGAAACACTAATCATCAAGCAAACCAGCAAAAAGATTTTCTCGAAACACATCGAGTCGCGCATCAGCGGATTTTTGGAGTATTTTTCAGAAAGCAGTCACAAGGATACCTCCCTGCAGGTCCGTCCCGTCATCGTGGAGATCGATCTTTCGCTGAAGGGAGAACCTGAAACGACATTGCAGCAGACCCTGTCACAACACCCCGACATCAAAGCGGTATTTATCCCCAATTCCAGGGCGTTCCTGTTCGCTGATTTCATCGAACAACACAACCTGGAAGGCTATTTCGTGGTCGGGTACGACATCATCGATCAGAACATTGCGCACCTGGAAAAGGGAACGATCGCATTTCTGATCGGGCATCGTCCACACGTACAGGCGTATAATGCCATCATGGCACTCGCAGAACACCTTCTTTCCGGGAAAGAGATCCCGGCAGTCAACTACAGTCAAATAGATATTATTAACAAGGAAAACATAACCTATTATAAAAATAACTGATCATGGGAATGGAACAAACATGGCGATGGTACGGACCATCCGACCCGGTGACACTGGCCGATATCAGGCAGGCAGGCGCAACAGGAATTGTAACCGCATTACACGAAGTGCCCATCGGCGAGGTCTGGACAGAGGAAGCGATACTTGAAAGAAAACGGCACATTGAGTGGGACGATACCACACATCCGGGAAAACCCCGGGGACTGAAATGGTCGGTGATTGAAAGCATCCCGGTGCATGAGGACATCAAGCAGGGGAAACCATCGCGTACAAAGTGGATTGAAAACTACAAGCAAAGCATCCGCAATGCGGGGAAGGCCGGGATCCCGGTGGTGACCTACAACTGGATGCCTGTGGTGGACTGGACACGCACGAACCTGGAGATGAAGCTGGAAGACGGAGCCAGGGCGCTGCAGTTCAGCATGAACGAATACATGGCTTTTGACCTGTTCATCCTGCAACGCACAAATGCCGTACAAGAATATACGGAAGCGCAGATCAGCGCGGCAAAAAAGACGTTTGAATCGATGTCGTCCGAGCAGCAGTATGTCCTCCAGAACAACATTATCGCCGGGCTGCCCGGCGGACAGCAGGGCTATTCACTCGACGATTTCCGGAGACGCCTGGATGAGTACAGTGAAATCACCCCGGAGGTCTACCGCGAAAACCTGGTCTATTTCCTCAAACAAATCGTCCCGGTCGCCATCGAATCGGGTGTCAGGCTGGCCATTCATCCCGACGATCCGCCCATCTCCCTGTTTGGTCTTCCGAGAGTAGTGAGCACGGAATCGGACCTGCAGTACATTGTCAGCGTGGCGGACAGTATCTACAACGGGCTCTGCATCTGCACCGGCTCCCTGGGGGTACGTCCCGACAACGATCTGCCCGGGATCGTGGAACGCCTCGGCGAGAAGATCAATTTCCTGCACCTGCGAAGCACGCAGCGCAGCCTCGACGGCAGTTTCCACGAAGCGAGCCACCTCAGGGGCGATGTGGACATGTACAATGTGATGGTGGCGGTACTGAAGGAGCAGAAGAAACGGCATGCGGCGCACAGGCAGGACGAACAGATTCCCATGCGGGCCGACCACGGGCATACCATATTGGATGACCTGAAAAAGAAGACCAACCCGGGCTATTCCGCGATCGGACTGCTGCGCGGCATGGCCGAACTGCGCGGACTTGAACTTGGTATCGAGAAAAGCGGTGTCGTCTACAACTAGCACCCCGGTATTGGGCCGTGAACACGATGACAAGCGCCTCCCGTCCGGAGCACAATTGTGCCATTCAGTATAAAGGGCAAAAGGCAACGGGCAATACGATATTAGCTATAACTTATTATTTTACTGAACGTTAATAAAGATACAAACCCATGAAAGTAGTAACATTCGGAGAAGTAATGCTCCGCCTGGCAACCCCGGGATTTGAACGGTTCGGACAATCAAACATGCTGCAGGCCACTTTTGGCGGCGGTGAAGCGAACGTAGCCGTATCCCTGGCAAATTACGGCGTGGATGTCGCCTTTGTCAGCCGGCTTCCGCAAAACGATATCGCAGAGGCCTGTATCAACGAATTACGCGGACTGGGTGTCGATACCTCGCAAATCCTGCATGACGGCGACCGCATGGGGATCTATTTCCTGGAAGCCGGTGCTGTTTCGCGGGCCAGCAAGGTGATCTATGACAGGAGCCATTCTGCCGTTTCGGAGATCCGGCCGGGCATGATCGACTGGGAAAAGGTGTTCAGCGGTGCAGGCTGGTTTCACTGGACCGGCATCACCCCTGCCATCTCGCAGGGCGCGGCCGACACGGTGAAGGAAGCCATCGAAGCGGCCAACCGGCTGGGCATCACGGTGTCAACGGACCTCAACTACCGGAAAAACCTCTGGAAGTATGGAAAAACGGCCCGGGAGGTGATGCCCGGACTGGTAAAAGGCTGCGACATCATCCTCGGGAATGAAGAAGATGCCGCCATGGCCCTCGACATCCATCCCGACGGCGTGGACGTCACCCGCGGCGAGGTAACCGCCGACGCCTACCTTTCGGTGTCAAAGAAGATCATGGAGCTGGCCCCCAGGTGCAAAAAGGTGATCACCACCCTGCGCGGTTCGGTCAGTGCCAGTCACAATTCCTGGAGCGGGGTACTTTACGACGGGAAAAAACTGTACAGCGCGCCTACCTACGAGATTACCCACATTGTTGACCGCGTGGGCGGGGGCGACTCCTTCATGGGCGGACTGATCTACGGGCTGCTCACCTATCCTGAAGATGACCAGCGTGCACTCAATTTCGCGGTGGCCGCTTCGTGCCTGAAACACACGATCGTGGGCGACTACAACAGGGTGACCGTTCAGGAAGTGGAAAAACTGATGGGCGGCGACGCCAGCGGAAGGGTATCCAGGTGATGCACATTGCACTTTAACGCTCCGACAGAATCGCCCGGCAAAACCACCAGTTAGGGATGATATCCTGAACGGTTTTCAGGTGATCCTGCCCGGGCTATAATGATATATGTAACTTAAAAACCAACAGAATGGCCAGATTTAAAAGACTCGAAGTACTGAATACCATCGCGGAAACCGGGCTGGTCCCGCTGTACTACGACAAAGATGCTGCAATCGTGAAGAACGTGGTAAAAGCCTGCTACGAAGGCGGCGCCCGCATTTTCGAATTTACCAACCGGGGAGATTTCGCCCACGAAGTGTTTGCTGAAGTGAACGCCTGGTGTGCTTCGGAATGCCCGGAGATGATCCTGGGCGTCGGATCGGTGGTCGATGCCCCCACCGCTGTGCTCTATATGCAACTCGGTGCGGCATTCGTGGTTTCACCGTTGCTGAACGAGGAGATCGCCCGCGTGTGCAACCGCAGGAAGATCGCCTGGATTCCCGGGACGGCCACGCTCTCGGAGATCAATCGTGCTGAAGAGCTCGGATGCGAACTGGTGAAGATTTTCCCGGCCGACACGATCGGGGGTCCGTCGTATATTAAGGCCATCACAGGGCCGTGTCCGTGGACCAGCATCATGCCTTCCGGCGGTGTTTCCCCAAGCAGGGAAAACCTGGAGGCATGGTTCGGTGCCGGTGCCTTCTGCGTGGGGATGGGCTCGAAACTCATCACGAAGGAGATCATCGCGAACGCACAGTTTGAAGCGCTGCGGGACAAAGTTTCCGAAACACTGGAGTTGATACGGTCGGTACGGAAGTGAGCCAGGCGGTACATCAATGATCCGGTCGCCCCCCTGGATATACTAAATCCGGGAAGCTCACTTCTTCCCCGAATCATAAATCATGCTGGCACGAGGTTTAATACTGATTATCAACAACATCAGTACCATAGATCATCCCCGGCCTCGCGTTGTTTTCCCTGAAACCGGAGCGATAATAGTTGTTGGTGAGTTCAATGGCCCTGCCGGTCTTGTGCAGCCTCGCATATACGTTATCCCCTTTAGCCGCCCCTTCCATGGGATGCGCGAAGTAGGAGGTGTACACATGTACCTTCCCTCCCCTGTTGTCAATGCCGGGCGCACCGGATCGCTGGAAATTCGCCTGCTGGAAACGCACGGTACCACTGTTGATGATGGCCCCGACGGTAGGACTGCCCCAGAATGCGCTGTTGTAGAGGATCAGTTGTGCATCAGGATGAACTTTTTCAGTTCCGACTTTATCCCCCATCAATACATATGACCTGACCGGCGTTTTGATGCGCGTGTTTACCAGCTCAGAGTTGATCGCCGTTATTTTGGTATTCTTGTCCGCGTCTTCTACGAACAGTGCATAGGTACACCCGTCTGAACCATGACCGATCACCGTCATCTCTGTGGGATTGTTCCCGGTAATTTCATCTTTCAGGAAATGAATACCGTATACGGACCCGTACACGAAATTGTTGAAGATGGTTTGGTCCTTCACATCGGCAAATTTAAGCGCGCTGCAATGGGCCTGGACGTATTGCATCAACCGCACATCCGGATATCCTTGTCCGCCTTCCGGGAGCCGTGATCCGTAATGCGGGTTGAACTGCATGTTCCGGATAAATCCACCTTCGGCACCTCCGCCGACCCAGATGCCGGCTCTTGCAAGCACACCGGCAAAATAATCAATATAGTGTCCGCTGGTATTGTACGAAGCGAGGTCGATTCCCTTGTCACCTGCCGATACGGTCACATTCACCACGTATACATCCGGACCCTGTCCTTGTAACAGGAACGGTGTTTCCCTGGGATCCTCCGTACTGTAACCGTCGGTGGCAATGTTCAGCTGCGCGATGGTAACGCCCCTGAGGCCTGCGTCTGCTTCTATCTGTACCAGCGAAGGTCCTTTTTCCCCTTCTGCTCCTCCGCTGTATCGCGTAAAAATAGCGGTACCCCCGCTTTGCGTATGGTGCTGCACATCCCAGGACCCCCGCAATTCAACGCCCGAAGGGATCTTAACAGGATGGTTTACCAGGTACCTCCCGGCAGGCAGGTAGAGCGTGCCTCCGCCGGCAGCCTTCACCCTGTTGAGCGCCTGCTGCAATTGTGCCGATACGTCCTCTGCCGGCTGATCATTGTTATAGCCGGTTGCCCGCGGCAGATCGGCTTTCAACACCTTGTTGGAAGACGGTCTGGGATGCACTTTAATATTCGTTCTGACATTTCCCGGGATAGGATCAAACAGATATTCATCGCCGCTGATCATCTCCACCTTTGCCGAGCTGCTATTGTTATCGATTTCCAGTTTGCGCAAGTAGCCGGAGTTCCCCGACCGGAGTGTGTGCACATCTGCGCCCAGGTACACATGACCTGCGGGCTTACTGAACGTACTCTGGGTGAGCAGTACGTTGCCATTGTTGATGGTGAGCGCGTAATCCCTGTATTTGCTGAATGTACAGTTTTCAAAAGAGATCACCCCGTCGCTGCCGTCGCTGACTATTGGACCGGTGAACTCCACGCCATTGAATTGCACGGAAGTCTTGAAATCGTCGAAGAAATAGGCCGCATTCCCTGCTTCGTCGGCCCCGAAAGTAGAATTGGAGATCAGCAATCCGTATGGATTGACTTCCTGGACGTAGATACCGTTCCCGCAATTATCGATGTGTATTTCATAGAACTGCGCATTTGGCGCATTGGCAAAACCGGGTTCCCTGCCGATCCACATACCTGTCTTGTAACCCGAAACTTCCAGGTAAGAGACATATTCCCAGTCGGAACGGTGCATTTTGAATCCCGTTGCGTTCGCCCTGGTGTACCTTGTGGCCTCCGCCAGTGAAGGTGCGCCCGGAAGTCCGGAATTTGCCCAGGTGGCCGGATTGATTTTCACGTTCTCGATACGACCGATATCGGTGCATACATGGACCTCAATCCCTGTACTGAGGGCCGTGATATGACTGTTCAGCACATAATGCAGTTCGCTGGGTGCAGAATAGAATCCGTTGTAGGCATTTACGAGCGTTACATTTTCCATGGTCGCACAGTCACCGCGTGTCTGGAAAAGGGTCCATGGATAGGGCTGTATGTCGTTGATATCCTGTTCAGGATACCAGATGGACAGGTTCGTCACACCGGTTCCCGGGTTCATCTCGATGAACCTGTCGGCGATGCTGGTATAGGTCGTACGGAGTGCGTTGCCTGCCTGTGCGTCGTTCCACCAGCTTTCCACGGTTCCGTTCGCATTGGGCGCATTTTTCCCTACGCGTACCTCTAGAATTGTTCCGAGCACCTTCCCGCCGTGCTGTTCCGGATTCGCACGGTCGCCACGGAGCTGCACCCCCGGAGGGAGCTTCAGCACATACCGGTAACTGAATTCTTCCCTTGTTTCATCCGTACCCTTGCGTACCCTCACGGTCCTGCTATCGGTCTGCGTACTGCGGAACTCATAATTGCCCGCCGGGATATACACCACGCCTCCCCCGCTGTTGTAAGCGGCATCAATGGCAGCCTGGAACGCCGGCCGGTTATCGAACCCCGGCTCCGCTTTCGCACCAAATTCGGGGTCGGTCACCACGTAGTCGGAGATCACCCAGTCTTTGGTGGGATACACCGTTTGGATACTCATTCCGATCTGTTGATGCCCGGGCGCTACCGGCTGGTCAAAAAGAACTGACTGTTCAATTGTAGCTGGCTGCACGCCGGGACCGGTCAGCGCGTCTCCACGGGCATATGCATTGTTTGCAGCGCCTGCAAGGTATACGACGAGCATGGCGGTTATTCCGGTTTTCCAAAGTTTTAAAGCAGCTTTTCTCATGATGAAAGTTTTATTGTTCATGTGCGTAGAATGGTATGGCGGCCTCTATGGGAACCTGTATGGGGTCCTGTGTGGAGTCCTGTGTGGAGTCCTGTGTGGAGTCCTGTAAGAGATACCAATTTTATACGCGACCAAAATTATTTTTCGGCCATTAACAGAACGCTAATCGTTCATTAATCCGGTGGGATTCCCGTCAATCAAGCCTGGATAATCACGCTTTCATGACCGGGTCGGAAAAGTTCTAAACTGCACCCGATTCCAGGATCAGTGCTATTTTTGCAGTGCCTTAAGTTCTGTTTCGTATAATTACGTGTCGTAATATTACGTGTCATAAATTTGGGCGATAAAATGGTTATTTGCCGGATATTCATCAAATGTAGTAAACTGAATAGCCCTTTCCCCGAAAAAAAGAATTACAGGGTTACACGTGTATACCTCACGACAAATGTTCGATCAGGCTTTCCCTGGCCTCATCCGCCAGCGGCATGTGCTCCTGCAGTACCGGCTTGCACCAGGCTTGTTTCAGGGCATCTTCTGTCAGGGTCAGAAGAAGTTCTGAATGAAGTTCCACCCGTCCGGGCCGGTCCGGCGCTTTTTTCAATTCCTCCAGCAATTGGTTTCCGACACGCTCGTACATGGTATGCAGGTCCGGCTCGGGGGTCAGCATCGACATCCCCTTTACCATCCCTGATGGTTTGTCCACGATCAGCAACACAAACGGGAAATACCCTTTCTTCCCCTTCTCTTTCACGGGTGCAGGAAGCATGAACAGGTCCACCTGCAGGGTCGATTTCGACACCTTCTTCCGGGAAACAGCAGCACAAAGGTCACGGTCGATTGTAACCTTATAACGAACCGGTTCTATCTGCTCGAACGGATCCTCGAAATGATTTTCCCAGTGGACCCCTCCCTTGCTGACCACAGGTTTGCGCATGAGGAATTCATCTACATCTATATCATCATCCATAGCGGCATCATCTTCTTCACTGTAAAGATAATCCGGATTCTCCACGGCAGAAGCGAGCACCTGCAGCACCTGCTCCAGCAATACCGGAAGATCCTGCATCACCTCCCCCTGGGGATATGCCGGCATATAGCCGGGAACAACCTCCACCAGCTTCGGCCAGTTTCCCTTTCCCCTGAAGGACTCACCCGATTGCCTGATGGCATCCAGGTCAGCCTGTTCCAACTCCTCCCGGTCCTGGAATGAAAGCATCAGGTGGGGAATGGTCAGGATGGTTTCTGCCGGCAACCTGTCACCATGTTGATGCATTTCATAAAAACCAGCCAGTCCTTCATAACCCTTGTATGCCGAGATAGCAGTGAACTCCCCGTTGTGCCCCATCGCGGAAATGAAATACACCCGGTCAGTCCCGGGGATCTGAATACCAAAAACGTCTGATTCAAACAACTTTTTCCAGGGTTCCAGTTTTCTTATCTCATGCGCATATGCGTATATTTTCCTGAATGTTTCCGGCGAGGCTCCGGCACCCTCACTTAGCTTGCCGGCAGGTTTCCCACCGGGTCCTTTCTTCTTTACCGGTCCCTGTAGCTGACCTGGCCCCTGCAACTGACCTGGCCCCGGTCGTTCGCTCCCGCCGTCCATCTGTTCAAATTTCGCCAGCACCTGGTCCAGCGCTTCATGCGCGGTTTCAGGCGGCAGACCCACTTTCTTCGCCGCAGCGTCAATATCCGGCTTTCTGCCGGCATTGATTTCCGGCATCACCAGGTTCATCAGTGCATTGAGCTTCGCCACTGTATCTGATGTTTCGGGATCGGAATCTTCCTCAAACCGGTCAAAATATTCATTTACCACGATCTCGCGTTTCAAAATCGCCTTTGCAGTAGTGATCATCTGAAGACGAACAGTGAGATAAGGTTGTTCCGGGAATGCATATCCGAATTTATTGAAATTCCTTACCAGTGCTTGAAAGCCCCGTCCGGTCATGGCTGTGAAGAGCAGCAGCCGCATCTGCTCATCGTAGTAAACCTGGGCAAAGTGTGGATGCGTTCCATATTTTTTATCTGAAAACCTGTACACGCCCCGGTCGTATTCAGAAATAAAAGACTTCCGTAAGCCCGCTGTGTCCAGGGAATCCATGTCATATTCCGCCATGTAATACATAATTTCATCCTCCTTGTAGTAGGTGCGCGGATAGGCGGCCCCGGAGAGCAAAAGCATGTAAGGGAGCGGATTTTTATCCTGGTCTGCACAGAGGTCCCACCCTTCTTCGATATCCTGGTTATGCTCCATGGCAAAAAACAGCACATCGTCTGCATCGAAGCTCTGGAAAGCCCCGATGGGCCCGTAGGATTGCCAGCAGAAACCATTATAACCGATCAGGTTGTGCCACAGCAGTATATTCCCGGAAGCATTCATTTCTGCGATGTCTGGGGAAAACAGCAGGTACTCCTCCTCCCGGAACACATCCCGCATCCGAAAGAAAGCCTTATCAGGCTCTTCGAGTATTTCTGCAAAGCTGAAGCGCCACGGTACCGCAGCCTGTTGCTGAAGGAAATCACGTTCCTCCCCCTTGAAACGCTGCAATGCCGGGTTCTTCATCAGCTTATGGATCAGGCCTTCCTCCCTGAATACCCGGTGGCTGATTATTTGGGTTTTCAGCATGGCCACTTGTTCCTGTGTAAATTTGGAGGTAATCTCCCGGTACCGGTCAAACTGGGTGTTTATCTTTTTTACCAGCCCCTGGTGCCGTGCTGCATAATCCAGCAGGAAGTCATCCACCACGCGCTCGCTGATCCTGCTGTTCTGTTCACAAATTTTCCGGAGTTCTTTGTAATCGGTCATATCGAAGTTTTGTTTCATTGTTGTTTCAGCATACAATCTTACATTTCTAATCTGAGAAATCAAAGAATTATTACAGCCGGACAGTTGATTTCATTTATAAAATCGGTTTTCGTATGATCCATTTTTTATGGTACAGATTTTATCATAATATGACTAATTGCAGAAATTTTGAAAGAAAGTTATGGAGTCGAAAGCCATTCCTTCATTTTTTGTGGCGTAGCATAGGCAGGAAACATCCTTTAAATTTCATCAAGATGCAGCATCGTAAAATATCTTCAATGTTTTTCCCGGAGTACCCGGGCAGCTGCTTTTCTGCCCCGCTCAACAATCTCTTCGGCCTTGTAAAAGTCGAAAGTTCCACACCCCTCCCCCGATACCTCGATCAGGATGTCGGGTGGATACTTCGCAAGTGAGAGCAGTCCCATTTCATGGGTCATCAGCGAGATCGTCCTGTTGATCAGGTCGAGGTACCCTAACTTCTCCTCACTTTTCGGATGACC
Source organism: Bacteroidales bacterium (assembly GCA_029210585.1). GTDB lineage: Bacteria > Bacteroidota > Bacteroidia > Bacteroidales > M55B112. The sequence continues at coordinate 41,082 of JARGFP010000030.1, forward strand.
TTTGATTCCCAGGTAGGCATACAACCCACCGAGTTGTTTCTGAAGGAAAAACCGGTGGTCCTCCTGTGCCTCCTTCGTCTCCGATTCCTTCTCCATGCGTATGCCACCATTCACTTCTACTGCCACAATCAGCTCATCACCGCATTTTTGCACATGTCTTACAGGTACGTTATCCATCACCCCGCCATCAACCAGCAGCATATCCTTTGTTTTCACAGGCGTTAATATGCCCGGGATAGCAATGGAGGCACGGATTGCATCATATACCTTGCCCTCCCTGAAAACGATTTCGCGCTTGTTCAGCAGGTCCACTGCCACTGCAGCATACGGAATGTCCAGGTCCTCGATATTGCGGTCTTCCATGAACTCCTTCATCCTGTTCAGCACCTTCTCTCCTTTCAGCAATCCCTGCTTGCTGAGGGTAAAATCCATCAGCCTGAACACCTTCAGCTTATCCAGCGAGCAGAGCCACGCTTTGAACTCCTCCAGCTTTCCCATTGCATATACCGCACCTACCACGGAACCCATCGATGTCCCGGTAACCGACACAATTTCATAGCCACGCTTTTCCAATTCCTCGATCACACCGATATGCGCCATCCCCCGGGCGCCACCGCCCGACAGGACCAAAGCTGTTTTTATACTCATTTTACACCAGGTTATTATAAAATACAGGTCAGTGGAATTTCTGTCTTATAAATATGGATGAAATACCTGAGAATGCATGCAAAACAGGCACTAAAATTTAGATTGACAGGTTTGACAGAATCAAATCATGAACTTAAAATGTACTTTCCCATGTTTTTTTGGAAAAATACATTTCCTTATCCAGACCTTCTATCTAATTCACCTGGGATCTTCCTTCCCCGGCAGATATTCAATCCGTTGTCACACACCCCTCCGAAGCCGACGCAACAATATCCCTGTACTTCTTCAGCATTCCGGGGAGCAGGGTGTTCGCAGGTTGCTTCCATTCCTTCCGCCGGGTCGCTATTTCCTGGTCTGTCAGGTCCACATCGATCCTGTTGCTGTTGATATCAATGGTGATCATATCCCCATCTTTTACCAGGGCAATCAGACCGCCTAGGTATGCTTCAGGAGAGATATGCCCGACAACAAAACCATGCGAGCCTCCTGAGAACCGTCCGTCGGTGATCAGCGCCACCTCTTTCCCCAGTCCTGCCCCCATCACGGCCCCCGTGGGTTTCAGCATTTCGGGCATGCCGGGCGCTCCTTTCGGACCGCTGTAGCGGATCACGATGACCTCTCCTGGTTGCACTTTCGTGCGGATCCCTTCGATGGCATCGAATTCATTGTCAAACACCCGGGCCGGTCCTTTGAACATCACTCCCTCCTTACCGGTGATCTTTGCTACTGCACCCTGATCTGCCAGGTTCCCGTAGAGTACCTGGATGTGCCCGTTTTTCTTCAGTGGCCTTTCCTTTTTGCTGATGATCTTTTGCGTTTTTTGCAGGTCCGGCACCTGTTCAAGGTTTTCCCCGATGGTCTGACCGGTTACTGAAAGACAATTGCCGTCGAGCAGGCCTTCCTTCAGCAAATACTTCATCACCCCGGGGATCCCCCCGATATTGTGCAGGTCCTCCATGAGAAATGCACCACTGGGTTTCAGATCAGCCAGCAGCGGGGTGCGGTTGCTGATCTCCTGGAAATCGTCGATGGTAAGCGGCACCTCCACCGATTTTGCCATGGCAATCAGGTGGATCACGGCATTAGTCGAGCCGCCGAGCGCCATGATCAGTGTAATGGCATTCTCAAATGCAGACCGGGTCATGATATCGCGCGGCTTGATATCCTTGACAAGCAAATTGTGAATGGCTTCGGCAATGGTTTTCGGTTCCTGGTTCTTTTGTGTACTGACCGCAGGATTCGATGAAGTATAGGGCAGACTCATGCCTATACATTCGATGGCTGCGGCCATGGTATTGGCCGTATACATGCCACCGCAGGCACCGGCCCCGGGAATACAGTGGCGGATGATCCCCTTGTAATCTTCATCCGAAATCTTTCCCCTGATCTTTTCTCCATACGCTTCAAATGCAGAAACAATATTCAGGTCTTCGTTTTTCCACTTACCCTTTTTTACCGTTCCCCCGTACATCAGGATGGCAGGACGGTTGAGCCGGCCCAGTGCGATCATGGCGCCCGGCATATTCTTGTCACATCCCACGATGGGGATGATCGCGTCGTAGAACTGTGCGCTCACCACCGTTTCGATCGAATCGGCAATGATCTCCCGCGACGGCAGGGAATACTTCATGCCTTCCGTGCCATTGGTAATCCCATCGCTCACGCCAATGGTGTGGAAGATCAGTCCGTACAGGTCTTCCTGCACATCCACCTCTTTTTTCACCAGTGCGGCCAGGTCGTTGAGGTGCATATTGCACGGATTGCCCTGGAACCCGGTACTCACGATCCCCACCTGCGCCTTTTGCTGGTCCCGTTCACTCATCCCGATCGCGTATAACATCGCCTGTGCGGCGGGCAGACTTTCGTCCTGCGTGATCGTTTTACTGTATTTGTTGATTCGGTTTTTCATGGTTTCCATCTTAAGATGCGTACGAACATCGTCCAACATAACGGGCAGCAATATGCGTTAAAATAAAATAAAAAATACCCGGATGCAAATAGAACACATGGTATGACTGAGGGTTCAAAAAAACTTAGTATTTAGTATTGTATTCATATAACCTTAACTGTGTATCATGGGGATCAGGGTATGGGAAAAACGCCTGACTCCATATTGTTCATTATCAATGCACATTATTGTTCATTGATACTGAATAATATTGTATTTTTACAATAAATAAATTCTGAAATCATGATTCTAAGATCTACACTCGAACGCATAATTGAATTACAATATCTGAATCTAAAAAATAAGGATAAAGGGATGGCGATAGCTACCTGTTTTTTATTGTTCCAAAATTCGATTTTTCAGTAAGGAAACAGATATCAAATGAACGCAAAATTTATTCCATTGATACAGGATTAAGCACAGTCAATTCTGCCTCATTCAGCGAAGACACCGGGAGGAAGCTTGAAAACATTGTATACCTTTTGCTTAGAAATCAGCACAGGGATATTTACTATTTTTCAGGAAGACATGAATGTGATTTCGTAATCAGAATAAAAGCTGATAAATATTTCCTGGTTCAGGTCTGCCTGGAACTTTCCCCGGACAACATCGACAGGGAGATCAACGGACTGATGGAAGCTATGGACTATCTTCATTGCCGTGATGGCATCATCGTCACCCTCACTCAGAAGGACTATCTTGAGAAGAACGGAACCAGGATCCCGGCAATCCCCTTTCATGAATTTAGCCAGGGTTACGAAAAAAGATTCGCATAGACTACCCTGATCAGGTTTTCCAGGACATCCACTTCCTTTTTTACCGAAACGGCCAGGTTGTTCAGGTGCATGTTGCAAAGATGCCTGATTTAATGGAAACCAACCAGTTGGGAGCATACGCGGGTAACACCGAAATGGAGACACAAGAGTTCAGGTGCGACTTGGTATTTAGAAAGAGGTGGTCGATGTTTGGTTTATTTTAATGTTTCAATTAAATTGCATAGATGACAGGCAGGCCATATTTTAAATTTTTTATATTCTGCGTTTTGCAGGTCTGGTTTTTGTTAAGTCCAAAGAATTTGTCAGGTCAGGGCTACATGCAGGAGAAAGTCGACAGCCTTCTCCTTGCAGTTGAATCAACGGACGATTTTGAGCTTAGGAAGGGTGCCCTGACATCGCTTTGTATCCATTATAGGTATGAAGGAGATTGGGAGAGACAAAATCAAATAATTCAGGAGATGCTCCATCTTCAGCAAGAAAAGTCGGATAGTGCTTATCTGGCAGATACCTACAATGAATTGGGAATATCCAGCAGCCTGAGGGGAGAAAATACAGAATCGCTTAAGTATTTCCAGGAAGCCTTTAATATTAATAGTGCCCGTGGCCATATGTTCGGGGTATCGGCCAGCTATGAAAACCTGGCCCAGGTTTATATCGATATGGGTAACTATAACACTGCGGTCGACTGCCTGTTGAAATCCATCGAAATAAAGAAGGAACATAATTATTCCCGGATATTCAATATATACATGAAGCTGGCATCAATACAGACCATACTGGAAACCGATAAGGTGGATCATTACATTGGACTTGCGAGACAGGAGATTCAGGCAATGGATAGTGTCCAGCCGGCCGATCAGGTGGTATTTTACAATGAACTTGGTGCCATTTTAAGGGACCAGGGGATGTATGACAGCAGCATTGTGTGCAACAGGTATGTGGTACAAATTTCTCA
>JARGFP010000031.1 GCA_029210585.1 Bacteroidales bacterium
GGACTTAACCAAATTATTTCGACACTTATTTCATTGAAAATCAGATTTTTATGTTAAAGTTTAACGAACCATTGTAATTTGAAAGTTCTCTAAAAATAATGCTCTGGAAAATTAGGTTTACAACATAGAAGAACCTTTTCGTCTTGTTACGGAATATCTCTTGATAATCAATGAGATAACGCTCTAACCTGCTCACGGCCGCAGTTAGTGTTTTTCCATATTCTTTTGTATCTTTAACTTGTGTTGAACATACCTTAAAGGTACGAAAATCATGTTTTTCAATGCCCCTGAAAACCTCGAGTTTTCAGGGGTTTTATCAACAATCTGTTAATCTGTCAAAGTAGAATTAAGAAACAATTTGAATACTATATGCTTTATGGTGGCTTCCCTGAAATATTGAAATACCAAAATCCCAAAGAGTATCTCAGCAGCATTTTTATGAAAGTTTTCTACGGCGATCTGATTGCCCGCAACCGTTTGCAAAATGAACAAATGATTAAACTGCTTATAAAAAAACTGGCTGAAAGTGTGAATAATGAAACTTCGATAAACCGCATTAAAAACCTGATCATTTCTACTGGGCAAAAAGTAGGGAGTAATACCATTACGGAATACTTAAATCATCTGTTTGATGCATATTTAATATTCCCACTCAACAATTACGCATCAAACATCAGCGAACGTGAAACGAAAAAGAAATATTACTTCATTGATCCCGGCATTTTAAATCTCTTTATTATTGATCAGCCAACAAAATTGCTTGAGAATATTGTGTTCCTGCATCTTAACAGACATTACAAGGAAAGGCTTTTCTACTTCAAACGAAAGCTGGAGGTTGATTTTTATGTTCCCGACGAAAAACAGCTCATACAGGTCAGTTTTTCTGTTGCGGATATTGAGACAAAAAAACGTGAGACCAACGCGCTGGAGAACGCTATGCGTGAACTGAAAATAAAACAGGCTACCCTCATTACATATGATGAGGAAGAAACCATTGTTACAGATGATTATTCAATCCAGGTGATCCCAATCTGGCAATGGTTATTAAAAACATGAGGTCGCAAATTGGGACTTCAAGTTGGGGTGGTGATTTGGGTTGTTCAGGTTTTCCGGATCCGAAAACCATCTATTTACATCTTTATCCTTGACTTTTTAAAGGCTTTCTTTAATTATATCCTTGACTTTTTATACCTTTACTATTATTTTTACACTGATATATAAAACTTTCATCATTATGCAGCGGAAAATAATCGACAAACTTGTTGATTGGAAAAACAGCCCCGGTCGAAAACCTCTCTTAATCAGAGGAGCAAGGCAGGTCGGAAAGACCTATTCGATAATTGAATTCGGAAAAACCCAATTCAAAGGGAACATTCACATTTTTAATCTTGAAAAAAATCCGGAAATACACGTAATCTTCGAACAAAATCTTGACAGTAACCGGATTTTATCAGAATTGGAACTGGTAATCAATAAGAGAATAGAACCCGGTAAAGATCTTTTGTTTTTTGATGAGATTCAGGAATGTCCAAAGGCGATCACAGCATTGCGCTATTTTTATGAAGAAAATCCGGAATTACATGTTATTGCAGCTGGATCTTTATTGGAATTTGCACTAAAGGATATCTCATTCCCCGTTGGAAGGTTGCAGATGTTGTACATGCACCCCATGACTTTCGAGGAATTCCTGATTGCCAGTAATAAAGAACTATTAGCTGAAAATATTAAGTCTGTCGAAAAACAACTTTCTGAAACAGTAGTACAATTGGCTAACAATGAAATGTATAATTATTTTGTCGTTGGGGGTATGCCGGAGTGCGTAACTACTTTTCTTAATTCCGGAAGCTTCATAGAAGCCATTCAGGTGCAATCAGATCTAATCGCCACCTTCCGTCAGGATTTTTCAAAATATGGAGGACACTCAGATAAACGTTGCCTGAATTCGGTATTATCATCGGTAGCGCATAGAACAGGAGAACAGATTAAATATTCTAAACTGGACGAAAACTACACGAATCCAACAGTTAAAAAGGCATTTGAATTGCTTGAAAATGCAAGGTTATTTTCAAAAGTCAGGGCCGCGTCACCAGGAGGCTTACCACTAAGAGCAAGCGCATCAGAAAAGAAGTTTAAAACCGTATTTTTAGATATCGGTTTATTATCTAACCTAAATGGTTTCTATTCCGACAAAACCATTAACAAAGAGAGATTATCTTCAGAATACAATGGAAAAATGGCTGAACAATTTGTTGGACAAGAACTCATCGCGGCGACTGACCGGGATGTTTACTACTGGAGCAGAAATGCCCGTGGCAGCAATGCTGAAACAGACTATTTAATTGAGAAGGAGGGAAATATCATTCCTATCGAAGTAAAAAGCGGTAAATCAGGAAGCTTAAAAAGTCTGCACCTTCTTTTGGATACATTTACCAATATAAGTTCGGCCTTTGTCTTTACAGAAGATAAACAAGGGGAAATTAAGGAAAAAGGAATAAAGTTTTTGCCATTGTTTCAGGCAGGATCAATTTAAGTTATTCAATTATTTATACCTGTTATATTCGTAAAACTTGAGGTGCCAAATTGGCACCTCAAGATGGGTGGATATACCCCAAAAAATCGGAAGGCAAGTTAGACAGATGCAAATGTCATTTTCGCTATTCGTTCATCGTGTTCAGGTGTATTCGTCATAATGGCGTTTTTCTTTTTCGCTAGCCGGTTTGCTCCTTCTTTCCATTTTCATCCCAGTATACTTCCTGGCCGTTGATATACTTCGATCTGAGCACACCATTCATGTGCCAGGAGACCATGGTTCTCTCGAGCATAGAATTGTTCTCATAATGAACTTCCCGCCACTTCTCCCCGTTCCTGTCGTAACTGTAATTGTAGATGGCATAGCCTTCCTCATCGGCAACCAGGGCGTTGGAGGCATCCCGCAGGATTTCGGCAATAATATTTCCATTCCGGTCGTACATGCATTCAACACTTGCATAACCCTCGTCAATCACCACAGGCTGTTTGAACCTGGTGAGATACTCTTTGAACTTTATACGGCCACAGGCATCGTAATACCTGTTTTCGATGGCATGTCCGGCAGGGGTATTGACGAGCCTGCCCTCCCTGTCCTTATAAGATAACCTGGAGACAAGACCATCCTTATCATACGTGTATTCCATGATGGCAACTCCGCCATTCTCCCCGCCCGCCAGTTCCAGCTTTTCGTTGAAATAATGTATGGTTAACACCTGTCCATCCCGGTCCCTGGTATATTCAATTTTAGCGATCCCGCCGACCGCTGCTTTCGGATGACCCTCAGCATTGAAGTAATGTTCCCCTGTGATGTGTCCCGCCTGGTTATAAGTCCACCTGATGATCTCAGCGTTTTTGTCAAATGTCGTGGGCTGATGATCTGCATTGTAATACCTGGCCTCTGTGCGCAGTCGCCGATGATCGAATATGTTCACTTCCCTGGCAATACCTTCTTCATTCTCAGCCAGGCGTCCGTTCCGGTCAAAATATTCAGTCCCGGTAACCATACCATCAGTATACATGTACCGGATTCCAACCACTTCAGCAAACACCGGCTGAAGCCGGTCATCCTGATCATAATGACGGGTCTCTACCAGGTTACCGGCTTCATCGTAAGTGTATACTATCTTACAAATACCGGACGGATCCGGCAGAAGGTCCCCGACCTGGTTATGGTAAGTCTCGATGGCGATCCTGTCATGTTCAGTATAAGAGAACCTGACTGTTTTACTGAATTGTACCGACCCAGTTGAGTCAACTGCATACAAATCTTTTTCAATTACCCGGTCCCGGTCATCATATCGAAATACTTTTCTACAGAGGCCCTCCAGGTCATTGTACAATTGGTCATAAGCATCGTAGTTTCCCGACTCGACCAGCCTGGAATGATTGTCATAATTATGCCGCAATCTTCCAAAGTCGTTTTCATCAATGATCAAATTCTTGTTCGTACCATAAAACCAGACATCGGTAAGGTTACCGTAATCGTCATACGATCGATAGTAATAGGCATTCCCTTCCTGGTCAATCAAAACCCTGTCTTGCTTGTCCCTGTAATACTCCATGAGGATAAATCCATTGCGGTCAAAAGTTACATGGTAACTGGCCACACCGTATTGATCTTCTGTCAGCCGGTGATCACTGTCGTAATACGATACCCGCACAAGGTTGTTCATTTCATCATACGCATACAGAGTGATGGCAATACCATCTGCGTTGTTGATCAACTGGTTGTCGTTATTGTAGTTGGCATGCTCAACGACATTGTCATTATGATCATACCTGCGGGTGGTTACGCAGTGTCCGTCTTTTGTCGTCACCTGGCTGCCTTCCAGGTTAAGATACACACCTGTCGCATTTCTTCCCCTGTAGTCCGGATCATAGATGATGCCATGCCTGCCCCTGATGCGATAGTATGCATCAAATTCAAGTTTTCTGAAACAACAGGCATCTTTGTTGCTGCACTCCCCCCACTCAGGCTGATCCCCGCCATAGTAGTTCAGGGCTGTCATCATACTGTCAACCATATACTCCCAGTCCTTCTGCCTTTCCCTGAGAAGCCCGTGATCACAATCATCATCATATTTGTCCTGCATTACATCCAGTGCAGCGATCATGCCCCGGTATTGCTTCCTGAGCACCTTTTTATCGAAGTCCTGGCTTTCCATGTTGCGTAAAAGCATTCTGAACTTTCGGGCGAATATCTCCGTGATATGGAAATGGTAGTGTTCGTGCCTGAGGGCCTCCTCCGAGTTCCGCAATGACCGGCGCAGCCACGAGTATTCCGGGTACATCAGTGCGTGTATGCTGACAGAATCGAATGTTGATCCCCCGATTTCGTATTCAATATTGCTCGCGATGGCACCGCCGTAATCTGAAAACAGGTTGGTATAGCCGGTGAAATGACCGGACATCAGCTCCAGGTCCGGTTTCCAGTATATGTTTCCTCCCTTCCTGAAGAGTCCGTTTTCAAGCACCGCAATGACAGTGAGCAATATGGCCCCTGTAATGATGAGGATCTTATTCAGCTTTGTCATCGTATTTGAAGATTTTTCTGAACAGCAGGTTCAGGGGGATCACAAAAGCCACCGAAAGCAGGGCAACAATAAAAATGTAGAAAAAAATCGCAATAGTTGATAGCAACTGAAATTGAATCTTTGCGACCTGGAATACCAGGTAGTATACCACAAGCAGGATGGTTATGGTGACTGCGTACAACAATTTGAATTTCATATCCCCGAACACCTTGAATCTCCAATGTGTTTTTTTCCTGAGCAACAGCGCAGAAGCAGCTGAAAGCATGATCACTGAATACACTGAAACAGTGTTTGTCAGCCGTGTTGAAAAAGTATAATCGCTGTACCCGATTACCCTTATAATAGCCAGGGTGATCAATCCGATCCCGGCAAGCAGGTGGATATCACTCCATCGGATTTTATCCGGGTATTTTTTTTAACGTATCTTTCGTTCCTGTCTCTCTTCCCGCTTGCCGCGTTTCAGCGCTTTTTTCTCCTGAAGTTCATTTCGAAGTGCTTCGTTTTGGGAGTTCCTGAAGTTTTGCAGACTTTTGTTCTGCGCATCAACCAGTTAATGCAGACATACTGATTCAAAATCAGCCTCCTGGTGCGTGATGCCACAGAGAATTCCACGGTGAAAATCAAACTCCCTGTGTGTGCAATTTTTACAGTAATTAAGTCTTTCCTGCCGGGTCAAAACAGTTCGGGTTTCATATTCCTTCACTTTATTTTAATGCCTATTCCAATATTTGCTGAGACTTTATCGAATATTCCAAAGTTCATACTGAAATTTGAATAAGCCAGACTTAAATCGATAAAAGCATTCTTCTTTGGACCAATTGTAACAATACCCCCAGATGAAATTGTAATACATCGTTGCATATCGCGATATGCAATAATAGAATTATGAATGCACAAAAACAAATCATGAGACCACAGGATGTCCTTGTGCTATTGAAGATAATCAACCGTAAGGACAAACCCTGGTCACAGCTAACATTAGCCGATGAACTGTTTATCAGCCAATCGGAAATAAGTGCGTCCATAGCACGGTCGAAATACGCGGATCTACTGCATGCAGACGGAAAATCTGTGATGGCCCTTGCATTCATGGAATTCCTCCAGTTTGGGATACGGTATGTTTTTCCTGTGAAACCCGGACCAATGGTCAGGGGAGTTCCAACATCTCATTCTGCAGCTCCCCTGAAAGAGATGGTAACAAGTGAGGAGGCTTATGTGTGGCCATCTGCAAAAGGGCAGGCACGGGGTCACAGTATTATACCGCTATACCCTTCTGTTGTGGATGCAGTTAAACTTGATACCAGGCTGTATGAAATGCTTGCACTAGTTGATGCGCTGCGTGTTGGGAAAGCCAGGGAAAAAGAGTTTGCCATCAGCAAATCAAAACAAAGAATTCTGCATGAGGGATAAGGCTATTACTATAGTGGCCATCTCCCAGGTGGCAAAAGCCTTAGGCAATCTAAAGGATCAGATGGTTTTTGTTGGTGGAGCAGTTGCGGCCCTATATGCCGATAGTACTCCGGACCTGGAGTTGCGAGAAACCTATGATATAGATCTGACCAGTATTGAGCCTGTTACCTGGCAACTAAATTTGAAGCCTTTAATGACAGGGGAAAAGATTATAGAACCAGTCATGACTTTGAAGATATCATATTTGTCCTCGATAATCGAAATACATTGGTAGATGAGATTAAGGATTCCAGGCTAGAGATAAAGACTTTCCTGAAAAGCGAATTTAATAAGGTCAATGCCAGTAAATACAGAGATGAATTTCTTTCGGTCCAGCTTGATCCCTTCGGTAGGAATTGGCAAAATGCAAGACAATTTGCTAGTGTTTCCTAACGATATTTAATATATTATTATTTCGGGGTTACTTCACTATCAAGGTACAACAAACCTTGATGCGAGAACAAAAGCTCGAATAAACACCTCGACCCCAACGTTTTATGATCGCGTGTTATGGGCTGGTTAGTTATTTTTCACTTTCAAAAATTTCTTTTTCTGCTCACCAATTTGAAACAAATAAACACCAACTGTTAATTGATTGATGTCAATTTGTATTGTCTTTTCTGTCAGATTCCCAGATAAAACTACCCTGCCTAATTGGTCTGTGATATAATAAGTTAATTCGTATATAGCGTTAGTTGCAGTTATGTATAATACATCACTTGCAGGATTAGGATATATATTTAAGTCAAATTTTTCTTTAATTCCACCAACCGAATTAATTCCACCACCATTAGTTGTTCTGAGTATGATACCGCTAGTTAAAGTTGCAACATAACCCGTATCGGCATTTGGAAAATCCATACTATACAACAAATTGTTTGTAGATCCCAATCCGCTAAAAATTGTGGTCCATGTAGTTCCGGCATCAGTGGTTTGGGCAATTGTACCAGCGGAACCGGCCGTATAACCTTTTTGGGCAGAAGTGAACTCCATGGTATGAAACATATCGTTTGTTCCGAAACTGAAAGAAGTCCAACTGTTTCCACCGTCAGAAGTTTTTAATATCGTGGATTTTCCGCAAGCTAGATAACCAGTATTGATATCAGTGAAATAAACATGATTTACTTCTCGAAGTTGGTCTATGTTAATTTGTGACCAAGAAGTACCACCGTTAATTGTTTTTAATAATTTATCAGAATACATTAGTGTTGCATAACCTACTGTAGCAGAAGGAAAATGAATTGAAGTAATATCATCTGTTGTTCCTGTTGTCAGTTCAGTCCAATTGCTCCCTTGATTTACAGTTTTATAAATTTTGCCGCTTCGGCAAGCGATATATCCTGTATTGTTATCGGTAAAAAGTATCTGGTTTGGCGAATAGAAACCCATACCTGTTGGCAATGTTGTTACTGTCCAGCTAAGTCCTCCATTGATTGTTTTACCTACCTGCGGTTCCCCTCCTGATTCCCCAACTATAATACCTGTTGCTTCATTGAAAAACCAAATACAATTTGGACCGTTTATAAAAATATTGTCAGCGATTTCAGACCAAGTGTCTCCAGCATCAATCGTTTTATATACTTGATGAAAGCCTACCGCGAAGCCAGTTTTTCCATTCAGGAAATATAAGTCATGCACTCCCATGGTTTCATTATAGCCACTAGGATACCATTGTGCATGTACTGAACAACAAACCAAGAAAGTAAACAACAAAATAAAGAGAATCTTTTTCATTTCTTCATTTTTTAATTTTCCCTACTCATTTGGCTTTTTAGTGTCGCCCCGTTTTTTAAGTGGTTTCTGGTCTCCACTTCTTTAAGTTCTTTAATTGTATGTCAGTTGATACATCATTACGAGTCAAAAGTTGGTGGTTCAAATTTGTGTCATAATGTCGAGTCGTTTCGTGAACTTGCCCATAACACATTTAAATAAGGACTATTATTCTGGCTCATAGTTAGGTGTTTATTTTTGCTAAGAAATAATATGAGCACCTAAGGTTTTTATATTTTATATGAATTGGTTTGTTATGCTTACTGACACTGTTTGACCGATGTTTTGTCTGCAAAACCTATTGCTGTTACCCTCAAAAAATCTGGCTGTGGATTCGCGAATGATCCGGAATCAAATTCATCTGTATGTCTTGCTGAATAAAAGTAAGAAAAAAAATCAATTTCACTTGTATTTCTCCAGGTCTAGGTTTCGCAATGATTTTTCGCTGAAGATATAGACCTTATGTTTCATGCTGTTTTCGAAACATTTGCGAAATTATTTTTGCGTTTACTGCTCCTTAAAAAATGTAACCTCAGGCAATACCACCAGCACTTCCTTGTCTTTGTCTTCATAGTACCGGTATACCAGGAAGGCGACTTTCGCAGAGGCCGGTGCATAACCGAGTTGCTGAAGGTTTTAAATGGTCCAGCATCAAAAATACGTTGTCAAATTCCCTTCCTTTCGATTTGTGCATCGTGGAGACAAGGATGGTATCGCTGCCTGATTCGATGAAATCTTCCATGGCTGACTCCCCGATGAATATTTCCAGGTCCGACCGGTATTTTACCTTCGGATGGAGCTTTTGAAATGTTTCGATGGCCTTCCCGATCAGTTCAGCGGGCATGGTGCAGCCAAAGCGGTCGTGCACCTTTCGCCTGACTTCCTCCAACTGGACGTCGGAAATCGTCCGGCGTTCAATATCTTCTCCCAACAGTTCAAATACATATCTTGCTTCCCTGAGTTTCAATAAACTGAAATGGTCATTGGTCTGGATCAACCGTACCGGCATCCCCCGCCGTTTGAGCAGTCCGGACACCTGGAGCGCCTCATTATTTGTCTTTGTCAGCACGCAGGTGGTGCCCGATAATTCAGCATGCATTACCTGGTACACCACGGGTATCTCCAGGTTCCCTGAATGATGCCGGAAAACCCTGATCACACCATTTTCGCTGTGCCTGGAAATGATTTCCGTTGATTTCATGCGGACTTCAATGTTCCTGGCAAACATGTTGGTACATGCAAGCAGTTTCAATTTGGTCATTCCATCCGGCCTTCCGAGCTATTTCCAGGGCTGAATTCGATATGCTGTCCCGCTCCCTGGTCATGGTCTTCACAGCTTTCCATATTTCGCTGATCTCGTGGAGATCAATCTTCGTCTGGTTCAGCAGGATAAAATGCTTCCCAAGGTCATCTTCATTAAACAGCACATAGCAATCAGCCCGGATCCTCTCATCCCGTGCTGCCCCGACCGCCTGCTCCTGGAGCGGTATTCCGTCAAACTCCCTGAACGATGGAAATCCGAAAAACTCCCAGAGTCCTTTTACCGCATCGAACGATTGATTGCAGTATGCGCAACCGGGTAGGCATGGGTCTGACCTGAGCTGAAACAGGTAGCGTTCTACATTCGGAAATCGGTGCAAAATCCAGGGAGGCGTAATAGATTCCCGGCTGTTGCAGGTGATCAGCGCCAGCGTATAGGCCAGGGCCACCGGATCTTCATTGGCATATGCCGCGAGCGCTTTGTTTTCGCAGCATTGGCCCTGGAAATAGGTGCGGATCAGTTGCTCCGCGCTTACACCGGATGCGCTGGGCTGTACGAACGCAAAAAATGATTTGAAATATGCTGAATCACCCAGCAGTTTGACGTAGATCTGTTGCAGCAGCGGGTCGGTTTGCCGGAATTGCTCCACCTCGTCATAATACAGGTCCCTTGCCTTGGTCGCATCCGTATACGGATTGTTCAGGTTTTCCGGATCCAGCTTATCGTCCTTCACCAGGCTGTGGTAGGGTTTTTCAGGAAACAGGAGTGCAGAGAGGAACAGCGTATCGATGAATTGAAAGTCGCTAAGCTTTTCCGGGCCCATCCATTTCTCGAGGTAGACCTTATCATGATCGATGATATTGTGTCCGCAGATAAACGGACTGGATGCGATAAATGCAGTGAGTTCTTCAGTTAGCAATTGTTCTGAGAAGCGGAAAAGCCATCCAGGTCAGCATAAAAATCATCGAGGTTTTTGTGAAAATGAGAGAATATCTTTCATCCCAGCATGAATTATATCACAAAACAGAGGAGCTTGAAAGAAAAGGCCTGGAACACGACGAAAAACTTCTTCTGATATTTGACTATCTCAAACAGCTGGAACAAGCGAAGCAAGACGAGTAGGAATTTAAAAACCGGAGATCAATTGGATATACAGACAGGGTGAAAAGAAATAACCTCATGCGTAACGGTCCTGTTGCTGTGTCGTGTTTTATTCAAGGTCCAATACTATCAGAATATTTTCCCTGACTTTCTGAATCAAATCATCAGGCAATGATCCAATCTTCTTGATTAACCTTTTATTATCAATCGCCCTGATTTGGTCAATTAAAACATCACAACTCTGAAGTAAATCAGCAGTTCCTTTTATTAAATGTACCCTTAATATCTCAGACTCCTTTTCAATATCAATCCTTCACCTGCCCTCTATTTTCAAAGACGTTTCCAAAAAAATAATGATCTTTGCAACCCAGGAAAGATGATCATATCGTCTTAATTGCGAAATAACGAAAGGATAAATAACGGAAGTGAACCATGGAGACGCTTGTTGGGCTATTTTTCTTAATATAAGCCAGACGAACAATTCTGTTCGTTACACAGCATAGCAAAATTTACCAGGATACACATGGATGATAACACAAGAAAAAAGCTGATTGATAAGGGTGCCGGGGCACTGGCAGATGCGCTCATAAGCCTTGCAGGGCAGAACGATCTTGCTGCTGATGTGGTGGAAAGACTCAGCAGTGATCAGTCGGAGTTAATAAAAAAGGTCAAAAGAAAGATTAGCGGACTCAAGCGCAGGAAAGCTTTCATTCACTGGAGGGAATCCGGGAAGTTTGCAGACCACATCGAGGCAATACTCACCGATATAAAGGCGGCTGAACCCGATCCTGAAACAGGGTTAGGGTTGCTGGCTGCTTTTTATGAAACCGATAAAGCTGTATTCAACAACTGTGACGATTCAAGTGGCCATATTAGCATACATTACAAGGTTATTGCACCGAATATGTTTGCAATGTATGCCTCAGACTGTGCAGATAAAAAGATGGTATTGGATCTGCTTATCAAGTTATATTCTGATGATGATTTTTCTCTGAGAGAGGGGTTGATCGAGAAAACGTGTGAGATGATCGGGTTGCACGAGACGCTTAATTCCATTCACCTGTTCGAAATGCTGGAAGAGCAAGAAGAAGATGAATACCAGAAATACCATTACCAACGCGCTATTTTATCACTGGCAAGGCAAACGCACGATCCCCAACTATTTGAAAGGACCACGTTGAAGTACCAACCACAACCCGGAGCTGCAGCCATCCTGGATATTGCAGAGGTTTACCTTGCGTCCGGGGAACCGGGGATCGCGAATGAATGGGTGGGAAAAATTCCAGAGGGTGATATCTATATGGCGGACAAACGTGACAATCTTTTGCTGCTAATTTACAAAGCGTTGGGAAATCCGGAAAAACTGGAAAAAACAGCATGGAAAAAATTCAGAGCAAGGAGGAGCCTGGATTCACTCAACATGCTCCTGGAAGTGATCGGGGAGGACAAACGCGAACAGATCATTGAAGATGAAGCATACTATATCATAGATGAAGAAAAAGAGGCAAATTATAATGACATCCAGTTTCTCATTGATACAAAGCAGTTTGATGAAGCCGATATCTGTATCCTGGTAAAAGCCGGAACGGGTAAACTTGACGGGTATTTGTATCCAATTCTTTTACCGATCGCCAAAGCAATGGAAAAAGAAGAGCGGTTTCTTTCTGCGTACGTAATCTACAGGGAACTCATGCTTTCCATTCTTGACCGTAAATTCTATAAAGGCTACTCTCATGCTGCGAAATACCTCAGGAAACTCAATGCACTGTCGGAGAAAATCGAAGACTGGCAGGATCTGGGTAATCACCAGGAATTTCTAAACTGGCTTGAAGTTGTTCACGGTAAGAAAAGCAGCTTCTGGAGGCACTACCGCGGATAATGGGAAGTATCAATTTTCGAAATACTTCGAATTAGCTCTATAATAATAACAGTGCTTTCCCGACCGGCGCCATAAGGTAATGCACTTTCAACTCCTTCTGTAAGGTCAGTATTATCCAATAGATATTGACATTCTTCTTTTAAATAGGTTTTAACCGAAGCATTTGAATTAGTAATACTTTCCAATAAATCAGCATAATTGTCAAGGATATATATGATGTCCTCAAAATCATGACTTTGGCGCAGATCCTTACCTCCTCTGTTTTTATGGGCTTCGAATTTAGCTGCCAAATAATATGTTGGTGGAAACACAAATATTTCTGTCCCATCAGGCAATGTTTTAACAATTTTATTCTCAATTCCTTCTTCATACCATATATTAGTGAACCCAAGCACATTCGAATCTGTTGGCATTACATCAACCTTAATCTCTTTGAAAATCCATCTACATATAGGAGCTCCTTCTGATGTATCATTGGCAAATCCTTTTATTCTTAATCTATCCTCTAACTTTGCATGTGCCGTTCTTGAGCTTAATTCAATTACACAATCAACATCAAGTGTAATTCTAATATCTGAAGCTGCGGGATTATCAGCGTAAAGTTCAGCAACTGCTCCCCCAACAAATACCACTTTATCTTTTAGATCCCCCAACCCGTTTGCAACGGTTTGTAGCATTACCATGTTTGTACTAGGCATGTTTTAATCGTTTATTTAATTCATCAATTGCAATCTTTATTTCTCTTACCCGCCCAACTCGGAAGGTATCTGCAATGGATAGCAGTTCATAGAAAAATTTATCCTCTTGCACTATTTGTGGTACAGTTTTAAATAGTGGTTCAATGGCTTGTCCTCGATGACTACCTCTTGCATAAGCCCAAACATAATTATCATTACCTGCTGATATATGTTCTTTTATTGGAGATGCAGAATGTGCAGTAGGAATTCCCTTTACAGTAGCTCCTGGCTCAACCGGAAATACATACTTTAATCCATAAATTAAAAATTCTGAGAACGAATTAATACTGACTTTCCTTTTTCCTGAATCAATAAGTCCTGCAATTTTGCATCTGTTTAATGCTTCAGACACTTCAGATGGGCTTAAATAGATAGCATTTGCAATATCAATATTACGCCAATCACTATTGCGTTGTGCGATTATTTTCATTAACACAACAATGTCTTGTGGTCGCATTCCATTATGCTTCTTCATAATAAACATCTTTAATTCGCGATTCGCGATTCGCGAATAGCAAATATATTAAATAATGCGCTCAAACAAAAAGAATTCTTCGGGTATTATTTCAATAGCAGTAAGACTGCCATAAATTGGTAGTCGAAAAAACTGGCAGCTTATATTATAACTTTCAAATCTAAGTATACTGAATTCTACTTTCCTTCACTTATACTCCCCCGCTTCGATCCCGTACTCTTCCATTATAATTCGGACCATCGTGGTCCACCGCAGCGGGCTGCCCCGGTTTGGGTCGCTTGAAGTCGTACTGCACTGCAAAAAATGGGTTATGCTCCAAGCATATCTCTGAATATTTCTCGCTGCTCATTCATTGCTTTAATTTTGTCGGATGGATCTGTTCTTGCTTCGAGCAATATCCACCCGCTATAATTCATCTCCTTGAATAAATCCATGAGTTGCTGGTAAGGATAATCTCCGACATTTAGTTCACGAATGTGTACCGTATCGCCAAACCATTTCTGCACAGATTTAAAATTTGCTTCCAGTCCGGGAGGTAAGAGATCCTGATCATTACAGTTCCAGCAAATTTTCACATTATCTTCCGTGACCTGCTCAAAAATAGCCTTCATATTTGGTATTTTCTGGGTTTCCACTCCATGTACCTCAACCCTGATTTCCTGTCCAAAATCTTTCCCAAATTTGCCAACTTCATTCAATGATGCCGCAATTTGACTTATAGTTTTTTCCTTTGATACTCCTGCCGGAAAAGCATTGGGCTTCACCTTTATTCCTGTGGCACCTATGTCGTAACACAATTTTGTATATGCCTTCGTTTCTTCAATAATTTTCCTGAGCAGTGCTTTATCTGTATGGTGATAATCAAAATTTGCCCCATAGCCCACGCATGTCACCCGACTATCCTGAAACCGCTTTTTAACCTCTGTACGTTCTTTAGACGACAGGTTGGTTTCAACACCATGGGCATGTTGGGTGCGCAATTCAACTCCCATAAAACCAGTTTTTTCGCAATTCGAAATCAAGGTAGGTAAGTCCCAGTCTTTCCCCCATAAATAGGTAACCAGGCCCAGTTTCATTTTTGACCTCTTTAACAAAAATTGCGCTGAAATGGGATCCATCATGGACATACCCAGGCCGGCAAAAAGGCTTTTCTGTATAAAGCCACGACGTGTATGTTTTTCCATCATCTTATAAAAATTTAAATTACCGGTTTTCTTGCAAGCACGTTTTATTTCCCGGCATAGTCATCGGCCAGTCTGTCAATCTCCTCATCTGAAACAGGCCCATGTGCAACTACAAGTCTGTACTTAAAAGTAACTGTCTCTCCCTCTTCTAAAGTGAAATTTAATTCGTTTTTTCCATTCGAAAATACCTTCTGCCCCAAAGTGTTGGCTGCAAATAATCCATACCCCCTGGCATGCCAATAGGTAGGATAGCCTGCATTCGATGGGTGGTCTATAATCACCAGCGCAACCTTTTCTTCATTGATTTCTCCTGAAAGTTTCATCCACCTGCTACGTGTACCCCATACTTCCTCTCCTTCAATGCCTTCAGCACTCAGATAATTGCCTTTCACAAGTGTGTTATCCATGTTTTTAACTTCTGTGATTATCCCATGGGAGTCAACTAATTTTGTAGGCTGATCAGAAGGTAATTCTAATTCCCGCGCTACCCGAATGGCAAACATACCTTCTTTGTTATCGGTAAACTTTACTTCATTGATAACTGCTTTTAAACTGGTGGTGCGATCGATAATTCTATATTGCTCTTTTGCAATAAACGCAAACCTGCTTCTTTCATTTAAAAGGGGCTTGCCATCCGGACCTTTCCACACTGCGGTTGTCTCTAAAACAGCGCTTCCTTTTCCGTGCTCAGCTTTTTCTATGGACTGATGATAAATTGTACCGTAGCGGTGCCTGTCTTCTTCCGGAATCGCTTCAGAGTTATTCCAGAAATCCAATCCGTTCACATCACCATAGTTAAGCCATACGCCCACATGATGCGGATGGTCCGTCCGGTCACCCTCTTTCATAGCGAGGGGAAAACTACGTGTAAGCATATTTCCCTCCTCAGACATCACAGGCCATAAGACAGGTTTTTTGATGTTGACGGGATAGATGTATGAAGTAAAAAGCTGACCGTCGATCAACACGTCAACCTTTTTCTCTTGTTCATTCACTAACAATTCAACCGTAGGCTGCGAGGTGCATTGGTAAAAGAACAACATGCTGCCGGTTAAAAGAATTAATAATTTTTTCATCTCTATGAATCTCTGTTTAAGCTGTTAATTTACTTTATGGACAGCCACAATCTATACTCTTTCCGGCACAACATAACCCTTCCGATAATTCCTGGTCAGCATCTCATCCGCTTCCGGATCATTTACAAACTTCTCTGCTTGTGGGTTGAAGGTTAATACTTTCCCTAACCTGTAAGCGATATTCCCAAGATGAGCCAAACCCGACGAGAGATGTGCAGTTTCAACAGGTCCGTTAAGGATGCTAGCATCATGCTTGCGAACTGCATCAATAAAATTGGCAAAGTGCCCGTCAGTCCCACTTGCACCCCGATCCATCCCTGATGCTTCAGCTGCTCCATCATCGCCTGACAATCCGGGTTCACGGTTCTGCCCCATATACGTTTTAAAACTATTATAACCATCAACTACAAGGATCCCCTTGTCGCCGTAAAAAATATTTCCTACAGTAACTCCCTGTTCAGTGTTGGTACACCAGGGTCTGACTTCAAATTGAATAATTTTGTCTTCGTCGGGATAATTATAGACAGAAGTTAATACTTCCGGAACCTCTTTACTATCGTCCCACAGGAATTTACCCCCCATTGAGGTAATTTTGGTTGGCAGTCCGACATCCAGACCCCACATACACAAATCAGTTTCATGGATTCCCTGGTTGCCCACATCACCATTTCCATAGTCCCAGTGCCAGTGCCAGTTATAATGCACAAGGTTACGTGTAAAAGGTCGCTTGGGTGCGGGTCCCGTCCATAAATCATAATCCAGTCCGTCGGGCACAGGTGAAAAGCCCTGGTCGCCTATATCCCCTCTCCAGCGGAATACCAGTCCGCGTGCCATATACACCCTGCCGATATACCCCTCCCTCAACAGCTTAATTGCTTCATTCACTGCAGGAGAGCTGCGAAGCTGAACGCCATGCTGAACAATACGGTCATATTTATGGGCAGCTTCAACCATTTTCCTGCCCTCCCAAATATTATGTGATCCGGGTTTCTCAACATACACATCCTTTCCTGCCTGGCAAGCCCAGATCACTGAAAGTGCATGCCAGTGGTTTGGGCTGGCAATGCTCACAACGTCAATATCCTTATTATCCATTACGCGTCTCAAATCCTGCTCCAGTGAAACGCTATGGCCATATTTTTCTTTGAATTCCTGCTGCCGCGTGTTCAAAATATTCAAATCAGGATCACACAAAGTGGTAACTTCAACGTTTTTCTGGTTCATTAAAGAACTAACATGACTATTTCCCCTGCCATTTAAACCCAGGACGGCAGCATTGATACGGTCATTTGCTCCAAATACCTTAGAATTTACGATTGTCGGAGCAATAATGGCTGCAGAACTTATTCCTGCAGTTTTTTTAATAAAAGATCTTCTGGACTGGGTCATAATAGTAGTATTTATTATTGTTTGTAAACATTGCGGTTTCAGAACAAAGAAAACTTGAATATACCAAAAAAAAACGCATCACAAATTGTGACCTCAAGTTGGGACAGATGCAAATGTCATTTTTGCTATTCGTTCATCGTGTTCAGGTGTAGTTGTCACAATGGCGGATTCATATTTGCATCGTTTTTGCTTTTGCCTGGTGAATAAAAATACAGAAAAAATCTGGTTGATCGAGAAAAAACGATAGGTTAACTGCGCGGCAAGATAAGCATCCCTTTTTTTTGACTTTGTTCACTGGAGGGAATCCGGGGAGTTTGCAGACCACATCGATGCAATACTCGTAGATATTCAGGTGGCTGAAAACCAAGGGTGCCTCAACAACTGTATTGAGACACCCTCCATGAAAAAAAACTACTCCAAAAAAACTACTATGAAAAGAAACTACTATGAAAAGAACGATTATGAAAAGAACGATTATGAAAAAAGCAACGTACGACCGAACGTGCGCTGACAAAATTTTTAATATCAAGGATCCCGCATCCCCCCCACTTCAAGGGCAATGTGTGTAAAAACATTCCAGCTGAATGCCCTTGCCGATGGCCACCAGCAACCCGGCTGTGAAAGATCCATGGGGATGATCTCATGACTGAAGGGTTCATCGTAGTTCAGGTTGATTTCAGCCAGCATCCTTTTTTCAATACGTTCATCTGCAGGCGCCCATCCGTGCTTCTTCCCAACCACGTACGCACAGATCTCGTTTCGCATCCAGCTTCCCCCGTTGTAGTATTGTCCCCTGGGCCACATCTGTTCCGGTAAGAAGGGTTTGTTTTCTTCCGTGAAAAAGGTGTCCGCCACGTGGCAGATGATCGGGGAACAATCGTTGATTACCGGGAATTTGTTGAGCGTGTTGATCACCATGGCGGAATCAAGCAGCGGCTTGTCCCACAACCACCACGACACAAACTCGGGCATCAGGTCGGTAAAGGAGACTACGTAGGGAAAATCTTTGTCGGAAATGATGTACCCGCGCTGCTCATCGTAAAAATTCCTGTATTCCTGTACCGTTTTATCAATGTATTCCTGCGCAATGTCGAAACCCAGCTCTTTAGCCGCCATCAGGGTGACTGCATACACACCCTGGTTCACCGCCAGGCCCGATGTTTTCTGTTCGTAGTATACCACATCGTTCTGACTCAACGAAAACTGGGAACTGACAATGCCATCCCTGTCGGGATCAAATTCCTCAATGCAATACGCCACCGCCTTTCTCAAACGCAGGGTATCCAGCGATGAGTTGAACCTTCGCTTGTTGAGCAGTCCCCACCAGATCCACTCGCATGTAGCCTCGTTCCCCTTCTTCTCAATACTCCCCATGTAAGGTGTGATGATCGTGCCAATGGCACCCAGGTGATCCTGTGTCCCTCCCCACTTTTCCCAGATCGATTCATTTAATTTTTTATCCTTCACAGATACCACGCTCCAGAATGCATCCCTGTTGTACATATCGGGGGCGTAGTTGATGCTTGGTACGTTGTGCGGACTGAAGTCCAGCGGACCGGTGATCCAGGTGAGCATCATGAAATCGGCAAGCAATACCTTCTCGACATCCGTACCTTCGAACCCCAGCCCTTCTGCGAGACGGACCTGGCTGGCCAGCCGGATGTCTCTTACATCCCGTGACTTCGTGGCAAACATAAACATGGTTTTGGTCTGTTTTTTACCGAGCGGCATCCGGTGGTACGAAAGCTTTTTGGGAGTGATCTCTGTAATCTCAAAATCATTGATCGTAAGATCCGATTTGCCTTCAATCAGTAGTTGCGCGTTACTGCCCTCCAGTCCCTGCAGCAAAGCCGATTCTTCAAACCTACGCCATTCAACCGGTGATGCAGGAATGCCCGTTTTGTAATGGAAGCCAATCACTTCGTCAGCCAGGTTACGCGTTTTCAACAACCTGAGATTAAATGGCTGTTCTGACCTGTATTTGAATCTGATGGTGTAAAAACCATCCCGGCTGCTAAAGGGAATCCTTATCCCTGAATTTGCAGCCGGCTGCCGGGGATCAGCTGCAACAATAAAATCATCTCCTGCAAGTCTTTTAATTGCGCCTCCCTTGTGCGGGAGAGCATCTGCCATTGCGCCTCCATTGTGCGGCAAGGCATCTGCCAGGAAACTGTTGTTTAAAACAGTGGGGACCCCGGCATTATAATCTGACAGTTCACCAAAGTTCAGGGCCACGAAATGATCATCCCGGAGGCGATCTCCATGGGTGGCAATACGGTACAGGTTAACGTCTGCAATGGTTTGCACGGCTTTGAATCCCATATTGCTGGTCCGCTGATCGGTGGGGCGTTTCCGTATATTCCGGGTCCACTGGTTTTTGTACCCGGCATCGGTTAACAATCCTACGGCAATGGAATCATCAAGCATAAAACCCGCGGCTGGATAGATTTCACGAATAGAGCCTCCCTGGTGATCCAGGTGGTCAAAACTCCAGTATGAAACATCATGATCAGAGGGGCTTAGTTTGTTTTCTAGCTGGTAAAACAACAGTGGAATATTGTTTTGCTCCAGGCTGATCTCTTTCTTTATTACATGATCATTTACAATTGCATAGTCCACCTCGATGGAAATGAGGGTCATCAGGTTCGCCAGGTACACCTGCCCTGAAAGGATTATTCCATCACTGTATTCCCTCGCCACGGATGCTTTCCAGTGATGAATCGTATCCCTGGTACTGCGGTCCGCGTTCTCAATCACCAGGTTGAATTCACCATGTACATCATTGGTAGCCACTTCCCGGTTGCCATAAGCAATCGCAACTGAATAACCCACTTCTTCATTGCCTGATAACAGCAAGCTGATGCTTTGAGAATACATGGAAAAGCAGCCAGATAAAATGATCACCAGGAACAGTGCACCTTTGGTCATTGATGTAAATTAAAAGTTGTTCGGAAAAAGCGCGCGCAAACGAAAAAAATAAAGGAAGGGATCACAGTTGGATCCCTTCCCTTTATCTATTCAGCTACTGGCTATTGGGCTTCTGCATTTTCAAGGGTATACAATGAAAGTGCTTCTGCATCTGTCAGGGCCTTGTTGTACAAGCGCAGGTCATCCATCGTTCCTTTAAAGAATCCGTCGGTTGCCCCGGCTTCCTCCGTCATGTAATCTGTAGTTGGAAGTTGCTGACCAATACAAAGGTTCTTGGTTACTGTCATTAAGTCACCAGTGACACCCCTGTCAGTGATCTCCCTTACTTTCTCACCATCGGCGAAGAATTTGATTACACCTGCAGCACCATAGGAAACAATAACATGTGTCCACACATTTTCATTCACTGTATATGGATTACTGTCGTCGTCACAAACAAATTCCCAGGTATCGGGTGCGGTTTGCTTCCTGATGGTATAATAGAGTTTGTCTTCCGACTGGAGGTTCAATTTATAGCCAATCCAACGATCGAGAGAAATGATGTAATCATTGTTATCCTGGCTTTCCATTTTAATCCAGACACTGATACTCAGTTCTTTGTCAGGATTAAGCTGATTGCTGTAAGGAACTTCAATATTTGCACCTTTATCAAAATAGTATGCCATGTTTGCAGTTCCAAACCTGTCGGCAGCCAATACCGGCAATACAGCAGTACCCCCGGTATAGAAATTCTCATGGCCCGACTTTAGTTCACCATCGTGACCATTTCCTGAATTGTCGGTCGCATCGCCATTGAACAGCCATTGTGCAACCAGGTAATCGGTACTTACCGGTTGTATCCTCTTGCTCATGAACGTCTCCATAGCAGTTGTCAACTGGGTTTCCATGGCTGCTACGGTAGCTTCAGTTGTGTAGAGGTCTTCAAGCACAGTAAGGGCTGCATCAATAACTGTTTTGAATTCAGCTTTTGAACCCGCCGCGTACTGTCCCGCGTTGGTTCCTTCCACGGCTCCATCATGCAGTGCAAGGGCATCATCATAGAGTGCCTGTAATTCAGTTTTGTCAACATTCGTTGGTTCGGGATCAGGATCCTTTTCGCAACTTGTAAAAATGGCTGATACAATAAACATTGCAGCAACCGAAAGCTTGATTAAATTTTTCATCTTTTCAGTTTTTCATTAATAATTAAGGAATCATGTGTATTTAAAATATTTAGTTCTTATAATTTCGCAATTCATAATTTGTATCCAGCTCTCTCTGGGGATAGGGAAGATACCTGTGCTCCTGGTAGTTAAAGAATTCAACCTCTGCAAAAACAGCATTTGCGTATTGTTCTCCGTATCGCATAATGTCGAAATACCGGTGGAATTCAAGGCCAAGTTCGGTGCGGCGTTCGTGACGTATGATTTCCCTGAGTGAAGACTGGTCGGTGACAGAGATATCCGCTAATAAACCTGCAGGAATATCCGGGTAGTTTGATAAGTCCGGGTCTGTTTCGAAGCATTCCCTGGCTCTCTGCCTTACCTGGTTCAGGTAGAACAGTGCCTGTGACGGATTTCCGTCTTCGTTATACGCCTCTGCAATCCAGAGCAGCACATCTGCATACCGGATGGCTGTATAATTCAGGTCGCCATCCCCTTTAATATTGCCCGGAATTTCCGAAATAGGCTGCAGTTGTTTTTTCGCAAGGTATCCCGTTTCTGACCAGTCGCTGCTGTAGGTAATTGACTCGTCTATCCATGGCAGCTGGGCATTCTCACGACCCAATGAATAGTCGAGCCTTGGATCGGCATAATCTGTTCCCGCGATATTTACGGTCTCAAATGCATCGACAAAATCCTGGGTAGGCTGGTTAAAGTAATACCCCTCGCCCATTCCATAGTCAGCGGGTGCAGCAAATGCCTGGTTCAGAAGATTTCCGGAATTTGGATTTTGCCTGCTCAGGTGCTGAACCTCGAAAACCGACTCGGCGTTGTTCTCGAAGGCAACATTGAAATTGTGCTGATAATTTGGCATCAGTGCGTAGGTATAAGGCGCAGTGGTAAGAAGCACCGCTGTTTCATGTGCATCTTTCCATTTTCCCTGGTACAGGTAACTTTTGGCCAGGAGCGCAATCGCAGCTCCCTTTGTTGCCCTTCCCACCTCGGCCGTGGGGTAAAACTCCGGCAACACTTCCTGCGCATCCTCGCAATCTTTCTCAATTTGCGCATAGATCTCGCTCACCGTTGACGGACCAATTTGCAGCTCACTGGTTATTTTGGGCTCCAGCAACAGAGGCACATCACCATAGATGTTCACCAGGTAGAAATAATACCAGGCTCGCAGGAATTTTGCTTCAGCGATAAGCCGGTCCTGCAGCTCCTCATTAATTATGCCGGCGTCCATTTCAGCAATATTCTCGATGGCATAGTTGCACCGGGTGATCCCGTCGTAATAGTTGGCCCACAGTGTGGCGACCACGCCATTATTGGTGTTTTCAACAAAATTGTCAATATCAGCAGCGTCGGCCATATCACCGGCATCTCCGCCTTTGACCGCGTCATCTGACCGGGTGTCTCCGACGACCCAGATTACGGCACCATCCGTGGCAAATGAAAGCGGACGGTATGCAGCATTTACAGCCAGGACCGCATTTTCACTGGATACAAAAAATGTTTCGGTCGTATAACTTCCTTTCAGCTCCGTGTTTAAAAGGTCCTCACAGGAAACACAAAGGGCAGCCAGGGATATGATGATGAATGTCTTAACGATCAGTGTTTTCATATTGGTACTTTTTAATCAATGCACATTTCAGAAATTCAGGTTCAGACCTGCCAGGTAGGTTTTGGAATTCGGATACGTCCCCCAGTCGATGCCTACGGCCCTGTCCCCTTCTCCTGCAGCGTTTTCACTGGTTTGCATTTCAGGATCCAGGCCGGAAAATTTGGTGTAGGTGAACAAATTCTGTGCGCTTACATAAATGCGCAACCGCTGGATGCCTATTTTTTCGCTCAGGCCTATAGGAAGGGTGTAGCCGAGTTGCAGGTTCTTAAGTCTTACATAAGAGCCGTCTTCGATAAACCGGGTCGAAG
Organism: Bacteroidales bacterium; assembly: GCA_029210585.1. Lineage (GTDB taxonomy): Bacteria > Bacteroidota > Bacteroidia > Bacteroidales > M55B112. Next base: position 23,384 of record JARGFP010000031.1, read on the forward strand.
GCCGGTTATTGTTCGTGGCTCCTCCCCATGCGGCACGTGGAAATTCATTGCCCGGATTTTCAGGTGTCCAGCGGTTATCATAAAAACGTTGTGTCACAGGAAATGCCCTGTAGAATCCTTCAATGTCCTTATTGATTTGCATATAGACCTTGTTCCCGTATACCCCCTGGATGAAAGCTGAGAAGTCGAAGTTCCGGTATTCGAGATTGACTGTGAACCCGTAAGTAAAATCCGGGATGGCACTTCCTGCATACACCCTGTCATAAGCGTCAATTGTACCATCGGGGACGCCATCAGGACCACTGATATCTTCATATTTCACATCGCCCGGTTTGATATTCGGACCCTGGTATGCATGTGTAAGTATCTCGGTGGGCGTCTGGAAGATGCCTTCCATCTGGTAGACATAAAAAGTTCCAATGGGCTGGCCGACACCTGTTACGGTAACGAATGTATTGTTATCCACTTCGCCGCCGATAATCGGTTTTGCATCTTCACCACTGAGAGAGAGCACTTCGTTTCTGACTTTGGCAAAGTTCCCGTATACCTCATAGCTGAAGTTTTCTGAACGGTTCTGGTAGCCAAGTTCCAGCTCAAACCCCTTGTTTTCGACACTCCCTGCATTTACCCAGGGATAGGATGCCGAGCCGCCGATTGCGGGAGCCGGGTATGGAATGAGCATGTCGCTGGTTACTTTATAGAAATAGTCAGCATTGAAAATCAATTTGTTCTTGAACATTCTTAAGTCAAGGCCGACATCGAACTGATCCGTTGTTTCCCATTTCACCTCGTCGTTGCCCTGTGCACTGATGGTATACCCGTTTTCCAGGCGTTGCGCCTGACCGCCGAATGGATAATCGTACCCACCGCTAATGATCGTTGCCCATGGATAATCGCCAATCTCCTGGTTCCCCAGCTTACCGTAGGAAGTTCTTATCTTCAGCATGCCGATATTGGCTTTTTTGACAAAACCGGCCATAAAGGCCTCTTTTTCCAATCGCCAGGCTGCGGATCCTGAATAGAAGATGCCATAGCGGTTTTGTGGCGAGAATCTCGATGAGCCATCCCGGCGTATCGTTAAGGTGGTAAGAATTTTATTGTTGAAAATGTATTCCAGGTTCGCAAAATAGGAGTTCAGCACCCATCCCCATTCACTTCCAAAGCTTCTCTCCTCTCCAATTCCTGCATCCAGGTAACGGAAGTTTGCAGATTGCTGGGGATAGTTTTGCCTGCTTCCTCCATGGTTTGTTGTCGTGTTTTTGATGATTTCGGAGCCCACCAGGAGACGCATGTAATGGAGGTCATTAAAGGTATGGTCGTACTCCAGCACATTGTTCGCAGTGAAAGCTGTGTTTATCGCGGTTGAATTGACCGCGCTGCCAGGCGCATCGATCCCCCTGTCGCCCCATTCTTCGTAGAATGTTTTATTGTCGTAAATGTTCAGGTTGAGCCCGGTATTGGATCTGAAAACAAGATTATCCACAATATCGATTTCCAGCAGCGCATTGTTAAGTGAATTATACGTGCGGGCCTTGTCATCGAAATGATTTGCCAGTCCGACAGGGTTGTATCCGTCGCCCAGGAACTTTGGATTCGGAGGCAGATCAACGTAATCGCCATTGTCTTTATAGATCGATACACCGGGCGTCCTGAAAAATGCATAGCGAACCACGCTTCCTTTATCGCTGGAGGCCCCGTCGCCCGAATTTGAAATGATGTTCCTGAGGGATTGTGCAAAGTTGGTGTTGACATTGATCCGCACCCTGTCACTTATTTGGGTATTTACATTTGCCTTAAAGGAATACCGCTTGTAGAAAGAGTTCAGGATGATGCCCTCCTGGTTGAAATAATCCCCGGAGACCAGGTATTGTGATTTCTCACTGCCACCGGAGATGCTCAGCTGGTGACTCTGAATCGGGGCGATCTGGAAAATGGATTCCAGGTGGTTGACATCGTCGAAAGTTGCAGCGATTTCAGGAGTAATTACATCCCTGGAATCTGCGATGGCAGCTTCGTTGTAGATCGCTATGTAGTCAGCCGTATTTACCATGGGCGTGAGTCTGCCGTGCTGTTGCAGTCCATAGTACCCATTGTAGTTGACTGTTTGCTTTCCTGCCGTCCCTTTTTTGGTGGTAATCACGACGACGCCATTTGCCGAACGGGAGCCATAGATTGCCGCAGATGAAGCATCTTTCAGAATCGCGATGGATGCTATATCGGCAGGAGAAATAATATTCAGGGCGCCTTTGGTAGGTATGCCGTCGATCACATAAAGCGGATCATTGTTCCCGATCGTACCTACCCCCCTGATCCTGATGGATACATCATCTCCCGGTGCTCCCGTGGCCTGGTTCACTCTCACGCCGGATATTTTACCGGCCAGGGCACGGTCGATCCCCACAACAGGCAATTTTGACAATTCTGCAGCTTCAACAGTCGATATGGCACCCGTGATATTGCTTTTCCTGACAGAAGAGTACCCCGTTACAACGACCTCCTCGAGTTGTTTCAGGTCCTCGGTCATCTGAATGTCAAAATAGGTTGTGGTTCCCACCGGGACCTCCAGTTTCTGATAGCCAATGGAAGATAAAGCAAGGACAGGGGATTGGATTCCCTCTGGGATGGTTAGCGTGAATTCGCCGGTAAAGGAAGTGATGGTGCCCTGCGAGGTTCCTTTGATCATTATAGTGACACCAATCAGTTCTTCACCAGTCTGATCTGTAACCTTTCCCGCGATTTCCTGGCCCTGGGCCATGCTATTCGCAGGGAAGATTATGAACCCCAGGAAAAGGATGAATACACATTTGCTGCTCAGATTCATTAGATGGATGTTTTAGATGTTATCATAACACGTTGTTTACGTTTGCCTTTATTGATAAGAGATGATGACATTGTTGACCAGGCGTCTGGTTCCCTCTTTTACAATTTCACTGTCAGACGGTATCACTACAATCAGCATGCACCGGTTTGCCGGAAGGGTGAATTCAAGTTTGCCGGGCATTACCGCTGAGACGATCTCATGGGTAAGCGCATCATAGAGTTCGACATTTTCCTTTCCATTGTAATATTCAATCCGCTTATCTTCATCATAGGGATTGTAATAGAGGTAGGTTGGAAAGGCAGGATTCCTGTAGAAATCCGTTGCAAGGCAATTCAGCTGCAGGATCTTCTCAACATTGGTTTCCCTGATGATGGATCCGAAAATCCCGACATGTGCCGAACCATAGATACTGAACATGGATATCGCAGGCTGTCCGATCACCCAGTTCGGACCATCACCCAGTGCCACAGGTGAAATCCCTTCCAGGTCTTCCCTGCCATAGGCATCGGTTTTCTTCAGTCCCTCGTATGCAATTACATTGCGGGTGATGGCTTTCCGGTCGGGGAGCCACTGGTTCCTGTCAGGGATTTCATAGGGATAATAGAGCCGTGCAGCATTGGCTGCATTCAGCATCCATTTGCCAATTGCATCAGCAAACTGGGGTGCATACCGAACCATAGGCACCAGGGGCCATGCCATATCAAAAGTATTCATCAAAAAACCGTAGCCTCCCTCCTGGAGAATGTTCCCCTGGATGCCACTGACGTCATAACCGCCCCAGTGGTCGTTGATAATTCCCCAGCCGGTTCGCCCGTCTTGGTTCGTGCAGCCATCAAACGTCCAGTTCAGGATGGTGGCAACATCATAGCTCGTTCCCTGTTCAGCATTCAGCCTCGCTGCCGTATAGGCCCCGAAGGGCATGAGCACTTCGTAGAAACGGCTTTCAGACTGACTGTAGAGGGCGTCGAGTGCAGACCTGGCTCCCCTGAGATACCTGTCATCCCCGAACTCCTGGTAGGCAGAATAGAGTACCCAGGCATGGCCTGCCGCAGCATCCTGCTGGTAGGTGATATTGTTCCTTTTCCCCTCCATCAGGGAGTAGTCGAAATAGGAGTAATCGTAGTTCCCATCCAGCGTGGAATCCGCCAGGTAAAACTGATCGGCAATCACCCGCTGGATGCTGTCTGCACGCTCTACTTCCGGGTAGAGGTCAGAAACAGCAAAATACAATACGTTGGGAAAGACATCGTACCACCAGTCACGTCCGTATCCCCCGCCAAGCAATGCTACTTCGGCCGATGTATTGTTCATCATGATGTTCCATCCATTGTCGCGGTTGAAATAATTCTGAACCATTTTCACATAGTTATACCCTTGCTGGTTTGTTTTATCGATCCCCATCAGGCCGGAGCTTAGCAACGCACCGAGTGAATTGATGGCTTCATGAAATTCACCGTTGTTATTCTCCGGACCCTGGCGGATGTCCCCGATGACCGTGAATATCCCAAAGGTGGTTTGCGGGAAATTCCTTCCTGAACTGTCAAGCCATATAAATGAATCTCCCTGGTCCCCGGGTTGGTGATCGAAGACTATCTTATCGAAATTCCTGGCCTTGTCACTCCAATCAAGCAGCTTATACGGTGCCGGAATGGAGGGCATCTCACTTACCTTTTGGAGGCTGCTCTGCCGGACCTCTTTCCCATTAAAACTGCAGGATGAGACCAGGAGCGCGGCTGTTAGAATTCCTATCTGGATGATTTTTTTCATTATTGCCTGATTAAATTTTTGTAACCTTTAACGGCATGTCGCTGTCTGCCAGCTGAAATTTAGTTGTCTTGCTGATGACCCTCCTGGCAACAGGAATGCTCAACAATTGAATGAACGCAATAATGATCAGTGAATATTTCAGCGCAAAAGATTCCGACACGTAGATAATGAGGAAAATAAAGAGCCCAAGGCCTAAAAATCTCCCGATATATAATCCAAATTCATGGTTGAAAATATATGCGAACTGGTTCCGGTGCACTTTGGCAGAAAGAACGTCGATCAGCTTCATCTGGATGGGGAAATAGGCAATATCGTGCAGCGGCTGAAACATGACCTTGCAGATCACAAACACGATCACCCCCGAAGCTGAAAACAGCAACCCATTGACGAGCGTACCAATAAAGAAAATGACCAGTCCGGCAGAAAAAATATAGATCCTGTGCTGCGGCTTTGAAGTCCTGCCGAGGATATATAAGATGATGGCGGAAAGCACGCCACTCGCACTCTGGATGTTCCCAAGGGAGCCTTCATCTCCCACCAGTCGCATGATTAATATGGCCGGTGCAGTAACGAGGTAGCCCTGTGCCAGTCCCTTCAGGGAAGAGAGGAACAACATATTGTACCATAACCTGTCAAATTTGAAATAGATGAACCGCTTCTCTATCGGATTCTTGAATTTCTCCCTGTGAATAATGATACTTGACAGGATCGTGAGCAGAAATACTGCTACAGTGACGATCTTATATCCATTTTCGATGTTGTCTATCCATTTCCATTTTCCTGAGCTGATCAGGAACCAGCCGATGGTGACGGGAACAACAATGGTGGTAATCGTATAGAAAAAAGTTTCAAGGCCGTAATAGTAATTGCGGTTTTCATCGTTGGTTGTGTTCAGGGCAAGGAAATCCCGGTTGGCCCAGAAAAAACCAAAGGATGATCCCATGATCAGCCCGGAGAATGCCACCCCGGCGACATCTATTTCCCCGAGTGTCATCATAAAGACCATGGAGATACCACTTAACAGCATTCCGAAGCTGTAGAGGTGGGCGATCTTGATTTTTTTCAGCAGAAAACCATTGATCAGGAAGGTGAGTGGGATCCCTGTATAGACGCAAAGCTGATAGATGGCAACCAGCCTCGGTTCGTTGGATGTACGCATAATGTAAGCACCCACAAACAGATCAATGACAGGCAATACAAATGCATAAATGATGTTGGTAATCAGCAGAACCCTCATCCCCCTTGGCATGCTCAGGAAAAAGTCGTATTCGGTTTTTGGTTTGGTGAGGAAGTTCAGCCTCATAGCTATGCGTTTAGAGATGAGAGAATGTTATCAATAGAGCATTCGGCCATACAAATGACCTCGTCGCTTGCGCCATAATAGATGGTCAGGCGGTCCCCGTCTGTCAATTGTCCGTTTGTAAATACCACATTGCCAAAAAACCCGGTTGTTTCATACGCTGCTGTGGGTTCCATGATGGGTGCTTCACTGCGTGCCAGGACGATGGATGGATCATTGATATCAAGAAGAAGGGCGCCCAGGCAGTACCTGTTATCTTTTGTGGCCCCGTGATAAATTTCAAGCCATCCTTTACTGGTTCTGATGGGCGCTGCCCCGGCACCAATCCGGGCACTGTCCCAGGAGTCTTCCCGTGTTGTTGCCACGCACCTGTGATTTCCCCAGTGAAGCAGGTCGGGCGATTCTGAAATCCAGATGTAGTTGCCTCCCAGTTCAGGACTGCTTGGACGGTGCAGTGCGTAATAGCGGTTATTCAGTTTCTCCCCGAACAGCGCACAATCCTTGTTATGCGGGGGGAATATCATGCCCCTGCGTTCAAATTGTTTCCAGTTCTTTGTGAACATGTACCCTACGCCAACCCCTATTGCCGACACCATCGTATAGGTGAGGTGGTACCCGTCATCCATTGTTGTTACACGACAGTCTTCAATGCCATACGACTCCAGGGGGCCCTCACCAAAGATCGGGGCATATCCCGCGGGTTCACTGAAATGGATTCCGTCATCGCTGCAAACGAGCCTGAGATGCGATAGCGTTGTCAGGTACGAGACTCCCTTGTACTTTAAGATCCTGGGATCACTGTCATCAAGGTCGGGATCGTCTTTCCTGAAATCCTTAATTTCAATTTTTCCATCAGACAATACCGGAAAACGGATCTCTCCATCCCTCTGGTCGGTTACTTCCGCCACGCGCAGCAACAGCCAGGTTTTATTTTCAAATCTGAATACGCCCGGATTCAGAAGACACACAATGTTCATTCCATCCGTGCTCGGTGAGATATCACCGGGACGCAGAATCGGGTTGTGCTTGCTCCGTGTTGCAATTTCCATTTGGATCGTAGTATATTCTGTAGATGCAATTACCGACAATAACAGTGGTTTGGATTCCACCCTGTTACCAAAGTTGTCTTCCGGGTTCCCAAAATTTTACGGACCGGGTTGGCGTACAAGTGCAAACATATAATGTATATTCCTGTATTACTGATACTTATTCGCCTTACCTCTCCCGGGGACCATCCACTTTTCATGAAACAGCCATTTATGTCCCTTCCAATCAGCAGGATTTATGTTGTAAATTGCAGTGTGTATAATCTTACTGTAAATAAAACATTTATGGTCATAGAACACGCCGTATTCAGCATATAACAGATGAGACACTACTTACATGTTTTCCTGGTGATGATTTCAGCATCACTTGCAGGGCAGCAGATCGACATTGCCAGGGTAAACCAGATGCCGGATTTTCCACAGCCCTACGAGATGAGAGACTGGGCAGATGTGGCGCGCAAATATGATTCCCTGGTCTATGACCTGGATCTCGAAGGCACCCATCTTCCCCTGGTCGAAATTTTTGATCAACCGATTAACTATCCCGGGCACGAAGCCTTTGGCCTGCACTCCTATGTCGGGACCCAGGCGCCACTTTCAGGAGAGGCCATCAATGTTCTCCCGTCTGTGATCGGTGCAACACTTGTGGGGATTGACAAGCGCAACCAGTTTGGCAGGAACTGGGTGCTTATGTGCGAGGAGTTTTTTAACAGGGCCTCGGGGGAGGGTATTTACCTGAATAATCCTTTCGGAGAGACCGGGAGCGACTGGTGGTACGAAACCATGCCGAACATCTTTTTCTACCAGCTCAACAAACTGTATCCGCACACGGGCGATTTTGATTACCAGTTTGTGCAGGTTGCTGACCGGTGGTTAAGCGCCGTGATGGCAATGGGGGGCAAGGATACGCCCTGGGAGGTTCCCGAAATGAATTACCGGGCGTGGAACCTGAAACTGATGGAGCCGCTGGATGAAGGCGTGCCGGAACCCGAAGCAGCCGGGGCACTGGCATGGATCCTGTACAGCGCCTATATGGAAACGGGTGAAATGAAGTACCGTGTAGGTGCAGAATGGTGCATGGAGTTCCTGGACAACCTGGATACCAACCCCTCCTATGAACTGCAACTGGCGTATGGTGTGGTGACGGCTGCACGCATGAATGCCGAACTGGGAACGAATTACGATATTGACAAAATGCTGAACTGGTGTTTTGATATAGGTCCTTTGCGCAATTGGGGGGCCATCATCGGAACCTGGGGAGGCCTGGATTGTTCCGGACTCATCGGGGAACAGTCACCGGGTGGTACCGGCTATGCATTCAACATGAACGGACTGCAGCAGGCCGCAGCGCTTCTTCCGCTGGTACGATATAACGATCACTATGCGCGCGCATTGGGGAAATGGTTGCTGAATATGGCCAACGCGTCCAGACTGTATTATTCGGACTACCTTGATGCAGCGCACCAGGACGGGGAAGACTGGAGTGCTGCGTATGACCCCGGTTCCGTGATTGGATACGAAGCATTGAAAGAGACCTATAGTGGACAATCGCCCTATGCCACAGGTGATGCGATCGGCGGCGGCTGGTCTTCCACCAACTTTGCCCTGTATGGCTCGTCGCATGCCGGAATGCTTGGCGGAATCCTGGAATTCACAGGTGTTGAAGGGATCCTCAGGGTTGATCTCCTGAAAACAGATTTCTACAAAGAAGAGGCATTTCCCTCCTACCTGTATTATAATCCGCACAATGTTGCCCACCAGGTGGCGGTTGACCCGGGGGCAGCACCCAGCGATATCTATGAAAGCACCACCAACCAGTTCCTGGCAGTTGGTCAGTCAGGTCCATACAATCTCACCATCCCAGGCAAATCGGCCCGGGTGGTGGTGCTGGTACCATCCGGCATGACGGTTACCTCCCGGTATGGAAAAACATATGCCGGGGAGGTCGTCATCGATTTCCAGAACGGAGCGACCGTAGCCAATGTTCCGCCGCGCATCAAATCACTTGCCACTGCAGAACCTCTGGTGGTGACAAATTCCGAAAAGATAATCTATTGCACTGCAGCAGACAGGGAGGGTGGTAGTCTGCTTTACAGCTGGCAGGGCAATGCCGGTCCGTGGACCACCAGCAGTACTTACCTGTGGAAGGCCCCGGCAGTTGAAGGGGATGCACTGGTATCCTGTTTTGTGAAGGATGAGGGTGGACTGCTGGATTCCATGCAGCTGTTGATACATGTCGTGCAACGTATCAAGGCTCCCCCGGTGATCAGCAGCCTGCTGGCAGAAAAAAGAAAAATACATCCCGGAACAGCTGTAACATTGAGATGTGAAGCCAGCGATATCAACGCAGACACCCTGAACTACCAGTGGTCGGCCAGTGGCGGAACCATCGAAGGCGCGGGCCAGGATGTTTCATGGATCGCCCCGTTGCAGGAGGGGAACTATTACATCAGATGCACGGTGACCAATTTTGATTTGCTGACCGACAGTGATTCGCTGGAAATCATGGTACGGGATTCCACCTATGCGCAAATGGGATCGATGGTGGCCAACTTCCCCCTGGATGGCAATGCAAATGATCTCAGCAGGTACCATAACCACGGGCTGGCCAGTTATGTCGCCTGGGAAAGCGACCGGTTTGCGGAGCCGGGCAGGTCTGCAGGTTTGAATGGGGAGAATGCCGCTGTGCGGGTTGTGCACATGGAGTACCTGAATTTCACAGGAGGGATCACCGTTTCCTGCTGGATCAAATCATTGGCCAACAAAACAGCAGAGCAATTTATCGTGTCGCACGGAAGCTGGCAGAACCGGTGGAAAATCTCACTCAGCAACAATGTGCTCCGGTTCACCATCAATGGCTCGAATGGCATTGTTGATCTTGATGCAGGAGAAAGTCTTGAAACGGGAACATGGTACCATGTGACAGCAATCTATAACGGCATGGACATGGAACTTTATATCAACGGCCGGCTGAGCAGTTTCAAACCCTGGACAGGGACCATTAACGCAACACTGACCGATCTGACCATCGGGCAAATGATTCCCGGAAATACATCGTACAATTTCAAGGGGAACCTGGATGACCTCAAAATATATGATTACGGCATCAATGACCAGGTCGTGCAACAATTATACACCGGTACAAAAGCAACAGACAGGTATGCTGAAGATTTCGCCAGATTTACCGTTTACCCGAATCCTGCCCGTGAGCATATTACCATTGCTTTTAACGATAAAGATGTTTCGGTGGGGAGCATATGTATAAGCGGTATACATGGTGAATTGGTATGGCGAACGGACAGCCCGGAACAGTTCAGGGATGGCGACAGACTCGTGCTGCCCCTTCATGTACCGGATCCCGGCATCTATTTTATTTCGTTTAAGTTGTCGGAAGAAATGTACACACAGAAGCTTATAATTTATTAAATTATCGTAACTTACCATGGTTGGTAACAAACCCTCTGAATGTTCCTGGACCAATCGATCGACTGATCCTCTTTACCCGGTCAAAATGATGATATAATTCAAGTGGCATGCACAGGTCAGTTCTATATTTATTCCTGTTTTTACAGGGTGTTTTTTCTGCTTTACACGGACAATCCAGTTCCAAATGGATCCCCCTGAATATCAGTAACCAGGACGGACTTTCCAATTCGGCCATCACCTGCATCTACCAGGATTCGGAAGGATTAATGTGGTTTGGTTCCTGGGATGGGCTGAACCGCTATGATGGTACCAACATTACTGTATTCAAGCCCGATGCATATGATCACACTTCCATCAGCAACAACATTATCAAGGAAATCCTGGAGGACAGGAACCACAATTTGTGGATCCTGACGAACAAAGACATCAACCGGCTGAGGTCAAATACCGTTTCATTTGAATCCTATTTTTCCGGCAACGGGTACCTGCCTGTTCGGGAAATGAACATCAGAGCGTGTATTGGTCCCGATTCACTATTGTATGTCTCACTGATGGGCTACGGGCTCACCGTCTACGAGGAATCCAGTAATTCATTTCAGCAGCTCAGTTTGCCCGGAATGAATGATGCAGGTATTAAAGATATCATCGGACTGTCGGCAGGCACATCGGAAAATTTCTACTTTCTCGGATCTGAAGGTAAATTATCCGCGTATACCAAAAGTGCCCGGTTTACCCTGAAATACGAAGAGGACCTCGGAAAATATAAAGACCTTGTATTTGAATCTCACTGGTTCCTGGAAGATGAAAGCACTACCTACCTGGCCATTGCAATGGCGTCGGGCGGATTGTTTTTCATGGATCTTGAAAACAAGGAATTCAGCCGCATCGGGGAGCATGATGAAAACTTCATGGTCACCACCCTGAATCAGTCCCTTGACGACGATATGTACTGGCTGGGTACGGACGATGGATCGGTATACCGGTTGTCCATGAAAGGGGAGCCCCGGTTAACACCCATGGATGAAAACATGACCGACCTCAGTTCCAACGAAGTGAAAATATGGACCATTCAGCAGACGAGCAATGATTTGCTGTGGATCGGAACCGATGGCAACGGGGTATTCAGGTATATTACGAAAGGGAAGCCGTTTTTTAATATAAAAAAGGGCGCCGGGGAATACGGAACACTGGGGCACAATATCGTACGGGCGCTTTACCAGGATGCGAATGAGAATTTGTGGGTGGGTACCCGCGGAGATGGATTGAACATGATCCGTGCAGGCAATGGCAGGAGAATCACCTATAATACCAGAAACGGACTTTCGAATAATGCAGTGCTTGCGCTGAATATGGACAGCAGGAACAATTTATGGATCGGCATTAACGGCGAGGGAATCGACATGCTTGAAACCTCTTCCGGGAACCTGTTCCACTTCCCGGAAGATTTTGTGAATGGCAGCGACACCGACTTTGGGTATGTATATTCAATCTGCATGGACATATACGGAAGCATGTGGCTGGGAACGAGTGGGTACGGCCTGGTAAATATGGAAGTTTCAAAGGACAGCCGCGGGCGGTATGTGCTTGAAAGATATAAACAATTCAGGTACAACCGGGAAGCCGGGGGGGTGAACAGCGACATCATTTATGCCATCGTCGAGGAACGCCCGAATGTTCTCTGGATCGGCACCCGGGGAGGTGGCCTGCACAGGATGAATTCACTGAACAATACTTTTGAGGTGTATGGTGTGCGGAACAAAAGTGACCAGGAAATCATCGATGATGATATTCTTTCGCTCTGCATGGGCAGGGATCAGAAACTATGGATCGGGACCAGCGAGGGACTCAGTGTGCTGAACCTCTCCTACCGGCCTTACCAGTTTCAGCATTATTCGGAGCGGAACGGGATGCCAAATAATACGGTGCACAGTATCGTGGAAGATGCAAAAGGAGATATCTGGATGAGTACGAACCATGGACTGTCGCAGTTTGTAGTGGCAGAAGGAAATTTTCTCAATTACAATAAGAGCGATGGATTACAGAACTCTGAATATACCGATGGTGCATTCTTTAACAATACCAGGACGCAGATCGTGTACTTTGGCGGAGTGGAAGGAATAGACTGGTTTAATCCACCTGATATCGAACCCTCCACTAATTTCCCCCCGGTCTACCTGGACGAATTCAGGCTGAATAATACAGTGGTGATTCCGGAAGACTCCACCATGATCTTATCAACCAGTCTGAATAAAGCAGAAGAAATTGATCTCAAATACAACCAGAATTTCTTCAGTATCTCATTTACAACCCTGAATTATTATAACTCTCAAAAGTGCCAGTTTTCATATTACCTGAAAGGGTATTCCAATGGTTGGGTGGATGCAGGCAGCATGAGGCTGGCCATCTTCACAAATGTCCCCCCGGGAAAGTACATGCTGCAGGTAAAAGCATCTAATGAAGATGGAATTTACGGGAATGAGGTACGGACACTCCCGATCGTTATTCACCCTCCTTTCTGGAATACATGGGCGGCGTACATTTTCTATTCCCTTTTATTCGCAACTTTAATATTCATGGTTATCCGGTTGATCAGGCGCAGGATCAATGAGCGGCGGGAGGTGGAACTGGCACGAATTGAGCGGGAAAAATCGGACGAGATCAACCGGTATAAGCTGCAATTTTTCACTGATATTGCCCATGAATTCAGAACCCCCCTGACACTTATCATGGCCCCGGCAGCCGTACTGGAAGAAAAATTAATTGAAAAACACCGGCTTGGGTTATACGCCCGGTCCATTTATCAGAATGCCAGCCGGCTTCAGAAGCTGATCAGCGAGCTGATTGAATTCAGGAAGGTCGAGACCAATAACATGAAGCTTTCCCTGGGAAGGTACGACCTGGTGAATTATATTTCAAAACTGACCAAAGAATTCGAAGTATTTGATCATCTCCACGAAGTAACCCTTACCTTTTCGCATACTTCAGATGCATTTGAGGCCTGGATTGATCCGGAGAAATTTGAGAAGATCGTACTGAACCTGGTCAGCAATGCCATCAAATACACACCTGCCGGTGGCAGCGTGGAGATTGAACTCAGGCATGATCCGTCAGATTTCTATTTGTTGGTGCGAGACACCGGGGTCGGTATTCCCGGGGACCTGTTGGATAAAATATTTGATCGTTTTTATCATCATGGAAACAGCAGGCATGATTCGCTGCGTTTCCATGAGGGGGGTGGCGTTGGGCTATCTCTTACCAGGGGACTTGTTGAACTTCACAACGGGACCATCTCAGCCAGGAACCTGCCCGGAGGAGGCAGCGAGTTTTGTGTAAAGTTACCCATCCTTCAGCACGAGGCAGGAGCAGATGCCGGGGACACTTTACATAATGTCAGCAGCGAAAAAATTGCAATCAGGGTGGCGGAGGAATTTCATACCCTGCAACTGCATGAAAAAAAGGAACCGGAATTCACAAGTTCTCAGGGTGAAAACAGGGAGTATGCCTTGCTGGTTGTGGATGATAATAAAGAGGTATGTCAGATGGTTGAATCTTTGCTTTTGGATACCTATCTCATCCATAAGGCATATGATGGAGAGGAAGCATTGGAAATACTGGACAGGGAAGCCATCGACCTGGTGATCAGTGATATTATGATGAACCAAATGGATGGTTTTGAACTGACACGGAAAATAAAGGAGGACATACAAACCAGTCATATCCCGGTGATCCTGTTAACGGCCAAAACTGAAATCGAATCCCGTATCGAGGGACTGGAGATCGGGGCCGACGCATACATCCCCAAACCCTTCCATCCGCGCCACCTGGTCATCATGGTTGAAAAGCTCATTGCCGCAAGAGAGCAACTGCGAAAAATTCTCAGGACGTTTGCAACCGACCAGGACACCGGGGATCTTCCGGAAGGTCTCACCTCCCATGACCAGGACCTGATCAGGCGCCTGACTGAATATATAGAGGAAAATATTGAGGATTCAAATCTCAATGCAGACATCTTGGCGGGCCATATCGCCATGAGCAAAACGCAGCTCTATAGGAAAATCAAGGCGTTAACCGGGTTAACGCCCCACGGATTAATCAATAACCTGCGCCTGAAAAAGGCTGCCGCAGCACTTTTGAACAGCGAAAAAACGGTTTCAGAAATTTATTATGAAACAGGGTTCAACAGCCGGTCCTATTTTTACCAGACCTTTAAGGAATCCTATGGCGTTTCGCCCGGAGATTACAAGGAAGTGGTCAATGGGAGTTGAAATTTAACAGCGCTCTATTTGAGGATTGGATACAGGGGAGGTTGATGAGGGTTACATTGGGATATTACCTTCATGAATTACTTAGGTCAGGATAATTGAATAAATTGCTCTATCTTTACATAAATTAAAATTTTAAACTTGTAAAAAAATGGAACACGGAACAGTAAAATTCTTCAATAATGCAAAGGGATTTGGATTCATCACTCCTGATGACAACAGTAAAGATGTATTTGTCCATAAGAACGATTTAATCGACAGGATCAAAGATGGGGATAAAGTTGTCTATGATGTTGAGGAAGGTGCAAAAGGTTTAAGCGCAGTAAAGGTACAGTTAGATACAGTTTAAGCGAATCACAATCCCGGATACGTAATTCTTAAGATCTTCTCCATCTTCTTTCCCCTGGCAAGTTCATCCACCAGCTTATCGAGGTAACGCACTTGTTGCGTTAAAGGATTGGTGATATGTAATGTAGTGGGGATAGACAACTGCAAATGTCATATTTGCCATCCGTTCATCGTGCTCAGGTGTCGTTGTCATAATGACTGTTTAACCGGATACTGGTAATTGGAAAGCTCGATGTCCAGCCATTGTAACTGGTTATCCTGGGCATAAGTCAATTGCTGTAAACCGATGAAGAAAATAAACGATAGTTTGATACATCTCATGATTGCTGATTTTTTAGTGTGATCTTATTGCATAACGATTTACCGGACTGCTTTGTGCGTTTTTATTGTCTTTTTATAAATTTTTCCTGCTGAAAAGCGCCTAAAAATAATGGAAAATTCATTTCTTCAGTCGCCTTCTTTTTCCTAAGTTATTTCAAGAAAAATAATGTGGCTTATAATGACGTCCAGGTGAGCATCATGAAATCGGCAACAATATTTTTCCCTGTTAGTCCCGCCCATTACTTAGCCAGACTATAGTGAATGTATCAATAACCAGGTAAGTTACTTATCTCTCTCTATAAGTGCTTCGATTCTTTTCTTGTGGTAATCGCTGCCACTTATTTCATAGGCATTGGTAACATACTGAATGGCACTGGACAAATCGCCCTGGCCTTCATAGTAATCAGCCATCGAATCACAGGCATTTGCACTTGCAGGATAGTATTCAATGGCCAGTTCAAAGTACATCTTTGCCTTTCCCGGTTGTTGCATGTCCATGCTCATATATCCCAACATATTTAAAAGCTCCTCCGGGTAAGGAGGTTCAGCATATCCAAAGTGGCTTGCGAGCTTCTTTTCCCTTCGTTTGATGATGCCGAGGAGCTCCGCTTCCGGTGTGTCAAATGCGTTTATTTTATCGGTATTTTTCATTTGGTACCACTCGAATAGTGAAATCAATCCATCCATGAAAGATGGAAAAGGTACGGTGCCATGTAAGTCATTGGGATAGAATTTCCATGTAAACGACAATCCGTTATCAGCGTTTTGCCTTACAACGTCTGAAAAGGCAATATTGGAACGGGCAAACAGGGTGAAGTCTGTGGTATCCTGCATGATATTGTCGATCGTTACCTCCGCATTTTGCATGTGCAATTGTCCGCCTAATGAAACAAATAAGGATTTGTTTTCGAATTTCCGGGTGGCAAGGTTTCCCTGTGCTTCATGCAATAATTTTTGCCCGTCCCAGTCCAGGCTTGGGTCAATGGCCAGGTAATGTGCAAATAGATGCGGATGCGTAAGGAGTGAGTAAATGGCAAACAATCCTCCGTATGAATGACCGATGATTGTTCTGAAACTGGTTACAGGATAATTGTTTTCAATATAGGGAATGAGTTCTTTCTCAATGAATGCCATGAATCTTTCAGCCTCCCCGTTTTCCTCGTTAAATGGCATGCCGTATTTTGTTTCTATGGTCGAGGTAGTCAGATCCCTGGTCCTGTTTTCTTCATTGGATATTCCAACAAGTACCATTTCAGGCATAAATCCACCACTGTAATAATGCAGCACATTGCTGACGGTTGGAAGAAATACCTCACCGTCTAAAATAAAAACTACCGGGTATTCCTGGTTTTCCCCGGGAGTATAGCTGTCGGGCAGCTTGATATATATCTTTCTTGCCTCATCCAGTACCTGGGAATATAGGCTGTCTACCAGTCCCACCTGCTGCAAAAACTGCCGGTGTTGATTCGCTTGCGCGTTTAAAGTTTGATGACTGAAAAGAATGAGCGCTGTCATCAATACTATTTTTAATCCAACGGAACTTTTTATCATCTTAGAAATTCTTAGCTTAATAACCCTAAATATGTTACAAAATTCAACTATAAATTATAATTCCAAACATTTCTACCTGAAATACTACAATCACCGACCATTCTTTACATTACAACACAGGTAATATATAATCACAAAGGAGGATATCGCATTGTGACTCGTCTCTTTCATCGGCATTGATAACCACCACGGCGTCCTGTTCAGGAGAAATCAAGATACGTTGATTTATTAATGCAGGAATTGTCTTTCGGGTCAGGGGTTAAAACTCCTACTCTTTTATGACCCGGATTGATTTTGTCCAGGTAGGGATGGTATCTCCATTTTCAAAAACTTCAATGGAAAGATTCGAACTTGATCTGAGTAGTATCTCGGCATCAATCTCCCCGGTTTTCAGAGAACTAAGTATTCTCGAATAGTCTGAAAATTCATACGGACTTGCTTCCCAGTTGCCATTCATACTGTTTGATTCAAACGCCCAGGACATGCTGCTGATTTTTACATCGAGAAAGGTCTCTTCCTCCAGGATGGCATGCAGGGAATAATCGCCGGTGAATATGGTATCGCTTTCGATGGCCAACAGGTTCTGGCCATATTCTCCTGACTGGGGATATTCAATTTGATTATGATCATCAACACAGGAAATCAATGTACTGAGGAGAATGATTGACAATAATGCTCCAAAAGGTTTTAATACAGACATCATATTGGGGTGTTTTATAAGAACAATTGATATGTTGGATAAAACATTGGGAAGGCTGTCCTAAAAGTCCTTTGCCTCGTTATCCAGTTTGTTTGAAATTGAGTGATTGGCGTATGCCTATTACTTAAATCTCCACCAATCGAAATTGAACAACTGGCCCTCTCCCCCTGTGAACACGAAATAGAGTTCGTGCACTCCCATTTCCTTCTTCACTTTGCAGCTTATACGGGTCCAGTTCTGCCAACCGCCCGTGTCCTTCACTTTGCATACACCCAATAATTTGCCATCCACACCATCGATCCTGATTTCGATCCGGCCTCCTTCTGAAGCAGTAGCCACGCTGGCTTCAAACTTCCGGGCACCATTTCCAAAACCGACACTCCGGACCTTTATGTAATCACCATGTTCAATGCTGCTCACATACATACCGGTATGAGGATCGGAAGTGGTTTTCAATCCTTTGCTCCAGGCAATGGTTTCGGCTTCATTTCTTTGAAAGGGATTCACGTTCGATACACTTTTCCTTACCCCTGCCTTCGTGGGCGTAATCAATGCAATGGTACCATCGGGGTTGTAATTGAACTCCTCTACACTGACCGACCGCTTGAAACCTTCGCCTCCCGATAATTCCTGAGTGTGGTAAAAAAAGTAGTTGTTTCCTTTAAATTCGATCACTCCTGCATGATTGGTGAAAGCCAGGTGTGGCGCCCTTTCCATGATAAAGCCCATATATGTCCACGGGCCTTCAGCTGTGGGGCCCGTTGAATAGGCGATGTATTCGGGAATACCTGCCGCTGCATAGACCATATAGTAGAGATTGTTATGCTTACAGATCCAGGGGCCTTCGGTATAAAGCGTGCCTGGTTTTCCATCGTTGCCGGGTCCTTCATTGCTTTCTCGTTTTTCAGCGCTGCCTTCCATTGCGCCAAATGCACCCGGTGTCATTTCAACAGCAACAATGCCATTTTTGCCAATGCTGCGGTCATACGAAATCATGTCCTGGTTCAGTTTAACATAGTAGAGCGCCGGGTTCCCCCAATAGAGATAGGCTTGTCCGTCATCATCGATAAACGCCGCCGGGTCGATATCGTGCCAGACATTGTCGCTTTCAACGATCAGGCGATTCCCCAGCGGGTCGGTGAATGGACCGGTTGGAGTATCGGCAACAAGTACCGAAATTCCCTCTCCATGAATGGGAACATACAGATAGAATTTGCCGTTTCGCTCAATGCAATGCGGGGCCCATGCTCCGTTGGTTTTATCTTGCCAGGTGAAGTCTTTCAGCGAAGCCACCGCTCCGTGGTCGGTCCAGTTCACCATGTCGGCCGACGAATAGCAGCACCAGTCGTACATGGTGAAAAAGTTATTTACCGTTGTGTCTTCGTCGTGCGAGGTATAGAGATATACCCTGTCGTTGTAAACCATAGGTGCAGGGTCCGCCGTGTAACGGGTTTGTATGATGGGATTCTGGGCAGCCCCGGCAAAGGACCATATCGCACCAAATACTACAATGAATAATCTTTTTGTGAATCTCATATTGCGATTATAATTGTGATTATTGTTACTCAAATTCAACCTTGAACACAGTGGCCATTTCATTCATAACAATGGCCATTTCATCCATATGAGAGGAACCGGGAGTGATGAATGTCAAAACTCCTCCGGATGTTGACCACTCCAGCTTCACTCCGCTTCCAGCTATTGGAAAAGTAGTTGTGCAAGTTCGTACAGGCTGCGGCGCCAGGTGTGGAACTCATGGGCAGTGCCTTCCGAAATGTATGATACTGCATTGATTCCGGCTT
>JARGFP010000032.1 GCA_029210585.1 Bacteroidales bacterium
CGCGTGCTGGAGCTGTCCATCGAAGGGGTCAGGCATATTGACATCAAGCGGTGGGGATGGTTTTACGACGCGGACAAGCTTGCCGAGCTGCAGATGCACGACGATGAATTTGAAACCTGGCGACCGGGTCACGAGTACCTTCCCATTCCATCTACGGAACTGGACCAGAATCCGAACCTGGATGGGAATTCGGCCAATGAATCGGCAGCGACCGAATAGAAGTTTGTATTTTTAGCATAAGACAGCGGAGCAAGGAACAGATGAAGAATAAAATGTATCGTGAAATGCAATTCGGACTGCAGGCAGTGTTGCTGACTGCTGTCCTTTCCCTGGCAACCTCCTGCGAAGAGGAGGAGGAACCTATTTTAAAACCACCTGGGGGGAACGGGAACGACACAACGGAGGTGGTGAATATCGATTTCAGCAAACTTACAGATACCTACTGGGATGTTACCAGTCAGGACGATGCTGATGAATGGGGCATTCACAATGTGCACGACCCGGTGATCCGCAAGTTCGGTAATTATTTTTATTGTTACAGTACTGATGTAGGTTTCGGCATCAATGTGCGGCTGGGGCACCAGATCCGCCGGTCGGAGAACCTGGTGGAATGGGAATTCGTGGGGTGGGTGTTTGAGTCACTGCCCCCGAAAGGCAAGGCTTATATTGAGAGTATCGGGGCGACACCCAACAATTCGCTCTGGGCACCATCTGTTGTTGAGGTGGACGGAACCTACCGGCTTTATTATTCCCTGGCATCCAATATCGGGTTGAAAAGTTGTATCGGCCTGGCCATCTCTGATGATCCGCAGTACGGATGGAAAGAGGTGGATGTGGTGGTTGGAACGAACAATACCTATACGGCAACCAACGGGATCGACCCTTCGGTGATCATCACCTCCGAAGGGGAGCACTGGATGACATACGGTTCGTCGTGGGACGGAATTTACCTGGTGCAGTTGGATCCGTCGACCGGTCTGACCCTGAAATCGGGCGACCGCGGGAAGCGTATCGCCCATCGCGGGTTTACCGGGGGGAAAGTGAATGGCAATATTGAAGGTCCGGAGCTGATCTACCAGCCGGAATTCGATATGTATTATCTGTTTATTGCCTACGACTGGCTGTCGACGAAATACAACGTGCGGGTAGGCAGAAGCGAGCATGTTGAAGGACCCTATTTCGATATGTCCGGCAACGATCTGAATGTCAAGACCGACAATTACCCCATGATCATTGCACCGTACAGGTTCGATGGTCATTCGGGCTGGCAGGGGGTGGGACATTGCACCGTATTTGATGATGATGGTCAGTATTACATCGCCCACCAGGCGCGTCCCGGGGAAAACATGTTTTTTATGAACCTGCATGTGCGCCAGCTATTCTGGACTGAAGACGGCTGGCCCGTTGCATCACCTGAAAGGTATGCAGCACAGCCGCTCCGGGAGTTTGATGCGTTCGATATTATCGGGGAATGGGAGATGATCGATTTTGGATACCGCGTGGTACCGGGATTTGATGCGGAGCAGACTTCGCCGGATTTTCAGACCTCGGAACCCCTGCGGCTGAATGACGACTGGACCATCAACGATACGGATGACAAATGGGAGTACAACCACCCATGGCTGCGGATGAACCTGGATGGGAAGGCTGTGGATGTGCATGTCTCGGTAGGCCGGGACTGGGAGAATTTCGTGGACAGCACCCTGGTTTTCACCGGGAACAACCGGGACGGGATGCCCTTGTGGGCGAAGAAGATCGTAGAGTAGGGAAGTGTAAGCTTTTGGCACATAAAAGACAGACAGGTGATGATGAGGTGACCACGGACCAACGCGTTTTAAGGATTCAACATTTGAGGAAAACCAGAAAATAATAAAAATGAGCAACATGAGGAGCATTTTAGTAGCAATGCTGGGTCTGGCCATGCCATTCAGCATGAATGCACAGGAAGCCAGGATCAAGATCGACCTGGACAGGACCATCGGGGAGATTGATAAGAAACTTTACGGGAATTTCGTGGAGCACCTGGGACGGTGTGTTTACGGCGGGATCTACGATGTAGATTCACCACTGTCTGATGAACGTGGTTTCCGCCTGGATGTAATTGAGGCGGTGAAGGGCCTGGATGTCACCACGATCCGGTACCCCGGTGGTAATTTTGTGTCGAACTACCACTGGAAAGACGGGGTGGGACCAATAGATGAACGTCCGCCGCGCATGGAGCTGGCCTGGTCGCGTTTAGAGACCAATCACTTCGGCACCAATGAGTTCATGGAGTTTGCCAGGGAGATTGGCACGGAACCTTACTTTGCCGTGAACCTGGGGACCGGGACCATCGAGGAGGCACAGCAATGGGTGGAATACTGCAATGTGGCGGAAGGTCCGTATTACGCGGAGCTGCGCAAAAAGCACGGATACCCGGAACCGTACAATATCATGTACTGGAGCCTGGGAAACGAGATGGACGGTTTCTGGCAGATGGGGCACCTGAATGCAGAGGATTATGCCAAGAAGGCACGTGAAGCGGCGAAACTGATGAAGCTCACTTCGCCGGAGATCAAACTGGTCGCCGCAGGATCATCCAATTACCGGCCCGACGCCGATCCCAATGAATGGAACGCCACGATCCTGGCAGAATTGCGCGATGTGGTGGATTACCTGGCGTTGCATATGTACGTGGGGAATCCGTCCGACAATTATTACAATTACCTGTCGACACCGCTGGTACTGGAGCAGCGCACAGAGGTTGTCGAAGGACTTATTGCCCGGGAGATGGAAAATGCCAACAGGGGCAACCGGGATCCGATCTATATTGCGTGGGACGAGTACAATTCATGGTACCGGGCCAGGGATGCTGAGACCATGTCGGGCACCAGGGCCCTCGAGGAACACTACAACCTGGAGGATGCGCTTGTGATTGCAGGGTTCCTGAACGCATTCGTGCGCAATGCCGACATTGTGAAAATGGCCAACATGGCACAGCTGGTGAATGTGATCGCACCGATCTTTACCAGTGAAGATGATCTTTTTTTGCAGACCATCTATTACCCGCTGCAGCTGTTTGCGAAGAATGTGCACGGTACTTCGCTTGATTTGTTCGTGGACTGCGATACCTACAGCACCGATCCGTTTTTTGTAGGGCTGGGGGAGTCGGTGACACAGCAGGATGCCGTTCCTTACCTGGATGTTTCGGCTGCTGTTTCCGGCGACGAAGTGATCATCAACGTGGTGAACCGGCACAAGGACAAGGCGATCACCACCGATGTGATCTCACAGTCGGGCGATTTCGAAGGGAAGATCGCGGTATACGAGGTGAACGGTCCGGATGTAAAAGCCTCCAATACCTTTGGCAGAACGGAAGTGCAGACGGAGCAGAAGGATGCTGTGGGGGCAAAGGGGAACGTGCTGACTTACAGTTTTCCGGCACATTCTTTCACTCAGCTCAGGGCCAGGATTAAGTAGTGACAGTCCATAATGTCCGTTTGCTGCGTTACGCTTGTCGGGAAATTGCTCATTTACCAAAGTAAACTCCGCATTTCCCAACTTCGCAAGCCTTGCAAACGAACATTATGATCCAGCCACTCAGCTCAGGGCCAGGATTAAGTAGTGACTGTCCATAATTACAAAAAATAAAAAAATGAGTAAAAAAACTGTGATTATCCTGTTGGGGGCCTGGCTGTTTACCGGTCTGGCAGCCCAGAACAACCGGATCATTGTGCATGATCCCGTGGCCATTGCTGCTGATGGAGCATATTACATGTTCAGTACCGGTCGTGGCATAGCCAGCTGGACCTCGGATGACAAGTTGAACTGGCATTACCTTGGCAGGGTCTTCAATGACATCCCTGCGTGGTGCAAACAGGAAGTGCCGAAGTTCGACGGGAACATCTGGGCGCCGGATATCAGTTTTCACAACGGGAAATATTACCTGTATTATTCCATTTCCTCCTTTGCGAGCAACCGGTCGGCCATCGGTGTGGCCACGAACATGACACTGGATACGGCAAGCACTGATTATGCATGGGTTGATCACGGGATGGTGGTGGAGTCAGTGGCCGGGCGGGACCATTACAATGCCATTGATCCCCACCTGGTGATGGACGAGGAAGGCAGCCCCTGGCTCAGCTTCGGTTCTTTCTGGGGAGGGATGAAGCTGGTGCAGATGAACGATGACCTGTTGTCGGTGGCTGAGCCGGAGCAGTGGGCCACCATTGCCACCCGTGAGCGCACCTTCGGCCTGGATGCAGAGGACCCGGGCGACGGAGCCATCGAGGCCCCGTTCATTGTTAAAAAAGACGGTTATTATTACCTGTTCGTATCGTTCGACCTGTGTTGCAGGGGAGCCCGGAGCACCTACAATGTGCGCGTGGGCAGGTCGGAATCGATCACCGGCCCCTACCTCGACCGCGATGGTGTGTCGATGGAACAAGGCGGGGGAACACTCGTTGTGGAAGGCGACGAAAACTATTACGGGGTCGGGCATAATTCCGTCTACCAGTTCGATGATGGATGGTACATGTACAGTCATGGCTACGACCGGCATCATAATGGCAGGCCCAGGCTGGTGATCCACAGGGTGCACTGGGATGCGGAAGGATGGCCCGGGGTGGAGGAGATCAAATAGCATACAGACCACCATACGTAGTATAAATTAAACAGAAAAAGTTCTATAATATATGAAACTATTTCTTTATCTTTGTATTGATTAAACAATCATTTTGGAATTATTACGAAAACATAAGCTGATTAAATTAAAATACAAAAACCGTGGTAATACAAACCTCATTAAAGCGATAGATAAACTAATTTCAGATATTGAGAAGGCAAAATGGAACAAACAAACAGATATAAAGGGAACCCGGCCTGATGCCGATTGTGTGCATAGCGATGGTTTTTATTTTTTTGATATAAATATTCATCGCACTATGATTTTGGTAGTATTTGAGGATAACGAGGCAACTGTTATCTGGACTGGAACCCATGCTGATTATGACAAAACTTTCAAGGGAAATAAGAAAACGATTGAGAAATGGTTACGTGTTCAAAAACTGATTTAGGATGGAGAAATTTTCTATACAGAACATACAAAAGATACAATCACTGAAGAGTGAATTGGAATATGAAAAAGCATCATCGTTGTTTTTAAGACTTCGGGTTCTTGTTCAGGAGGATAAATCGTATGAAGCAATTAGAAATCATTTGCGTGAACTAATAAAGGATTACGAACAAGGCAACTGGTCTGATGAAGACCAAATTTCTAATAATCAAATAAAGGAGAGTGAGCTGGCTGAATCATTGGTGCAGGCTGAGAATGAATTCTATCATAAAAGAAAAGAATTGATTAGAAAGAAGCTAAAAGAAACTGGATTAAATCAAGATGATTTAGCAAAAATCTTAGGTCACCGAAAAGGTTATATGTCCGAATTAATAAATGGATTGCGACCATTTTCAAAAGAAGATCTGGTTGTCATAAACCGTTTGTTTAAAATTAAATTTGAGGATTTGATTCCTGCTTTTATCAAACAAGATAGAGCTACACATATTAAAAAGACTTTGGAATCGCTTTCCACCAATAATATAAAACTGACAATTCAGGATTTTGACGTACAAATGGTTTGACAACTAATCATCTATATTAGTTAATATCAACTCTAATTCCAGTTTTCCTTATCTTCATACTTTGATCGATTATTAATTGAGCAGATTTCATTAACTATTATTGAGAACTAAATGTCCGGCTAACCCGGATACATGTGGCTTTTGGAAACATAAATGCCGGTAACCAATAAAAATGAGGCTGTCCCGGTCGGTTCTCCGGGACAGCCTCACATTTTAAAAAACCAATTTTACAAAAAAACAATCCTACCGGTACTGGTAGATCTTGAGTATCTTTTCACTTCTGAATGTCCCGTTGTCGAGTGTCGACTTTTTAATATATAGCCCCGGTTGCAAATCGCGGTAGTGTGTTCCCGCCTTTGCTCCGGTGATGGAATAGTATTCTTCCTTCACCACAGTGGATGTTTGTCCGATGACATCCTTCGGCACCGCAACAGGAGTGAAGTCAGGCGTCAGCGTGATGTTTTTCATGTAGCTGAACTGGGCGTCCCAGAAGCTGCCGTCTGCACGGGTGTTGTCGCTCCACCAGGATCCTGTGCCGATCACCAGCGTTGAGGCTCCCTGCAGGAACGGGATGATGGTGGCAGGATCGTAGTTCGGTCCGAATGCGATGGTGACATCTGTGCTGTTGTGGTCATACGCCAGCACATCATCCACATACAATGCAAATCCTTCTGCGGTGAACTGCAGTTTCACATTCTTCCAGGCATTTCCCCCGAGGAAATCAGTGTCGAGGGCATAATTGTCGAGGTTGGCGTCGAACCAGTTATCGCCGCCGATATTGAATCCCAGGTAGGAACCGTTGCTGAAATACATCCTGCCAAGCGCTGCATCGTGAAAAGCGATCAGTGACCCGAGCACTTTGATGGAATCCGTTGCACTGGCACATCCTTCGCAATAGTTGTATACATCAAAAGATACCTCGGCCGTATTGAAGGTCCCTCCCATAAACGGATTGGCAAAGGATACATTCGGACTGGCCACTGCGGATGAGGCTGTTGCCACGTCAATGACCAGCTCATCGTCCACCGTGGTGGTATAGGCTGCGTCGACCGTACTGATATCGATCACGGTCTGTGCACCTACGGTGATGGCAAGGACAAGGAAAACGAAAAACAGGTAGATTTTTTTCATAATGGTTAGTTTTGGTGATTAAATGATTTTATTGAATTTGACCCGATTATAAAGTTACGCAGAAGCTGTCGGCAGGCGGTGGACGAATCTTTTTATAAAGTGGATAAATGATCATTTGCCTTGCAGGAAATTGGGGTCCCCGTCAGGAAAAGGAGGTTCACGGCAGTAAGAGGGTATTCCCGTCAGGAAATGGAGGTTCCCGGCAGGTAGAGGGTATTCCTAGCAGGAAAAGGAGGTTCCCTGGCAGTAAGAGGGTATTCCCGTCAGGAAATGGGCATGACTGGTGTTCCAAGTCATTTGGATTGTTATTTTTGCAGGTGGAAGATGGTTGCCGGAACAGGCAGCCGGCCTTATTCACCTCGAAAAATCATTTTCACCTATGCTGACAGATCATATTCCCGGGATTGCAAAAAATCTCCTCTGTTCATTGCTCGTGGCGTGTTTCACTTCAGTGAAAGCGCAGGTGAGTGCTGTTGAAACTTCCGGGCAGCCTGACTGTTCAGGAAGCAGCGTTGTTTCGGTATCGGCTCCGGGGTATTCGATCCGGGTACCGGCGGAAGGAAACTGCTGGGTAATGAATGCACCGCAGAAGAACAGGCGGTTGTTTTCCGACATCGCTGCGTCCGACATCGCTGCGTCAGTCAATGCTGCACCGGGCGATGCTGCACCGGGTGATGCTGCACCGGGTGATGCTGCACCGGGCAATGGAAATCCATTAAGTGGATCAAATAGTGGAGGAGCGCCATGCAGTGGAAACTCACGAAGCGGAAGCGCAGTCAGTAACTTCCCGGGCGGAGTCCTTACTGGCTGGAATCCTGCAGAAGATACGGTGCATTTCTATTTCCACACCGACCGGACCGGGTTGTTTGACCTGGGCCTGGTGGGCCGGGTCCCGGGTGGTTCTTCCGTGCTGCGGTTCACCCATGCGCAGACCAGTCATAAGGCCGTGCTGGAGGGGGCTGGGATTGATACATATCATATAGGAAGATTCGAGGTTGTCACGCCCGGGTACCAGCGCGTGGCGGTGACCGGTGCCGGGGCGGACGGAGTGGACGGAGCAGCCGGAATGGAGGGAGCGGACGGAATGGACGGAATGGACGGAGCGGACGGAGTGGGCGGAACTGACGGAATGGAATTTCCGCAAACAGAGATTTTCGGGTTCCTGCTGGGTGGTCCTGCTACTGGTGGAGCAGTGCACTATGTGCGTGATGATTTCTACTGGGGTAAACGCGGTCCTTCCGTACACCTGGGATACCGCGTTCCCGCGGAGGCAGGGGACGTCACATGGTTCTACAACGAGATCACCGTTCCTGAAGGCGAAGATGTACTGGGTTCCTATTTCATGGCCAACGGTTTTTCCCAGGGCTATTTCGGGATGCAGGTCAATTCCCCCTCCGAGAGAAGAATCCTTTTTTCGGTGTGGAGTCCGTATCATACCGACAATCCCGCGGAGATCCCCGATGACCAGAAGATTGTGATGCTGGACAAGGGTCCGGAGGTATACACCGGAGAATTCGGAAACGAAGGGTCCGGGGGACAGAGTTTCCTGCGGTACAACTGGAAAGCCGGGAACACCTATGGTTTCCTGCTCAGGGGAGAGCCTGAAGCGGACAGCAGTACGGTGTTTACGGCATGGTTCTTTGCGCCTGAAGAGGGAAGCTGGAGGATGATCGCCAGTTTCCGGCGTCCCCATACGTTCACCCACCTCTCCGGGCTGCACTCCTTCCTGGAAAATTTCCACACAGAAACCGGGGCCATTTCCCGGAAGGGATTGTATACGAACCAATGGGTATGTAATACTTCGGGGGAGTGGTTTGAACTGACCAGTGCACGGTTCACCGCGGATGCCACGGCCAGGAAAAATGCACGTCTCGATTATGCGGGGGGAACCGACCGCAATGCTTTTTTCATGAAAAACTGCGGGTTCACCAATGACCATACCGTTATTGGCACCTGGTTTGAACGGCCGCCCACAGGGAACAGGCCCGTTATTGATGTTGACAGTTTACCTGGTGCCTTACCGGTGCATCTCCTTAATTTCTGAAGGGACATCAGAGAAGTCGCTGGTGTTGCCATCCAGGATCTCCTGCATCTCGGCTTTCAGCCTGCTGACTATTTCCGGTTTTTCCGCGTACAGGTTGTCCTGTTCACCCCGGTCAGATACAAGATTGTACAATTGTCCTTCCGGGTCACCCGGTCCGGGTTCGATGCGCCCTGGTTTCGAAAACCCCCCTGAGCCCAGGTGATCGATCAGTTTCCAGTCGCCGGAGCGGATCATCATGGTCACGTTGGCTGATGGCATGACGATGGGCAGACGGGCTGAAGTGACGGCTTTGCCTGTCAGCTGGGGCAGAAAACTGTAGCTGTCGGGTGCAGCCCCGCCAGGAAGCGCCTTGCCTGTGATATCCGCGATGGTGGCGAAGAGATCCGTAAAACAGAGGGTGTGTATGCTGGTGCTTGCAGGGGCAACCTTCCCCGGCCATTTCACAATAAACGGCATGCGGTGACCTGCTTCCCAGGCATCTCCTTTCATGCCGCGGAGTCCGCCGGATGCGTCATGACCAAAACGTTCCACGTCGGCATCGTACCAGACCGGACCATTGTCGGAAGAAAAGACCACCATCGTGTTTTCATCCATCCCCGCTTCCCTGAGGGCGGTCAGCACGCGATCGATATTCGCATCCACCATGGCCATGAAATCACCATACATTCCTGCACCGCTCCGGCCTTCAAATTCCTCGGACGGCAACCAGGGTGTATGCGGTGCCGGGCAGGCCAGGTAAAGCATCAGTGGCTGGTCGCTGTGATCCCCGGAAGCATGTCCCCTGATCACACCGATTGCTTCCTCCGTGAACCTGGGCAGTACATCTTCCAGTTCCAGTCCGGGTGCTATGCCCCCGGCACGTCAGAAGGCGCCCTGTATGGGTGACCAGCCCTCCGAAGCGTTGGCTGCGATGGAATATGTGGGTGGCGCGACAGCGCGGTCGTTCCGGATGTAAAAATAGGGAGGAATGTCTGTGGAGGCGCGGATCCCGAAAAAGCTGTCAAATCCACGGTCGTACGGACCGCCCTTCAGTGGTTTGTCGTAGCCTTCCTCGTCGAAGCCCAGGTGCCATTTCCCAACCATGGCTGTGCGGTAACCGGCAGATTGAAGGAACGAAGCGATGGTTGGACGGTCGGGTTCAATAGTGGCCTGATCCGGCCATACCGTGATATCGGTGCGGAATGAATACCTGCCTGTCATAAGCCCGTACCGGGAGAGATGACACAGTGGTCCGGTAGCATGTGCATCGGTGAACCGCATTCCTTCCGCTGCCAGTTTATCGATGGCAGGTGTGGGTATTTCTGATTCGCGGTTGTAGCAACCCGGATCGCCATATCCCATGTCATCCACCAGGATCAGCAGGATGTTGGGAGGGTGTTGTTCATCTTCTTCTGAACAGGAGAACAGGGTCAGTCCGGCAAGAACCAGGGCCAGCAGGATGGAAATCTGCTTCAATGAATAAATGGAGTTCATAGGGCTGTATGGTTACTTTGGTTTATGAGTTTTAGCTGATGTAAATTTATCAAATATTCTTTAAAGTATTCATGTTTCAGTTTTTTGATGGTAAGATAACTTCTCGTTATTAAAGGCGCCTTAAAATTGGATTAAAAACCGAATTAACCGGCCCGGCGCTGGTTAACCAAGTATTAATTCTTTATCAGGAGAAAATTATAAGCGCGTACTTAATTTCATTGTGTGTAATTTCAAAAATGTCTGAAAAAGATTATTTAAATTTTACAGTATGAAGCATATTCAATACCTCCTGCTCTTTCTCGTGCTGTTCATTGCAGGCTGTGGTGCAGGTAACACCAGGGAAGCGATGCAAAAACCCAATATACTTATCATTCTCTCAGATCACCGGGGCAATTCAGATGCCGGTTACCAGCGGTCTCCTTCCATTGTTTCCACCCCTGCAATTGATGAGATTGCAAGGGACAGGGCAAGTCAGGCTGAAGAATATCCTGATCTTATGTATGATTTCCCGATTAATTAACATTTTAATTATTTATTAATCCTTTTTTAACCGTCTCAGTGTAATTTGTGTCGAGAAATTAACAAATATG
Organism: Bacteroidales bacterium; assembly: GCA_029210585.1. Classification (GTDB taxonomy): domain Bacteria; phylum Bacteroidota; class Bacteroidia; order Bacteroidales; genus M55B112. Next base: position 10,855 of record JARGFP010000032.1, read on the forward strand.
AGGCAGATTATAAAAAAAAGGTTTCTCCTGTATATGCTTTCCGCAGGTCTTCTTGGAATGGTTTCATGCCACGAAACAACATCACCCGGTGATAGCGTGCTGGAACATGTGGATCCGTTCATCGGCACAGATTTTCACGGTCATACCTTCCCCGGAGCCACAACGCCCTACGGCCTGGTTCAGCTGAGTCCGGATACCCGCACAATGGGCTGGGATGCCTGTGCAGGATACCACTATTCAGATTCCTCTATCCTGGGATTTAGTCACACCCACCTGAGCGGAACCGGTATCGGGGATTATGGTGATGTGCTGTTTATGCCCTTCAACGGTGATGTTGCGTTGGAATCGGGTACCGCTGAAGATCCTGATTCAGGCTACCGTTCCAGGTTCAACAGGGCGTCAGAAGTAGCTTCACCCGGGTACTATACCGTGGAACTTACTGATGATAATATTACGGCTGAGCTTACCGCTACCACGCGGACCGGCATTCACAGGTATACCTTTGCGGAACCCGGAGATGCAGGTATATTGATCGACCTTACCCATACGATACATGGACATCAGAACCCAAAGCACGAAATACGGATCATCAACGACAGGGAGATCCAGGGACTGAAAGTTACAAGCGGGTGGGCGAAGAACCATATTGTCTATTTTGCAGCCCGGTTTTCAGAACCTTTTGTTCCCGAGATCTACATGGGAGATCAGTGTGTAAAGGATATTAAAAATCTGACAGGCAAGGATCTGCGGGTAAAACTGTTATTTAAGAATGAAAAGGTGGATGAGGTGATTGCCAAGGTGGCCATCAGCCCGGTTGGTTACGAGGGAGCAGCCAGAAACCTTGAAGCAGAGGCTGGCAGCTGGGATTTCGACATTTACAGGGAGGCAGCGGAATCAACGTGGAAAGCGGCCTTGTCGTCCATTGCCATTACAACCGATAATGCGGCAGATAAAAGGACTTTTTACACCGCTTTGTATCATTCCATGATTTTCCCCGGAATTAACTCTGATGTGGACGGACAGTACCGGAGCATGAAACAGGAAGTTGTTTCCTCAGATCATCTGAATTATACGGTGTTCTCCCTGTGGGATACCCACCGTGCTTTACATCCCCTGTTCACCATTATCAAACCCGATTACAACCAGGAGCTCATACGGTCGCTGCTGCGAAAATATGACGAAGGAGGCATCCTCCCGATGTGGGAACTGGCTTCCAATTATACCGGTACGATGATCGGGTCACATGCTGTTTCCGTGATTGTGGATGCCTACATGAAAGGCCACCGTAATTTTGACACGGAAAAGGCACTTGAGGCGATTGTTCATTCCGTAAAATACGATACGGTGAAGGAAATCAGTTATCCCTCTGAGCAGGACTGGGGCAACCTGATGCCAAGGGCGAAACTGTACGAGGAGAAATATGGTTTCATCCCCAGCGACCTGGAACATTCATCGGTTTCAAAAGCACTTGAGTTTGCCTATAATTACTGGGCGATCGCCACGATGGCCGAAGACATGGGTGAAGCTGAAATTGCGGAAGAATTCTTTGAGAAGTCGAAGCGTTATTCGATTTATTTCGACGAGGAGACGGGGTTCATGCGCGGCAAGCGACTCGACGGAACCTGGGATGAACCCTTCCACCCGAAATATTCCTCCCACTGGAAAACCCCCTACGTGGAAGGAAATGCCTGGCAGTGGACCTGGTATGTACCCCACGATGTGGATGGGTACATTGATCTGTTCGGGGGCAAGGAGGCTTTTGCCACCAAGCTGGATTCCCTGTTCACAACTTCGTCTGACATCCTGGGCGAAGATGCATCGGCGGATATCACCGGGCTCATCGGTCAGTATGCCCACGGCAACGAACCCAGTCACCATATCGCCTACCTTTTCAACACGGTGGACCGTCCCTGGCGGACCCAGGAGATTGTGTCGCAGATCCTGACTGAGTTTTATTCGGATCAGCCCGACGGGCTGGTGGGGAACGAGGATTGCGGGCAGATGTCGGCCTGGTACATTCTGAATTCCATGGGTTTCTACCCGATATGTCCGGGTGATACCAGATATTCCATCGGCCGGCCATCGTTCGACCAGGTTGAAATCGAACTGCCCGGGGACAACACATTTACCATAGTCGCGGAGAACCTGGACCCGGCCAATCCGTATGTCAGCGAGGTTTTCCTCAACGGGGAAAAGTTAACGGAACCCTATATCGACCATTCCAGCATTGAACAGGGCGGCACGCTTAAATTTGTGATGGGCGCCGAAAAGAAAGTGTTCTGGAAGGAGTGAAGGGAATGATAGGGATGAAGGAGAAAGAAGGGAACGATAGGAATGAAGGGAACGATAGGAATGAAGGAAAAAGAAGGGAACGATAGGAATGAAGGGAATGAAGTGTAAGCGAAGTAATCTTTTCATATAGCGGTAGTTTAGTTAGTAGTTTAGTTAGTAGTTTGTTAGTAGTTAGTTAGCAAGAAAGCCGGGCTGTAACTGGATGACAGCCCGGCTTTTACTGTTAGCCGCTGTCTGTTGTACCCTTCGCTGTACTCTTGTCCGCAGTTCACTTGTCCGCTGTTCTGTTTTCCACTTTTCCAGTATATTCCTGTTTTTTCCTGTCGGCTGAGGCAAATCTGCCAATCAGCATTAAATATATATTAAAAGCACTATTAAAATAACTATATAAATAGTAAATAATATATATATATTATACTGTAGCGCTGCTGTTGTTGCGACCGGGTGGAAGAACACTTCGGGGTGTGGCGTGAAAGCAGGCTGGTAACATTGCAGGGACGGTATATGTGTTATTGCTTTGGAAATTTAAGAGGATCGAATTGGGAAAATACAGGACGATTTCGGCAAAAATGCAGAGAAAGTGCGATTTCTTCTATATTTACAATGACATCATGTAGCATCCGGCTTGTCAGCAGGTGCATGTATTTGCTGTAAGCTCTTTGAACAAAAAATATTATTCAGATGAAAAAACTATTTTCCTTTCGTTGTCTGAACGGTTTGCTCTTATTCATGCTGACCCCGGGCATCATGGGCGGTGTGACGGGTACTTTGGTTAGTGATGACCTTGCCGAATGGGAGGACCCGGAGGTCTTCAATATCAACCGGTTGTCGCCACATGCGCATTTCATGCCATATGAAAGTGTGCAACTCGCGCTCGACGGACAGGCGGCACATTCAGCAGGGTGCCAGTCCCTGAACGGCACCTGGAAGTTCCATATTGCCTCCAATCCGGAAAGACGGCCAGTGGAATTCTACAGGGAAGATTTTGATGTTTCGGGATGGGCGGATATCAAGGTGCCTGCCAACTGGGAATGTGAGGGTTTCGACACTGCGATCTACGTCAACACGCGTTACCCGTTCTGGGCCATTCGCGGGGAGCGCCCGGATCCGCCGCGCATTCCGCACGGTTACAACCCGGTGGGCAGCTACAAGCGGACATTCACGATTCCTGCCGACTGGACGGGGCGGCGCGTGGTGATCCACCTCGGAGCGGTCAAATCGGCATTCTACATCTGGATAAACGGAAAGAAGGTGGGGTACAGTGAAGGTTCCAAGACTCCCGCCGAGTTCGACCTTACTGAATATGTACGCACCGGCGAGAACGACCTGGCACTGGAGGTATACCGATGGAGCACCGGTAGTTACCTGGAGGCGCAGGATTTCTGGCGCATCAGCGGGATCGAGCGGGATGTGTACCTGCTGGCGACACCAAAGGTGCATATCCGCGATTTTTTCGTGAAAGCAGGTCTGGATGCGGAGTACCGGCACGGGACCTTCTCCCTCGATGTGGAGGTGCAGGACCTGAGCGGTAATGGATCGGGGCAGCACACTGTGGAAGCTTCGGTATTTACCATGGATATGGCCCGGAAGGTACTGGAGCTGAAGCATTCAGAAGAAATGACTCCCGGGCACAACATGGTGCACTTCGAAGCGCTGGTGCCTGACCCGGAACAATGGTCGGCCGAACAACCCAACCTGTACAGGATGGTGGTGGTACTGAAGGATGCTGCGGGGAATACCCTGCAGGCGCTGGCGCAGGATATCGGTTTCCGAACAGCCGAAGTGAAAGGCGGACAGTTCCTGGTCAATGGCAAGGCGGTGTACATCAAAGGGGTCAACCGGCACGAGCACGACCCCGACCATGGCCATGTCATCTCCCGCGAATCGATGTTGCAGGATATCCGGCTGATGAAAGAATTCAATATCAACACAGTACGTACAGCTCACTATCCCAACGCCCCTGAATTCTATGCACTGTGCAACCGCTACGGGTTGTATGTCATTGATGAGGCGAACATCGAATCGCACGGCATGGGCTACGGAGAATCCAGCCTGGCCAAACACGAGGAATGGGGACCGATGCATCTGGACCGCACGCAGCGGATGGTGGAGCGCGACAAGAACCATCCGTGCATCGTTACCTGGTCGCTGGGGAATGAGGGCGGTGATGGCGTGAATTTTGTGGCCACCGCTGCCTGGATCAAACAGCGTGATGCAACACGTCCTGTTCAGTATGAGCGGGCCGGACTGGCGCCACATACTGAAATCTACTGTCCCATGTACATGGGCATCGACGGACTGGCGTGGTATGCCCAAAGCAATCCCGACCGTCCGCTGATCCTCTGCGAATATGCGCATGCCATGGGGAATTCCTGTGGTGGACTGGAGGATTACTGGATCACCATCGAGCAGTACCCGGCATTGCAGGGTGGTTGTATCTGGGACTGGGTGGACCAGGGACTGCGGGAATACGACGAAAAGGGGCGGATGTTTTATGCCTATGGCGGCGATTACGGGACCAACATGCCGAGCGACAACAGCTTTTGCCTGAACGGACTGGTGAATCCCGACCGGATGCCGAATCCACAGTTGTATGAAACGAAGAAGGTGTACCAGAACATCGCCATAGAGGCGGAGGACCTTGCTGCAGGTACTTTTACGGTCAGGAACAAGTATTTTTTCACCAACCTGGATGAATTCGACCTGGTGTGGACCATTGAATCAGCGGAGGGGGTCGTGGCACATGGAACTGCCGGTGCCCTGGATGTGCCGCCGCTGGAAGCAAAGACATTTGCGATCGACCTGCCCGGACTTGCACCTCCTCCCAACAGGCAACAGTATGTGCTGAAATTTTCACTGCTTACCAGGCAGCGTAAGGGACTGGTGAAAGCCGGACATGAGCAGGCCTGGGAACAGGTGCTGCTTCCGCTGCCGGGAACAGGGGAGGCCTTTGTGCAGGTGAATGGAAAGCAGGCATCCGGGAAACTGGTTGGCGGACAGGCTTCCGTGCAAATGACCGAAGCGCAGGTTCCACTGCAGGTGAGCGGGGCGCGGGCTTCCGTGCAAATGACCGATGAGCAGGTTCCACTGCAGGTGAGCGGTAAGCTGGTGCCAGGGCAGATGAGCGGGAAGGTGACATTGCAGCAGGATGGAGAAACGCTGATCCTGCGGGGCGTGGATGCCCGGATTACCATCGATGCGGAAACGGGACTGGTTACCTCTTTTCTCTTCAAAGGCCGGGAACTGCTGGAGCAGGGACCGCGTCTGAATTTTTTCCGTCCACCCACCGAAAACGACTACCGCGACCGGTTCGGCTACCGTGCATGGCATGCTGCTGGACTGGACCAGATGGATCAGAAGTCAGGGAAAGCCGAAGTGATGGAGATGGCGGATGGCAGCATTGTGCTCTTGTTTCCTGTGACCCTGGAGAGTGCATCGACGACCATTACTGCCGTGATGCAATACCAGGTATTTGCTGACGGAACCCTGCATGCCGCAACGGATGTGAGTGTGCCTTCCACGGTGAATGCAGTGGCAAAAGTGGGTTACCAGCTGAAGATGCAGCGGTCTTTCGATGAAGTATCATGGTACGGCCTGGGCGGGGTTTCGACCTATCCCGACAGGAAAGCAGGTGGCAGGTTTGGGTTTTATTCCATGAACGCCGACCAGGTATATGACCATGCACTGGCCATTCCACAGGAGAACAGCAACCGGATGGATGTTCGCTGGGCAGCTGTGACCAGCACGGAAGGACTGGGATTTCTTTTGCTGGGTGATCGGCCTTTTAATTTCAGTGCCTATCCGTACGATGATATGGAGATCGCGGAGGCACGTCACCTGAATGAGCTGGATGATACCGGTTTTGTGACGGTCAACACCGATATGGAAATGGCCGGTTTGGGCACCGCCACCTGCGGACCCGGGATGTTGCCTCAATATGCTGCCACCAGTGGGATGTACCGGTTTGCCGTGACCTACCGGCCGGTGGACCTGCGGCATACTTCTCTCTTCGACATTGTGGCTGAGGAGATTGGCACACAGCCGTTGCTGGTGACGGAAGCGCCGGAAATCTACCGCAGCCTGGACGGCCTGGTTACCGTTGAGGCAGGTCCCGGCTCCACGACCTGGGTTGCGGTGAATGGCGGAAAATTCAGAAAATACAGCGGTCCGCTTGACCTGGGTGACGGAGGTGAAATTATTGCCTATGCCACACAAAAGGGTAAGCAGCAAAGCAACCAGGTGGTACAGTTCTTCGAGATCAACAAATCGGGATGGTCTGCCACCACCGATTGTCATTACAGGGGTGAGCCCGGGAGTGCGGCGATTGACAATGATCCTTCCACCATCTGGCACTCCGACTGGTCGGACAGCAGGTATGTGCAGCCCCACTGGATCGAAGTGGACATGGGTGAGGTAAAAAGAGTGCGGGGGATCGACTACCTTCCGCGACAGGATGGTCCCAACGGGCGCATTGCGGTGTATGACCTGGAAGTGAGTACCGACGGGGAAAAGTGGGAAAAGGTGGTGGAGCAGGGCACCTTCAGGAACACCGCGGCGCGCCAGTCGCAGCTGTTCGGCAAAGCGAGGAAGGTACGCTATTTCAGGCTAACCACCCACAGGGAGGTGAACAATGGGTTCTATAGTTCCATTGCCGAAATCGGGGTGATCCTATAGTCCGGCTATTCCAGCACCGAGAGGAACCAGGCGGCGATGTTTCCGGCGAGCGGGTTGCAATGGCAATTACGGCGATTGCGCAGTGTGCGGGGCTAAGTTGCAGGTTATTGAACGATTTATTGCATTAAAAAGGGAATCTGTTCTAGTATTTTCAACTGATAATTTGGAAATTGGGTAGATGATCTAATCCTTCAAAACACTACCATCATGCGCGCACCTGCACACAACAACAAGCCCGGATTCCCGGGACATTCTTTTTTGCTCTCTGCAATGATCTTGACCGTATTGTTGATTTCAACGGGTTGCGATTCATCGGACAGTGAGACAGGCTGCAAAACCCTGTTCAACGATGGATGGAAATTCCAGCTGGGTGACATAGAAAAAGCCATGCAGCCGGATTATGATGACCGGGACTGGCGTGCGTTGGAGCTGCCGCATGACTGGGCCATCGAAGGGAAATTTTCTGCTGATTATTCCAGTGGTACCGGGTACCTGCCGGGAGGCATTGGCTGGTACCGCAAGACCTTCGGTCTGCCGCGCAACTTCTCGGATAAAACGATTTACCTGATGTTCGACGGTGCTTACCAGAATACGGAAGTGTGGGTGAACGGGAAATATATGGGCAAACGTCCGTATGGATACATCAGTTTTTACTACGATATTACAGATGCGTTATTGCCCGGAAAGACCAATGTGATCGCGGTACGGCTGGACCACACCAATGTGGCGGATTCTCGCTGGTATACCGGCAATGGTATCTACCGGAATGTATGGATGATCGCTCCCGGCAAGGTCCATGTGAAGCCCTGGGGCACCTACGTTACCACGCCCGAAGTTGATGATGAGTCGGCTGTTGTGCAAGTGGAGGTGGACCTGGTGAATGGAACGGATGAGGACATTACAGTGGACCTGGTGAACGAGGTATTTGGTCCCGGGGGGGAAAGGATCAATGGCACCACCACCCGGGCCAGTATCATTGCGGGGGAAGAAATGGTGGCTGCAGCCCGGATGGATGTCCCGGAACCTGCCCGCTGGTCACCGGAGTCACCTTCGATGTACCAGGTGGTTACGACAGTTAAGAGCGGCAAGGAAACCCTGGACAAGTTCACCACCGGCTTTGGCATCCGCACGATCCGGTTTGACCCGGATAAGGGATTTTTCTGTAACGGCAAGCCTTATACACTGAAAGGGATTTGTCTCCACCATGACTTTGGTCCGCTCGGAGCTGCCCGACATCCCAATTCATCATACATGGTACTGAAAAAGCTGAAGGAGGCGGGTGCAAATGCGATCCGCACCTCCCATAACCCGGAGGATCCATATTTCCTGGCGATGCTCGATACCATGGGATTTTTTGTCCAGGGTGAGGCCTTCGACGAATGGCGGCATGGCAAGAAGAAGTGGATACAGGGATGGAACGTGGGGCGTGAAGAAGGGAAAGAAGGACTGGACGTTTATTATGGTACCGGCGGGTACTCCGATTTTTTCGATGCGTGGGCGGAGCGGGATATCAAGGACATGGTTCGGCGTGACCGGAACCATCCATCGATGATTATGTGGAGCATTGGCAACGAGATCGATTATCCCAACGATCCCTATGCCGATCCCTCGGATTCTTTCTGGGAGCCTGGCAAGCCGGAACCACCGGAGTTGCTGGAGATTGCTTCGGATCTTACCCGATGGGTGAAGGAGCTGGATACCACGCGGTTCGTGACTGCTGCGCTGGCCAATATGCCCCTGGCCAACAGGGTGGGGTATGTGGAAGTGCTCGATATTGTGGGCTACAATTACCAGGAAAAGCTATACGCGGAGGACCATGCTGCCTTTCCGGAACGGGTGATCTACGGATCGGAGAACGGCGATAGCAGGGAGGCATGGGAAGCGGTGCGCGATAATGCGTTTATCAGCGCCCAGTTCCTCTGGACCGGTATCGATTACCATGGCGAGGCCGGCCGTTTTCCGAGGCACAGTGCCGGGGCGGGCATCATGGATATGTGCGGGTTTGAAAAGCCGGTGTATTACGAGCGGAAAAGCTGGTGGACCGAAGCGCCGATGATCAAGGCGATCGTTTTTCCGGCCGAAAGGGGAGGTCGTGGTGGTTTTCGCTGGCCGGCGATGCACTGGAGCTTCGGGGTTTCCGCTGCAGCCGGGAGTCGGGATGCGGAAACCTTGTCGGCAGGCGGAGGACAATCAACTTCAGCGGCAACTGGACAACCCTCTTCAGATGCAAGTGGTCCATCATCTTCCTCAGAAATCGGGCAAACGGCAGACCAGGGAGTGACCGGCGGTCAGTCAGCAGTGCAGGAAGTTACAGGTCCGGAGCTGATTGTAGGGGCATATTCCAACTGCGATGAGGCCGAGCTGTTCCTGAACGGGGAGAGCCTGGGCAGGCGCAACCTTTCGGACAATGATTTCAGGGAGCGGTTCTGGCGACTGGCTTTCGAACCCGGGGAAATGAAAATTACCGGGTACAGGGACGGGAAGCAGGTGTGTGAGGATATCCTGGTCACTGCCGGGGAGTTTGAAGCCCTGGAGCTGCAATCCTTTGAGGAGTTTGTGCAGGGCGACGGCCGGGATATTGCGCATGTAACCATACAGGCGGTGGATGCCAACGGGGTGCTTGTCCCGGAGGCAGATGCGGAGATCGTTTTCGAAGTATCCGGCGGCGGCACACTCAGGGCCGTGGGCAGCGGCGATCTTTCCTCGCTGGAATCGTACCAGGGCAATGCCCGGAGGTTGTACAACGGCAGGGCAATGGTGATTGTGCAATCAGATGGCAGCAAAAAAGATATTGTGTTATCTGCTGCGCATGGTGATGTCAGTCAGTCACTCAGGATCCCCGTGAGATAATGTGGGGATTATCCCCGGTGAATTGATGTTTCATAATACATTGTTCCTGGTCGGATCGTGTGTAAATATTACTAATTTTACATAATGAATTATTGCCGGAATGAAAGCGCAGGCTGCGTGTCACCCCGGTCAGAAGTTTTATCGAAAACAAATCCATATGCGCGATTTAGAAGTATTGATGAATCCGAACAAGATGGTCCGGCACCTTCAGAAACCGGCCCATGAATTCACCAAGTATGACATTATTAAGTTCATCGATGACTACCATATTGAGATGGTTAATTTCAGGCATGTCGGGGAGGATGGAAAGCTGAAAACCCTGAATTTTGTGATCACCAGTAAGGATTACCTGGAATCGATCCTGTCCACAGGTGAGCGGGTCGACGGGTCGAGCCTGTTTTCCTATATTGATGCAGAGTCCAGTGACCTGTATGTCATCCCCAGGTTCAGGACGGCTTTTGTCAATCCGTTCAGTGAGCAGCCTACCCTGGAATTGCTCTGTTCATTCTATACCAAAGAGGGCAAACCACTGGAGAGTGCACCCGAGTATATACTGAAGAAAGCAGCGAGGGTGTTTACTGAGCAGACCGGGTATGTTTTCAAGGCAATGGGTGAGCTTGAGTATTATGTCATCAGTGACAAGAAGGAGCTGTACCCGGCAGAGGACCAGCGCGGATACCATGAAGCTGCGCCTTTTTCCAACTGGGAATGCCTGCGGCTTGAGGCACTGCGGATCATCGCCCAGTGCGGGGGGAAAGTGAAGTACGGTCATTCTGAAGTGGGCAATTTCATTGCAGGTGAACAGGTGTATGAGCAGCACGAAATCGAGTTCAACCCTGTGGAGGCTGAAGAGGCTGTTGAACAGCTGATCATCGCCAAATGGATCCTCAGGATGCTGGGACAAAAATACGGTGTTACGATCAGTTTTGCACCGAAGATCTCAGTGGGAAAGGCGGGAAGCGGGTTGCATATTCACATGCTTATCGAGAAAGAAGGAGTTAGCCAGATGGTTGATGAACAGGGGCTCACGGATACCGCCAAAAAGATGATTGCGGGGATCCTCGGTAAGGCCCAGTCCCTGACTGCGTTTGGCAATACAATTCCCACATCCTACCTGCGGTTGGTGCCGCACCAGGAGGCACCCACGATGATTTGCTGGGGAGACAGCAACCGATCGGTCCTGGTACGCGTGCCATTGGGTTGGATCGCAAGGACCAACATGATCAAGGATGCAAATCCGCAGGAGCGGGGAGAAGTGCCCTATATCCCCGGGAAGCAAACCGTGGAATTCCGGGTGCCTGACGGCTCTGCCGACCTGTACCACGTGGTGGCCGGGCTGATCCTGGCTGCAAAGGATGGAATACTATCAGGTTCCTCCCTGCAGGAGGCAGAGGAGCTATACATCAATATCAATATTTTTAAGCCGGAACACAAAAAAGTACTGGATCGCCTGAAGCCATTGCCCGCATCCTGTCATGAATCAGCATCATACCTGGAGCAGGATGCAGCATTCTATATGAAGGACGGTGTTTTTACGGAAGGAATAATTGACAGCTTTATCAGGCGCCTGAAGGCATTTGAAGACACGAACCTGGGTGAACGTTTCTACAAGAAGACAGAAGAGATTGAAAAGCTTGTGCATCGGTACCTGCACTGGATGTGAGCAGACTACTCCATCCATCCCCGCTCCCGGAAGTAGGCATACCCATTGCAGCTGACAGTTTCACTCCATCCATCCCCGCTCCCGGAACGCTGTTTGTACCTCTCTTGTAAAGGGACCCGGTGTGCCATTGCCGATCCGGAGTCCTTCCACGGCAATGACCGGGGTGATGTCGCGGGAGGTGCTGGCAATGAACACCTCATCGAATTCTTCGAGCCAATCGATCATGACATCTTCGACCCGGATGTCGGGGAATAGCGACAGTACCTGTTTGCGGGTGACTCCGTACAGGATATTGTCGGCCGGGGTGCTGACCCGTCCTTTTTGAACGAAAAACACATTGGCCCGGGACGCCTCGGAAATGGTATCCGTGTGGAACAACACATCGATGGCATTATACTTTGTCATCCGTTCCCGCAGCCGCATGGTATTGAAGTAGTTGAGGGTTTTGATCTCGGGGTTGGGCCGGACAAATGTATACCTCGCCAGGGATACACCGTCCTGGTAAGTTGTTGCCGGAGGGCGGTTCCACGGCACATTCAGGATAAGAAAATTGGGTGTACCCGTGACCGATTCCAGTGTGTCGGAGTACCCACCGGTGACAATTACCTTGAAGGCACCATTCTCCAACCCATTCTGCTGCTGCAGGTCGTGGATGACCGAAGTAAACTGCTCGCGCGTCATCTCTGTTTCTATCTCCGACAACCGCAGGGAGTTGAAGACCCGGTCGGTGTAATCCTCCAGCCATTGGATCGTGCCGTTCCGTGCACGGAAATAGTCAAAGATTCCGTATCCCCGCTGGATCAGCAGGTCGGAAATATGCAGGCTGATTTCGCTGTACGGCAGCATTTCGCCGTTGAAATAACAGGTGGGTGAACTGGTCATAGCTGTTCAAAAATGGTGGAGTATAAACGTACATAAAATCCGCGTACCTTGCACCGGAAAAAGTAAAATCTCATGCAGGTTAAAGGGAAATTGCCCTCAAATTAGTGACAGTGTCAATTTTGGGAATTATTTGTAACTGTAAGGTCTGATATCTGACAGATAAATTGTATCTTTTTCAACGCTTATTATCATCTCTGATCGTTATGCTGAAAACTGTTTTACTCATTGGCGCAGGTGGATTCATCGGGAGCGTGGCCAGGTATTTTGTATCCCGGCTGAACCTGTCCGTTGATTTCCTCTCCATCCCTGTGGGTACATTGCTTGTAAATGTGCTGGGTAGTTTTTTGCTGGGTTTCCTGACCGCCATTGCAGCGAAGAGCATGTTGCTGAACGCCAACTGGCGGATGTTCCTCATGGTGGGACTGTGTGGCGGATTTACCACATTCTCGACTTTTACAGCGGAAAACCTGGTACTGATGCAAAACGGGCAGGTCTTCTCCGTGCTGCTCTATACTGCGCTCAGTATCTTCCTGGGATTCACGGCTGTGTACCTTGGATTTATCACTTCAAACCTGCTGTAACATGGAAAAAAGTGAATACAGTGTACTGAAGATCTATGCCAGCTCTACCGACAAGATCGGAATGAAATTGTTGTACGAATATATCGTGGAACTTGCAAAGGAACAAGGGCTGGCCGGCGCCACCGTCTACCGTGGCATGATGGGATTCGGACAGAGCAGCAATAAGATCAGCAGTTCCAGGTTCTGGGAGCTGACCGAAAAGCTTCCTGTGATGATCGAACTGATGGACCGGACAGCGGTGCTCGAAGCCTTTTTCCAGGCAATTGAACCCGACCTGCAGCAGATGCAGAAAGGATGTCTTGTTTCCATGGAACCGGTAAGGATCATGCTGATGAAACCCGGGAAGCGATGAGGTGTGTTAACCTGCCGGCGCACGCAATCGGCCATTAATGAGGAGTTGCAGCGGATTGCTGACTGACAGGTTCAACTAAATGTATTTGAAAGTACTTATTGGTGTAATCTGTGGGTGCTGCACTAAAGGTTAATGTTCGGGGACAGCAGCAAGCTGCACCCCAGGCAGGAACCTCGAGCAATTCCTGCCTGGGGTGCAGCTTGCTAGTCAAAAAACTTGTTCTGGAAAAAGTTGACAGCGATGAAGCCATAAATACCTGTAATGCCAACAATTACCAGGTCCAGGATATTCTTTTGCATCTTCAGCTTGGTCCTGCGTATGATTATAATTTGCACCAACACCAGGAACAGGTTCAGGAACACCCAGTTGAATTTTTTCGTTCGCTCGCCGTAAAAATCGATGAAATTTGTGGTCGGAACCGAGAGGCGCATCTCAGCAGGGAAAATGAAACTGGCAATTTTGCCCTGTTTTGTTTCCTCCCGTTCCTTCCAGGTCTCGGTAAACTCATCCACCTTGTTGTATTCCGTATCGAGCGCCATGGCTTTCTGGTACCCTGGTCTGCGGGTGATCACCGTATAATGGAACAGGTTGCCGTAAATCCTGAGTTCATCTGTTTCAGGCTGGAGTGCATCAAAGGGCCAGCGGATGAATTCGTACACATCCTGGGTGAGGATATACAGGCCATCGTCTTCAGAAATCAGGTAGGAATAGTACTTTTTGTCAGAAAAGTCGACGCAGGAAATGTGCCTGAAGGTGAGTCCGTCGGGAACTTCGATCTTCCGCACGTAGGGTTCACTCTTGATCATTTTTACATGGTACATCATGTCTTTGCTGTCGACCACAAAATATCCTTCGTCGCATGATTTGCGGGTGGTCGGGATCCCGGCGATCATCTTTGCAGGGTAGTTAAAATCCCTGTTGTTCAACACAGTGGTAAACATCTGGCTTTTGCGTTCGTCGATGGTGTTGGTTGCCGCATCGAGGAATTCCATCCGGTGGGTGATCCGGAAGAAATCGGTTGGCATTTCCAGGTTGGCGCGCCCCGATTCTGATTCAAAAAGGGGATACAGCTCCGGGGTTGGGGTTTGCATGTCGCGTGCCCGGAAACGGAATGAGGACCTGGCACGGCTGATTTCGTGAAGGTCCAGGGCAACACCGTTCAACGAGTCGGGCAACGTACCGTTCAATGCAAGCTGCCTTGAAAAGAACATCGGGAGTTTCAATTCAAATTCATCCCGGGTATATTCGTTGCCTTTGCGGTCGACGCGGACGGTTTCTCCCTGCTCCCGCTTGATCATAAAGAAGTCATGTTCCTGGGAGGAATACATGGTAAATGGTGCATTGATTGGTTTTTCGAATGCAAGCCAGTACAATTCCGGCAGCGCTACTGAGGCGGCCAGGATGGTAATAAAAACGAGGATATATCTGCTTATTTTATTCATGGTATGGGTCTTAGGTCTGTTCGTATTACATTTCTCCTTTACGGAACCGGTACGCCGAGAAGGTCATCGATAGGCTGATCAGCAAAGTGAGCACAGCGAGTTTCCAGTTCAACGGCGCGTAGGCCCCTGCCATTCCCTTTTCAAAAAAGAACAGGATGAATGCGGCGGATGCCAGGAAATAGGCGATGCGGTATTTCCAGATGGCTTCCATCACCACCAGGGCAGACAGGAAATAGGCCGCCAACCCGGCGAGGAACCAGGGAGTCACTGAAATGAGTGCCGAATGAACGATTTCCGCGCCGAAAAAATGCTGGCTCAGAAATATGAACACGATCAGCAGGAGGGCAAAGGAGAGCAGCAGGACCGCCACACCATAACCAAGCATCATCAGCAGTGCCTTGTTTTCATTGATGGGAAGGTGAAATGTAAGCTTGATGCGTTTGTTGGTGATCTCCGGGATATATTGCACCAGGGCAATGACCAGTCCGATTACCAGTGGTATGAATTTGAGTCCCTTGAAATACTGCTGGTTCTGGAACAATACCAGGTACCAGTAATTGTGTGCTTCGTTGAAGGTGATGTAATGCTGTACTTTCAGGAAAATGTTCCCGACAGCCAGCAGTCCCAGGATGGTAAGGATCAGCAGGAACCACCGCGTTTTGATCCATTCTTTGTATACAATTGATTTGATCATGCTCTTAATATTTTCCGGTTAGACCTATGAATGCATCTTCGAGTCCCATGGGAACCATGCTGAAATCAGCATAACGGATCCCGTTTTTGTCGAGGAATCCTTTGACAAATTTTTCTGATTCATAGGTGTATAATTCAAATTCATTTTTCGTGGTCTCCAGGTTCACCACAAAGTCTTCCTTTTCCAGGTCCACCCCGTTGGGTTCCATTTTGAACCTGAATTGCTTGAAGCCGGTCATGAATTCATCGATGGGACTGTGTGCGAGCACGCGGTTGTAGTCCATGATCAGGACATCATCGATCAGCCGTTCCATGTCCTGCACGATATGCGAGGTAGCGAAGATGGTCTTGTTCTCCGCCTTGGCATAGGTTCGCAGGTAGTCGATAAACAGCCTGCGGTACCCGGGATCGAGTCCCATGGAGAAATCGTCCAGGATCAGCAGGTCGGGTTCCTGTGCCAGGATCAGCCCCAGGGCCACCTGTGACCGTTGTCCGCACGACATCGAGGAGATCTTCTGGTTCGGATCCACTTTCAGTTTCGACATCAGTTCCCAGTAGGGCTCTTTGTTCCAGTGGGGATAAAACCCGGAATAGAATTTTTCGATCTGGTGGATATCCATAAAGGCATACTGCACATGTCCCTCGATCAGGAACCCGATCCGGCTCTTGGTCTGCGGTGACAGGTGTTGCGTATTTTCACCATAGATCAGGCATTCTCCGGCCCGGGGCTGCAGGAAACCGTGCAGGATATTGATGGTGGTGGTTTTCCCGGCGCCATTCTTGCCCAGCAAGCCAAGGATACTGCCTTCCCGTACATTGAAATTCAGATTTTCATAAACCAGTTTCTTCCCGTAATAATGGGTCAGGTTCTTGCATTCAATCACATTGTTCATAGAGTGTTTATTAAAAGATTAGTCCTGTATTGAGCTTGATCTGTTGTCTTGCAGTGCCGTCCTCAGCGTTCACCGTACCGAGGTACAGTGTTGCGTAATATTTCCTGAACAGCCTGTCCAGGCCCACTGACCAGGAGGCACTGAGCCATTTTCCGCTGGTGTTTTGCGTGTTATATATGAATTCGGGAACAACCAGCAGTGTGGTGATCACATTTTCCCTGGCCAGATCCTGTGTGCTGGCCAGGTTTTTCCTGAAAAATACGCCGGCTCCGATCTTCAGTTCATGGCGTCCTGCATAGAAGGTTTTTTTCGCTGATCCCGTGAGGTTCCTGTTCCTGAAAGATGCGTTCATATCCGGCAGTTTGTATAGCTGGTCCGATTCCTCATATGCCAGTCCCAGATTCACCTCCAGTCCGGGAAGATACCGGTTCTTCATCAGCAGGAAGGTATATCCCAGGTCAAGGTCACTGTACGTGGCACCATATTTCTCCTCCCTGCCATAATCCACCCAGTCCACCGCGCCGGCTTCGCCCACCTGTTCCAGCCGCTGCAGGAATTCTGCTCCCAGCATATACCGGATCGTGTAACCGGCATCCAGGTGGTGGTGGAAATGGCCATGACTGAAGGTGCTGGTATTGAAAATTTTAAGCAGGTTGACCTGCAGTTCGGAGTCGTTTTTCATATACGACCAGGAGGCATCCCCGGCTTTCCGGCCATCGTCGGCTGTTTCTGTCATGTACAGGAATTTTGTCCCGAACACGCTGTGCAGTCCGCCTGAATGCAGTCCCAGTTGTCCCTCGCCGCCGAATGTTGTTCGCTCGTACAGCCGGTAAAAAGAAGCTGCCACATGGGAGGTGTAGGTATCGAACCCATGTAACTGGAAAAAGGCGTGCTGCACATTCTCCTGGATGATGTCCGCTTCGATATCTTCGTTGTAGTAGGAATAGAGCATGTTGACTCCCATCGAAACGCCTGGTGTTGTGAACAGCAGGCCCTGGGCAACATCCAGGTTCAATACCTTGTTTTTCGGGCGCGGATCGCGGTCCTGCGAGGAAAGTCCCACATCCATGTTCACCGACAATCCATAGGAAAAGTACCTGGCAAAGGGAGTGGACAGAACACCGCGCATATTGAAGTATTCCCTGTCGTACAGATCGTTACGCCCCAGGGTGTCGATCAGCAGGTAGGGAGTGTGCCTGTAGGGATCGTTGACCAGGTTGAAATTGCAGTTCCGTTCGTAACTCTTTTCATACATGAAGCTGCCGAAGAGCATTGTGTTCTGGATCCGCTTGTAGCTGCTGGTTTTCAGGTAATAATTGCGCAGACTGTCGCCTTCCTGCGGTCTCCTGAAGTCGCCATTGATACGCTCGTGGTTCAGGGTGAGGTCACCGATATCGATGCCCGGATTAAACCGCATTCCGGCCGGGTTGGTGGTGCCCAGCCAGGGGTTCATTACAGGGAACAGGTCGAAGGTCGCTTCCGATACCCTGGCTGTACTGTCGGGCTCGTGTGCGTGCACGGTAACTGCCATGACCAGGGACCATATGATGAACAGGGTGCGTTTACTCATTGATCCAGGGTTTGGGTACGACATCCTTGATAAAATCCTCTGTGGAATTGTTGGTATCCTGGTAGATATAGCGCCCTTCTATTACCGTATCCACTTTTCTCCGCACGCACAAACCCGATCTGGCCCCTGCGGGTACATAGGTATACCCGGCGTCCAGTTCCAGCGGAAAACGCTTGTAGATGGCATGGTCCTCGTCCCAGGTAACCTCGACGGCATCCAGGATGTATTCGTTGGGGACCTTTCCATAGTACCTGTCGGAACTCGTGATCTTCAGCACCTGGTGGTTGTCGACGAATTCCTGTTTTTCTTCCTGGGTGCCCGGGATCAGTGCAATGGCAATGGCGCTTCCGCCGCGGGTGTGGAACACCACGTCGCTGCCCCTGAAGGTAAAGAGGTTTTCGATCATATTGTCTGCATACAGTGCGTCCAGGTCCCCGCCGGTTTCCCGGAAAACAAAAAACTCGAATTCGGCAAATTCCAGGTTCACGGGGCAGAGCGGATTCCCCAGCACGGAGTCCTGGTGGTTGATTGCATCGCGTGCAATCACGATGCTTTCGCCCGGCTGCACGGGATAGTCTGTTCCGTTGCCGGGAATGGTCATAATCATGCGTGCCACGATGGTATCTTCGAGGAATTTCCAGTAATTTTCCTCAAGGGAATAGGACTCGTGCTCGATGACCGAGATGCCGTCGACATATTGCACCATGTCGGAGTTGTTATGGATCTCGATGAACTGGTCGTCGGAATACTGGTTACCTGCCGGAGTAAGGCAGGCGCTGTAATAGTACTGCTTGATCACCCAGGCATTTGTTTTGCTGGTCACCACGGGCACAGTATCTTCCATTGTGTCGAATACGTCGAGCAGGGCATAGCCATTCAGGTGGAATATCGCACCCGCATCGCTGAACGAGTGTACCACGTTTGCACTGTAAAAGCCAGGCTCGATGTTGTTGAAACTGACTTTGCCGGAGTCATTTGTGTATGCGGTTAAAGAATAGCTCTTGGTAAGATTGGCAAGCACCACTTTCGCGCCACTATAGAATGGTTGGGGGACCTCCTCGTCAAAGGCAGCGGTAATCTGAACGGAATAAGCATGTGCATCCGGGTCCGGTTCAATGCAGGAATTCAATAGCGCCAGCAACGCGACCAGTGGGACCATATGTTTCATTCGAGGTGCCATTTTTCTTTATTTCATTGTAATTTTATGTATCATCATATGGATTTTCATCCTCAGATCCTGAATATATAGCGTTAAATCCTGAATTTAATTTCCGCCCCGAAATAGATCGATGGATTGCGCCTGGTATAACTTTCGGTTCGTATATATTGATGCATGGGCCTGTAATTCATAAAGTTATTGACAAACATGCTCAGCACCATCTTGTCCTCGATCTCCTTTGAGAGCCTGATGTTGGCAAGGAAGAGCGGGGGCAGGGACTCGGTGAGGTAATAGTATTGTGTCTTGTCATCGTAATACCGCATAAAATCCGGATCGGTCCGCATCTCGTCGGTATATTCTTTGATGGTGCCGTCCTTGTCGAACAGGTACAACGGGGCCTCATCGTAGAACGGGTACCAGTAGTTGTCGATCCAGACCACCTGGAAGGTGGTGGAGAGGACCATGCGTAACTGCGGCACCTGGGTGACCATTCGCAGGTTCGTGTTGAATCGCTCACTGATTTTTGATTCCCCGGCCGGGTACATCCCGATATTGGGGTACTGCTTTGGTGAGGCCGAGCTGGGCAGGTAGGGATAGTCCACCGTGCTGTAATATCGCGTGGTGCGCAAATACGCGCCGTCGACCCTGAACTCCGTGTACAGCGTCTTTATTTTCCCGAAATCAAAAGAAAATTCTATGCCCGATTTGACAGTCCGCTGGTTATTCACAGGTGTAAGGTAAGAGAGGATGTGGTCGAAGGTTTCAACAGGCAGTTTGGAGAGGTCTGGTTTGGTCCCGTCAGGAATGCTGTCGCGCACATACCTGTAGCCGGTAATGAACTCATATTTGGAAACCAGGTCGAAACCGTTTTCAAGGTTTTCACTGAACGCGGTGATGTTCCCTGCCACCGGGCCCAGGTGGAAATCTATTCCCACTTCCTTTTTGAGGTTTTCGGATGGCTGCAGGTCCGGGTTTCCTGTTTCGAAATTCATGGAATAGAACACCGCGGTCTGGGTCGCCGGATCCCCTGTATAATAATCCAGCACGGGCAGATCGTAATAGGCCCTGTCGGGATAGAGGTAGAGCAGGGTAGGGGATTTATAGGTTTTCCCGATCCCCGCATTGATGGTCAGGATCTGGAAGATACTGTTGTTCCTGTTGTTGAGGATCTCGTAGCTGGCGTTCAGCCTGGGTTCGAGGTACCACCCCACCTGGCTGTTCACAACGGATTCCGGCTGGAAATTGTTCAGCCGGAAACCGCCCTGGAGGTTCAGCTTGGTGGTGCCCAGTGGCAGGATCAGCTTGTCTTCCAGGTACAGTGAATAGGACTGCAGGGTAGGAATCTCTTTAAATGACCGTGGCCGGCTGGCACTGTTGGAAATGAAAGGCGGATTGGCAATATCGTACAGTTGTCCGTCCCCCAGGTTTCCGTCGTACCGGTATTCAGCACCTCCCAGGAGTTTGTTGATGATGTTGTGTTGGAGGATATGGGTCTTGTTGAAGGTCACCTGTCCGAAAATGTCGAGCGGTTTGCCGTCCACGGTGAGTTCGGTCAGCTGCTCGGTGGGCAGGTAGATTCCGTAATTCTCGCCTTCCTTCCTGGCGATCGAGATCGGGGTGACCCCGCCGCTGGAGGTTCGGTATTTCATCTGGTAGCTTACCTCGTGGGAATAGGAAACAGAAAAGGTATAGTTGATGTCTGTCAGCAGCTTCTTGTTCAGTGACCATTTTCCACCCAGGTTGAGCCGCAGGCCCTGGTCGCTGGTAGAATATTCTTCCTGTGCTACCATGGCATCGGGATCTGTCTTGTAATTGTCGAGGGTCCCGTACAGGTTGAACCTGGCATTCAGGGTCAGGGGAGTAGTTGCCTTCATCAGCGTGTTGGAGTAATTGGTCTGTGCAGTCAGCCGCTTATACCCCTTGTATTTGCTTACCACATCTGTATAGGACGACAGGTAGTCGACGTTGGCGTTGAGAAACCCTTTGTTATTGGGGATCCTGAATCCTTTGCCCACAGCCACCTGTTTGATCTTCGGATCGGTTTTCAATCTTACTTCCAGCGGACTGTACCCTGCCTTGGTTTTCACCACAACGGCCCCCGAGGTGAGGTTGCCGTAGACCACTGAGGGGATGCCCTTGATCACCTCCACCGACTCGATATTGTCACTGGAGATCCGGCGCAGGTCCACGCCCCGGTCGGCAACAGTGTTGAATTCACCCGAACGTGACACCGAGGTGCTCATCACCTGCAGGTTGGCATCGTTGGAGAGCGGGGCATTGTCTACCAGGATGCTGGTACCCATGGCAGAGTTCCGGTCGGTTCCAATTTCACGGATCGAGATCTGCTGGGGTCCGGAGAGATCCGGGTTCTCGGCGAGGTTCCCGGGAAGCAGCTGCATGATGTCCTTCAGTCCTGTCGCCTGGATGTGTTCGATGGCCGCGCTCCCGATGGTGGTGGAGGTGGCAATGTTGCTGCTTTTCTTTGCCAGCACGCTCACCTCCTGCATGTCGTAGGAGGTGGGGACCAGCTCCAGGTGGAGGCACTGTCCGGGGATCACATCAAATTCTTCGATGGTCCGTTCATAACAGAGGCATTGCACCTCGATGGTATAGTGCCGTTGCCTGACATTGTTGAAGACGAATCTTCCGGCGGTATCGCTGACTGTCCAGATGTCCAGGTCCTTCAGGTTGACCGCCGCCCCGATCACCGGTTCGCCGGTTTTCCGGTCGGTGATCTTCCCTTCCAGCTGGATGCCTTCCTGTGCTGAAAGCCAGGCGGGAAGGCACATGCATGCCAGGAGGATCAGTATGGTGATGCGTCGGATCATGGTGTTGTAAAAGGCTGCCCCGGGTGGTTGGTCCCGGGGCAGCGATGGTCCTATTTATTGATAATTAATTTCCGCGATGTAACGGATCCGTCCCTCCCGGTAAGCGAGATAAAATAGATGCCGTCTTTGTAATTGCGCATATCAAGGGTGGCCGCATCGGCAGGGGTTTCCATTTTCAGGATGTTGCTTCCCGTGATATTGGATACAGTGATCCGGTCGATCCCTTCCAGGTTGTTCAGGTACAGCCTGTCGGCCACCGGGTTCGGGTAGAGGGTAATGGCCTTTTCAGATGTTTCGACACCAACCGCGATCGTCACTGTTACGGTCCAGTTGCGCGTGGTTGCCATGTCCTCTGCGGTTACGGTATAGGTCACCGGATTGGTGAAATCCTGTGCAGCTCCCGATGCAGGGGAGATGGTGGCGTCTTCGGAGATGGTGATGGACGGACTTAGCGCGGTAACATCGGTGCCTGCTTCCACTTCGATCGAAACGGTACCGTTTCCGGAGTCAATGACTGCTGCTCCTGTCTGCGCATCGAGTGAGAAGGAGAGGATTTCAGCTTCCGATGAAGGTGCTTCCAGGTCGGCCAGCGGAATTTTATAGAGGCTGGATTTCGCCAGGGCCACCAGCTGATCGTCCAGGATACCACCGATTTCCCAGATGGTGGAACCGGGGTAGCAGTTGTTCCAGGTTGTTCCACGGTCCCATGAGATCTTCGATTTGGTGGAGGATCCCAGGACGATGATGGTGGAGTCGTTCAGCACTGCCATTCCTCCACCGCCCCCGATACTGGGAAGCTTACTGAAATTCTGTCCGCCGTCTTCGGTGACAAACACGCCATCGACGGAACTCAGCAGGTACCATTTGTTCTCATTTACATATTCAATGCTTTTAAGGAAGATATTGTCGTCGGACGGACTGCCGGTGGATACGAGCACAGGATAGAGGTCGGTGAAGGTCTGCCCTCCGTCTTTGGTCATCCGGAACATATTGTTTCCGACAAAGAAACCGGTATTTTCATCCAGGAAGAGTATCTGGTTGATCACTTTCCCTTCGTAATCAGTGAATATCGGTGTCCAGGAAGTGCCTCCATCCGTACTTTTGAAGATGTTGGAATGTTCATCCTTGTTGGCATATCCTGCAATCGTGTCGAGCCACCGGGCGCCCATGTACACCACTTTGTCGTCGATTGCCGCCACGGCCAGCGGATCCAGCCCGTAGGCACCTTCAGCATTCGGGTTGTAGGCCGGATCGGTGCCTGTTCCGATGTTCAGGTGATCGATCAGCTCCCGGGAGTTCCAGAGATCCGTGGTTTTGTAGACCAATCCATGAGCAAACAGGTCAGATACCATACTGTTGTCCTTGTAGTCTGCAACGTACATTCGCTTGGAAATCACCCAGGATACGGTATCAACTGCTGTACTTACCGCTTCAAAATCGTAGGATGCCCCGTACACGAACAGTTCGGGGGTTGCTATGTCGTTCCAGGTTAATCCACCGTCATTCGTTGCAACCAGGGTATTCCCATAACCGGCGATAATGGCATTGTTTGCATCGGTGACATGCATTTTCTGCATGTTTTCACCGGCCCTGATCAACTGGCTTTTCCAGGTAAAGTTACCGGCAATGGCATCTGCCACAGCGAGCTTGTGGATATCGGACCTGCCCAGGCCGACGACGCTGTCATTCAGTATACCCCCGATCTCGTAACAGGTTGCACCGGGATAGCAATCTACCCAGGTTGCTCCGCTGTCGCGGGTGGCCAGGGATTTGGAGCCGGTACCGAGTACGATCCATACAGAGTCATTGACAAGGAGCATATCGTTGCCGCCGGTGGGAGCCCCATTTTCCAGCAGCGTGAAAGTTGCGCCGCGGTCGTGCGTAACAAATATTCCATTCAATGATGTGACTACGTATGCAGCGCCATCGGATGCAAAAGTGACATCGTTGATGAAGACGGTCGGATCGCCGGCAGCTGTTGTGAGTGCGGGATAGACATCGGTAACATTGTCGTTTCCCACTTCGGCGCGGAACAGGTGGTTCAGTCCGCCATAATAGATATCGGTGGAACCGGCTTCAATAAACATGGAGTAGTACCCCCCGTTTTCAACCGGTGTCCAGGTGGTCTGGTCCGCTGTTTTCAGGGTACCTTTCATACCGGTGGTTTCACCTGTAACCGGATTGTGGTAATCCCATTCCAGGCTTAGATAAACCGTGTTGTCTTCGAGTACCTCCACCGAGCGGAAATGCCTGGCGAAGCATCCTTCTGCAGCGGGAAATTTTGCCGGGTCATCTTCCGGGAGCCCGATCTCCGTAATATTGAAGACTGTCCAGGTGGCACCATGGTCCGTGGTCTTCAGCAATACCCCGTCGGCATACACATCGGGTTCGCCGCCGCCGGGATTGTCGACCACTTTGTCATCTCCGCACACGGCAAAACCGAGTCCCGAACTGTTGATGCTGATATCGGCCCAGTCGAACACAGGATCGAGCAGGGGGATGTTCTCCCATGTCATGCCCATGTCTTTTGAATTTACAAAGGTACGGCCATAACCGGCCAGCAGGGTAGTGGTGTCGTTGACAATGCTCATGCCCTTCAGGTTGTTGTCTTCGCTGATGAGTTGTTCTTCCCATTCGAAGGTGAATTGCCCGTTGGCAATGAACGGCACGAATAATAACATGATGAAAGGATACAGTTTTTTCATAATGTTGGGATTGGGTTTATTGTTCAGAAAAATCAAACATGTTTTCTACCATTTCCTGTTTTCCGCTGGTATACGAGACCTTCAGGCTGTCGGCACTGATCATCCCGAATACCTCCAGTGCGTTCGTCATTGTGTCAATATACGAAATATCGATCACCTGCTTGTACTCTTCGTTGAGCCGTGTTTCCAGCCTGATGATCCCGTCGTTGTTGGAAAGATGGCTTACCAGGTACGGCAGTCGTTTTGTGAGCCTTGCATTCTTTCCCATAGGTATGCTGTAGATACTTATTACGGTACTGTCATATTTTTTTGCGTCATTGAAATCGCGTACAAATGGATCGAAGAGTTGCACAATGTAGGCGCCTTTTTCGACCTGCGATTTTTTGAAATCGCCCACCACTTCAAAGTTGAGTTCTACTTCCATGGATTTGTCCTGCACTTCGTAACGCAGCACTTCTGATTCGACCACTTCTTTCAGTGCGGCATCATCCATTTCTGCATCAGCCGGGAAATAAATTTTCACGATCACCGGGCAGGCAAACTCCGAAAGTACGGCGGTAGCTTTGGTTTCCTGTTGCAGGAGCCTGGCCAGGTAGGAGAAATCGTAGGTATCGAAGAAGTTTTCGAGCAGGAAGCTCACTTCGGTCAGTGTTTCTGTTCCCGCCGGCAGGGTTCTCAGCACCGTTTTGCTGGGGGTGAAGAGACTTTCTTCCAGCTTCTCTTCGGAGATGATGGACTGGTCGTAGGTGATCTCTACCTTCTTGGTGCCAACAAAGGTGGCCACACCATATACCCCGTTGACTTTTCTCATCTGTGATTCAAATGCCTTTGAGCTTCCGTAGCACTTGATATTTTTGAGGCCTTCGCGGGAATAAGTGGTCATCTGGGCGTTTTCACCTGGTTCTCCCCAGCTTTCATTGATGGTGGGGATCTCCCAGAAAGATTGCAGGAAAAGTCCGAGGGCGAAGAGCACTACGATGGCGATGGCCGGCATCCATTTCAGGCCCTTTCTGCGGTTGATGGTGAGTGTGTTTTCTTCAGGGCACACCGTCAGACAGTCGCTGCATAGGTTGCAATCCACGTGTTTTACTGTCTTCACACTGGCCACATCGATGGCCTGCGGACACTTGATGGTGCACATCTGGCAATTGGTACAGGTGTCTTCGTTGCGGGTGATCTTTGCTACGGGGAACATCCGGGATCGCTGACCGAGCAGTTCGATGATGTATCCACCCAGGGAGGCGGCTGCGAGCGGCCAGACAAAGTGAATATTCATGCCCAGGGTGAGCAGGATAAGGTACACTGCCATGACGGCCAGGAAGAACCAGGTGAACTTGAAGATGTTGGAAATGGCGCCCAGCGGACACAGGTATTTGCACCAGAAGAGCCGGATGAAGACTGCACCCAATACCGTGACGGCGATGGCGATCGTGGCATAGAGTGCCGTAACATCGGTATCGTATCCTGAAGCGATGGCATAGAACGGATCATATTCCTTGCAGAAGAGTTCGTTCGATCCAAGGGTGAAGTAGAGGGTCAGGAACAACAATATATATTTAAGTGACCTGAGCAGCTTGTCGGCCAGTCCCTTGATGGTGATCCTGATTTTCAGGCGCTCACCCGCCTTGCCCAGGAATTCGCTGAATGTTCCGACCGGGCAGACATAGGAACAAAAGAGTTTACTGAGGAGAATGACGCCGATAAGCAGCAGTATGCCCATCACCATCTGTGTGCTGGTCATGGTACACGACAGGCTGCCGCTGAGGAAGTAACTGCCGACAGCCTGTAGTCCGCCAAACGGACAATAGGCTTCAAAATCTGCAGTATAGCTGCTGTTAAATACTTGTCTGAGTGCAAGAAAAACAATGAATGCGATGACGGACCACTGCAGAATGACCCTGGGCCAGTTGGTGATCTTGTTGTTGCGGCGTTTCTTTTTAGTCATGAGCGTTAGGGTTGAAAAATGAGGGTGCCCTGAAATCGGAATGCTCCAGGTTAAAATGATGTGCCTTGAAGTACTGTTGTACCGGATCAGCCGACGCCGTTCTTTGCACGGGGCCTGCATACTTGCCGAACTGGTGGCCGATGAAGATGCCGAAGCAAACCGCAGCGGCTACCTGGATGAAAGTAGCAAGACCTATTCGCCTGGTTGTCCCCGGCAGCGGTTCTTCTCTCCGGGACAAGATTCTGTCGGCGAGGTTTTCCGGCACTGTCACTTCCTGGTCGAGTATGGCCATGGTGATTCCGACCTTCTCCTGCAGTTCATGACACGCAGCACATTCGGCGATATGCTCCGTTGCTTCCGGGGTTAATTTCCCGGTGATTATTGCGCGTCTGGTCTTTTTACAGTTCATGGTTCGGTTCGTTATTGATTCTAATTTGGTTTTGGTTGCATTATTCATAATGACGCAAGCGGGTCATAAATCTGGCGCCTCCCGGTTCACCTTTATTTTTTATCCCTGAACAGCTGGTTGCGTCGGTCGCAGTCGGCCTTGTTGCAGAACTGGCATTGCTTGTTCATTTCCATCATATTGATCAGCAGTTGTTCCAGCAGTTCCTCCTGTCCATCGTCCACCACAGACCGTATGTTGGTGAAGTGTTTGATGGTTTGTCGTTTGAGCCCGGTATGGAGCCTGCCAATGTTTACTACCAGCGAATCCATGTATTCCCTGTCTGGTTCTTCTTTAGAGAGTTCCCCAAGCAGTCTGAACTGGGCCTCGCATTGCATATCGATGATGTTCTGGTATACCCTGAAAATTTTGGCATCCATTTCCGAGATTTCCCGGTATTGTTCATTGGTCAGATGCAGGTAATCCCTCAAAAATTCGTCGGAGGAGAACTGGGCCGATTCATTTTCCGCGGGAGTGCCTGAGCTCATCAGCAGGATGGTTGCGATTGCTGACACATTGATGATCAGCAGGAAGATATTCAACCACCGGACGATTCTTTGTCGCTTGATTTGGTTCATGATTAGTAGTTTTCGAAATAATTCACCAATGATTTTCGGAGGCTTACTTTTGCCCTGTAAATGAGAGATTCCACCGATGCCTGGGTAAGTCCCAGTGCGGCACAGATTTCTGTGTGCGAGTATCCTTCAAATTTGTGCATAAGAAATGCGCGTTTCTGCTTATCGGGCAGCCTGTCGATTCTTTCAAACAGGTGTGCAGCGGCCTCTTTCTGTTCAAGGCTTCGGTGTGGTGTATCCCTGTCTTGCTCACCGGATGCATTTTCCATGAGGAGGGCCACCTGCTCCGGGTCATTTTCCGGGGAGGCTTTGGCGGGATTCTTTCTGCGCATGTAGCTGATGCACTTCGTGTAGGAGATCCGGTAAATCCATCCCCCCATGTCATCCGTGTTTTTCAGGTGCACAAGGGAGCGAAACACTTCCAGGAAGACCTCCTGTGAAAGGTCCTCGGAATCGGCACGGTTACCAAGCAGCCTGAAGCAGGTGCCAAACACCAGCTCCTGGTATTTCTTAATAAGTTGTTGAAAGCCGACCTCATCATTCAGTAATATTTTGCTGATGATCTCCTGGTCCTGCATATATTATTTATTTGTCAGAAACTTACTTTCGACAGGGCTTCATCGAGCCGGGCCTGTGCCTCCACTTTCGTCCGGTAGATGTCTCCTTCGGTTTCCCACCAGGTCTCTCCACGTGAGATGCCCATCTGGTCGCAACCCTCGACTTCCCTGAGCTGTTTGCTTTCCAGCGACCTCATTTTTACACTGTCGCCATTGAACCTGAGGATACGGGCTTTGATCACAGATCCTTCCTGGATCACCCCATCCTGATCCACAAGCGCCAGGATTCCGTAGCACGACATTCCCTCTTCTGCCCAGAATCCGATTTTTTCCTGCAGTTCGTCACTCAGTTCGTAGGTTTTTTCCTGGTATTCGTAAACCACATCCGTTTCTTTTTTTCCGGAGCAGCTCACGACCAGGATCATTGCAACAAATGCGATAAGTGTTGGTAGATTCTTCATAGTGACAATCGTTAAAATTGGTTATTGAATCAGTGACGCAATCCAGTGCAAAATCTGGCACGATAAATATAATGAATTCGTGATCTCACCTGTCTGCGTATGTTGTTGAATGTGGGTGAAGGAAGGACACGTTGTATTGAAATGCCTGATAAAAAAGCCATTGGCCCATGTCTCCTGGTGTTATATAGAATCAGTCAAGATTGCGATCCCCTGCGGGAGGGTGCTTTCATAAAGGGATATAAAAAAAGTTGTCCCGGAAACTTTTTTCCGGGACAACTTTATTGTGCAACCAGTTATTCAAGAATGATCTTATGAATAAAGGTTTGGTCATCAGATGTGACCTTCAGGATGTACAGACCGGGTGTACCGTCGAGCTGGATTGATGCATCCTCCATGACGCCTTCCGCGATCTTCTGCTGGCTGATATTATAGATCTCGTAGTCAGCGCTGGCATTCAGACCATCAAGGTACACCATGCCGCGGGTCGGGTTCGGGTACACGTTGATTCCGTTCATGACCGCGTTGTTCACAGCAGAAGGCTGCAGTACCACGTCGACCGTCTTGTCACCATCCACGTCCACATTGCCTGATGCATCAATGAAACGGTAATCCAGGGATACGGTGTAGGGCAGTCCTGTTCCGGGTACCACATCTGAGAAAATTACTGTGCCGGATGACTCAGTGACCTTGTCCTGGCTGTTGAAGTTAACCGTGGCTCCTTCCAGGGCATTGGTGCCGTCGGTTACGTTGAAAGTTACGGTGTATACGATCAGGGTCATGGCCTCGCTGACAGTGACATCGGCATCCACAACTGAAACCGTACCGGTTACCTCTTCGTATCCTGCCTTTGTGATGGTATAGGCCATATCCGCAGCGGCGAGTACTTCCGTGAAAGTGGCAGCACCGGTCGCATCAGTGGTTCCCGTGGTGGCGTTGAATGCGATCTCCGCACCTGCGATGGGGTTGGTACCGTCGGTTACATTAAACGTAACACTGTACATCGGCAGTGCCACGAGGGTCACCTCCTCCTGAACAGCCTCGTCGGCAACGGTTAACGTTCCCGTGGCTTCTTCATAAAGCTCCTTAGTGACGGTATAGGCCAGGTCGGTTCCCATCCGCACGTACGGGAAGGTAACCATGCCTGCATCATCGGTGGTTGCCGTGGTGCCGTCGAATGCAACGGTGGCGCCTGCCAGCGGTCCGTTTTCATCGGAAACAGTGAAGGTGATATCTTCCGACCATATCTTGTTTACATCCACGCTGTAGATGTCGTCATAACCATTTGCATCATCCGCTGAATAGTAGAGGATCGTTCCAACCACTGCACGTTCGGATGCAGAGACTTTCACCGGCTGGAAGGTGCTGTTCAGTGCTTCGGCTGCGGTCATGGTATACTCCGGTGTTCCGTTGGTGACCCACAGCACATCGTTGGTGCCGTCACTGGCAACGAAAAGCAGGAGTCCGTCCACTTCAATAAATCCTTCCGGATCGCTGTCGGCAGGGGTACCATCCAGGTCCTTGAGCATGGCGGCCGTGGTGCCGTCGTATGACCAGAGTTCCACGCCGTTCACGCCATCGGTGGCTGCGAAGTAGAGTTTGCCATCATAAACGGCCAGGTTGTCCATGTCGGCATTTCCTCCCACGAAGGATTCTGCCACCATCACGGTTCCGGCTTCGGTGCCGTCGGTTTTCCAGAGTTGCATACCGGTTGCCGCGTTGGCGATGAAGTAGAGTTCATCGTTCCAGATGGTGAACTGTTCGGGATCGGAATCGCCGCCGTCATTGATGTCCTTCAGCAAGACG
>JARGFP010000033.1 GCA_029210585.1 Bacteroidales bacterium
ACCAATGACTTTGAATTGTCAACCGAGCAGCTAATACGAAAATATACCAGACGTTGGATTGTGGAAAAAGCGATCAGTGAACAGATCGAGTTCTTCCACCTTAACAGCGTATCCTCCTCCATGGTGATCAAGGTGGATTTCGATTTGACTATGTCCATCCTGACCCATAATATCTATAGGTTGTTCGCATTGGAGATGGAAAGGTATGAGAATATGTCTGTGCAGTCTATCTATGAGAAGTTTATCAAGAACGCTGCCGACATCGAAATTGACCATGACACAATCCGTGTCCAACTTAAGAAAAAAAGAAATCTGCCTCTGGTGCTGGAAAGGACCAATCTCTATCCCTGGCAGAATTACTCATGGCTGGGAAATAAAAAAATCATTTTCGATGGCGCTTCCTACTCCTGATAATCTACGTATCTTGTTTTTCCGTGAAATTCCGTGATCAATTATTATCAGCCACAGATTGCCTTCATCCAGTTCAACTTTTCCCAATACTGATGCAATGTTCTGGACAAGCAGGGCGTTGAATAAAACCTCGCCCTGCCGGAGATCACAGGTGGCCCATACAATTCCATATTCGCCTGACAGAAGGGTCTGTTCATCTATATAAATATCAATCTCAAGAGGAGTTCCCGGAGGTAGCTCTGGTATCTTTTTATTGCTGAATAATTTCCAGGAAACAGAGACCTCAGGATGGAGAATAATTTCTCCATCCGGATAAAATATCCCTGATTTTTTTGTCAGTTTCAAGGTTTTTTGCGTTGGTGATTCCACAAGGCCTGCTCTTTTAATTTATGGATTTTCGGCTTGTTCTTCAGCCCATCCATCAACTGCTCCAAAATACGCTGTGTAATAAGAAAACGGGTAGGATATTATACGCAAAGTGTTGTATTTCTCTCGCATGAATCCCTCATCCTTGGGAATAGATATTCCAGCGGAACAATGACAAAAGAGAGTGCATACTAAAGAAGATATATGCAAATAGAAACCAGGGATAAGGGATCATATTCACCCGACCAGGGACCAGGGGCGTGAAATAAATGAAATGGTATATTAGTGCAGGCTATTGCTTATCGGCGTATTCCGACGGACTGCATCCAAATTGTTTTTTGAAGGCACGTGAAAAATAGGCATTGTCACTGAATCCCACTTTATAACAAATCTCGGAAACCGTTCCGGCCTTTTGCTCAAGAAGGTCTGCGGCTCTTTGGAGGCGGAGGGAACGAATCAGCTGTCCGGGAGGCTGGTCAATCAGCGCATTGAGCTTACGGTTGAGTTGGGAAACACTCATATTCACATGTTCTCCAAGACTTTCAACCGAGAATTGTTCATCTTCAAAATGCGTCTCGATGGTCTTCACCACCTTCTCCAGGAACGCCTGGTCAATCGAAACAGAGGATACATCGGAAGGCCTGATCAGTGTGGATGTACTAAAACGCTTACGTAGTTGTATGCGCTGATGCAGCAGGTTCCTGACATTGGCTGCCAGCTCTCGTGCGTTGAAAGGTTTGGTCAGATAGACATCCACTCCTGTTCCCAGGCCATCAATTTTATCATTAATGTCAGCCCGGGCTGTTAGCATAATGATTGGAATGTGACTGGTCTTTTCATTCGCCCTGATGGCTTTGCAGAACTGGTAGCCATCCATTTTGGGCATCATCACATCCGAAATGATGAGGTCCGGTATCTCATCCTGTGCCATGTGTAGCCCTTCCTCTCCATTAGAAGCCTCGGCAACCCGGTATATTTCTTCAAGTTTTTCACGGATATACGACCTGACATCCGTGTTGTCTTCGACCACCAAAATCAGTTCACGATTCTCGTTTTCAGCAGGAACAATGGCTTCAGGGTCATCAACCTTTTCAAGAAGTCCGGGTGTCGAACCCACTTGTTCAGGTCGCATATTTTGGACAGAACCCTCCAGGGAGTCACCTTTCTCAGATCTATTCTTATCCAAAGGAAGTGTGACAACAAATTCACTTCCAAAATTTACTTTACTGCTTGCCGAGATGTTTCCTTTGTGAAGTTCCACCAGCTCTCTTGCAAGCGCAAGCCCAATCCCTGTGCCTTCATTTTCGCGGGTGCTTGATTCATCCACCTGGTAAAAACGGTCAAACACATGTTCCAACCTGTCTTCAGGAATCCCAATTCCTGTATCTTTCACACGGATAACAACCAGGTGGTCTTGCGTGATTTCAATCGAAACGGTGATCATGCCAGGTCCAGGTGTGAACTTGAAAGCATTTGACAGGAGATTGTAAAAGACTTTTTCCATTTTATCCGGATCGTAAGAGACAGGAATATGATCCGCCCCAGATTCAAAGCCAAGTTCAATTCCCTTGCTGGCTGCAAGTGATTCAAACGAATAGAAAAGACTTTTCAAAAACAAAACGATGTTCTGGCGGGTTGCCGCAAGCTCCATGGTTCCAGATTCAAGTTTCGACAAATCAAGCAGTTCATTGATCAATGCCAGCAGTCGCTTTGCATTCCGGTTGGCAACCTGGAGCTTCCCCTTTTCCTTTATGTCGATGGCTGAAGTCATTACACTTTCAATCTGACCCAAAATCAACGTAAGCGGGGTTCGGAATTCATGTGATATGTTAGCGAAAAAATGTGATTTCAACTGATCCAGTTTGCGGAGCGAATCTGTGGTCACTCTCTCAATTTCCAGCTGATTCCGCAGTAGGATCCTGCTTAATTCATAGCGCCTTATTGCAAATAGCACCAGGAAAAACAACAACAGGTATATGGCAGTTGCCCACCAGGTAAGCGACCAGTGCGGCAGGACCTTAAAACTGTAACTGATTGGCTCGGTCCAGGTGCCATCAGGACTTTTGGCCCGGAGTTTAAAGGTGTATGTTCCCAGTCCCAGGTTGTTATACTCAGTCATCGTCTTGTCTGTCAAAGCGCTCCAGGACTTATCGTTACCTTCGAGCATATACTGGTACTCCACCAGAAAAGGTTGAGCGGTTTCAACACCCACAAATTCAAAACTAATATCGTTGTGCGTGTATGGCAATACCAGCTTTTCAGGAACCGCATGGAACGGGCGAACACTTTCAAAACCGATTTTACCGAATTTATGGATCAAAACAGTGCGTTCATTATCACTTAATCGTTTCCCGAAAACATGTAGTTCATTTGACACATATGCAGGCATACTGCGGGAAGATTCGAATGCTTCACCCTCCGCGGCTCTTGCTCTTTGAAGGCTATGCCAACTGACTTTGTCATGGTTGATACCTATGCTCGTAATAAACACATTTGGAGCCCGGGTATTGCTTCGTATCTCCTTATAATCAAAACACACCAGTTTGTCACCGGTTCCTGCCCAAATAAAT
This sequence comes from Bacteroidales bacterium, assembly GCA_029210585.1. Classification (GTDB taxonomy): domain Bacteria; phylum Bacteroidota; class Bacteroidia; order Bacteroidales; genus M55B112. Next base: position 3,348 of record JARGFP010000033.1, read on the forward strand.
CCGCGGCTGTCCAAAATCATGCTGTAATTGTTGCTGACATCTTTTATCGGGTAGCCTGTTTGCTGGTTAAAACTTTGTACGCCCTCGCTGGCAATCTGTTCTCTGTCATCATCATTCAGTCCTCCCTTCAGGAGGGTGATTCCATAGCTTGTACCAATGATAATATTGTCATCATCATCTACAAGAATACCATAAACCACATCATTGGGAAGACCATGGGCCGTATTGTAGTTTTCAAAAATATTTTGCTCAATATGTGAAGCGTCTGCAAGGCGCATAGAATCGATCCATCTTTTCCTGATGATGGATACACCTCCCCCCCAGCTTCCAATAAGCAGGTTACCGGATTTGTCTTCTGTCACGATGGATAATTTGTTATCGGGAAGTCCCTGGTCAGTGGTAAAATTCATGAAGTTTGCCCCGTCAAACCTGCTTAGGCCGCCTCTAGATGCTATCCAGATATTTCCATTGCTGTCTTCATGAAAGTTCCAAACCGTATTGTGCACAAGCCCCTGGTCAGTGGTGTAATTTGTAAACGATTTGCCATCAAAGACGCTTAACCCACCCCTGAAAGTTCCGATCCATAAATTCCCTTCGCTGTCTTCTTTAATACTTACAACATTGTTATCAGGTAACCCTTGCTTCGTACTATAAGTAACGAAAAAACGTCCATCAAATGAGGTTAAGCCATCATCAGAACCAAACCACAACTTACCGTTTCTATCAACAATCATAGACACAATGGTCTTATCCGCCAATCCAGGTGCTGCTGCATAATGTGTAAAGGAATTCTCTCCGGCAGGCAACACTTCTGCCCCGGATTCCCGGATGTTGATCTCAAACTTTGCAATGCCTCCTTCACTGCCACCCATCCACAGGTTGCCATCCCGGTCTTCGGCAATAGCATACACTGGTTTAACCTGCAAACCTTGTTTTTCAGTAAACTCAACAACACCATTCCCATCATATCTGCTCAGTCCTCCCCTCAACGTACCAATCCAGATACTGCCCGAGTTGTCTTCGGTAATTGAGGCAATTCCGTTACTGGAAAGGCCCTGCAGGGTTGTATAATTCACAAAAGAAAAATCCTCTTTCCTGAACACTGATAAGCCTGCATCCGTTCCCAACCATAAGTTACCCTTGCTGTCATCAAAAATACACCTGACCCTGTTATTGATAAGTCCATCTTCTGTAGTATAGATTTTTTTAGCCGATTCGCCAGCTGCTTTCCTGGCAGGATCATAGCTAACCAAGCCATCATCGGTACCAAACCAGATCATCCCTTCATCATCTTCGGCTAAGCCATACACACGCTGACCTTCCAATTCTATGGTTTTGAATAAATCTTTAAAGTGTTGCCCCCCATTTATCTCTGCATCTGCATTATATACACATATCCCGTTTTCAGTGCCAAACCAAAGATTCCCTTTGCTGTCTTCAAGGATGCCATCAACATATTCTCCGGGAATACCATGATCAGTGGTATAATTGGTAATCAGCTGTATCCCTTCCTCCTTCTCATTTGGATTGTATTTACTTATCCCATTAAAGGTGGAGATCCAGATATTGCCATGTTGGTCCTCAAGTAGCTGGTTGACATTATTGTCTGCAAGGCCCTGCGCAACAGTCAGGTTTTCAAAGTAAACACCATTGTATATGCTTACCCCGCCATATGTTCCAAACCAGATATTGCCTTTGCTGTCTTCGGTAATGCTATTTATAAGATTGTGGATCAATCCATGCGATGAGAAATAATTGGTAAAATTTTTGCCATCATATTTACTCACCCCGTTACCTGATGTGCCAAACCAGAGATTGCCGGCCTTGTCTTTAAACCCACATAGAATGGTGCTCAAAGCCAACCCGTGTTCGGTATTGAAATTTTGCATGGTAACAAAAAATCCGGCCGGAACTTTGGCCGCTGCCGGTTTTACTGATAAATCGACAACCAGGGGAGGCTGGTTGTCGCTCAATTGGTGAATAACCGGCTCGCCTACGCTTATCACCACAGGGGGCGCAATGGTGTCGGGAATAGAAAAATCAGAATGACTTACATCCTCAGGTTTTGTGTTGCAGGCAGCAAGGGCATTGAGCAAAATTCCTGCCATTGCCAGGTAGCAAATGGTTTTTTTATACTTCATTTTACCCGGTCTGTTTTAAACAGCAATTTATAGCTCCGTTACTCCGCAGATAAGAATTCTAAAAATACAAAATAATATTTAATAATTGCTTCGCTGCTTTGGTCTCAGAAAAATACCCCTTCCACTCTCGCCTTCCCGTTAAAACCACTATATTTGCATTTCGCAATAGCATGTTGAAAATCAGCAAAAAGTGGAAGGCAAGCAACAGAAAATAGATGTACGGTATTTGCAGATGGCCATGATCTGGGGAAGCAATTCCTACTGTAAAAGAAAACAGGTGGGTGCGCTGCTCGTAAAAGATAAAATGATCATTTCCGACGGATACAACGGCACTCCCTCCGGATTTGAAAATAAATGCGAGGACGAGAATAATATTACCTTGCCCTACGTTCTTCATGCAGAAGCGAATGCCATCACCAAAGTTGCAAAATCGAACAACAGCAGTGAAGGCTCCACACTGTATATTACAACGTCGCCATGCATTGAATGTGCAAAGCTGATCATCCAGGCAGGGATCGCCAGGGTTGTTTTCTCAGAAAAATACAGGATTACCGAAGGACTTGACCTGCTGGAGCGTGCAGGAGTTGAATTAGTACATATAGCGGAGATTAGAAATGAAATTACTTAAGAGAGACAAACTGATCATATACGGACCGATCATCATTGCAGTTGTGCTGGTCATTGGGATATTTTTAGGAAACCTGTTTACCCAGATGCGTGTGAAATCGATTATCTCCACAGAGATTTCGCGCCAGACCTCCGGCAGCAGGCTCAATATCGGCTCTCCCCACGGTCTGAGCCTGGCGGGCAGAAATGACAAGATCAATTCAGCCCTTTATTATGTACTCAACGATTATGTGGACTCGGTCCCGGTGGGAGAAATCAATGAAGATGTCGTCCCTGCAATTCTGAATAACCTGGATCCGCATTCCGTCTATATTCCCGCTGTGGACTTTCAGAAATATAATGAGCCGCTGACCGGGAATTTCAGTGGCATAGGTGTCCTGTTCAACATGAATGAAGACACAGTTGCCATTATCCGGCCGGTCCCGAATGGTCCGTCTGAACTCGTGGGAATCCAGGCAGGTGACAGGATCGTTGAGGTGGAAGGAACGGTTGTTGCCGGGGTGAAGATGGACAGCGACGAGATCGTATCCATGCTCAAGGGAGAAAAAGGGACACCCGTTAATCTGAAGATCAAAAGAAGAGGAGAACCAGGATTAATTGAGTTTGAAATCATTCGTGACGATATTCCGATTTACAGCGTGGATGTAAGCTACATGATAGATGACAAGATCGGGTATGTGAAGATCAGCAGTTTTGCGCAAACTACCTACAAGGAATTTATCAATGCCGTTGAAAAGCTCAAATCACAGGGGATGGAAAAGATCATCGTCGACCTCCGCAATAACGGGGGAGGTATCATGGACGCAGCCATCAAGATCACCGACCAGTTCCTCGATGATGGAAGACTGATCGTATATACACAAGGGAGATCCAGGCCAAGAAAGAATGATTATGCCACCTCACGGGGATTGCTCAAAGAGGATGACGTGGTGGTGCTCATCGATGAATCTTCGGCAAGTGCCAGCGAGATCCTGGCCGGCGCCATCCAGGACAATGACCGCGGGCTGATTGTTGGCAGAAGATCCTTCGGTAAAGGACTTGTGCAGGAACAAATGACATTTTCAGACGGTTCGGCCATCAGGCTGACAGTAGCAAAATATTACACACCCACCGGGAGAAGCATTCAGAAACCTTACGATGAAGGCAGGGAAGAGTATTACAATGATATTTCCTACAGGTTCCTGCACGGAGAATTTGAAAATGAAGACTCGATTTCTTTCAGCGATTCCCTGAAATTCGTTACACCGGGAGGCAGGGTTGTTTACGGGGGAGGCGGAATCATGCCGGACCTGTTTGTACCTGTCGACACCACTTTTTATTCTCCCCTGCTGTCGCGGGTGACCAACCTGGGTCTTACACACAGGTTTGCTTTTCAGTATACCGACCTGCACCGTGAGGAACTCGAGAAAATGACGACCCCGTCGGAGATCACGGCATACCTGGATGACCTGGAACTGATGAGGGATTTCACAGCATTTGCCAATTCAAAGAATGTACAGGCCGGGCAGGAGGAACTTGATATCTCAGGTCACTATCTGCTGACCCAGATCAAAGCCTATATTGCACGCAATATTTTAGACAACGAAGGTTTTTATCCCATCATCCGCGAAGTGGATTACACCCTGAATGTTGCCATCGATACCCTTTCGGCAATCTGATAACACTTTTTTATCCAGTTATTTACGGTCCCGGGTTCATTTTGATTAAACCATTTGCCCGATTCATCATCCAAGAGTCAAATGAATGTTTAACTAAAAATGAATGAATATGAAATCATTGGGAAAAGGGATTATTTCAACGTTGCTTTTTACATTACTGACCGTAACTGTAAGCGCACAACCAGGCCCGGGGTGCGGATACGGCCCATGTGGCGGAGCAAACCAGGGGAATTTCAGGCAGGCAGCTGCAGAAAATATCCTTACTGACCTCACCGGGGACCAGAAAGCGCAACTTGCCGAACTGAGAACGGAACACTACAGGCAGATGCAGAACTACCGGAACAAAATGGGAGAAATCAGCGCACAACAACGTACCCTAATGTCGGGATATGATGTCGATGAGAAAGCTGCTGAAAAGCTTGTCGATCAGAAAACAGACCTGATGAACAAACAGATGAAAACCAGGATTGCCCACAGAGCAGCAGTCAACCAGGTCCTTACCGAGGAGCAGGTGCTTCAGCTGGAACAAATGCGTAATCATCGCCAGTTTGCCCAGAATGGGAACCGTCCGGGCGGAAAAGGAAATTTCAGGGGCTACCATCACCGCGGAAACAGGAGTAATTTCGGACCCAACTGCCCGCAGGGTCGCGGAAGAGGCTTCTAGAAAGTATCTGAAACGAAAAAACCAACGCCAGTGCCGCTGTATGATGCAGCGAAACTGGCGTTTTTTTTATATAAGCGAATCAAGGTACATGGTAATGCCCTGAAAGGCATGCTCGGGCTCTTCAATGAATCCCATGTGACCGGATTCGTTCAATATAACGACACTGGCCTCCGGGGCAATGCTCCGTAATTTAAGAAAGACCTCATCACCGATATAATTGTCTTTTTTTCCCCAGATGATGAGTGGCAAAGGTTGGTGCGTGCGCATCAGACCGGAATGATCCCTCCTGTTTTTCATGCCCTGGAGCAGTGCAATGATCCCTTCATCGGAGTTGCCCACAGCAATCTGTTTCGCCCTGGCCACCCATGAAGCAAGCCTTTCAGCATTACTATCTGCAAAACCTTTGGGAATATTCGTACGGATGATCTGCATTTTCTTGCCACACATTACCAGGCTGATTTCGCGGTCGCGGTTCTTCTTTTTCTCCTCATTGTCTGCAAAGCAAGTTGAATGAAACAGGCAATAGCCTGCAGTCCGCTCCGGAAAAAGATGCACGAATTCCATGGTTACATATCCGCCCATGGAGTGACCCAGGACAACGACCTCGCTGATCTGTTCAGCATCCAGCACGGCTCCCGCCACGCGGGCCATCTCCTCCATCTCGTGCACCGGCCCAAGGACTCCCGATGCACCATGGCCCGGGATGTCCGGCAGGATCACCCGGTAACGGTCCGTAAACCTTTCTGCAAAACCTTTCCATATGGCAGATGATTCCAGGTACCCATGTAGAAAAAGCAGGGCCCTGCCGGAACCCTCTACCGAATAATGTACCTTAATTCCTTGATATTCAACAGACTTTTCCATATCCGTACTTTTATCTAAAGTAAAGATAAGAGGACAAACTTTCGATTCCTCCTGCAGCCTCAACAGAATGCATGATTTAGAGTCAGGCTAAATAGTGTTAATCCAAAGAGCTAAATGACTGGAGCTCAGGGTTACCCCAGGTGGTTTGCGGAAGAATGACGCGTATACGTGCAGGTCAGGACCTGTTGAGCAGGTCCTCGAGCTCTTCCGGATCGTCCGGGATACTCGCTGAAAGGTTCATCGGCCCGTTTTCAGTGATCAGCACATCATTTTCCAGCCTGATTCCGACCCCTTCGGCTTCGATGTAAATCCCGGGCTCACAACTGAGCACCATTCCCGGTTTCAGGGGCATGGTTTTATCGAAGCAGTCGTGCACATCAATGCCAATGGAATGTGAGGTACCGTGCCAGTAATATTTCTTCCACAAGGGATGGCCTTCCGGCTGCTTGTTCAGGTCATGCGTGTCATACAAGCCAAGCCGCAGGTGCTCCTCCTCCCACAACTTTCCCACTTCATCATTTACCTGCGCAAGTGTTTTCCCTGGCTGCATCAGCTGCATCGCCTGGTGCAGCACCCTTCGACAGGCATCATACAAGGCCCTTTGTCGGGGGTTGTATTTGCCATTTACAGGTATGGTCCTTGAAATATCAGCGGCATAGTACTGCCATTCTGCACCAAAATCGAGCAATACCAGCTCCCCGTCCCTGCACTCGTCCCTGTTCTGAATATAATGCAATACCAACGCATTGCGCCCGGAAGCAACAATGGGATCAAAAGCATGCTCCCGGGCTCCGCCGGACTGAAAAACACAGGTCAGCAATGCAGCCAGTTCGTATTCCTTTATCCCGGGCCGGATCTGTTCCAGTACCTTCCGGAATCCTTGTTCAGTAATACGTATCGCTATTTTGATCATTTCAAGCTCTTCCGGCTCCTTGATCATTCTGATCCGGGTCATCAAAGGTGCAAGCTGATGTTCCCCGAGGTGCATGAGCAGGGGTCGCAGGCTGTTCCGTATCTCCTGTTCGTTGGAAGGGAACAATTGCGATACTGTCGGTTCCAGCGTGCCAAAATAAACGGTTTTACAACCTGAAAGCATATTGCGCAGGTCCCGGTCCATCTGGCTGACATTCCTAACATCGCTGATGCCGGACCTGTGTTGCGCCTGCTCCACTGAGATTCCGGGACCATCCCAGATTTCGGTTTTCCTGTCACCCCCTGGAATATACAGGATCTCAACCATCCCCACCGCCGCTGGGTAGGTAACCATCACCAATGTGCACCCTGCATGTCGGATACCGGTGAGATAATACATGTCGGAAGATTGCCTGTAGGGATAGGTTTGGTCGGCATTGCGGGGCATTGCCCTGCCGGATGAAATGATCACTGCAGCAGAGGGCAACATCAATTCCCGTAATTTAGAACGACTCTTAATAAAAAAGGATGTGGGTAATTCTTTCATCATTAACCGACTCATTCGCTGATTTTAAGCCATTTATGCTTTGGGGTATTTTCTACCTTTATGCGCTATAGCATATTATAGACCTGAATAAATCTATATATTTGTTTTCACGGAGATACTTTCTCTCCCTGCAAGTTAATTAACTTCTTTTAATCTGTTGAATATGTCCAGTATTTTCACATCATCCATCGGCAAAAAATTACTGATGTCACTGGCCGGGATATTTCTGATTACCTTCCTGCTGGTGCACCTCGGCATTAATTTATTGGTCATTCTGAACGAAGATCCAATGGTATTCAACCGGGCAGCCCATTTCATGGGTACAAACAAGGTCATTAAGATCTTTGAAATCGTCCTGTTCGGCGGATTTTTGCTGCATATCATCTATGCCTTGATCCTCCAGGTGCAGAACTGGCTTGCCAGGCCAAAACGGTATCATAAGATGACCAGGTCAGACACCTCAGCTTTTTCCAGGTGGATGATCCATACAGCATTGATCGTATTTGCTTTCCTCGCGATTCATCTCGCAGATTTTTACTTTAAGGCAAAATTCGGTGATGTAGGAGAGACTTCGGAAGAGGGGGTGCATGACCTGGCATCACTGATCATTGACAAATTTCAGATGCCGGGCTTTGTGATCTTCTACGTGGCCTCATTTATTTTCCTGGGCTTCCACCTGATCCACGGCTTTCAAAGCGCATTTAAAACATTGGGGCTGAACAACAAAACCTATACTCCGGTCATCCAGGTATTGAGTATCCTGTATACTATTATTGTAGTTGGAGGGTTTACAGCCATCCCAATCGTGATCTATTTCCAATAATTCTGTTAACGCTTTTTCATATGACGAAATTAGATTCAAAAATTCCCGAAGGACCCCTGGACAAGAAATGGTCGAATTACAAGGCCAACCAGAACCTTGTGAACCCTGCCAACAAAAGAAAGCTTGACATTATCGTTGTTGGAACGGGTCTCGCAGGCGCTTCCGCAGCAGCCTCCCTGGCAGAAATGGGTTTCAAGGTAAAATCCTTCTGTTACCAGGACAGTCCGCGCAGGGCACACAGCATTGCCGCCCAGGGAGGGATCAATGCTGCCAAGAACTACCCGAATGATGGAGACAGTGTCTACCGGCTCTTCTATGATACGATCAAAGGCGGTGATTACCGATCCAGGGAAGCGAACGTGTACCGCCTTGCTGAAGTAAGCAACCAGATTATCGACCAATGCGTGGCACAAGGCGTTCCATTCGCCCGGGAATATGGCGGAACACTGGCCAACAGGTCTTTCGGAGGCGCACTGGTATCCAGGACCTTTTACGCCAGGGGCCAGACCGGTCAGCAGCTCTTGCTGGGCGCCTACCAGGCACAAAGCAGGCAGATCAAACAGGGGAATATTGAAATGTACCCACGCATGGAAATGATGAACCTGGTGATCATCGATGGCAAGGCAAGGGGGATCATCGCACGCGATGTGATTACCGGGGAACTTAAAAGATTCAGTGCCCATTCAGTGGTACTGGCCACTGGCGGATACGGAAACGTATTTTTTCTTTCCACCATGGCAATGGGGTCCAATGTAAGTGCAGCCTGGCAATCCTACAAAAAAGGCGCCGCCTTTGGAAATCCCTGCTTCGTACAGATTCACCCCACCTGTATACCGGTACATGGTGAGTACCAGTCGAAGCTGACCCTCATGAGTGAAAGTCTGCGCAATGACGGCCGCATCTGGGTACCGAAACACAAAGAGGATGCTGAACGGATCCGAAAGGGAGAGATCACTGCCGGTGACCTGCCCGAAGAGGGACGTGACTACTACCTGGAACGCAGGTACCCTGCCTTTGGGAACCTTGTTCCCAGGGATGTGGCCTCCCGGGCAGCCAAGGAACGCTGCGATGCCGGGTTTGGAGTAGGCAATACCGGCCTGGCCGTGTACCTCGACTTCAAGGATTCCATCGAACGGCTGGGCAAAGATACCATTGAAGCCAAGTACGGCAACCTGTTCCAGATGTACGAAAAAATCACGGACGAAAATCCGTATGAAACACCGATGATGATCTACCCAGCCATCCATTACGCAATGGGCGGGTTGTGGGTGGACTATGAACTGCAGACCACCATTCCGGGTTTGTTTGCCACGGGCGAGGCAAATTTCTCAGACCATGGTGCCAACCGTTTGGGCGCATCAGCGCTGATGCAGGGGTTGGCCGACGGTTATTTCGTGTTGCCCTATACCATTCAGAATTACCTGGCACATGAGATCAATACACCCAGGTTCTCCACGGATACACCGGAATTTGATGCAGCAGAAAAAGAGACCAGCGAGCAGCTGATCAGTCTCATGAATATCAAGGGAACAAAATCCGTTGATACGTTCCATAAGAAACTTGGGAAAATCATGTGGGAATACGTGGGAATGGCCAGGAACATGGAAGGCCTGAAAACTGCCATTGAAGAGATCCGGGAATTGCGGAAAGACTTTTATGCCAACCTGCGAATACCGGGAGAATTGAATGACCTGAATCCTGAATTGCAAAAAGCCACCAGGCTGGCTGATTTCCTGGAACTTGGGGAATTAATGGCCATGGACGCACTCAACAGGGAGGAGTCATGTGGCGGACACTTCAGGGAAGAATACCAGACCGGGGAAGGAGAAGCCCTCAGAGATGACAAGCAATACAATTATGTAGCCGCCTGGACGTTCAGCGGCGAAGGTAAAGCTCCGGAGATGATCAGGGAAGCGCTGGTATTTGAAGAGATTGAAGTCAAGCAAAGAAACTATAAATAGAACCGGTTATGGACCTGAAATTAAAAATATGGCGTCAAAAAAATGCTTCTGAACGGGGAAGATTTGTCAATTACAAAATCAGTAATATATCACCAGACAGTTCTTTCCTGGAGATGCTGGATGTGCTGAACGAAGAACTCATCAGCTTCGGTGAAGAGCCCGTTGTTTTTGATCATGATTGCCGCGAAGGTATTTGCGGAACATGTGGTATGTACATCAACGGTCGCCCGCACGGTCCGGATGAACTGATCACGGCCTGCCAGCTCCATATGCGGAAGTTCAGGGACGGGGAAACCATTGTAATCGAGCCGTGGCGGGCCCGGGCATTCCCGGTGATCAAGGACCTGATGGTAGACCGCTCTGCTTTCGATGAACTGATGCAGGACAGTGGTTACGTGTCTGTCAACACAGGAAACGCTCCTGATGCAAATACCATACCTGTTCAGAAAGAGCAAGCTGACCTTTCCATGGATGCAGCTACCTGCATCGGATGCGGTGCCTGTGTGGCGGCCTGTAAGAACGCATCGGCAATGCTGTTTGTGTCTGCCAAGGTTTCGCATCTTGCTCTGTTGCCACAGGGAAGGGTGGAAGCCAAAAAACGGGCTGCTTTGATGGTGGCAAAAATGGATGCGCTCGGATTCGGAAACTGCACCAATACAGGTGCCTGCGAAGCCGAATGTCCCAAAGGCATCAAGCTCACCAATATTGCAAGACTGAACAGGGAATACTACAAAGCCAGTATTTTCTGATATGTTGTTCTTCTGTCAGCTGTGCATCGTTGCTTCAACTTCCTCAACTGTTTTGGGAATAGGGGTTCCCAGCACCCTGTGGCCAGTAGCCGTGACGAGTACATCATCCTCAATCCTTACCCCGCCCAGGCCAATAAACGATTCTGCCTTGCTGTAATTGATAAACTCCTTGTGCTTTCCTTCCTTTTTCCAGAGGTTGATCAATGCAGGTATGAAATAGCAACCCGGTTCAATGGTAAATACAAACCCCTCTTTCAGTTCCCTGCCCATCCGTAAATAGGCAAGCCCGAACTGATCACTCCGGCTGACACTTTCATCATACCCCACATAATCTTCTCCCAGTCCTTCCATATCATGCACATCCAGTCCCATCATATGGCCCAGGCCATGGGGAAAGAAAAGGGCATGTGCCCCGGCAGCAACAATATCCTCCGTGTTTCCCGTCAGGATTCCAAGCCCTTTGAGCCCTTCAGCAATGGTACGGGCAGCACCCAGGTGCAGATCCAGGTTCCTGGTACCGGGCCTGGTATGTTGAATCGCCTCCATGCTGGCCTTTAAAACGATCTCGTATACATCCCGTTGACGTCCGGAGAATTTCCCACCTACCGGGAAAGTGCGTGTGATGTCACTGGCATACCCCAGTGAAGTCTCTGCACCGGCGTCAGTGACCACCATCCGGCCTTCCACCAATTCATTGCTGTGGTCATGGTTGTGCAGGGTTTGTCCGTCCATACTGAGTATAATCGGGAAAGACACAGGACCGCCATGCGACAGGGCAATACCTTCGATTGCCCCGGCCAGTTCCCGTTCAAAATTGCCCGGGAATCCCATCTTCATCGCTGTCGTATGCATGATATATGCAACATCAACAGCCTTCTCTATTTCGGCGATTTCAAATGCATCCTTGACAGAACGCAATGCAACCACCGCCTTGATGAATTCCTCCGATACATACCCGTTGACTTCCCCAACACTGCAGCCAAACAAATCCGCAAGACGGAGCAACTGGTCGCCACGATAGGCAGGCAGGAGATGTACCTTTCTTCCCTGCTCCAGCGCTTTCTGAACATCTGCACTGAACTCCGCAGAACCACGGCTTCTCTCAGCACCCACCGATCCGGCCAGTTCCGAAATGGTCGGGTGTTCCCCCATCCAGATGATATCATCAATCTCCAGGTCATCGCCGTACAAGATGTCTTCGCCTGCATCAATATCACATATGGCAGCAAGTCCTGGCTGACTTATCCCGAAAAAATAGAGGAACGAACTGTCCTGCCTGAAGTGATAGGTATTGGCCCTGTAATTCATTGCGCTTTCGTTGTTGCCCGGAAGCAATAATATGCCACTGCCGACCTGCTCACGCAGTCGCTTTCTTCTTTTCCAGTATACCTCTTTTGGAAACATAAATTCTGTTTTTAGTTGGATTATTCTTCTATCAAAGGTAAACCCTTCAAGGGAGTTTACTGTATTTCTGCATGAAATTTTTCTGAATCCCGGTGTAAAAAACCAAAAAAAAAGACCACGATTCGCCCGTATTATATCAAAATTGAAGAAAACAGATAAGTTTTTAGTTATCAACCAATAAAAAACTGCGAATAGACTTGAATACCTGTATGAAAGTATTATCTTCGCAGATGTAAGCCGTTTTTTCAACACATTGTTAACAATTGACTATGCCCTATCGCCGTCTCCCAAACACCGACAATGCCAGGATCAAAGCCCTGAACAAAGCATTTGAGAAAGGCACAGACCTTCCACCGTTCAAACTTGCTTTCAGCCAGTCAATGTACCAGCAGGTAAAATCGGTTTTGCCGAATTTTGAGAACGCCATTTCTGAACACAGGAATGCGATGAACCTGCACGCTGAAAAGAACAAGGAATATCACCTGAAGATGAAAAAAGCAAAATTGTATATTTCGCATTTCATCCAGGTTGTTGACATGGCGATCGCCCGGGGAGAACTTAATCCAGGGATTCGCAACCAGTACGGACTGAACGGGGAAGAGCGGAAACTCCCCAACCTGAACACAGAGGAAGAGATCATTGAGACGGGAAAAAAACTGATCGAGGGAGAGCGGGCACGAAAGTTAAAGGGAGTAGCTCCCATAACGAATCCAACCATTGCGGTTGTGCAGGTACATTACGACAAATTCTTTGATGCATACCACAACCAGAAAGGGCTGAAAAGGCGCTCGAATTTCGCACAGGAAAACCTTGCAACCATCCGGGAAAAGACAGATGCGGTCATTCAGCAAATATGGAACGAAGTTGAAGATACATTCAATGACCTCCCTGAAGAGATCCGGCGGGAAAAAGCGGCAGAATACGGGGTGGTATATGTATTCAGGAAGCATGAATTAAACGGCATCAACCTCTTTCATGAGCAGCGGGTTGAGCGCTTCGGCTGATCCTTACATAACTGATCCACAAATACATCAATACGCCTACAGCCATAAGGCTGATCAATGCTGTAACCGGCATCAGTTCCATGGTCCCGATATCTTCAAGCGATTCTACGGCAGCTTCCTTCATGTAAAAATAATAAAAAACCACACCGAGGGTATTATTCACCAGGTGGGCGATCATGGGATACCACAATGAGCGTCCGTAATAAAAGGCATACCCCAGGATCATTCCCAGGAAGAAGCGTGGCAGGAAAGAATAGAACTGGAAATGTGCCAGGCTGAAGATCACCGATGCCACAATGATCGCAACATGACCATTCCTGAATAAATCGGTCAGGTGACGCTGGATCAACCCCCTGAAAACAAGCTCCTCCCCTACAGCAGGGATAATGGCTATCATAAAAAGATTGACCAGCAGGGCCCAGAAGTTATCGGCCCTGACCAGTGCCATCATCAGTACCTGTGTTTGCTCTTCCAGTTGCCGCAAATAACGCTCAGCACCTGCAAAGGGGAGCTCCAGGCGTGCGTTCAGATCGGTGAGCATATTTACAGCAGGCAGCGCGGTGACCATGATCACAATCAGCATCAGCACTGCTCCGGCACGGATCATTTTCCCGAATCTGAAATATCCCAACCAGCTGCCTGTATAAAAGAAAGAGATCAGCAAGCTGCTGAATACAAAGGTTCCCAGGGCGCCAATGATCTGCAGGAACTTTACTGCGCTGATCACCTTTTTATTTTCCTCGCCGGTAATGTCAAGGATTTCGAAAACAGAAATATCGTAAAAGAATGTGGCCAGCAACATGCCGATCAGCTGAAAGACCAGTCCGGTCAATATCACTCCCAGCGAACTGAATATGAGCATTGCAAAGGGCGAATGCCCCGAGAGCACGGGTTTCCTGTCGTAATTCATGTATATGATCAGCTTTAAAAGCTTTTTGTAATTTTGTAACCAACCGGTTTTGCCCGGGGTACCGCGAAAATACAAAAAAGTAATGAACAGAAAGATTTGACACGCATTGAAAATAGGTAAAACAGATCTGGGCGAATTCCCGCTTTTCCTGGCTCCCATGGAAGATATTACAGATCCGTCGTTTCGGTACATCTGTAAAAAATTTGGTGCAGACATGATGTATACCGAATTCATTTCTTCCGACGGGCTGATCAGGGATGGTGCGAAGAGTGTTAAGAAACTTGATATTTATGATAATGAGCGTCCCATTGGCATTCAATTGTACGGCCATATTGTTGCATCGATGGTGGAAGCCACGCATATTGCCGTTGCCTCGCAACCGGAACTGATCGATATCAACTACGGCTGCCCGGTACGCAAGATCGCCAGCCGGGGTGCAGGAGCAGGAATGCTGAACAATATCCCGTTGATGTTGGAGATGACCCGGGCCATCGTGGATGCTTCTTCACTCCCCGTAACGGTTAAGACCAGGCTTGGCTGGGACGAAGACAACAAGATCATTCTACCTCTGGCAGAGCAATTGCAGGATTGCGGTATCGCCGCACTCACGATCCACGGAAGAACACGGGCACAGATGTACAAAGGCACTGCCGACTGGACCCTGATCGGTGAGGTAAAAAAGAACCCGCGCATGCACATTCCGATTATTGGAAACGGTGATGTGGATTCCCCGGAGGTGGCCAGGGAAATGTTCAGCAGGTATGGTGTGGACGGAATCATGATCGGGAGGGCAGCCATAGGAAGGCCCTGGCTGTTCAGGGACATCAAACATTTTATGCAAACCGGCGAATTATTGCCCGATCCCACCATTGCTGAAAAAACCGATATTGCCCGGGAACAGTTTGAGAAATCACTGGAATGGAAATCCGAACCGGTGGGAATTTATGAGATGCGCCGGCACCTCGGGAACTACTTCAAAGGAATTCCGAATTTCAGGGAAACACGTATCCGGTTACTTACCAGCCTGGACGTTGAAGAGATCCACGCCATCCTCGACGAGATCAGGGAACAATGGGGTGACCTGAGAACAAATGTGAACACACATTTCTGGGCAGAATAGTAACTGGAGAGATATCGGCAATACAGATTATTATTGCTTTCGCTAATGATCAGAACGCTTCGGATAATCCAGGGTGTAATGCAATCCCCTGCTCTCCTTCCTGGCCTGTGCCATTTTAATGACCAGGTACCCGACATTGATCAGGTTACGCAGCTCACAGATATCCCGTGAGATCTTTGAGATCTTATACAGGTGTTCCGTCTCTTTGTTGATGATCTCCAGCCTGGTTAAAGCACGTTCCAGTCGCAGGTCTGACCTGACAATGCCGACATAATTTGTTAATATTTGCTGCAGCTCCTTCTTATTCTGGGTAATCAGGATCATCTCCTCGTTGTGGATTGTACCAGAATCATCCCACTCCGGAATTCCAACCTCAATCTCAGCCGCTGAATACTGCGAAACTGATTGTTCAGCTGCACGGTCAGCAAAAACAATTGCTTCGATCAGGGAGTTGGATGCCAGCCTGTTGGCTCCATGTAACCCGGTGGAAGATGCCTCTCCGATCGCAAACAGGCGATGGATCCAGCTTTGTCCTTTACTGTCCACCCTGATGCCTCCGCACATATAGTGCGCAGCAGGTACAACAGGAATCAGATCCTTCGCTATGTCGATCCCGAGAGAAGCACATTTCTCATTGATATTGGGAAAATGCTCTTTTAATGGCTGCTCCTCTAAATGTGTACAATCGAGAAAGAGGTGTTCGTGCCCCGACATTTTTAGTTCATTATCCATCGCCCTGGCAACGACATCCCTGGGTGCCAGGTTCCCCCTCTCATCATATTTGGTCATGAAATCTTCTCCTGCCAGGTTCCTGAGTATGGCCCCATATCCACGCATCGCTTCTGTGATCAGAAATGATGGCGTCTCTCCCGGGTTATACAACGAGGTAGGATGGAACTGGACAAATTCCATATGGTCGATGATTCCCTTGGCCCGGTAAACCATGGCAATTCCGTCCCCGGTAGCTATTCTTGGATTGGTGGTCGTTGCATATATATGCCCGGATCCTCCTGTGGCAATTAAGGTCGTTCTGGAAAGAAATTTCAGGACCCTGTTCTTCCTGGTGTCAAGGATATATGCACCGTAGCATTCAATGTCTGTCAAATATCGTTTGATCAGTTCTCCCTTGTGATGCTGGGTGATAAGGTCCACCGCGAAATGATACTCATACAGGTCGATGTTTTTATGGTTCCTGACCCGCTCTGACAGGGCTCTCTGTATCTCTTGTCCGGTATTGTCCTTATGATGCAATATCCTGTGTTCCGAATGCCCGCCTTCGCGTGCCAGGCTATACTTTCCGTCCGGATCCTTGTCAAAATTTGTACCCCAGCTGATCAACTCCTGGATTTGTTTAGGCGCCTCATTTACAACCAGTCTTACAACATCCTCTTTACAAAGCCCGGCACCGGCGATCAGGGTATCGGAGATATGCTTTTCATAGGAATCCGGCTGGGAAATCACCGCTGCAATTCCTCCCTGTGCGTACCTGGTATTGGTTTCCTCAAGGCGATCCTTGGTAATTAATGCCACTGTGCCATGGTCTGCGACCTTCAGGGCATAGCTTATGCCTCCCAAGCCTGTTCCGATAACCAGAAAATCGTAGTGCTTTTCCATTGCCAAGGAAGAATCATAAAGAATGATTTGATCCGGATTGATTGCAACAAAGATAAAAATTACTTTAGAGAATACCCCTAAATCAATTACTTTTGACAGTTATGATTAAATTGCTTACAGTCGTTGGGGCCAGACCCCAGTTTATCAAAGCTGCCGCCATCAGCAGGATGATCCGGGAGCGATACAGTGATTCTATCCGCGAGATCATTGTGCATACAGGTCAGCACTATGACCACCAGATGTCTGATGTATTCTTCAAGGAACTGGAGATCCCGGAACCACATCACAACCTTGGCATCGGATCGGGAAATCATGGCAGGCAAACGGGGGAAATGCTCATGAAGCTGGAGGCTGTTTTTGAAAAAGAACAACCGGATGCGGTGGTGGTATATGGCGACACAAACTCCACTGTTGCAGCAGCGCTGGCAGCATCAAAGATCAATCTGCCAGTGATCCATATTGAAGCAGGATTGCGGTCATTCAACAAGCAAATGCCGGAAGAGATCAACAGGATCTTCACGGACCATGTGTCCACCCTCCTGTTTTCTCCAACCCGGGCAGGCATGGACAATCTCAAAAACGAAGGTTTGTTGTCAGGCAAACAACCTCCTTACTCAATCGATCAACCCGGTATATTTCATACCGGCGACATCATGTATGACAATACGCTGTTCTTTGCGGATAAAGCCCGGGAAAGTTCCGGGATCCTGGCAAAGCTGGAGCTGAAAAACAAGAAATTTGTCCTTGCCACGATCCACAGGCCCGTCAATACCGACTCCGACGACAGGCTTACCGGTATCATGGAGGCGCTGATAGAGATCCCGGCTGCATTCGGTACAGATATCGTTCTGCCTGTGCATCCCAGGACCGCTAAAAAATTTGAATCGCTTCATGACTCTGATTTATACCGGCAACTTACCCCTGAAAACGGCATTCACCTGATCCCCGCAGTCTCCTATCTCGACATGATCATGCTGGAATATTCTGCCAGTCTGATTATTACCGACTCCGGCGGTGTTCAGAAAGAGGCCTGGTTCATGGAAAAGCCTGTGGTGATCCTGAGAACCGAAACCGAGTGGACAGAGATCGTTGCGCAGGGAAACGGGGTACTTGCAGATGCCAATACCAAAAAGATAGTGGAGGCAACCGGAAACTACCTGAAAAATCAGCCCGTGGATTTCCCCAAAGTATACGGGAACGGAAATGCAGCCGGGGAGATATTGGAGATAGTCCTCAACGCTGCATGGAAGTGATTGATATTTAAATTACTTTTGAGGTTCTCAATAACAGAACAGTACTACGTATTTAGTGCTATTTAAGTGTTGGAACGAAAAGGTAAATTTTTTAACAGTGCTTGATAAGAACCCGGTTTACGCGGTTCTTGCAAACACTATTTTAAGCTGAATGAACTATATGGTACAGGAAGATATTTTTAAGAAGTTGGTATCGCACTGCAAAGAGTATGGATTTGTATTTCCTTCAAGTGAACTCTACGATGGTTTAAGCGCGGTGTATGACTACGGTCAGAATGGTGTGGAACTCAAGAACAATATCAAAAAATACTGGTGGGATTCCATGGTGCTGCTGAACGAAGAGGTTGTGGGACTGGATGCTGCGATTTTCATGCACCCGACCACATGGAAGGCATCGGGCCATGTGGATGCATTCAATGATCCCCTGGTTGATAACAGGGATTCGAAAAAAAGGTACCGTGCAGATGTCCTGATAGAGGACAAACTGGCAAAGTATGAGGAGAAGATAGCAAAAGAGGTTGCCAAAGCAGCCAAAAGGTTCGGGGAAGCTTTCGATGAACAACAATTCCTCGATACAAATCCCAGGGTCATGGCCAACCGGGAAAAGTATGATCAGCTGAATGCACGCTTTGTAAAGGCCATGAATGATACCGACCTGGCGGAGCTGAAACAGATCATTCTGGACGAAGGAATCAATTGCCCCGTATCGGGAACTGCCAACTGGACGGATGTACGGCAGTTCAACCTGATGTTTTCCACCGAAATGGGTTCCACTGCTGAGGGAGCGTCAAAAATATACCTGAGACCCGAAACAGCGCAGGGAATATTTGTGAACTACCTCAACGTGCAAAAGACCGGCCGCATGAAACTTCCTTTCGGCATTGCCCAGATCGGTAAAGCATTCAGGAATGAGATCGTTGCACGTCAGTTCATTTTCAGAATGCGTGAATTTGAGCAGATGGAATTGCAATACTTTGTGAAACCCGGTTCGGAGCTGAAATTTTTTGAATCCTGGAAGGAACGTCGGATGAAATGGCACCTCGCGCTGGGATTCGGGGAAGAGAATTACCGGTTCCACGACCACGACAAACTCGCACACTATGCGAATGCTGCGACAGACGTGGAATTTAAATTCCCGTTCGGATTCAAGGAAGTTGAAGGAATCCATTCCCGAACAGATTTCGATCTTGCCAGCCACCAAAAGTTTTCGGGAAAGAAAATCCAGTATTTTGATCCTGAATCCAACGAATCCTTCACCCCGTTTGTGGTGGAAACATCCATAGGGGTGGACCGGATGTTCCTGCAGATCATTACTGCAGCATACACGGAAGAAAATCTTTCCAAAGAAGCGGGTAAAGAAGATATGAGGGTGGTGCTGAAACTTCCTCCCGCCCTTGCACCTGTTAAGCTGGCAGTGCTTCCGCTTACCAAAAAAGACGGGTTGCCTGAAAAGGCCAGGAAGATCATGGACACAATGAAATTCGACTTTAACTGCCAGTACGAGGAAAAAGATTCCATCGGCAGGAGGTACCGTCGACAGGATGCGATCGGAACACCTTATTGTATTACCATCGATCATCAGACAATGGAAGATGATACCGTGACCATCAGGCACCGGGACACGATGGAACAAGAGAGGGTGGCAGTCAATTCCCTGTTGGATACGATCAAAGAAAAAGTGGATATAAAAACGCTATTGAAAAAACTCTGACACCCATGAAGCGGGTTCTGATCATCACCTATTATTGGCCTCCAAGCGGTGGAGCCGGGGTACAGCGGTGGTTGAAATTTGCAAAATTCCTGCCTGAATTTGACTGGGAACCAATCATTCTGACTGTTGATCCTGCATCTGCCTCCTATCCTGTACTTGATGAATCTCTTCTGTACGAAATCCCCGGCAGTACCCGCATATTCAGGACCCGGAGTAAGGAATGGTTTTCAGTATATAAAAAAGTATCTGGAGATGACAAAATTCCCTACGCCGGCTTTGCCAATGAAAAGAAAACTTCATCATTTAAACAAAAGTTTGCCCGGTTTATCAGGGGAAATTTCTTCATCCCTGATCCAAGAAAAGGGTGGAACAAGTATGCGCTGGACCAAGCCCGGGATCTTCTGAAAAAAGAGAAAATAGACAGTATTATTACAAGTAGTCCACCCCATTCAACCCAATTAATCGGCCTGACATTGTCGAAGGAATTTGGCATTCCCTGGATTGCCGATCTAAGGGATCCCTGGACCGACATCTATTATTACAAGCAGTTCTATCCAACCTGGCTGGCACATCGTTACAATTTAAAACTGGAGAAAACGATACTTGAAAAATCTTCTGTAGCCATAACAGTTAGTCCTGCACTGAAAAACTTGTTTGCTGAAAAAATTAAGTCCTCCCCTGATAAAATAAAAGTCATTACAAATGGTTTTGATCCGGATGATTTCCAGGACCTCCCTTCAGCTCCTTCTAATAAGAAGTTCGTTATTACATATGTGGGGACAATGGCAGACATCTATCCCCTGGAGCCATTTTTGAAAGCATTTAAAAGTTTTGCTGAAAGTCATAAAGGGGCTGTCTTACGATTTATCGGTACCGTCTCTCCGGAACATATCAAAAGAATTAAGCGCATTCCTAAAGAGAATATTGAACTCATACCCTATGTCGATCACCGAAGGGCAATAGAGTATATGAGCTCTTCATCTGCACTGCTTCTTATCATTCCTTCCAACAAAAACAACAAAGGAATCATTACCGGAAAGCTCTTTGAATACATGGCTGTGAAGCGTCCAATTCTCCTCCTTGGGCCGGTTGATGGTGATGCGGCATCAATTATAAACAAAGGTAAATCGGGAATTGCCATTGAAAGTGATAAGGAGAAGGAGATACTTAAAACGATGAATAAATGGGTGAAAGAAAATCATAAGCTTGAAGCAAATAGTAAATACAGCAGGAGATCGCTTACGCAAAAGTTGTCGGAAATTTTGGATGAAATAACAAGCTAATTGCCGTCGAATGTTGAATTACAAACTGAAGAAATCTCTCGCATGAAAATACTGATGGTTCTTGAGTCAAGTTTTCCTCCGGATATTAGAGTGAGTAATGAAGCAGCCAGTCTTATTAAGGCAGGTCATGATGTTCACATTGCATGTTACAGAAAACCAGGACAAGCGGAGAAAGAAGAACTAGATGGATTAATAATACACAGGTTTTCGATTCGAAAATTAAGGCATAAAAGTAGTGTTGGAGCATTAAAATTTCCCTGGTATTTTAATTTCTGGGAAAGGCATTTAAACAAGCTCGTTGCGCAAGAGAATTTTGATACTATTCACATACATGACCTCCCATTGGCCTCAGTTGCCACAAAACTAAGAACAAACCACAACCTAAAATTTGTTCTTGATCTGCATGAAAATTGGCCAGCCTTACTTAATATATCAACGCATACAAAAACAATTCTGGGAAAAATACTCTGTTCCATTCCACAATGGGAAAAGTATGAAAAGAAATATGCTTCTCTGGCCGACAAAGTTATAGTTGTAGTTGACGAAGCAAAAACCAGGTTGATCACATTAGGTGTTGATCCCGATAGAATATCCGTTGTATCCAATACCTTAAACATGGACCTGTTTAATTTTCCTGAACAGATAAAAAATCCCGACTTTGTTACACTTGTGTATGGGGGAGGTATTAATTATCACAGGGGTCTTCAATATGCTATTGAGGCCATTCCTCTCATAAAAGAAAAAATCCCAAATATCAGACTTTGGGTCATAGGAGATGGCAACTATCTTCAAACGTTAAAAACACTCGCAAACAACTTGAATGTTAATGAATACGTAAAATTCTGGGGTTGGAAAAAGCAACAGGAACTTTTAGAACTTCTTAGTCAGGGTGATTATGCAATAATACCTCATATTCGTTCAGCACATACCGATGCAACCATCCCGCACAAAATTTTTCAATATATGTATGCCGGGATTCCAATTATCTCCTCAGATTGTTTGCCACTTGACAGAATTCTGAAAGAAACAGGGACAGGCGTTTGCTTCAAAGATCAGGATGCTGAAAATTTTGCAGAGGTTTTTTTAAAATTAGTTGAAAATAGTACATTTTTGAAACAATCAGCGAAGAAGGGAAAACAATGGGTGGTGGAAAAATACAATTGGGAAATTGATTCCGGGAATCTTTTAAAATTGTATGAAAATTTATCTTAGAAATGAATGTTTAGATATATACGAATCTTTATCTAATTTTGATAAAAATGTATCAAGCTATTGTTAGAAAAGGCAAGGTCACTCCTGAAGAAGTTCCGGCTCCCCTGATTGATGATGATAAAATATTGATCAGGGTGGTCAATAGCGCTATATCTGCAGGCACCGAATATTCTGGTGTAGTATCCAGTGGAACCTCGATTGCCAGGAGAGTTGTCAGTCAACCAGAAAAAGTAATCAAAACAGCCAGGCAGATTCAGCAAGTTGGCTTATCAAAAGTATATCAACAGCTTAAGGGACTTCTCGAATATGGGAATCCGACCGGATATTCCATAAGCGGAATTGTAGTTCATGTTGGTAAAAACATCAAATCGTTTAAGCGCGGAGACTATGTGGCTGCTGCAGGAGGTGGATTTGCCACGCATGCTGAATATGTAGAGGTACCTGAAAATCTGACAGTTAACCTTCCGGGTAAACTTGATTTCAAAGCTGCATCTACAGTGACAATTGGTGCAATTGCCATGCATGGTGTAAGAAGGGCAAAACTCACTCTTGGAGAATTTGGACTGGTAATTGGTTCTGGTTTAATTGGCTTGTTGACAATTCAGATATTGAGATTATCCGGCGTAAGAGTTATTGTTTCAGATCCGGATGAAAGGAGACTCAATCTGGCAAAAGAGATGGGGGCTGAGTTCATTATCAATCCAACTAAAGATGACATCGTTAAACAGGTGAAGAATTTTACTGATGGAAATGGAGCCGATGCGGTAATTTTTACCGCAGCAACAAACTCCAGTGAACCACTATCCCAGGCTTTTCAATCATGCAAAAGAAAAGGGAAGGTTATTCTGGTTGGTGTATCGGGAATGGAAATAGACAGGAAGGATATTTATCCAAAAGAAATTGATTTTATTATCTCCACATCCTATGGACCCGGAAGATATGATGATGATTATGAGTTGAAAGGCAGAGATTATCCTTTTTCGTATGTCAGATGGACTGAAAAACGAAATTTTTCAGAATACTTAAGATTAGTAAGTACTGAAGAGATACTGATAGAACCACTCATAGAAAAGGTGTTTCCTTTTCAGCAGGTTGAAGAGGCCTTTCATGCATTAAAAGACGCATCTGACAAACCTGTACTGTTAATCCTGGACTATGGAATGCCCGAAGATGATAAATTGGAGGAATATTCTGAAATAAACAGAACAGTACATCTGAAAAAACCGGCTGCAGATCGCAATAAAATTAATGTTGCTTTAATAGGTACAGGCAATTTTGCCAGGGGAGTGCATCTACCCAATTTAACAAAGCTTAAATCAAAATATAACCTGCATGCAGTTGTTAGTCACACGGGTCATCATGCAAAAAGTATTGCAGATCAATATGGAGGATCATACGCCACAACGGATTATGACAAAGTATTGGATGATGAGCATGTCGACCTGGTATTTATATGTACAAGGCATGCGCTTCACGGAGAAATGGTATTAAGGGCACTGGAAAAAGGAAAGTCAGTATTTGTTGAGAAGCCCCTGGCGATCAATAAAGAGGAGCTTGAAGCTATTGAGGCTTTTTACAAAAAAAATACCTCTGCGCCACTGTTAATGGTTGGATTCAACAGACGATTCAGCAAAATTGCCAAAGAGATAAAAAAACATACAGATGCAAGAATCAACCCCCTGTTTATCAGGTACAGGATGAATGCCGGCTATTTGGACAATGCGCATTGGGTATTCTCAGAGGGAGGCAGAATTGTAGGAGAAGCCTGTCATATCATTGACCTGATGCAATACATTGTTGGTAGCCGTATTATTGAAGTTTCTTCATCTGAAATAACACCCAATACCGACCATTTTAAGGCTGAAGACAATATAACATTTACGCTGAAATTTGATGATGGTTCAATAGCTGCTATCGACTATTTTTCAACGGGTAGCAATCAAGTTTCGAAAGAATATATGGAAGTACACTTTGATAGCAAATCAATAATCATGGATGATTTCAAGGAACTTAAGGGGTACGGACTAAAGTTGAATGAAAAGAATTATTCACAGTCTGAGAAGGGACATTTGAATGAACTTATTAGTCTGTTCAATACCCTGACCGAAGGTGGGGATTATCCAATACCCCTGGAAGATATATTTCAAAATACAAATATCACTCTTCAATTACAGTAGAAATGCCAATTTTCTCTTTTGTAATCCTTCATTATCAAACTGCAGATGACACCATAAAATGTGTTGACTCTATATACAATACAGTCGATTACCCTAAAGTTAATATCGTTGTTGTTGATAATGCCTCGCCAAACAATACAGGTATTACTATAAAAGAGCATTATAGAGAAAAGAGCAATTTCACTTTCATTCAAAACACGGCGAATATTGGATTTGCAAAAGGAAACAATGTAGGATATGCCTATGCAAAACATACACTTAAAAGCGATTTTATCGCTATAATTAATAACGATACATTTATTGAACAAGCTGAATTCCTTTCCAATATTGTTGACTGTTACAATAAAAAATCTTTTCACATTCTTGGCCCTGACATTATTTCAGTTAAAGATAAGCGTCATCAAAATCCCAGGATTGAAACTTTAAGTGACCCCCCGGTAATTAGGAAATTTATCAGGACGTATACATTGATGTATATACTTTCAATTTTTAATTTGGATCTGAAAGCAGAGTCATTAAAAAAGAAAATCATCCCGGGATCAAAATTGCCTTCATCCAATAGAGATGAAAATAGATTCAATTTTAAAGAAGAAATGGAGAATGTTAAACTGCATGGTAGTGCGGTTGTCTATTCTCCCGATTTTATAAAGAATTATGAATATGGATTTTATCCTGATACCTTTATCTATTGTGAAGAATCTATTTTGAATTTTATTGTAAAAAGAGACAATTTAAAAACCATCTATTACCCCCAGAGTTGGATCTATCATACTGAAGATTCTGCCACTGATGCTGTATATAGAAAACCTCATAAAAAGAGAAAGTTCTATTATAAGAACTTTATCAGGTCATCCAGGGTTTTATTAAAATTAATGAAAGAGAGAAAAAATAAAGAAAGATAAATTATGGAAACTTGCAGGATTTGTTCAAACAAAGAAGGAAATAAACTTTTCACAACAAAAGAAATGTTATATGGGACAAAAGATAAATTTGATTATATCGAATGCTCTAAATGCAAATGTGTACAGATAAAACATATACCAGATAATATTGGTGCATATTACCCCGACGATTATGGTTCATTCGTCAATTACAAAAAAGTGAAAGACACTGGAATTATTGCCTTTATCAGGAGAAAAAAACTAGAACATAACCTTGGAATTAAAAAATCTTTGATTGGATATTTCTCGACCCTTACTTTTGGTGAAGGATTTGAACAAAAATTAATTCCGGCTAAGTTAAGCCTGGACTCATCTATTCTTGACGTAGGAACAGGTACAGGAGGCAGAATATTAAATATGAGGCGACGTGGTTTTAAGAACCTCACCGGAACAGATCTATTTATAAAAGAAGATATATTTTATTCAAATGGTGTAAATATTTATAAAAAGGATATAACCGAAATTGACGAACAGTATGATTTTATAATGCTGAATCATTCTTTTGAGCATATGCCAGACCCGCTAAGTGTAATGAAAGAATTATATAGATTATTGAAACCAAACAAAACCCTATTAATCAGAATTCCCGTTGCCGATTCTTTTGCATGGCGTAATTATGGAACAAACTGGGTAGCTCTTGACCCCCCTCGTCATTTTTACTTACACACCCCAGATAGTATAAAAATTTTAGCTGAAAAAACAGGCTTTGAATTAAAAGAAGTAATATATGATTCCTCAGAGTTTCAATTTATTGGAAGTGAGCAATATATTAAAGACATACCACTTCGTTCAAAAACCTCATTTTATCAGAATCCGGATATGTCCATTTTTACAAAAAAACAAATTAAGGAATATCATAAAAAAGCATTGAAATTAAATAAAGCGCAGGATGGAGATGCGGCCTGTTTCTATCTTTATAAATCATAGATTATTCTCTCTTGATACTTAAACAAGATTGTCAGTTTAAAAAACAGAGTCATTAATAAAAATTCGAAAGATATTGTTGAATCCTCGCTTCATCAGCTTTCTATCTGGCTGGACAATAATGGCTGGGAAGGTTATGACCCTTATGATATAAAAGCCACCAAAGGGATAATGGCAATTTCGCGCAGCGCTGAAAAATCGAAGGCATCTGTAATTTTAAGAGAAATAATATTTGAATTATTATACACTTTTCCTGTACTTTCAAGGAAACTCATGAAAGTTAAACCCACGATAAATGCGAAGGCTATGGGTTTATTCGCCAGTTCATACTTGAATTACTATACAATTTCAAAGGAAAAAGAGCATCTTGACAAAGCACAGGAGTGTATCGACTGGCTTATTTCAAATAAAATTGAGCAGGGCGATGGCATCGGTTGGGGCTATCCCTTTTCATGGCAATCAACGCAATATATTCCTGAATATACACCCAATGGTATAGTAAGCACAGTTGCCGGCGAAGCATTTTGGGAGTTTTATAAATTTACAAATGAAAAGGTTTATCTCGACTATTGTGTAAAAATAGCCACTTTTCTCTCTTCCCTTCCAACTGACACATTCGATAATGGTATTTGCTTCTCTTACACTCCTGTATTTACCAATCATGTGCATAATCTTAACTTGTTTGTTGCAGAGTTCCTTATAAAAGTTGGAATGGAAACCAATAATCAACTTTGGATTTCTCAGGGAAATCTGGCCACCACTTACACAATTTCAGACCAACTTGAGAATGGTTCTTTTGAATACAATGGACCTCCGGAGCCACCTCAGAATTTTATAGATAACTATCATACCGGATTTGTGCTTCGCATGCTATATTCAATCTGGAAAATTACAAAGCGCAGAGATGTATATGACTCCCTGGTAAAATGCTTTGATCACTACAAGGAAAATTTCTTTGAGAACGGTGAAATTCCAAAATTAATGCCCGACAGGAAATACCGCATCGATATCCACTCCTGTGCTGAAAGCATTCATTGCCTTTCAGTTCTATCGGCAGAATTTCCCGACGCTGGAATCTTGGCCGAAAATGTGCAAAACTGGACGATCAGGAACCTGCAGGACAAAAAAGGATTCTTCTATTATGGCATTCTGAAAAGCAGATTTACCGGGACCACTTTTAAATCGAAAATAGCATATATCAGGTGGGGGCAAGCGTGGATGCTTAAAGCTTTGACAAAATATATTTCAACCTTTAATCTACCAGACTAGAATTTATGCTTAAAACATTAAGGTCGGCTTTTAAAGGAACTATCATATACAGTGTAGGAAACTTCTCTTCTAAACTTGTAGGACTGATACTGATTCCTCTCTACACCTCAAAACTTACTGTTGCTGAATTTGGTGTACTGGGAATCCTTGAGATCACTTCCCAGTTTCTGATTGCTGTCCTGGGTCTTAGTCTCTATAGTGCCTTTTTCAGATGGTATTGGGATAAAGAATATATCACCAGGCAAAAATCAATATTTTTTACAATCCTCGTTTTTGTTGGAACCGTCACATGTACCTTTGCTATCATCCTGATCTTCTTTGCCAACCCCATTTCTGATTTTCTTTTCGAGACATCCGACTATAGCTATATCCTTCGGCTATTATTTATTGTTGTGGCAATGGAAACTCCAGCCGTAATTGTTACAACGTTAATGAGAGTGAAAGAAAAGGCCATCTTATATACGTCACTGAATCTTATAAAACTTATCGTAAGCCTTTCTTTTACAGTCTATTTTATAGCTGGTCTTGGAAAAAGAATTGAAGGTATTTACGAAGCTCAGATTATTGGAAATATCGTATTTCTCATCCTCGCATCTGGTTTTGTACTCAAAAATATTGAAGTGAAATTCAACATTAAAGCGTTGAAAGGAATGCTCGCATTTAGTGTCCCATTGATCTTTTCAGGTATTGCAGGTATCATTTTAACAATTACTGATCGCTATTCTCTACGTTTTTTATCAAATCTTGAATCGGTAGGGATATATACGCTGGGATTTAAGGTAGCAAATACGCTTAAAGTTTTTGTTCTGTCATCAATATCATTGGCACTTCAGCCAATTATCTTCAAGATGATGGATCAACCAAATAACAAGCGGTTTTATTCAAAAGTTATGACCTACCTTTCATTTGGAATGATGATTTTGGTACTGGCGATGTCAATGTTTAGTAAAGAAATTATTCAGCTACTTGCAAGAAATCAAGCCTATTTAAGTGCGTGGACGGCAATCCCGGTTTTATCTCTTTCAGTATTTTTTATCATGCTTAGAGATATAGCTTTGACTGGAGTCAATCTTGTGAAGAAAACAAAAATAATAGCTTTTGTGATCATCATTGCAGCGCTTATTAATATTGGATTAAATATTCTTTTAATTCCAAAATTTAACTATATGGGCGCTGCAATTGCCACCATGATCGCCCAATTATTCTACTTTGTTACTATATATCTCTATTCTCAAAAGTATTACAGGATAAATTATGAGATGGGAAAAATACTGTTAATTATTGCTCTGGGAATACTTTTATATTCAATTTCCCTGGTAACGATTAACTGGTCATTAATGGCCAGAATTATTGGTAAGACCGGGTTAATTCTCTCTTTTCCATTCATTTTATATTTATTTAAATTTTATGAATCCATTGAAATCGAAACGATGAAGCGCTTATGGTTAATATGGAACAATCCGAAAAGATGGAGAGATAATCTTCGGAAGAAAAATTAAACATAGAATACACATAAATATGATAAAATTCTCTCACTGTTCTAATAATACTCTTTAAAAAAAGTATTTTTGGTCTTTACAAAAAATCAAATTATGCTGCGAAAAATTGATTTCTCAAAAGCACTCCCCCATATTGTTGCTCTAGTAATCTTCTTGCTCATCTCCTTTGCTTATTTCTCACCGGTACTGGAAGGAAAACGACTCAACCAGCACGACCAGAAAACCTTTATGGGCGGAGCCAAAGAGATCATAGATTACCGGGAAGCAACCGATGAGGAAGCGCTCTGGACCAACAGTATGTTCGGAGGCATGCCGGCCTACCTGATCAGCACAGAATATAAAGGAAACCTGATACAGCATCTCAACAGGCTTTTGCAGGTCGGCCCCCGTCCGGGCAGCCAGTTGTTCCTGTTGCTACTCGGCGGCTATATCCTGTTCATCTCCCTCAGGATCAACCCGTGGCTCAGTATGGTGGGCGCCATTGCAATTGCATTCTCATCCTATAATTTTATTATCATCCTTGCCGGCCATAATACCAAGGTAATTGCCATCGCATATGTTGCACCTGTGCTTGCCGGAATATTCATGACCTTCCGGGGAAAACGGCTGCTGGGAGCAGCCCTTACTGGTGTATTTCTCTCTTTACAGATCCTTGCAGGTCATCCCCAGATCACCTACTATACCATATTCATCGTCCTCTTCTTTGGTGTATCTGAATTTTACTTCTCCATCAGTGAGAGAAAGCTAAAGGATATGCTGGTATCCGTTGGTTTCCTGGTGGTTGTCGTGGCATTTGCAGTATTAAGCAACTTCAGCCGGCTGGCAACTACCCTGGAATATGACGACCACTCCATGCGTACGAAATCTGAATTATCTCAAAATGAAGAAGATAAAACTGAAGGTCTGAACCTCTCCTACGCCACCAACTGGAGTTATGGTATCGATGAAACAATGACATTGCTTATCCCCGGATTCAAGGGCGGATCAAGCGCCTATGAACTGTCAGAAAATTCCAATACCTATGAAGCACTGGCCCGGCTGGACAAGAATTTTGCCAGCCAGTTCATCCAGAATGCAAATATGTACTGGGGCGACCAGGTCAGCACCTCCGGTCCCGTTTACCTGGGAGCGATCATCATCTTCCTGTTTGTGCTGGGATTATTTATCGTGGAAGGCCGGTACAAATGGTGGATCCTGGGAGTTGCGGTCCTGGCGATCATGCTTTCGTGGGGTAAAAATTTTATGGGGCTGACCGAATTTTTCATGCACAATGTTCCGGGATATAACAAATTCAGAACCGTTAGTATGACACTTGTCATTCCCCAGATCGTCGTCCCCATTCTGGCACTTCTGGCACTGGATAAGGTATTGTTTGGAGGAATAGAAAAGGATAAACTCCTTAAGGGACTGAAATGGTCAGCAGGTATTACCGGTGGACTTGCCCTGTTGTTCCTGGTCATTCCCTCGATGGCAGGCAATTTCAGTTCACCGAACGATGTGCGTACGATCCAGGCCATCTCGGGAAACAATCCGCAGGTACAGCAAATGCTGATGAGCACTTTGCCTTCCGCCCTTGAAGCTGACAGGGAGGCCATGCTTCGTACCGATTCCTTCAGGTCACTGGTATTTATACTGCTGGCAGCAGGATTGATCTACCTCTACAGGATCAGGAAACAAAAACTCAACGTCAACCTGGTAATAGGACTCTTTGGCATCCTGGTACTTGTCGACATGTGGCCGGTAAATAAAAGGTTCCTGGATGATGACAATTTTGAGTCGAAGCAAAGACACACACAACCCTATACTGCTACAACTGCCGACCAGGCGATCTTCCAGATCAAAGGTCTGAATGAACGTGTCCTGAACCTTACAACAAGTACATTTCAGGATGCCAGGACCAGTTATTTCCACCACTCGCTCGGGGGTTACCATGGTGCAAAAATGCGCCGTTACCAGGACCTGATCGACACCAGGCTTGTGGATGAGATGACGATGCTGATCGGCGGATTGCAGCAACAGGATTTTGACCGCATTGATTCGGTGTTAAGTGAACTTAACATCATCAATATGCTGAATACCAGGTTCATCATCATCAATCCTGAAAGTGCCCCGCTGAATAACAGGCACGCATTGGGGAACAGCTGGTTTGTAGATGAGGTGATTCCTGCAGAAAATGCGGATGAGGAACTTGAACTGGTTTCAACCGCTGACTTGAGCAGCATTGCATTAACAGATCAAAAATTCCTTAACCGGCTTGAAAATACTTCGTTCCAGGGAAATACTTCGGACCGGATTGAATTGGTCGACTATCTTCCCAATCAACTGACATATACCTCTTCAGCAGCTTCGGAGCGTTTTGCTGTCTTTTCAGAGATCTTTTATGACAAGGGATGGAAGGTTACTGTCGATGGCGAACCTGCTGATCACATCAGGGTGGACTACCTGCTGCGGGGGATGACCGTACCTGCCGGTGAGCATACCATTGTATTTGAATTCCGGCCCAGGTCCTACTATGCCGGAGAACGCATTTCACTGGCGGGATCACTGGTCATGTTGCTGATGCTCGCAGGTGCAATCATTATGGAATTCAGGCGGAAAGCGGAAGATCAATAACGCCTTAACCAGCGGTATCTCCTGGCATCGTTCCCAAATTTATAGGAGATCGATAGTTCATGGGTGCCGAAATTAAAGCGTTGAATGGATGAAAAGGCATAATCGAAGGCATACCCGATAAACAGGCCATTCACCCGCATACCCAGCATGGTGATCAGGCTGCCGTCGGTTCTTATCCCCACACCGGCCCAGTAATCTTCCAGGTAGTATAATTTAACGCCAAAATCTCCCTGTGGAATCAATTTCTCTGTTGTTTTCAAGAGTACATTCGGCTCGATAATGAAATCGCGACCTGAATTGAACCGGTATCCTCCCATCAACCAGTAATGCCTTAAAATCTGGTAATTGTTGTTTCCCCCACCGATATTGATCACAGACTGAAACAGGTTGTTGACACTGGCACCGACAAAAAAGTCCCGGTTGGTCCAGTACATACCGAAATCCACATCCGGTGTATATCCGATCTCCTGGATTCCTGCAAGTAATAACGGGTCCACATCCCTGCCAAACTCCAGGTTCTCTTCTGCAATCCTGAATTGAAAAAGCTTTCCCGCCAGTCCGAAAGACAGCTGGTGGTGATCCATCATGATATGGTACGCATAGGTAAACTGAATCCCGGTTCTTGCCACATTTCCATTCGCATCGTTGATCACATATGCACCCAGGCCAACCCTCCCCTTGGTGCTTGGCAACAGCATGTTTCTGTTTCTCACCGGGTTATTGACGATCTTGTAGGAACGCTGCAAAATACGTGTTTGCCAGGAGGCAGAAAACGTCTGGGGAGCATCGCCAAATCCAACCCATTGCTGACGGGCTGTTGTATTCACAGAGGTATAGCCGTCATGACCGGCCATTGAGGGATTAAGAATGAAGCCATTCAATACATACTGACTGAAAATAGGCAGCTGCTGACTTTTTGCGGGCAGGCACAAAAATATCAGCAGCAAAAAAACAATATGTTTGCTTCCCTTTTTCAATCTTTAAAATTGTCCGCAATTATACGGTCTTACCGTACAATTGTTACATTTCCTCTCCTTGCTGGCTCATCATTTCCCAGATCCAGCACATAGTGGTACGAATCTATAGGAAGTTCCCTGCCGTTGTATGTACCATCCCATGGCTCACCCGCAACATCATCGGTATAATACACCAGGTCTCCCCACCTGTTATAGATCCAGAGCTCTGCATCGGGATACAGGTACATATCGTTGCTTCCGTCATCGTCGAAATCCAGCACCCACACATCGTTGGCCCCGTCATAATTGGGAGTAAAGGCATTGGGGATTTTCAGGCATGACTGGTTGATGATGCCGATCTCTGCCAGTACATCCAGGTAACACCCATGGGCATCTACGATGTTGATTTCAAAATTGCCGGCAGGCAGGTTTTCGAAGTACATTTTCCCGGGTACCTCGTTGACAAAGTAGGGTTCGGTACCTCCCTGGATCAAGTTAATGGTGAGGCTGCCATCGGTTTCATCCGGACATTCAGCCGGGGTTGTCTCAGTTTCTATCCTGAGTGTATCCGGGGCCTGGAGTGTGATTTCCTCTAAGATTGTACACCCGTTGGCATCCGTTACGAGTACCTCGAAATCGCCATCTGCTATATCCTTCAGTGTTGGGGTCGTCCCCGCGATTGTATCATTGCCGGGCAATATCCATAAGTAGGTGTAACCGGGTGTCCCATAGAATACCATCAGGTCAATCTCCCCGTCTTCGTAACCCGGACAGGAAGGATTACCGGGATCAACCTCCAGTAAGATGGCCCGCGGCTCTTCCAGCAGGATACTGTCACTGACTTCGCATTCATACTGGTCCGTTACCTCCACGAAGTACCACCCGGCAGGAATGTTGGAAATCAAAGTACCGGTGGAAATCGACTCACCAGGGTTTCCATGATACCAGTTATAACTGTACCCGGGATTTCCGCCGGTTGTTGTAACAGAGATCTCGCCGGTTGAATCTCCTTCACAGGTAATATGGGTTCCATTGGCATAGACGCTTTCGATGGTGAGTTCCGGTATGATCTCCGGACTTTGGGTAAGTTCAATTGAATCTGTTACCAGGCAGTTGTTATCATCGGTCACTTCCACCGTGTAGGTACCTGCCGACATACCGGTAAGATCCCTGGTGGTACTGCCGACATCCCAGGAATAATTGTACCCACCGCTAAGTTCTGTATTCCCACCATCAGGATCAAGGTAAATACTACCCGCATCTCCAAAACATTTAATAAATTCAGGATCAGCATGCAGGATGAGTGTATCTGGCTCATTAAGCCTGAATATATAGGTCGCCGCGCAATCATTCGGGTCGGTAATTTCCACCTGGTAAATACCGGCAGTAAGATTTGAGATCACTGTGTCCCCGGTCATTGCACCATCCGGTCCGCTCCATGCATAGCTGTATTCCCTGGTGCCACCGGATGGAACAAGTGCAATCTCGCCATCTCTGAATCCAAAGCACCGTATCGCATATCCATTTTTATCTCCGGTTCTGTCAACGAGCGTATCGGCCACCAGCGGATCCGGCTGACTTAATGTCAGTGTATCGGTCACCGCACAACCAATGGCATCTGTTACTGTAACAGTATATTGTCCGGCCGGGACGCTGAGCTGGTCCTTCAGGGTATCATTTGCCAGTATCACATCGTCGGGTGGTGTCCAGGAATAGGTGTAATCCCCCGGACCGGCACCTTCATCCCCTTTGGGTCCCCCTCCTGAAAGGTTGAACAGTTCTATCTCTCCGTCTTGCTCGCCGTAGCAGGAGATATTCCAATCACCATCATATGGTTTCAAATCATAATCAAAGCTGATTCTTGAAGGTTGTTCAAGGGTGATGGTAGTATTATTCGTGCAGCCGTAAGCGTCAGTTACGGTTACTGTGTATTCACCGGCGGTTAATCCTGATTGCACACTGTCGGTGGGTGCAAGTCCTGAACCACCGGCGGAAGCACTCCAGGAAAATTCATTGTCCAGGTATTCCGTATGTCCGCCATAATACGCCAGGGTGATCTCACCATCAGCAAGTCCAAAACAGCTAATGTCCCAGTCGCCTGTATGCCGGTCGTCCGGATCCCTTGCAAAAGTGATCGAATCGGGTTCGGTGATGACAATCATTCCCATTGTATCAATTATATTACCTGCTTCATCCCTGATGTCAAAAATGCAACCGTTAGGATCCTCTATGTAATAATAATAGGTGCCTGCAGCTAAGCTGGTTATCAAGGCCTCAGTTCCAATTGGAGCTTCATTGCGATCCTTATACCATTTATAAATATATGAACCGTCTCCCGGATCCCCGACTCCCTCAATTTTAACGAAACCATCATTATCATTAAAACAGCTTACATCAAAATTTCCATATTCAGAAGAATCCTGCACTACAACAGACACTTGATCCTTAGACGGAACTCTGAATATGGTATCGTATTGACATTCGAAATAATCCTTGACTATGTAACGGTATGTTCCAACCGGAATACCCGAAATGTCTTTCTCAAACAAAATCGCATCACCTTTATAAATCCATGTATAATCATTGATCTCAACGCCTCCGGTCAAATTTACAGATATTGAAGCATCTGCATCTCCATAACATTGCGGTTCAACCAAATCATAACTGGAAATAGCAATGGCATCCGGCTCTGTCAATTCCAGGGTGTCGGAATAGAAACAGCCAATAGTATCTGTAACCAGGTATTCATAGATTCCCGCAGGTTGGTTTGCCAG
This sequence comes from Bacteroidales bacterium, assembly GCA_029210585.1. Classification (GTDB taxonomy): domain Bacteria; phylum Bacteroidota; class Bacteroidia; order Bacteroidales; genus M55B112. The sequence goes on from JARGFP010000033.1 coordinate 38,958, forward strand.
TTCATCCAGCATGCCTTGCTCCTGCTGCAGAGTGTCTCCGGTATTAACTCTCCAGGTAATTTCATAGGTGTGTCTCAGATCTCCTCCCTGTGGAATAAGCTCTACCGATCCATCTAAAGAATCATTACAAGTAATATTAAAGCCTCCATAAAGAATGTTTTCGTTTTCCAGGGCAGATAGAACAGGAACGACCTGAACGGTCAACGTATCAGCAATACCAGTGCAAGTCAAACCAGAGGAAGGGTATTCACTATAAGGTAAAAACCGATAACTTAACTCAAGAATTACATCTTCTGAGTGTGATAGTGTGTCAGTAAAGTTCTCAATATCCTTTCCCAATTCACTACTTGAATTGCGATCGAATAAAGGAATATCAGTTCCAAATACTTCGAGGTCGTATTTTATGTTACCAATTAATTGCTGGTTGTTCTGAACAGTAAATTCAATTGGAGTATCATTACAATAGATCTGTTCATTTGTTGTTGATAGTGGCACACTTAAAATAAGTCTTGGCGTCGGGTTCACATAGATGCGGAAGACCGTATCGCGGATCGTGCCATATTCACAGTTCGCTCCCGGTCCGGTGCCACTTGTCAGCGGATGTAC
>JARGFP010000034.1 GCA_029210585.1 Bacteroidales bacterium
GATCCGGTGCGGGTACCTCGACACCGCTTCCCCAGCGACAGGCACCGTAAAAGAGCAGGCTGCCCGGATCGGGAACTGAGGCTCCGTCGATATTCAGCTGATAATAGTGAAAGCCTGCATCCTGCGGGGCCGATTCACCAGTCCACATCCCGTTTTCGTCTTTCACCAGGTCATATTTCACCCCGCCAATATCAAGCTGGACATATTTTGCATCAGGCGCCAGGATCTGTGCACGCACACGGCCCTCGGAATTTACCTGCGGATACTCCCGACCCGGTTGGTTCACCGGAGAGGGTTGAAAGTCTTCGACAACCTGTGCATGTAGCGGTAACCATGCAAAAACAGGTAGTATGGTCAGTAATAAGCTTAAAAGTAGTTTTCTCATGTGTAGTTCTTTTAGTTAATAGTTAGTATTTCTGAAAAAATATCAAGTTTTCAGCAGCCCCTAATTCACTTGTTGCATATATGGCATCTTCTTACTTGCATGCCGCATTAGTGCATCAACAAGTCGGGATGGACTGCTTCCAATTCCTCCGGAGTATTTGTGACTATAATTCCAGATGAGCTTTTTATTACTGCAGTCTCTTAGGTCTAAAGATACTGTTACCTCATTTGTAGCTCCATAGAAACCAACAAGCAATCCGAGCGCCACCGCAGCTCCCTCAGACATAGGCTTGATAAGCGAGAAATTTGAACCCATTACACCATCAACATTCAGAATCTCGCACAACTCTCCTGGAGTGTATGGAGTTTCGGGGTACCCTTCCTTTTTCAGTATTGCGTTGGTAGTTTCAACATCTTGAATTTCAGGCATAATATTTCCCTGCATTTTCCTTTTTAACATCCAGGAGTACATCTCCTCCTGGAAGTTCTTCGACTCAGTTTTTTGCTGTTCAATAATTGCTTCTGCATCCAATTTTTTGTGAGCTGCAATAGACACAGACGGAGGCAAAATAGCCATGGCTTTATGTTCCCGTGCCAATGAGTATGCATCCGGGGTGTAGAAGATTTTTGCACATGAACTGAGAATGATAGTTGAAAGTAAAATGACAATAAATTTCGTAGTAGTTTTCAATTTGTTGGTAGTCTTCATTTTAAAAAGGTATTAGTTAGTATCCGATGGTTCAGGCGATATTCATAACTGCATTCCCTGCATACAATTGATCCAGGATTGTTTCAATGGTTATGGTCCGGACCGAATTCCCCTTAACAGCTTCTACAATAAAAATATGTATTTTTGGGATAGAAAGTGCGGAATGTCCTTACTTTTTTAATGCTATTCCTATTAAGAATAACCATATAATCGCCATGATCCCTCCAATCATGGCAAAGATCATAGCCTGATCATACAGGGAATGAATAAACGTCGATATTACTTCAAAGACCAGCAAAAATGTAAATGCTATGATACCTATAAACCCTATAACCGGTTTAAATATTTTTCCCTGAATAATCAAAATGGAGAAAAGAATACTACCCATCTGTCCTAAGAGAAAACCTGGAAAAGTTCCCGGAGTATGGCTTGCTCCTTTTGCAAATAATGTTTCTGTTGCAGTGACTATCAATAATCTATCACTTTCATTGGCAATTGCGTATCTCTTACTAAGTTCCAATATAGGGAAGGATGTATTGTCAGAGAGGAATACGGCATAGCCGATTAAAGCAATGATCAGAGTAAATAAAGCAAATACTCCATTTGTTTTCCGATGAACACCATACAGCGAGAAGTTGACCGGGATCAAAATAGTAAAAGCGATTATATTCATGAATCCCATGTATCGCATACCCATAAACCAGTTGCGATTATAGAGTTCCAGTAGCTTTTCACCTGTCAACTGAACACGAGCACCGTCTGGCAATGCAGTAAGAAATACTTCGGTAATCATTGCTATTGCAGCAGAAAAAGCGCATACGGCACCGATCAGATAAAACATTCTCCAATGCTTTTCATTATTTTCTCCCATTTTTTTAACTCCTTCTTATATAGCCCTTATGTTTGTAATGAGCAGTGCTCTGGTTTCTACCCACTAATTAAATGAACATTATAAAATCCGAAATGTTATTGCTTAATAAAAACAACTCGCATTCATGCAATTGCAATCCTTTAAACTCTTTGCAGTGATCTTGATTCTGCTGGCAATTATGCTGGCATCGGCGAAGATCATTTTCTGGGATTATGCGTTTGAACGTTTCCTTCCCAAGACCAGGTACGAGGTTTCATATCTTTATTCTTTCGAAGGATTCGATGAACCTGTTTTTCTCTCCACGTTTCTTCCCGTCTCGGATCGGCGACAGACAATCACTGAACAGATCAACAGCAGCCCCGGGATGAATTTCAGCATCAATCCCGGCATGAGCGGAAACGTCGGGAGGTGGGAAACCACGAGGGCCAATGGAAAAACCTCCGTTTCGTATGCATTTGAATTCATCGGAGAGGCCCGTAAATACCTGATTGACTCCGCGTTACAGATTCCCTCCTTCTATCCCAGTCTCTTAGAAGATTACCTCGAGGCAACAGAGAACATACAGGCCAATCATCCACAGATCAGGGAGATATACAGTGGAATTGCAGCTGATAAAGAAAATACATTAGGAGTGCTCACGGCAATCCACGAATATACCGGACAGTTAAAACCGATGCCATTCAAAGGTGTGACCGATGCGCTGACAGCTGTACGGCTTGGGGAAGCCTCCTGCAATGGCATGAGCAGGTTATTCGTGGCCCTGGCGCGAACGGGAAACATTCCTTCAAGGCTGGTGGGCGGAATCATTCTCAATGATGGCTCGAAGCGTACCTCGCATCAGTGGGTGGAGGCCTATATATCAGGAGAATGGGTACCGTTTGATCCATTAAATGATCATTTTGCCTATATCCCGCACAATTTCCTGAAACTTTATACAGGAGATGAATTTGTCTATACCCATACACCAAATATTAATTTTGACTATACCTTCAAGATCAACTCAAGCCTGTCGGCCAACCCTGTGCTGTATGGTGAGCTTGCCAGTCATCCGCTGAATGCTTATGAACTCTGGGAAGCTTTCGACAGCATCGGGGTCCCCATTGGATTATTGAAGATCATCCTGCTGCTTCCTCTGGGCGCTTTCGTTGTGGCCATCTTCCGGAACGTGATAGGCTTCAATACCTTCGGGGTCTTTCTCCCGGCCCTGATTGCAGTGGCCAGCAGGGAGACCGGGCTTGGATGGGGGATCGTGGCATTTCTCCTGGTGATCGGAATCGTAAGTATCGCACATTTTCCCCTGCAGAAATGGGGAATCCTTTATACACCTAAGCTCGTGATCATGCTTGTACTGGTAGTGATCCTCTTCCTGCTGATCTCCTATTTTGCAATCGGTACCGGGTTGATCTCACTGGCATACGTGACACTTTTTCCGATCGTTGTGCTGACCATCAGTGCAGAACGGTTTGCACGGAAAATTGATGAAGACGGATTCAGGGAGGCGTTGCTTGTAACGCTTCAGACGCTGGTGGTGGTCGTGATCGCTTTCTACGTGATGAACTCCAGGTCGATGGAAACTTTCTTCCTTGCATTTCCCGAATTTTTCCTTGCCATCATCGGCTTGAACATCCTGCTTGGCAGATGGGTGGGGATACGGATGCTGGAGTATTACAGGTTCAGGGCGCTCATAAATAATAACCACAGCGCATGATGAAGCAATGGATGAGTAAAATATTGCATGCTGACAAACAAGTTGTGGGAATCAACCGTCGCAACCTGGAACTGATCTATCCGAATAACCCCTCTGATAAATTTTACCTGGTTGATGATAAAGCTGAAACCAAGATATTGCTGGAACAGGCAGGCATCCCCATCCCGGAAACCTACACGATTATCGGGCATTCCTGGGAGATCGATGAAAAGTTCAATACGGTAAAGGAAAAGGAGAACATGGTGATCAAACCCGCCAACGGTGCAGCCGGTCACGGGATCCTGATCATGAGGAAAGCAGAAGAGGACAGGTGGATGGTTTCCGGAAGCAGGGAATATAATCCCGCCCAGATAAAGATGCATATCGCTGCGATTATCTATGGTGCATATGCGCATGACAGGCCCGACCGTTGTATTATTGAAGAACGTATCAATGCACATCCCGTCATTGCCAGTATCTTCGATGATGGCATTCCTGATATCAGGATCATCATCTACCATGACAAGCCGCTAATGGCAATGCTCAGGGTACCCACAAGTTTTTCCGGCGGCAAGGCAAATCTTCACCAGGGAGCGATAGGTATCGGGATTGACATGGATACCGGGACCACAACCGAGGGCTACTACATGAACAGAACTGTGGAATACCATCCCGACAATGGGATTCGTTTGAGAGGGATAAAGATTCCTGACTGGAACAAGGTGAAGGAGATAAGCCTGGCATCAGCCCGGCTGGTGCCATTAAAATACCTGGGGGTGGATATCATTATTGATGAGAACAAGGGCCCCCTCATTATCGAAATGAATGCCAGGCCGGGCCTACAGATCCAGAATGCAAACCTTAAAGGACTGGCAAACACAATTTATGTGAAGTAGAAAAATGGAGAAGTTGCGAACAGTATACAAGACATTCATTCCCTTCCTGTTGATCTTCATCGGGATGCTGCTGTTGATCTTCATTATGGATGCGTATGCAGAACGTCTTACGATAAAACCCGAGGTAATAGTGCTGGATGGGAATAGTCAGGACCTGGATGCGGATCCGGTGTCCTGGCAGACTTCAAACATGGAGGACAGGATTTCAAAAAGCGGCATGTCGGAGGATACTGTCTTCATCACCGGAAAAGAAGCCTTCAGGTCGCGGGATTATGCCATTGCGGCCCGTCAGTTTACCAGGCTAAAAAGCCGCTACCCGGGATCACCTGTACCAATGAATTACCTTGGAATGGTCGCTGTCAGGACAGGAAAGCTTCCGGAAGCAATCGGACATTTCAGTGATGCACTGGACGCAGATGGGTCATGCCAGGATGCCCGCGTGAACCTCGCATCGGTTTACAGCAAAGTAAAGCGACTGGACGAGGCTGAAGAATTATACCTGCAGGCGATAGAGAATGAACCGAATGATCCTGACATTTATTACAATCTTGGACTGCTGTACATGGAAACGCAAAACATGGGAGACGCAATTGATGTATTCAAAAAAAGTGTAGATCTGGCATCGGGCAAGAAAAAAGCACGCGCATACACCCAGGTGGGTATTGCAAAACTGGCGCTTGCCGATTCCATTTCAGCACGTGAGGATCTCAACCAGGCCATTCTCCTGGAACCTGCCGATGAGCTTGCAAGGATCAATTATGCACGTACATTTAGTGACCCTCAGCGCCAGCTGGAAGAACTGGATAAGATCTATAGACTCAACAACCGATCATTTCATGCAAACAGATACCTCGGGCAGTTGTACGAGGAAGAGGGTGAGTTGAACCGGGCAGAGTATCATTACAGGAAAGCACTGGAACAGGATCCCGGTAATGAATATATCGTTGAACACCTGGCAGATATACTGATTAACCAGGGCAGGATGAGGGAAGCAAATCTCGTTATATCCGGTTTTATTGCCGGTGACACCCTACCCCAGGCATACTTCCTAAGGGCAAAGGTGGCCTCCGGGGAAGGAGACATTGAATCTGCAATCCAGTTATATTCGCTTGCGATTAGCAAATCCAATCATAATTACCCTGAAGCAAATGTCAACCTGGCCATCCTGAGAAAGGAGCGTGGTAATTACAAAGATGCCATCAGGAATTACAGAAGCGCAATTGAGACCAGACCAAACTATTCGCTTGCATACTATAACCTTGCATTGATATATACAGAGACTGACTCCACCGACCTTGCGATTGAAGCATATAAAAGCTCTATCAGGTATGATTCTACCTCTTTTAAGAGCTGGTATAACCTTGGACAGATCTATGAGGACCGAAACCAGGCAGGGAAAGAGATTGAAGCATATAAGCAGGCATTACGTATCAACCCCGGGTATACGAAAGTACTGCTGGAATTGGGAAATGCGTACCTGAACCAGGAACAATACCAGGCTGCAATCGAAGCATACCAGCGGTTGCTGAACATTTATCCGAAGTACACCAAAGCACTGTTTAACCTCGGACTTGCCTACAGCAGGATGGGAAACAACGAGCAGGCCATTGATGCCTACGAGCAACTGGCAGAGCTAAAACCCGACCATATCTCAGGTAAGATCAACCTCGCCATTGTGTATGCAAGAATCAATCAGGTGAACAAGGCGATCTCTGTTCTTGAAGATGCCATGAGCATAGAAATCGCCAATCCTGATGTCAGGTATAACCTCGCGCTGCAATATGAAAAGCAAGAGAGGTATGAAGATGCAGAATACCAGTTTCTTAAAGTAATTGAGCTGGATGAAAGGAGTACAGAGGCCTATGACCATCTGCTGGAGATCTATGAGGAGAGAGGTGAAGCGGTTCATTACGATATCATCTCATTCAAAAAAAGCAAGGCCCTGGATGAAGATGTAGATTTCTATGATATCGGCAAGAACCTCCATGAGCAGGAACAATATAAGGTGGCCATCGAAGCATATCAGCACGCATGGGAAATGGGCGATGACAATCCCTGGATCCTTTACTGGACGGGGAAAGCATATATGGACATGGAACGGATCCGGCAGGGAATCCCCTATTTTGAGCAGGTACTGGATGCGGACCCGGAACATAAATTTGCATGGTACCGGCTTGGCCAGACCTATGATATGCTCGGAGACGAAGCGCAAGCAGAACAGCATTATAATGAACTTAGAAAACTTGATGACGAATTTACAATTGTTAGAAAATCACCAATAGAATAAATGAGTAACCACAGACACAAATTATCAATGCATATGAAAAATCTGTTCAGGACCGTCTTTATCCTGATTATCCTGACTATAACGCAGAACCTGCAGGCGCAGTCTGAACTTGACCTTGAGATTAGCCTCTTCGGTGGAGCCGAATACAACATTTACAAGAGTCCCGATGTCCTCCTTAACAGGACCAACATGGAACCTTTTCCGGATGACAGCATCAGATTCAATGATGCATTTGCAGACGGGGAGTATGATATCGAATTCAACAGGACCGGGGAACGATCAGAATTTGAAATCGGGAGCAATATGTGGTACAGGAAGTACATGCGTTATGAAAAACTGGACCAGGGGAAGTTCACGGCCTTCACAGCATACAGGTACTTTCTCTCTGAAGCTTTTAGTATAGGTGGCGAATATGAATTGACTTGGTCAGACCAGATCGGTACATCAGTAACAGGTGACCTGCTGATGCGTTCATTTAAATACTACAGTCACACCGGACAGTTTTACCTTGACCTGCAGCCGTCGGAAAAACTGCAAATGCGTTTATTTGGAGATTACGAGTTCAAAGACTACTACGATGAAATGACCCGGGACCCCCTTGACCATGCCAACCTGGAAGTCAACTATGAAATGGATTTCGAGATTAACAATGAAAACGGTATTCAAATTGAGGCAGCTGTTACCGACCGCGATTATATCGAATATCACTCCCTGAATGCCGCCGGCGATTACGATATCGCCCACCCCCTCAGGCAGTTCAGGTACTACGAGGGAAAATTCGATTATAACTGGACCCCGGCCTTCGGATTCAGGATCAATCCGAATATCAACTTTACACGAAGGATCGACCTTTTTGAAGGTTACTATTCCTATACGGGTGCGGGGGGCAGTCTCAAGCTGAGGTACTTCAACGATAAGATCTACATCTCCCTCTATGGTGCATACGAAAGGGTAGCCTACGATATCCGTCCCGCATTTACGTCAATGACAGATGATCCGATGCTTGTGTATGGTTATTATGATCTGAATTTAACTTTCCGCTACAACCTAACAGAGCACCTGGAGCTCAACCTGGAGCTTGAATTAGATAACCGGTTGTCAAATACAGACCTGGAATATTTCAAGACAAGGCGACCATACCATAATCACCTGGCTAAGATTGGTGTTACCTTTCTTCTCCCCGTGATCGATTGATTTACATCCCATGTCCTTCCGCGCAAACAGGGGCAAATGCAAAACCCGGGAATGAAACAGGCGGGCAGATAGTAATGATACGATCTGCACGCCTGTGTATCCTGAAGTAGTTTTGGTTACCGGCAAATACTATTGCTGAACATAAATGTCGTCGAGCGCATTTCCGGTGAAGGTATTGGCTCCATCATCGGTGAGCGTGGCATCGCGCGACACATAGATTCCATAATTGGAACTGTGGTTGAAACTGCAGTTGCCAATAGTGATCCTGCTGCTTCCCCTGACCCAAAGATTGGATTCAGAATATCCACCACCTCCATATGAAATGTCAACATAATGCAGCTGGTTCAAAGGGTTATTGGAGTCCTCGAAGGTGATTCCCTCGAAATAGCCTGGCGCTTCAACCTTCGAAGTAAAGGTAATACGCTCATTGACGGTCCCGGTCATATTCAGGGATCCTTCTGGCTCAATGGTTAGTAGCGCACCACTGCCCATCACAAATTCAGCACCTGGCGCCACTGTCACATCGGCCGAAATCAGGTTATACGGACCGGACAACAATACGGGTGCAGTAAGTTTTTCCCAGGTCACGTTCTTATCAATATTACCATCTTCAACCATGACATAGTTGAAATCGCCATTGTCATAGAACACGTTGGTTGCGTTGATCACATGTAGCTGGTTGACATAAATATACATGTGATAGCCTTCGCAGCCGGTAACAATATTATTTGAAAACTCCCTGAGTACGGAATAATTGTTGATAAGCTGGATCCCGTATTCGCCTGAATTTTCAATGACACAATTGGTGATCTTCACCTGGGAATTTCCTCCTATGTCGATCATCGCCTGGCTGTACGATTCACCACCTCCATCAGAAATCATGACATAATCCAGTACATTCTTCGGATTGTTTGAATTGTCGAATTCGATTTCACCCCAGGCGCCTTTTGTATTGATCTCGCCTTCGATAACAATAGGTTTCACCTCGGTGCCGATAGCGTTAAGGGATCCATCGGTATTGACACGGATCGAGGATTCCGGTTTCATCATAATTGAAACACCCGGCATGATGGTCACATCTGCATCGAGGCTCCATTCACCGGTTACATAATAGTCGTATCCATCATCAAGATGATCTTCAAGCACCATGGGCGAACTAACAGCTCCACTCAATTCGATGGTCACATTGATTGGATCATCTATTTCATTTAACAAATCACAAGCAGCGATGGAAAATGCCATAGCCGGAATCAGCAACCAATTGAGTTTTTTCATTACAGACGGTTTTAGTTTGCGTTAGCTTTTTTCGAAAATTGTTGTGGGAATAAATATTATCCCGACAAAGAAATGCATATCGGAAAACAATAACTTGGAAAAAAAACGACAAAAACATACTTTGCCCGCACAACAGATTTTTCTACCAGATTTTTGAATAAGCAAGTCAACAGGCCATCGTTCATTCCGCGCTCGATGCTATGGATTCCAGGTACCGGCAAAGAAATGATTGAAATTGTCTTCGTTCCTGAAGTAACGAAATGGAGTGCTTCCCGTAAATTCCCTGAACTCATTTACAAAATGGGACTGATCATAGTACCCATAACGAAACACCACATCCTGGAGTCTCATTCCAGGATTGTTTTTAATGGTCGAGTACGCTCTGTTAAAGCGAACGATCCGGTGGAATTTCTTTGGGCTCAGACCAATATCATGTTTTATTTTTCTCTCCAGTGTGCGGGGGCTCAAACCCATGGAATCCATGATTGCCCGGAACGAAGAATCCGGACGGACATATACCTGGTTCACAAAGTGTCCGGATACCGGATGGATGCCATGCTTGTTCTTTTTCAGCAATTCCCAGAGGAAGTTTTCAATGGTCACCATCCTTTCCTTGTCGCTGCGGCTGTAACACAACCGGTCGTAGAGCCCTGAGTATAGCGAAGGCGACATCGTCAAGGTCGTGGCCCCGGTCCGTAAACTCCGTGCTGCCGGTACTAAAAATAGCACGAAGTGCATCAGGCATGAGTTTAACACAAAAACTGTGAAGACTGCTGTTGAAGTCCAGGGATATGGATTGTGAAAGCTGACCGGCAACCATGGCACGCGGAGCAACATTTGCTGCATCTTTATGATAATTGATCACCACCGGGTCCCCGAAGCGGAAGATCATTTCGGGATATCCTGAAGGGGAAATGCTGGTTTTCCTGTGCAGTTCATTTAAATTGGGATCAATCATTTTCCAATAATATTTGACATAAACTGCCAGATCGGCGAAGGAAGAAAATAGACTGCTTTTTGATGAGGAACAGATAGGGTTTTAAGGGAAACCATATAGTTAAATATAGTACTGTTTGTAATCAGTTTGTTTGCGCATTCAGCCGACAAAAAGTGAGTCTGGCCAGTTATCTTTTCCTCTATTATTCAGTCCTGCTACTGCACCAATAGTCTGCCATAAGCCTGTTCTCCTTCCATGTACATTTTTAGGATATATACGCCCGGCGTGAGGGAGGAGACATCGACCTCATAGGCTATCCTGTGTCGATAGGCAGAGATCTTCACGCCATCCATGGAATAGATCTCCAGGTCAAATTGTGAAGCGACCGTTGTCTGAATATAAACCGTTTTACTAACCGGGTTGGGATATACCCTGAAAAGGCTTTCGATCTCATCAGATGCACCCAGACCAGTTCCGGGATCGGTTCCGGGATCGGTTCCGGGATTTCCTGCAGTATCTGCAGTCATCGTTTTCAATCCGGCAAAAGCAAGGGTGATGTTCGTTGCCATGGAACTTTTCTTCACCAGGGATACTTCGTTCATCCCTGCAAAAATCACCTGGCCCTCACCTGCTGCCATGATCTCCCCGGAATATGACCGGCTCCTAATCCCGGCCGGAGCAAGCTGCAACGGGTCCCCGTCCGGAGTCATTTTGCAAAAGAACATGTTCGGTGAAACACCTGCACCTCCGCTGTTCGGATCCGCAACCAGGGTATCCTTACCCATGATCAGTTCGTCACCAAACAATCCCATCAGGTAGGCAACACTGTCTGATACCGGCTCAAAACACACGCCGAAATCGCCCCCGTCCCCGGTACTCCCATATGAACGTAACATCGTACAATTCCCTGCTGCATCAAACCTGGTAAGAAAGATCTCCTCCCTCAGGTCTTCCTGGTAACCGATGGAAAATGTATCAAAGCGCATATCGCTCAGGTACATCCCGGTTAAATAGATACGGTCCAGGTCATCCACGCTTACATCGAAGGTTTCGGCAAAGCCGGATTCACTCTGCATATTTTTCGCCCAGACTGCCTTGCCGTTTGTATCAAACTTAACCAGGAAAGCCCCTTCCATGGAATTGTCCAGTGTAACACCGGATCCAAAATCAACGCTGCCTGAATAAGTTCCGGAAACAATCAGCTCACCATTATGGTACATCTCATAGACAAGCCCGCCAAAGTTGGTACTGACATAGAAACTCAGGTGGACATCGTCATGTTCAGTATAAAATTCCACGTCATCATTGGAATCATACAGATACAGACCTTCATAAAGCTTGTCTGATTCAACACTGAGACGCAGGGTAATCGTATCATAAGCATTGTAAACATCACAATAATAATCACCCAGGTCAGCTTCATCCCCGATCTGAAGAACACAACTTGAGCTTAGTCCTTCCTGCAGCGTTACAGTATCCCTGTAAAACCGGTATTGCAGAAAAGGTCCATAGGCATATGCACTTAGTACTACTTCGTCTGGCGGACATGCACTTTCTGTTAGATGATATACTTCTGTTCGTGGTCTGAAGAGATTTATGAATGCTGGAAATTCCGGTTTCATCCCCCTGTTATACATCCAGAGTTCATCGATGCAAAGTCCGGGAGTTTCATCACTCAGATTACCAATAACGAGGTTATTCTGATTGGTGATTAATCCGGTACCATTCATGGATGTTGCATTCCACTGGTTTTCGTCAATCATAAGTCCAATTTCTGAATTGTCGAAATATGCCAGTACCATATGCCACCTCCCGGGTTGCAGGGGAGTCGCTGATGTGCAGGTATACTGAATATTATCATCACCGGTAACATCGAACGACAGATAACCATCAGGATGAACGTACAGGCTATAGTTACCATGACTGCCAGTATCTGTGCCCGGTTTTGAAAGAATGGGTGTAGTTGAACCGGGCAGCGCATCTGTTTTCAGGAGCAGAATGATCGAAAACGGCATATTCAGATCCAGATAAGAGGTGTCCTCAATTTCCAGGGAACCCTGGGGGGCTGGAAATGACACTGCAGTATTCGGAAGTGAGAACAACCCGGAATCGAACTGAACATTCTGCATTGTAGCCGGACCCGTATGGATAGTAGAATCGGTAAAATTACCATTGAAGCCATAATGGATCAATATTCCGCTGGTATCCACGTACGGATACACATCACCGGGCAGCAATCCAAGGTAAATGGAATCAGAATAGAAGGTATCGCAAGGTTCGAGTATCCTGCAATAGTAATAACCGGTATCTGCTTCACTTACCTCCTCAAGACCCATTTGCCAGCTATGCCGATCAATCGGTTTACCCTTAAAAAACCAATCATAAACAGTGGATTCCGAACCTCCGGTCACCTGCACTCCGAACTGAACAGAACCATTTTCATATACATATAGATCACCGGTCTGACCTGTAATTTGCAAATCTGATGGCTGACAGTTTTGTTCAACTATAAAAGTTTTCGTCTGTTCATCCGTGCAATTAAAAATCACACAGGTATATGCTCCAAAATCCTCAGGCTTCAGCCCGTTGATCACCAATGTAGAATCAACTCCTTCCTGCAACACCACCTCACCTTTTTTAAAGAGATAGTTCAGAAAAGGAGCCTTTGCTTTCGCGGTCAGGACAATGGTATCGCCCGGGTCCGCGTAAATTGTCTCTTCATTTAAATCCCGAAAGAATATATATTGCTTTATATAGTTGTAGATTTCCTCTTCCGTCAGTGCTCTGTCATACAATAAGAAATTGTCCAGCTTACCTGTAAATCCCTGGCTGGCGGAATTGCCAATCCACACGGGAAAAGTGGCAGTGCTCAGTTCCAGGTCAGCAGCTTCCTCTATTATAACCGGTTCAGCACCCAGGTACATAATGAGCCATGTACCATCATAGGTAATGGTATAGGGCGTCCATCCGCCTGCCCCCACTCCCCAGTCAGCCTTCAAAGTATGAGGATTTCCTTCTGCATCCACGTATGTAAAACTCCATGGTTCCCCTGGAAAACCATCGCTCTCCGGGTAAATACTTACCCAGAAACTGCCGTTCGCATGATTGGATGAGTCTGAGCAGGAAAGGATGCGGGTTTCGTTTTCAGGAATCGCATCGAGATAGATCATAAAGGAAATGGTAAACCCCTTTGCAGGAGAAAGCGGGGGCAATTCCGGAAGCTTCAGCAAACTGCCGGGCGAGGCAAACCGGGCAGCAGTCCTGCTCATGCAAAACTGGCCGGTATCCAGGTCGACCAGGTACGGAATGGCAGCCGGGAAATTCCCATGAACTTCATCGAAAGAACTTTCGAAATTGTAATAAGCAAGAGTTGGTCTGTAGGGATTTTCGGAAAGTCTGTCTGTGCACGAATGCTGCTGATGGGATATAAACAGAAGAATAATCCTATGCACTGCAAGCGGTAGCAGCTAGAATTAATTCTGGCTCTCATGTTGGGGACAGTTAAAGTTTAGATTGAATTCCGGTATCCATAACAAATTTAAAAATAATTCCGAATAAACAATGGATTTCCAGTATCAATCAACTATTTGAATGCCAGCTCGCTGTGTGTATCCCTCTGCATACAGCGATATCAATTTGCCAACCGACACCTCAAGTTCAACCGGCAGGTTCCTACTCGTACACCGGTCGTCCGACTTTCCCCATGAACAGGATGGCGCCCGTGGAATTCTCTCTGATGATATAGAGGAACGGCTGGTCGAACCGGATGTAGTTCGTGAAGGCTGAAGTTTCCCGCATCTCCACGATGGTTGCTGCAGCAGCCTCAGTACCCTTTTCGTTCACATCGATGAAGGTCTGGTGGATCACCCTGGAGATTAACAGGTCTGTTTCCCTCGTGATCCCGGAGAAATCTGCTGCATCGCTGAATGCAATACCCAGTCCAAGCCCGGTTAGCGGATCATTCAATAACGACTTGAATGCGTACTTGAATCTGGGCAACTCCACAGTCATTTTCTGTGTCGCCGACAAACTGCCCAGTTGGCTCCACTCCTCCTGTCCGTACATGGCAATGAATGAATCGATCGGGATCTCTTCTGAAGGCAAAATCGCCACCATGCTGAAGGCGCTGTCGCCGTACGGAAGCTCCACCGCGGCATACTCCTCCTGAAGGGCATAGCCAAACGACTCCTCGAT
Source organism: Bacteroidales bacterium (assembly GCA_029210585.1). Taxonomy (GTDB): domain Bacteria; phylum Bacteroidota; class Bacteroidia; order Bacteroidales; genus M55B112. The sequence continues at coordinate 14,435 of JARGFP010000034.1, forward strand.
TTTCATGTAGTCCACTGCTTCGGTCCCCCCACCTTCCAGGTGAAAGTCACCAGTAAAGGTATCGTCTTTGTCGAAGGTGTATTTCCATTCCGCATTGAAATAGATGGCATTCACCAGGTACATGTAAACTCCGGGCGGGATCTGGTCCAGCATGTCCCGGATCTTGTCGTTGGTTTGTTCCTCGATCCAGTCGTTGATCACATCCACGGAAGCCGGATCCGAGAAGTCGAGCTCCTCCACTGCAGCATCAAAATATTCCCGGTTGGTAGTGATGAACGAATCGAGCACATTGGCACCGAGCCTGTACCAGATGCTGTTGGCAATGGAAAATTCCACGTTTTTGTCCAGCGTGACCAACTGCCCCATGAGGTCCTTGTAACTCTCATTCACTTCCTGGCGGGTGAGTTCTTCGAAATGCAGTACCTCCTCGAAAGCCTCAAGTGTTGCTCCATCAGCACCGTTGTAGGTCATACCGAGTGCATAAGACACGCTGAGAGGTGAAATCATGAGGTTCTCCTCTTCGCTTAGTGAATGCACCTCCCTGAACAATTCGAAGGCAAACTGCTGGTCGGCCTTGATGATCTCGGCAGCTTTATAATTCAAATTCACAGGGGTTGGCGGGGTGTCGCCCAAACCGATGATATCGCAGGATTCCAGGAACAAGGGGATGATCGCAGCAATAACCAGGGCGATGAGTTGTGTTTTCATGTGATGTGTGTGCATAAATTTATTTATTAACAGGATGCAATGATAGCTGATTTCGTTGCGCCCCATAGCCGGATTCGAAAAAAATTCCTGAATTGAGCCTGTCGGCAGAAAACACTACCGGTTAAACATATGTTGCGATTTTCTGCATCTGAGGTGGATTTTTACAGGGGAAAAAGTTAATTTACATACCTGAAACTGAATTATTGATGAAAGATATCGCTGCATTTCTACAGGAACATGTTGGCCTGGCTCCGGATATTCAGAAGAATATCCTCTATTCGATTATCATCCTGATTGTCCTGGCAGTGATCAGGTACGTGGTGCTGAAAGTGGTGTGGCGACTTACCGACGATCCGAAAAGCCGATACACCTGGAAGCGGACCATCTCCTTTATTATTGGTTTTTTATCAATAGTTCTGGTATTGAGCGTCTGGTTGAAAGCCCTCGGTCAACTGGGCGCCTTCCTGGGCCTGTTAAGTGCCGGGATTGCCATCGCGATGAAAGATCCGTTGACCAACATGGCCGGCTGGATGTTCATCATGGTGCGTAAACCCTTTTCCCTGGGTGACAGGGTGCAGATAGGACCGCATACCGGTGATATCATTGACATCCGGCTCTTCCAGTTCTCCATGCTGGAGATCGGGAACTGGGTGGATGCAGACCAGAGCACCGGGCGGATCATCCATCTGCCCAACGGGAAAGTATTTACGGAGGCACAGGCAAACTATACCGCCGGGTTTGAGTTTATCTGGAATGAAATCGCGGTCCTGGTCACCTTTGAAAGTGCCTGGAGAAAGGCAAAAGATCTGCTCCAGGAGATCATCACCAAATATGCAGAGGCTACTTCCGCTTCGGCTGAAAAAAAGATCAGGGAGGCCAGTAAGAAATACATGATCTTCTACCAATACCTTACCCCCATTGTGTATACCAAGGTGATGGACAGTGGTGTGCTTCTGACGGTCAGGTACATCTGCGATCCACGCAAACGCCGGTCATCGGAAAACATTGTCTGGGAAGAGATCCTGGATACATTTGACCAATACCCCGAAATTGAGTTTGCCTATCCAACCACGCGCTTCTACCGGCATAATGAGGGTGGTGCCGGTGAAACATGATGTCACAATTCCGGCAGAACCGGCAGAACTGACCTGTGCTGGTGCATACTTAACAGTGAAGATTTGAAATATTTGTATATTTGAATGTGCTACTGTTAAAGAGCAAACTGTAATGGACCTGGTATACAGGAAAATGGAAAAAATGTGAGAAATCTCTCTTACATACTGTCAGACCACGCGAAAAATACCACCGGGATTTGCCTGGCTACGCTTGTGGCGACCCGCGGTTCGGCACCACAGGTTCCGGGTTCTTCTGCCATTTTTTCTGAACAGGGACTCGTGGCCGGAACACTCGGCGGCGGCATCATGGAGGGCGATGCCCGAAAGAAAGCCAGCGAGGCCATCCGAAACGGAAACCACCTCCTGTACGATTTTCACCTGGATGCGAAAAGCGCCGACGACGAGGGTGCGCTGTGCGGCGGGAGCGCAACAATCCTGCTCGACCCGGATCCGGGGATGCATGCTGAATGTTTCCGGGCGATGACCGCATCGCTGGAGCAAGGTCAGGCGGGATGCATGGTCACCACCGTAAGCAACCAGGCAGAATCACCCATCCGGAGATCCTGGATGGAAAGCGACCGGTTGAATATTTCGGACCAGACAACAGAACTTCAGGGTGAATGGCCGGGACTCGAAAATGCCCTCTCATCGGCAATGGACACAGGCAAATGCACCAGCTTCACGAACAAAGCCGGGGACCTGCTGTTCATCGAACCCATCTTCCCGCTGCCAAAATTGGTGATCGCAGGGGCCGGACACGTTGGCAAGGCCCTGTCACACCTGGCCCGGCTGCTGGATTTCGAGGTGACGGTCGTCGACGACCGTGCGGAGTATGCCAACCGTGAAAACCTCCCGGATGCGGACCACATCATCACCAGGCCCATCGGTGAGGCCATGTCGGAGATTCCTGAAACCAGGGATGCCTATATCGTCATCGTTACCCGGGGACACCACGACGACGCCGCGGCACTGAAGGCATGCATTGGACACGAATTCCCCTATATCGGCATGATCGGCAGCAGGAAAAAAGTCCGGACACTGAAGGAAAAATTCCTCGCAGAGGGCTGGTCCACCCGTGAACAGTTTGAACGGGTGCATGCCCCCGTCGGCATCGAAATCGGATCGCTCACGGTACAGGAAATCGCACTCAGCATCGCTGCCCAGCTGGTGCAAACCAGGGCTGCTGTCCGCAAGGGAAAGAAACGGGAACAGATCGCTGCCGTCATCCTGGCCGCCGGGGAATCCCGCCGCATGGGGAAACCAAAAATGTTGCTGCCATACGGCGATTCGACCATCATCGGCACCGTGGTCCGCAATGCATTGAACGCGCTCAGTGATCATGTGCGCGTGGTGCTCGGAGCCGGCGCGGAAACTGTTCAGGAAAACATCGCTGACCTGCATGTGGAAAAAGTGCTGAACCAGGAGTACAGTGACGGCATGCTTTCCTCTGTCCAGGCAGGAATCCGGTCACTGCCCGGCGCAACCACCGCGGTCATGATCCTGCTGGGTGACCAGCCCATGATCTCTTCCGAAACCATGGACAGGTTGATCACCCGCTACAGGCAATCAGAAAAAGATATTGTTGTTGCATCGGTGGATGGCAAGCGGGGACACCCGATGATCTTCAGTACAAAATATGTCCCTGAGATACTTGCGTACGGACCAGGGAATACCTTGCGGGACCTGACCGGTAATCATCCCGGGGAGGTGGAAGAACTGGAAACAGGCAAACCGGAGATCCTGCGGGATATCGATACAATTCAGGATTATAAAAATGAAAGGTCCATCATCAGATAACGAAGTACCTCCTCATCTGTGAGGATGTATATTTCAGCGGTGCAATGAGACCTGGAAACATTGCAAAGAAATGAAATTAAATACTGAAAGTTATGACAGAAACCATCCAATTTGAACTCAACGGACAACCGGCTGAACTTACCCTGGATCCGAATACCATCCTGATGTGGGCCATCCGGAATGACCTGGGACTCACAGGAACGAAATTCGGTTGCGGCACGGGATTCTGCGGCGCCTGTACCGTGATCCTCGAGGGAGAACCGGTCAGGTCCTGCATGCTTCCGGTCAGGGATGTTGCCGGGAAGAAATTGCTCACTATCGAAGGACTCGAACAAAACGGTCAGCTACACCCCATTCAGAAAGCTTTCGTGGAACACGATGCGCTGCAATGCGGCTTCTGTACACCGGGCATGATCATGAAAATTTACGGCTTACTGATCGTCAACCCGGAACCGTCGAGACAGGAGGTGCTGGATGCACTGGAAGAAAACTTTTGTCGTTGCAGTGCCTATAAACAGATCATCCCGGCGGTCCAGACAGCCGGCAGGGAAATGCAGAAAGGAGGGGTGCAGGTATGAAAAGACAGGAAGAAATAACCCGCAAAATATCACGTGATATCAACGATCCCTGGGAAATGGACCGCAGGGAATTTTTCAGGAAGATCGGCGGTGGACTGATCATCTCCTTCTCCCTGGGTGGCTTGCCTGCCCTGGCCGGCACACAGGGTCGCAGCGAGGACGAGGTGAATGCCTACCTGCACATCGCAGAAGACGGCCGGGTAACACTGTTTACCGGTAAGATCGAGATGGGACAGGGACCGATCACTTCCCTCCCGATGATGCTTGCCGATGAGATGGACGTCAGTCTCGACAGCGTGCACATTATCATGGGCGATACGGATCTCACACCCTACGACAACGGCACGTTCGGTTCCCTGACAACCCGCCAGTACGGGCAGATCATGCGGGGCGCCGCTGCCAAAGCCAGGGCCATCCTGCTGGAAATGGCAGCCGAAGAACTTGATGTCCCGGTTGAAGACCTGCAGGTGAAAGATGGATTGGTAGCTGTGAAATCAGACCCCGGCAATAAGATCACTTACGGTGATCTTACAAAAGGGAAGAAGATCATGCGGACCATCGATGAAACGGTGGATCTGAAACAACCGGGGGAATTCACCTATATGGGTACTTCGCGAAAGCATGTGGATGCCTATGCCAAGGTGACCGGGCAGGCGAAATATTCAGGAGACATCCAACTCCCGGGCATGATGTACGCCCGCATGGTGCGCCCGCCTTCACTGGGTGCAAAACTGATCAGTATCGACACTTCGGGCGCAGAGGAGATCGAAGGAACGGAGATCGTGCGTGACGGGGATTTTATTTCCGTGCTGAATCCTTCCCAGGACCTTGCCGACGTTGCCGTTGCAAAGGTAAGTGCTGAATTTGAAGAGGAGAAAGCCGATGTGGATCATAACAGTATCTATGCATACATCACCAGGAGTGTGGATGATTCGCAGGAGCTGGCCAGTCAGGGCAACCTTGAAGAGGGAAAGAAGCTCAGTGACCAGGTATTCGAATCGGAATACCACGATCCCTACCTGGCCCATGCCCCGATAGAAAACCATACTGCCACGGCCTATTTCGAGGGCGACAAACTGATCATGTGGGCCTCGTGCCAGACCCCCTTCCCGACAAAGGAGGACATCGCAGAAGCACTGGACATCCCACAGGATAAGGTCCTCCTGAAAGAGGTATTCGTGGGGGGAGGCTTTGGCGGGAAGATTTACAATCCCCAGGCCATTGAAGCAGCAAGGCTGGCCCAACTCAGCGGCAAACCCATTCAACTGGTCTACTCCCGGCAGGAGGAGTTTATGTACGACCGGCTGCGACCGGCTGCGGTGGTAAAACTCAGGTCCGGGATTGACGCAAATGGCAGGATGAAGTTCTGGGATTACGACGTATACATGGGCGGAAGAAGGGGTGCCACCCATTTCTATGACATCCCCCACCACCAGACCACGCATCATTTTGTGAAACGGAGTACGCAGGATATACACCCCTCCTATAATTACAACTGGCCGCACCCCTGGTACACCGGGGCATGGCGCGGACCCAGCAACAATACCAATACCTGGGCCAGGGAATCGCAGGTCGAACTCATGGCTGCGGCAGCCGGAAAAGATGCCCTGCAGTTCCGGCTCGATCACCTGGAAGGCGATCCCAAGATGGCGCACGTGCTGCGGATCGGGGCTGAAAAGTTTGGATGGACGCCTGCTGTCGGCCCAAGTGGCAGAGGATACGGAATTGCCTGCGGGATCGATGCAGGGACCTGGCTCGCGGTATTTGCCGAGGTGAAAGTGGACCGTTCAACGGGACAGGTCCGGGTGGTCAGGGCCGTTGTCTCCCAGGACATGGGACTGGTGGTCAACCCGCAGGGTGCCATCATCCAGGCGGAAGGCGGACTGATCATGGGACTGGGTTATGCCCTCAGCGAAGAGGTCAGGTTCGAAGGACGCAAAATGCTGGACCGGAATTTCGACACCTATTCCCTGCCGAAAATCAGCTGGACCCCGGAGATCGAAGTGGTGTTTGCCGATAAGCAGCATGAACCACCGCAGGGAGGCGGAGAACCTTCCGTGGTAGCCATCGGGGGCGCCATTGCCAATGCCGTGTTTGATGCCACCGGGGCACGGCTCTACCGGCTTCCGCTGACCCCGGAACGGGTGCTGGCAGCGCTTGAGGCATTGTAAACTTAATCGGAAATCAACGATCGTCCGGATTTTCCCATTAACGGGTGATGACCGGCTCCTGCCTGCTTACCTGTTTGCCCTATCTCTCATCAACGGGTGATGGCTGGCTCCAACCTGTATAGCAGTCTGCCACTTTCCCCGGTAAAGAGGATGATACCAGTGGGATTTTACCTGATGGTGCAGCGCTGCTGCACCATCAGGTAGATGCTGAATATTATCCATTCGTGTAACTTTAAAAATATTTCATGCAACTATTTGAAGCATTTGTCAGTTTAAGATACATAATTCAATACTGACACAGGTATGACTGAACCGGGCCGGTTGCAGCATTGAAATGAAGCAGCCTGTGTGAGAAAGCCGGTCAATAAAAGAATAAACGAATTAAATATAAATATTACTACAGAACTTTAAAAACATCGATAGCTATGAAATTCGAAATGAAGACAATCTTTGTAAGTATAATAATGGCTGTACTCATTCTCCCGGGGTGCAAAAAAGGAATGGAACCGGAAATTGTTCAGATTTCGCCGGAAAAGGGCGGAATATCGACAGAAATAACCATCGAAGGATTTAACTTCGAACCGGACGCATCAGTCGATATTGGTGAGGTTGAATGTTCCTTTGTGGAAGTTACAGGTGATTTTATTTATGCGCGGGTCCCTTCCGGCATTGAACCTTCCGTGCCTCTGGATGTAACAGTAACCAATCCGGGCGGTCGTTCAGCCACGGTTGAAGAGGCTTTCACAGCCATTCCCCCTGAATTGGATTTTGTGAACAGCGCAACGAAACCCTCAGGAATTACAGGAAGCACTGTAATACTGGAAGGAAGTGCTTTTGGAAGTCTCCAGGGAACCAGCAAAATAATATTTTCCGATGGAGCGGGTGGCACCGTTGATGTAACTGTGTCGAGTCCCGATGACTGGACCGATGAGTTTATCATCACAACCGTCCCTTCCGGTGCCGGTAACGGTCCAGTATATATTGAAACAGAATTGGGAAAAAGCAATGAAATTGAATTTATCCTGGCGCAGGCTGCCACATTCAGCCCGTCTACCATCAACTGGGCCCTGACAACTTCACTACCGGTTGCAGTAAGTGGACACAGTGCAGATTTCGTACGTATCGAAGATGAAACTTCGGGGGATATCAAAGAATTTGCTTACGTAACCGGTGGTAAAAACAACACAGCAGCAACGCTGAACCAGGCACTCTACGGTGAAATAAATACAGACGGCACCATTTCTGAATGGGTTTCCGCCAGCGCAATGTCCGCCGGGGTGTCGTTTCACCAAAGCATTGCGGCAACCCCATTTAACTCAAAGGTAAATGGAGATGGTTTCTTGTTCGCGCTTGGAGGGATGGATGAAGATGGCAATACGACAAACACAATCAGCAAGGCCAGCATCAACAACGACGGATCGCTGGGGACATGGGAATCCTCGAATGAAGTGTTGCCACAGGGTGTTCATGCGCTTGGAGCAGCACTGTTCAGAAGCACAATATATATTGCAGGAGGAGCAACAGCCAACAATGAGCCCGTTGCAAAAGTCTATAAATCAGAGATAGATACCCTTGGTCAGCTTGGCCCATGGCAGGAACTGACGGATTTGCCCGTTGCAGTGTCACACCATGGCTTCCTGACATTCGGTGCTTACCTGTATGTGGTGGGCGGTGATTCAGGTGCCACGGAACCCGATGCTGCATCGTCAACATCCAATTCATCAGAAGTATATTACGCGAGACTGGATATACGCACTGGGGATATCAACGATGCAGGCTGGGTACTTAATTCCAATGCACTTCAAAAATCAAGAAGTAAACATACCACACTGGTTGCAGGAGGTAATTTGTTTCTCTCCTCCGGTATCTATGCAGCAGCAGCACAAGGTTCAAGTGAAAATATTTATGCACAGATCAATGCTGACGGCACGGTTACATCATTTAATGGTGCTACAGGATCCAATACACTTTCATCCCAGGGTGGTTTCAACCTGTTTAACCAGGCCGGTATAAGTTATGTAGATGCAAATGGTATTGCACATGTGATGATTATCGGGGGTGACAATGTGAATACCCAGGGCACAAAATCAAGCAACGTCCTGTTTTATTGACAGGTGTCAGCCTGAAGCTGTGGCCTAAAATATTAAAAGATGAAGGTATACTTTAACATCAGTGTGCGCTCACTGGTTACCGGCAGCGTAACCAACTCACGGTACCTGTCGGTGTGATAACCTTCATTGTACACAATGTAGAAATCACTCCCTTCTTTCGGATTGTAGCGGAGCCGGACATTGGACAGGATGGCATCAATGGCACTGTTGCTCTGTACGAAAGCGGATACTGAAAGTTTAGGGCTCAAAGTCAGCAGGCTGTTCACTCTTATTATAAGTGCTTCAAACCGGAAATCCCTTGATGGAAAAACAGCCCTGTTGAATTCATATGTGGCATTGAGTTCCACCCTGTTCAGCACAATCGCTTGAGGAGAAATCCCGATCGACCAGAGCCAAGCGAATAAGCACCTGGCTTTCATAGCATCCTGCTGAATGATTCAGGGTGTCCTTGCTCCGGTGAGGAATTTTTTGCAATTTTGTATCGCGATCAACTCCGAGCCCTGGTTCCTGTAAAATGGAATCCTGGCCGATGGGATAAGCCGGAAACAGCTTGTCCTCCCGATTCCCGGGATACCGGGCTGACTTGGAAAGGAGATAAGACGACAAGACACCCCTGAAAGGCGATTGCCGTTTGCCTGCTTTCCTGTATAATATCGAAAGATGGCAGACATATCTTTAATGGGAGGGATCTTCCTCATTGCAGTACTCTATTCTTCCGTCGGACATGGCGGGGCAAGCGGATACCTGGCCTTCATGGCCCTGGTGGGATTATCCCCTGAATTCATGCGACCGGCCGCACTCATCCTGAATATATTTGTCTCGCTGATCGCATTCATCTCATTTGCACGTAACCGGCATTTCCGCTTCCACCTGATCTGGCCATTCGTGGTTACATCCGTACCCTCTGCATTCCTGGGCGGATCCATTTCCGCAGACGTCCGGGTGTATAAGATCATCCTGGGTGTATTTCTGATTCTTGCTGTAACAAGAATGCTGTTACAGGCAAAAGACAGGGGCAGTTACAAAAAAGTCAATATAATGCTTGCCCTGGGGATCGGGGCCATACTCGGCTTCTTCAGCGGTCTGATCGGCATCGGAGGTGGCATCATCCTGAGCCCCGTGATTCTCCTGCTTGGCTGGGCAAGTGTGAAACAGACTGCTGCTGTTTCGGCTGTCTTTATCCTGGTCAATTCGATTGCAGGATTAAGCGGCTTTGTATTGCATAACGAATGGCCCGAAATGAATATCGGTCTGATCGTGGCCGCAGGTGTGGCCGGGGGTCTCACCGGATCCTACCTGGGCAGCTACAGGATCGGGGAACGGCCACTGAGGTATGCGCTCTCCTTTGTCCTGCTGCTTGCCAGTGTTAAATTATTCTTTTTTTAACTGAGATATGCGCATGCAACAAGATACCCATACAAGTAAGACGGATAAACAGGAGGTCGGGATGACCCAGAGGCAGGATCATGGCAGTACCAGAAAAGACACCGGGATGACCACCAGGAAGGGGCCCGACATGAGCCAAAGGCAGGATCACATCACCAGCAGGCAGGCCCCCGGCATCACCAGCCATAAAGAGCCTGGTCTGGGCAGCAAGCAGGTTCCCGGCATGTCCCGGCAGCAGGAACCCGGAAATACCACCAGGCAGGATCATGGCATCACCAGGCAACAGGAGTACCGGGTCCCCTTTCCAAAAATGATATTGGTAGCGGGCGACGGGAGGAATGTCGGGAAGACTGTTTTCTGCATGCATCTCATCAGGAATTTGTCCGCCAAAGCCGAAGTGATCGCCATCAAAACAACACCGCACCGGCATAACCTGACGGATGGACTAGAAGTCATCGCGAAAACCGGTGATTACATCGTAGCCCTCGAAAAAGCAGCACATCAAAAAGACAGTGCCAGGTTGCTGCAGGCGGGTGCCGGGAAGGTCTACCTGGTCATGGCAGATCAGCAGCATGTAGGCGAGGCATTTTCCCATATTTCAGACCAGGTACAGGATAAGATTTGTGTTGCTGAATCTGGGAGCCTGGCAGCCTATGTGCAGCCCGGATACTTCTTCTTTATAAAGAACCATACCGACGAAATAAAAAAGAAAGAACACCTGGAATTCAACCCGGTCGTTGTGACAAATGTGAACCATCTATTTGATTTTGCACCCGAAAAACTGGATATTGTCAATAATGAACTGCGCATCGCACCGGAATGATAATTTTAGAGGCACAAAGGCAAAAGAACGAGCAAGATAAGATCTGGTCAATAGGCCCTGGAAGCTCTACCAACATGTGCCGGGCATTATGGACATATTCTAAATTACGTACCAACTTTGAAGGAATTTGATCAATGGTTAGACGCTGAGAAAGGATAAGACAATGAATAACTACGAAATAATAAAGGAGCGAATAGGTACCCTGGAGCATATCTGCCCGGTACAGGAGACCGGACTGGGCGAAAGCCTGGGACATATTCTGCGCGAAGATATCCTGGCGGGATCCCCCATGCCTTCGTTCAATAAATCTGCCATGGATGGATATGCATGCCGGAAACAGGACCTCGGCCAGGAACTCCGGGTGCTGGAAATGATACCGGCCGGGAAGGTCCCCATGCACACAATCGGTGAACACCAGTGTGCGAAAATCATGACCGGGGGCGTTGTTCCTGAAGGGGCCGACTGTGTATTTATGATCGAGGACGCAGAAATAACCGACACCCACACGGTCAGATGCACCAACCCGCAATCCAACCTGAACATTTGTTATCTCGGTGAAGACTATCAGCCTGGCGATGTGCTGGTAAAAAAAGGCTCCCTGCTGAGTGCAGAACATCTTGCGGTGATTGCAGGAACGGGCAGGCAGCACATCCGCATTGCAAGGATGCCTTCCGTGGGCGTACTTGTAACCGGCTCCGAACTGGTGGCATTCGACCGTGTCCCGGAAGAAGGAAAAATCCGGGATACCAACTCGATCCAGTTGATCTCTCTTCTGAAACAGATGCACCTCAAGCCTTTATTCTACGGGATCATCAGCGACAACTATGAAGAATTGCGCACGCATTTTCAGCAGGCGATAAAAGAAAACGAAATCGTTATCCTGACCGGTGGAGCAGCGGTGGGTGATTTCGACCTTGTACCGAAAATCATCGAAGATGAAGGATTCGAAGTGCTATGGACACGTACGGGGTTAAAGCCCGGAAACCCGATGTCCTGCGCGGTAAAAGACCGTACCTGGGTGTTCGGACTCTCCGGCAACCCGGTCTCGTCGTTCGTTCAGTTCCATTACCTGGTGAAGCCGGTGATTTTCCAATTGCTTGGGGCAGAGGTGTCCCCCACCCGGATCAGAGCAAGAATGAAATCGGGGTATACACGAAAAAACGGCTCCCGGCTGGGCATCATACCGGCCATGATCACAGCGGAGGGAGAGGTTGAACCCATCCTGTTTAACGGATCAGCGCATATCAATGCCATTCCGCAGGCAGATGTATTGCTCGAGATCCCTGCCGGAACGACCAAGATCGAAAAAGGAGAAATGAGCTATGTGAGACCAATTTAACAGGAATATGTGCTATTTACGATCACGTAACTGGAATATGAGCTATGTGCGACCAATGTAAGAGGAATAAATGCAATATGCGATCACGTAAATGGAATATGAGCTATGTTCGACCGGTTTAACAGGAATATCACCTACCTGCGGATCTCGGTGACCGACCGGTGCAACCTGAGGTGCAGGTATTGCATGCCGGAGGAGGGGGTTGCCCTGAAGCACCACACCGAGATACTTTCGTTCGAGGAGATCACCGATGTGGTTAAAACCGGGGTGAAGCTGGGGATCAATAAAATCAGGCTGACAGGTGGGGAACCGCTGGCCAGGAAGAATGTGGCTGAACTGATCCGGATGATCAAAGCGGTCGACGGAATACAGGACGTAGGGCTGACTACCAACGGAACACTGCTTCCGCAGTTCGCGGAAGACCTCTGGCAAGCCGGGTTAAGAAGGTTGAATATCAGCCTGGACACCCTCAACAACGACAAGTACAGGGAAATAACCCGGAACGGTGAGCTAAATGATGTGCTGACCGGAATAGGAATCGCCAAAAAGCTGGGGTTTGACCCGATCAAGATCAATTTTGTACGCATCCCGGGGGTGAACGAAGCAGATGAAAAAGAGGTGAAACAGTTTTGTATCCGGAATGAACTGAAGATCAGGTTCATCCGGCAGATGGACCTGGCTACCGGTGCGTTTTCCCCCGTTGAAGGAGGCGAGGGCGGAAACTGCAGTATCTGCAACAGGTTGCGTATGACGGCGGACGGAAAGATCATCCCCTGCCTGTTTTCCGATGTGGGGTACAGCACCAGGGAATATGGCATTGAAGAAGCCTTTGCGAAAGCTTTACACATTAAACCGAAACAAGGAAAGATTTCTGTGAATCATAATTTTTATAACATCGGGGGGTAACATGAACCCCTCTTAGAATTTATTTGGATGAAGAAACTCTCCCATATTGACAACGACGGAAAAGCACGGATGGTGGATGTCGGGGACAAACCTGAATCGCATCGCATTGCCAGGGCCACGGGTTTTATCTCACTCGACAGGAAAACGATTTCCCTGGTCAGGGACGGCCTGGTGAAAAAAGGCGATGTGATCACTGTTGCTGAAATTGCCGGCATCCAGGCGGCCAAGCAAACAGCACAGCTTATCCCACTGTGCCACAATTTGTTGCTGACAAAAGTTGAGGTAACATGCCAGGTGGAGGATGAAGGAATACGCGCCGAAAGCCTGGTAAAATGTACCGGGCAGACTGGCGTCGAAATGGAAGCCCTGTCCGCTGTAAGTGTGGCCCTGCTCACCGTGTACGATATGTGCAAGGCAGTGGATAAAAATATGTTGATCAAAGAGGTACGGCTCGTGTCGAAGGAAAAACAAGAGGTTTAAATTCTAAAAGAGTAATGGGAGAACCACTGAAAACACTGGAAGTTGTTTCTGTAAATATTTCAGAAGAAAAAGGAACCGTTAAAGTTCCCGTGAGTGAGATCGAGTTATATGACCAGGGTGTGAAGGGCGATGCGCATGCAGGAAGCTGGCACCGCCAGGTGAGCCTGCTTGCCAGGGAAAGCATCGCACAGGCCGAAGCTGCTGCAGGTGAAAAATTCCCTGATGGAACGTTTGCTGAAAATATAACCACGGCAGGGATTGAGATTCATAAAACCAACATCCTCGACCGCTTCGAAAATGACACTGTCGCACTCGAGGTCACCCAGATCGGGAAAAAGTGTCATGCAAAGTGTGCCATCGGCCGCAAGGTCGGGAACTGCATCATGCCACTGGAAGGGATTTTTGCCCGGGTGACCGGTGCGGGGGTGTTGAAGCCCGGGGACAGGCTGGAGTATCACCCTAAAATATTCAGGAGTAAGATCATCACCCTCAGTGACAGGGCATCTGCCGGTACGTATGAAGATCAAAGCGGTCCGGAGATCGAAAAAGAATGCACCGCATGGGCGGAGAAAAACAGGCTGAATGTTCGGTTTGATTCGGCCATTATCCCTGACGACAGGGAAGTATTTGAAAACGAATTGAAAGCCTCTCTTTCTGGTCAGTACGATATGCTGTTTACCACGGGAAGCACAGGCATCGGCGCACGGGATATCGCCCCGGAAACGATTGCCGGGTTCCTGGAAAAGGAGATCCCCGGGATCATGGAAATGATCCGCTCGAAGTACGGTGCTGAAAAGCCGAATGCCTTCCTGAGCAGGTCCATCTGCGGCACCACCGGCAAGACCCTGGTATTTGCCCTGCCCGGCAGTCCGAAAGCCGTCCGCGAATACCTCGAAGAGATCCGGAAAGTACTGTTCCACATGATCCTGATGGTCCACGGCATCAATGCCCACTGACCGGACAGGGGTTTTGCAAATATCAGGATAGAAATAAAAACAAATTAAGGTGCATTGTTTGAATTATTTTTTGTTAATTTGACATAAATGTATTTTTAAGATGTATATACATTGTTTATTATTACATTTGTGTATAAATAGTCAATAAATATGAGAAATTCCTATTCTATTCCTACAGAAAAAATATTGGAGCGGCTGCGGTTTGAAAACCCTTGGTGGAAAAGCAAAGCTATCGATAGAGACATTGCCCAAATGCCCCGGCGTTTATATTTCGATTTATTTATACCACATGTGGAAGATATTACCCTCAAACGGGCAATCATCCTTATGGGTCCGAGAAGGGTTGGAAAAACTGTGATGATACAACATGCCATTCATCAATTACTTGAGAATGGCATTCATCCACAAAAAATTTGTTTTATTGGAATAGATAACCCCATATACATTCATCTGGGACTGGAAGAATTATATGAATTGGCCAGGAAGGCTTCAGGCAATGAGGATATTACAGGAAATTATGTTTTTTTTGATGAAATACAGTACTTAAAAGATTGGGAGCGTCACCTGAAAGTTTTAGTTGATAGTTATCCCAAAACAAAATTTATTGCATCTGGATCAGCAGCGGCAGCCCTCAGGTTAAAAAGTAGTGAAAGTGGCGCAGGTCGCTTTCATGATTTTCTGCTTCCCCCTCTTACGTTCCATGAATTTTTGCACCTGCAGGATTTGCAAACGCTCATACGACCTCATATTACCCTTTACAAAGGAAAGGAATTTCCCTTTTATTCAGCTCTGGACATAAAAGAACTCAACCATCAGTTTTTAAATTACGTGAATTATGGTGGGTACCCGGAAGTGATTTTTTCGGAGACTATACGCCAGGATATGCCACGATTTATCAAGAATGACATCATTGACAAAGTCTTGCTGCGCGATTTACCCAGTCTATATGGCATCCGGGACGTGCAGGAACTGAATCGTTTTTTTGCCTACCTGGCTTATCATACAGGCAGGGAATTTTCGCTTGAAAAAATGGCTAAGGAGAGTGGACTGGAAAAAGGCTTATTAAAACGATATATGGAATACCTGGAGGCAGCGTTTCTTATTAAGGTGGTGCATAAGGTGAATGACAATTCCAAACATTTTAAGCGGGTGACAGGTTTTAAAATATACCTGACAAATCCTTCGCTACGAACAGCGCTATTTTCGCCTGTTACTCCTACAGATGATGAAATTGGTAACCTGGTTGAAACAGCCATCTTTGCACAATGGATGCACAGGGAAAACATTGAATTGTACTATGCGAAATGGAAAAATGGAAGGATGGCAGGAGAAGTTGATATGATACAAATTGATGAAAAAAAACTTAAACCTTATTGGTGTCTTGAAATAAAATGGAGCAATCGCTATTTTGAAAAACCCAATGAATTAAAAAGTCTGTTTGAGTTTTGTGATAAAAATAATCTTTCCAATGCCATTGTCACAACGATTGATAAGGAGGGTACATATACCTATTCAGGGATTGAATTGAATTTTTATCCTGCTTCGGTATACACATATACTGTTGGAGCCAATACCATCAAAATAAGACAATAATGACCCAGACATACCCTCAAATTATTACTATATCCTGGTGATGAACACTTGATAATCCAGTAATTTATAAAAGGTGTATCTCCGTTGTGCACCTGGCTACCGGGAGATCCGCCAGGTCATTCAATGACCCGGGCGCAGGACGAAGATACTCCTCCCGAAATTCAATTATGCATCGCCGTACAGGCCTGCCCTGTTTCCTTCACAGTCAATAAATACTGCAAAATAACCGCGGCCTTCGGCTTCAATCTTCGTTTTTGGCTGAACAATGCTTCCTCCATTTGCTTCGATTCTTTCAATCGCTCCTGTCGGGCACCTGCTCCAGGGTCCCGCTGGTCATGGCTTTCCTGCTCGGGAGGGAATAGAGTTTATTTACCGCCACCGAAGCATCGCTGAATCCTCCCCGTGTCTTGAAAATGGATCCCGCGAAACAGGCATCCGTGACCAACAGGGTGTGTTGTGTATCAATGTCGTCCACAAAATCCTGGATCGTACTGTTCCTGATCCAGTTGGCGGTGGAGTTTTTCGCGGCATCGGAAGGCAACCAGAATCCCGACTCCTTCTCTGTATCCCAGTAACCATGACCGGCATAAAAAATCAGCAGGTTGTCATTCCTGTTCAGACTGGCACTCAACCGGTCGAGCGCATCGATGATCTCTGTCCGGTTAGGATCCTTCAGAAAAATTACATTTCCAGGTTCGAAGGTATACCTGGAAGTAAGCGTGTTGAATAGTTCGGTTGCATCCGCTACCGGGTTGTCGAGGTCCGTAATTGCCGGGTCCGCGTAATGGTCGATCCCGATGATCAGGGCATGGTTGACATCTTCATTCCTGAAGCCTGATGATTTAACAGGAAGCATGCCCGATGATGGTTCGGCGGAAACCGGTGCAGCGGAAACCTTTCCATCATGCAGAGGCTCTGCATACAACGGCTCAGCAGGAACCGGTTTCCTGATGATCACCGTGGTGACTTCGCTTTCTCCTTCCACCTGGCTGAATAATGGCAAACTGGCCGCCGGCAGGAAGACCATCAACACCATCCATCGCATACTTTTTAACCACATCACCTTTTCATTATCTATGTTCCGATTAAAAATTTCAGCACAATACCCACGCTGATTCCATCCATGGCTTCATCAGGCGAAGCAGAAGGCACCAGGTCGATCCAGGGCGACATCAGGTATTCCACTTCTGTTCCCAGGTACAGAAATGACCAGACCTTTGTATCAAATCCGATTCCCAGGCTTCCGAAAACAGAATATTCAAAATAGGTGGCATCGCTGTAATCAGCGTTGTATTCGTAGATGAACTTCGACTGTCCGATGAAAATGTAGGGATAGAGGGAGGATCGCTTGCTTTGCAGCAGATCGTATTCAACGACAACCCCGCCGGAATAGCCCCAGTAAAAGCCGGTATCAGGATACACCACGCTGGCTTCCTGGTAATTGATCGCCTGCCGGAAGGCCCTGTAGTAATCTGCCCGTAGCCCCAGCCCCAACTGGTTCAGGTAAATGGATCCCTTTGCATTCAATCCAAAGGAGGCATAGCCAACCTGGTTCATGTACCCGGTATTCGCATTCAGGCTGAGTTTTTTGGTGCGATCGGGCGACAGACCCTGTTGTGCGGCATTGAGCAGATCGGCCCTGACCTTGAATTTAACGTCCATACTCACCAGCTCGTCCAGGTCGCTGAACACATCCCAGGAGATGGTCATCTCCCTGCCCGGACCTTTTACCAGCCCTGCATCACCTGTGACGCTCTTCAGGGGCTCCCCATAGGTCTTTCCCCCATCCGTTGACATATATACCGTAACGAGTACTGACTGGTCCTCAGAAATCCCAAGCAGGTCATAATGGATATATATCTGATCGTCCCGGATTTCAGGATGTACATTTCCAATTTTCTGCGCGAAAAGCCCGGCAACAGGGAACAGGGTAAGAAAAAGGAGCAGTACCTGGAACAGTGTGTGTCTTTTCATGTTTGCCGGGGTTGTACAACATGTTGAATCATTCAGATTCCCGGTGTAAGTTATTAAAATGATTTCAATCCTGCTCACATTTCTCTCAAAACATCTCCACCAGGCTGTTAATCAGCCGAATGAACATACTATGACACAAGGAAACCGCTCCCCCGGACTCCAGCACCAACTACAGTTTACCTTCAGAAAGCCTCGTTGAAACTGAAATAGAAACCGGTGGATTCCTTTCCGAACCCGATCTCTGCCCGCACGTTCATGCGCGGCTGTACTTCAAAGCGGTACCCGAATCCGGCGTTGGGAAGCCAGTCCGAAAATTCGCCAAACCGTGCTGCAATGGAGCCGGTCCCGAGCCAGCCTACCATGCCATGGCGGGTTGGCGAGCCATCTCTTTTCAGGAACTGGTGCCTGTATTCGGCAATTCCAAACACCATGGAACGATCCCGGTAATGGCCGAGGAAATACCCCCTGAGATCATACGGACTCCCCAGCATGCTCATATTTGTATACGGCACCTCCCCGGTGGCATGCTGCAGTTTGATCTGCATGGCCAGGGTACTGCCGGGGCGCAGGATCTCCTGGAAGTGCCGCATATCAAGCGTGGTAACGCCGAAGTTATTGTCACCGCCAAACCATTCGCTGTACTGCATATGTTTCAGATCGACCAGGGATCCTTTCCAGGGATTTACCGGCACATCCCGTGAATCGTACCGGGCAATCAGACCCAACCCCGAATTGAAATGAACGGGTCCGAATGCAATATAGTCCGGGTCATTTTCCATTAAGGGGTTGGGATCCCGCACCTGGGTCTTGTGATAATCGATCCCCACACCCAGGAAACAGTGCCTCCCAAATTGCCAGAGGACCCTGGGATAGATTTCCCAGTATCGCCGTGAATAGGAAGTGCTTTCATCCCTTCCCTTGTTTGCTGCCGCTTTATCAAACCCGACACCCCAATAGTGATCGGGCATGTTCCTGAAACGGACCTCCCCAAAAATACGTAACCTGTCCTCAAGCCAGTAAGTCGAAATGATCGTATTCAAAAAATAGGATCCGCGTAGCGAAGCCCCGATATTAACAGGTGTGGAAGAACGCTGGATGAGGGAATCGGCCGGATCTGTTTTGAATGAAACCATCATCACCGCGATCAGTGTGGGTCCGAGCTCAGGCGTATACGCCGGGGCGGCAAAAGGGAACGCCCGCAGATTTCTTGGTTTTTCATAAGTTTCGTGAAGTATTGTGTCCGGTATATTTGCCACCGGATTATCAAGTACAAAAGAGTTTCTGTTTTCTGTTGTTTCAGCGTAAACTGAATCATCCTGAAAATGCGCATTTTCCTGCCTTCCAAAGCCTCCCGACTGAGCCTGCAAAACCGGGCCGAAAGCGAAGAATATGAGGATCAAGGGCTTACAGCTATAGGACCAAATGTATTGCAACCTGGGTTTTTTCATGATCCGGTGAAAATAGGAATTTCATACAGAATATCAGGGATAATACTGCATTATTGAAAGCCATATCCTTGCAGATTCATAATTACCAACAGGCGCTTCTGAACCAGGTCAAAGCATTTCAAACCTGTCGGCGAGTAAAATAAGCAGTATTGATAATCCGAAGGCAATCATGGGAGCGATCAGCCACATGAGAAAGAACTTTTTCACTTCAGTGCGGCGAAAGATATTTTTGGTCCCCAGCTTGGCAACGCCTATGCCCAGGATGGCCGCGACATTCAACTGGACCAGGGAGGTCGGTATTCCTTCAACAATGGAGGCAAACAGGAGCAGACTGGCCGAAACGAAAGCAATGACCACGGCCTCAAATTTGCCGAACAAAATGATCTCCTTCCCGGTGTTCCTGACGATTTTATGTCCAAATATGGAGGAGCCGATCCCAAACGCCGGGGCAACGATAAGGGTCGACAGCATCATGATCAGCACGAAATGATCTTCCCCGGAGATATTGAGCTCATTGGCAGTCATGGAGGCGATCGGACCGGCGGCGTTGGCCACATTGTTGGCTCCGATTGAAAAGGCGACATATAGTGACATCACGATCAGGATGCCGTTGTACACCGGTTTCATGTTCTCGTTCTGCGCCCTGGGCATGGTCAGCCCCCGCTTTCGCATCGGCCGGTATATATACTTTCCAATGAACAGGCTGATAAAAAAGGAGATCACCGGCAAAATAAACCAGGTGGGGATGATTTCCAACAGTAATTTTTCTGAGTTCAGTTCATGGAAATAGAGCGCAACAGCAGTTACCGACATGATCGTCGACTGGCTCGTTGATTGTGGGATGCCCACCAGGTTGGCAATCAGCAGTGAGATCGCCACGGAAAAAAGAATGATCGACACCACCGTGAACGTCATCATCTCCGGCGCAAGCAATTCCTTGCCAACGGTTGAGGCCGTCCCCTTACCGGCAATGATCGCCCCCAGGAACACCATGATTCCGAACAATCCGGGTATCATGCTCTTCCTGATCACATTGGCACCATATGCTGCTGAAAAGGCGGGGGCGGTCCCGCTTCCTCCCATGGTGATCGCCAGAAACATAGCGATGATATAGGGAACAAGCAACTGGTTGAACAGGGGTGAGATCATTACATAATTATTAAGTTGTATACCTGATGCTTTACATGCTCATAATGCATAAAGAACAGTTGTAATTACACTTCAGTCGTTAATATTAAATCGCGACCCGAAAATAAAAAGGTGAAGATTGCACTATTTTCAGAATTTCGCAAAAATTTGACGTATTCTGTCATTTTCCCGGATCATGACCAGGACAAAATTCTTTACAAGCCCTCTGAAGAAATGTACGAAAAGCACATCCCGATCAGATGAATGGGCCTGTTGGCAGGCAGTCTCCCCATCTTTCATCGCTGTTTGCTTGCCTTACTACATGGAATTTCTTAAATTGATTCTTTATTCCATTCCATTACTACCAACAATTTAAAAGATGAAAACCCAAATGTCCCGCAGCTGCCGCACGACGCGAACGACCCGCAGTTCCCGCTTCCCCCGCCTCCGGCACGCAATCTGGCCCTCGCACCTCACAACATCCGCAACCTTCTCGGTGCTTCTCACAATAGCCTGCTCCAGCACCCTGCATGCACAGGTGTGGAACAGGGTGGTGGCCGACAGCACCGGCAACAAGCAGGGCGCGTATTGCAAGATCGCCCTCAATCCCCAGGATGAACCTATCATCGCACATATCGATGGCGACTTCCTCGACCTGGTGCTGCTCGAAAAAGAAAACGGGGAGTGGAACCGCCAGGTAATTGATACCAGCGGGTATACGGGCTGGTCGACCGGACTGGCCATCGATGCCGGCGGAGATCTCCACTTCTGCTTCGAAAATGGGGGATTGATCTATGAGGCTGCCGCCACGTTCGGGGTCAATTACCTCACGAGAGGACAGGACACGTGGACCAAAACAACGATTGAATCCTACAAGATCCTGCTACCCCTGAGCTCCACCCATATCGCACTCACCTCCGACGGCAAACCGGTGGTCGGTTATTGGAATCTCAACGATGAGTTCTATTACCTGGCTTACCTGGAAAACGGGGAATGGGTAAAAAAACAATCACCCCAAACCCGGCAGGCAACACAGCGGCGATCGAATTCCGCCTGGAAACCCGGTGTGACATCCGGATTTCCATCTATGACCACACAGGAAGGTTACTTCGGGTAATCGCAAACCAATCCATGCAGGCAGGTCAGCACACCCTGCCCGTCGACCTTTCAGCATACAAAACAAGCATGTATACAGCCGTTTTTGAAGTAAACGGGAGGATCGCGCATGCGCAGAAGGTGGTGCGAATGGCACAGTAAAGCAGGCGCCGGCATGTGCTTAACGGGTGTAAATGGCAAGACTGCCGCGAAACCCGTCACCCTGCCTGCAATAGAATACTGCGAATGAAATTATTTATAGCACGTTGGGCCATGGCGGGAAAGAAAGAGGGAATAACGATGTCAATGCAACCATCCTCACTCTTTCATACAGATATGGCCCTGCATGGTTTGATTTCGCATATATTCTATTAATTTTGCTTCTCTGGTTACGTAATCCCCGCTGTGACAAACATGAACAAAAAGCCCGGCAACAGCATATTATTCTTCTTCCTGGTCCAGTTCATGGTTGCAGGTTCACTATCGGTGTGGGCACAGGACAGCCTGTTGGTTGCGGTGCAGACTGCGAAGGAGGATTCTGTGAAGATCGGGCTGTTGATCGAACTTGCTGAAAATTACAGCAGGATCGACAGCAGCGACCTTGCAGGCAAATATTACAGGGAAGCAATCGCCCTCGCAACAGGCGAAGAAAACAAGCGATTCCGGGCCATTGCGTTCGACGAACTGGGAATGCTTGTCAGACGCAAAGGTCTCTACGACCAATCACTTGAATACCACCTCCAGGCCCTGGCGCTTGCAGAAAAACTGGACGATAAAAAACTGCTTGCCTCGATTTACAACCACATTGGTGTAGTGTACAGGCGAAAGACCGAAGACAATCTTGCACTGAACTACCACCTAAGCGCACTCCGGGCCGGGGAAGAAATCAACGATGCACGGAACATCGCCTATGCCAGCAACAGCATTGGCATCATCTACACCTACCAGAAAAACTACACGGAAGCCCTTGGTTATTTCTACCGGGCACTGCACCTGGCAGAACAACGAGACAATCCCACCGGGGTGGCCATTAACCTGAATTGCATTGCCTGGGTCCACGAACTGCAGGAAAATTACGGTACTGCCATCGAATATTACGAGCGTTCACTCGGTGTGAACGAAAAAGCAGGGAACCTGGAAGGCATGGCCATTTGCTACAACGATATGGGAAAACTATACCGGAGCATGGGACAGTACAACAAGTCCCTGGATTTTTATGAAAAAACACTGCACATCCATGAATCCACAGGCGACCTGCACCATGTAGTAAGCAACAGGATCAACCTCGGACAAGTGTATGCCGACCTGGGGGAGCACCAACGATCCCTCAGCGAACTCTATAACGCACTCGACATCGCAAAACAACTGGGATCCAAGCGATTGCTGATGGACTGCTACGAGCAGCTGGCTGAAACGCACCAGGAGCTCAGTCAATTTGAATCTTCACTCTTTTACATGAAGAATTATGCCGCATACCGCGACAGCATCTACAACGAGGAAAGCTCCCGGCAGATCGCTGAGTTCAAAACCCTGTTCGATACCGAAAAGAAAGAAAAGGAAAACATACTGCTTGTCGCAGAAAAGGACGCACTGGATGCCCAGGTAAAAAGGCAGCGACTCACGGTATTTGCGGTGAGTGCATTCCTGCTTTTCTTTACAGCGATCTCGGTCTACCTTTTCGTGATCAGGAGAAAACTCCTACTGTACCAGGAGAAAATCAATCACCAGAATGAACAGCTGATCGAGAACGAAAAGAAACTCAACGAGATGATCGCTACGAAAGACAAGTTTTTCAAGATCATCGCCCACGACCTGAGGAACCACTTTAACGGTCTGCTCGGGTACTCGGAACTCCTGGCACAGACCCACAGGGAAATGGATATCGATGCACGGGAAAACATGATCAATGACATCTCCGATATCTCGAAAAACACCTTCGGCCTCCTGGAGAACCTGCTGGTATGGTCACGGTCCCAGACCGAAAACCTGCCCTTCTCCCCGAAGGAATACCGGCTCGCCAGGCTTGTCGACGCAAACCTCGCCGCCGTTCAATCACTGGTGAAAACCAAGAAACTGAAGCTTATCTCGTCAATTGGAAAAGATATGCGGGTGTATGCTGACAAGGAAATGCTGAATACCATGATAAGGAACCTGCTGATCAATGCAATCAAGTTTTCCAACCAGGGGGGCGAAATCCATATTGACGCTGAACAGGAAAACGGCCAGGTGAAGATATATGTCCGCGACCAGGGCATTGGCATGAGCCGGGAAAAACTGGACATCCTGTTCGATATCACGCAGAAAACCAGCACACTGGGCACAGACAAGGAAAAGGGAACCGGGCTCGGCCTCGCACTTTGCAAGGAATTCGTCGATATCCACGACGGACAGATCCACGTGGAAAGCGAAAAAGGCAAGGGCTCGGTATTCACCGTCGTACTGGCTTCAGAAAAACTACCCCCTCACCCCTCACCGCCAGAAAATTAAAAACCTTGCGTCTATACTGAATATGCGCTTTGATGCAGGATATAACCTGTTCCGGGCAGACAAAGAGGTTCTTTTCACAACATTCTGTTAAACAATACTATACAGGTGTCATATCTTATATGGCACCACAACAGGGAAAAATAGGAGAGTGAAAAGTTCCGTCGGAAGTAGTTTTTTTGGAGATTTGCCTGTATTGAACCTGTTACAAAGACCAGGATGCGAACCGTGTAATCTTTTACTTCAGATCATTATGCAGCACAAGCATGCACCAAATAAGGGCCAACATGCGACAAAAAGCGCCAACTTTCAACAGAGAACAATATACAGTCAACGATAAAAATCTGATTTATAAACCTTCAAATTCCCTGTTATGAAAAACATGTACATTCTGACTTTCCTGGCGATCCTGTTTTGCGGGGTCGCAAATGCACAGATCGTCCAGGTAACGGACATCAATTCCACCGGCGACGCCGGGATCGGCACGCCGGTACTGTACAACGGAGAGATCTTCTTTGAAGCCGACGATGGCGTGATCGGCGATGAGCTCTACAAGGTCCGGGCCGACGGCACCGTGGAACTTGTAAAGGACATCAATACCGATGTCGATGACACTTCTCCCAACGGCGACCCAAAAAATTTCATTGAATACAAAGGAGAACTTTACTTCAATGGAAACGACGGTGACAATGGTGCCGATAAGCACGACAGTGAGCTCTGGAAAACAGACGGAACAACTGAGGGTACAGTGATGGTTGAAGATATCTGGCCGGGAGGAAGCGGAAATGCTTCCAATCCACAGCAGATGTTTGTCTTCAACGACAAGCTCTATTTCAATGCTAAAGTAGATGCCGCCAACCAGGTGTTCCGGTATGACGGTACCAACCCTGTTGTAAAGGTCACCGACTGGC
>JARGFP010000035.1 GCA_029210585.1 Bacteroidales bacterium
CTGAATTTCAGGATTAACCGCGACCGGGAGGAGGTCATGCTGGTTGATCCTGCACTGGTGGTGGTGGATCAAATCAGTTTGCGGGACCAGGAACGAGATGTGACCTTCGGGAGGCAGCCAGGGAATCCCGGTCAACTGGTCTATCTGGGCGAGCCCACCCCACTGGCGGAAAACAGCAGCTATTTTGCTGATTCAAATCTATGGTCGGGCCACCCGGAATTCTCCCTGCCGGCGGGGATGTACGTGGGAACGCAGGAACTTGTGCTGCAGCCACCTGCGGACGGGGTCACCATCAGGTACACCACCAACGGATCAGAGCCCGACAGCCATGCCCCTGTTTACACTGCTCCCCTTTCTGTGCACTTCAGCCAGGTGATCAAGGCCCGGTGTTATGAAGCCGGCAAACTGCCCGGAGCTGTAGTAACCGCTTCCTATATTATCGGAAAGGATACCGGCCTGCCAGTGCTGTCTGTTTCGACGGATCATGCCAACCTCTGGGGATTTGATTTCGGGTTGTACCAGAACAATTACAAGAACAGGGAGATTTTTGCCCACCTGGAATATTTTGACGCAGCGGGCAAAAAGGATTTCGGGATCAATGCCGGTTTGCAGTTGTTCGGCTCCCAGATCTTTTTGTTCGATCAGAAACCCCTGTCGGTGTTTTTCAGGAACAGGTACGGACAGGATTCACTGTTGTACCCGTTGTTCCAGGGCAAACCGCTTAACACCTTTCACAGCCTGGTATTGCGAAACGGGGGGAACGACAATGGGCTCACCATGTTTCGTGACGGACTGGGTGCGGCACTGGTGGAAGGTCAGGCGGATATTGACCACCAGGCGTATCGACCCGTGGTGGTGTATATGAACGGGGAGTACTGGGGCATTTTCAATATCCGTGAAAAGCTCAACGAGGAGTACCTGGAGGGGAATCATGGTGTGAACCCTGATCATTTGGATATCATTGAGGACAGCCTGGTGGTGAACAACGGGGATACCAACCGGTACACGGAATTGTTTGGTTATGTAGAGAACCATGATCTTTCAGAGGAGGCGCATTATGCATGGGTGAGCGAAAGGATCGACCTGGATGCCTACATCAATTACATGGGTTACAAGATCTGGGGCGGGTACAAGCAGTGGCAGGTGAACAACAAGTACTGGAAGGAGCGTACGCCTGGAAGCCGCTGGCGCTGGATCGCATTCGACCTGGAACATGCATTTGGCGGTCCGGGCGGGGAACCCTACGACAGCAACACCTTCATCGCGGCGCTGGAGCAGGACGGTGGTGCGGACGGTTGGCATACCATGCTCTTCCGGAAACTGATGGAGAACGATGATTTCAGGGCACAGTTCCTGCAGCGCCTGGCATTGTTCATGGATACTTTTTTGTCGGACCAGCGGGTACTTTCTGTTATTGACAGCCTTGAGCGCACCATTGCGCCGGAGATGCCGGCGCATATTTTGCGCTGGGAGTCGCCGGTCTCTGTAGCCGCCTGGCAGCAGCATGTCAGTATGCTTAAGGAATTTGCCGCCAACAGGAACCACTGGATGTACCGGCATATGTTGGAATATTTCAGCCTGACAGATACGGCTGCCATCACCATTCAGCATCCAGAAGGAGGCCGGGTACGCATTTGTGCTTCCAGGATGGTGGAAGAGGGTGCAGCTACTATTACCTTATTCAATGGTCTTCCTGTGCGGTTGCGGGCTTTCCCCGATCCGGGCTTCCGTTTTACCGGCTGGGGCAACGGCAGCACGGACGAGGACTACCTGTTGCATATTGCCGGAGACACCACGGTTACTGCCATGTTTGAAGCGGATGGAACCTTCCTGCTGCCTGATACCGTCCGGAACACCCTGGTGATCGAAGATGCTTCACATCCCTGGGTGGCCGGGGGGAACATCGTGATTCCGGAAGGAGATACACTGGTCATCGGCGCGGGCATCACGGTACAACTGTCTCCCGGTGCATCCATTGTCAACCATGGTTCACTTTTCGTGTCGGGTACAGTCGATAACCCCGTGCTGTTTGATGCCTACCCTCTGCCGGCTAACAACCATACTCCGGCATCCGGTCAGCGCTGGGGCAGCATTATTGCACAGGGTGCGGACACCACACGGATCATGCATGCGGTACTGGGAAATGCATCCTCGGGTATGGACCTCGGCAATTACAAAGCGGCTGTTACCGCGCTAGGCAGCGGTCTGCTGCTCAAAGGGGTGGAGATCAGCGGGGTGGTATATCCTGTGTATGCCTACGGGAGCCAGGTGCTGATCGATTCGTGCAGGCTGTCCTCCAATGGAACGGGCGACCTGATCCACATTCATTCCTGCCGGGATGCGGTGATCAGGGGTTGTGACCTGAAGGGAAACTATTACGAAGACACCGACGCCATCGACCTGGACAGCGTAACCGGGGCACTGGTGGAGGGCAACCTGGTGTACAGCTTTTTCGGCCCCAACAGTGACGGGATCGACCTGGGCGAGCATTCCACCGGGATCGTCATTCACGGCAATACTATTAAAAGCATTTCTGACAAGGGTATTTCCGTGGGGCAGGGATCGGAGATTGTCGCTGAACAGAATATCATTGTCGACTGTAACCAGGGATTCGGGATCAAGGATTTTCACTCGTTCGCACATATCAACCAGAATACGCTGTTTGCCAACCGTACAGGTATTGCTGTGTTTGAGAAGAACACCGGCAATGGTGGTGGTTCGGCACAGTTGGAAAACTCCATTGTGGCCGGGAGCCTTGGGGCATCGGTTTTTGTGGATGATCTTTCAACCCTGACCGTCTCCTATTCGCTATCTGACCGCGACACCCTGCAGGGGTACAATAACCTTTACGGGGATCCGGGATTTACCGGTGCCGCCAGCCTTGGTTTTGCGCTGGCCGAGGGATCCGTTTGTATCGACGGAGGCACTCCCAACCAGGAGGACCCGGATGGCACGCGGGCGGATATCGGCGTTTTCCTTCCTGCAAGGATGCCTGCCGGTAGCCCACTCGTCATCACGGAAGTGAATTACAATTCCCACCGTGCTTTCAACAGCGGTGACTGGGTGGAATTGTTCAATGCAGGTATGGAAGAGATTGTCCTTTCGGACTGGGTGATGAAGGGGCAGGAGCCGGGGGATGAATTTTTCTTTGGGTATGATGCCTTCCTTCCGGCAGGGGAATATCTTGTGGCTGCCGAACATAATGATTCCCTTGCATTGCTGTTTCCCGGGGTACCCCTGGCGCACGGGAACATTGCCTGGGGCCTGGGCAGTGATGGTGAGCTGATCCGTTTGTACGATGCCACCTGCCGGCTGGTCCATACCCTGCAGTATGGTACGGGGCATCCCTGGCCCGACGGTCCGAATGGCAAAGGCGCAACACTGGAATTATTCTCAGGAAGCCTCTCTGGTAATTCCCAGGGTAGCCGTTCAGCAGCATCTCTGCCCAGCGGTCAGTCCAACATCGCGACCGCCAGTCACACGGGCGGTTCAGGAAGCCTCCCGGCCAGCGTTCAGACCAACTTTTCGACGGGAAGTCTGACCGGCAGCTATGCCGGCTGGCATTCCAGCTACACCCCCGGCGGAACACCGGGTATGGAAAACAGCGCATATGAGGGAGTGACAGGCCTGTTCATTAACGAGCTGATGGCAAAGAACGATTTTGCGCTGGCGGATGAAGCGGGTCAGTACGACGACTGGCTGGAGGTGTACAACAGCAATCCGTATGCCGTGGACCTGGGCGGATTGCATTTCATTTTTGGGGAGGAGGAGCGTGTGACCATGGTGCCGTTTTTTGCAGGGGACACCACGGTGATGGCGGCCGGAGGTTACAAGTTGTTCTGGGCAGACAGGGATGCGGAACAGGGGGCATTGCACCTGGATTTCAATCTCCCGGCTGGTGGTAGTGGCATGGGTATCGGGCAGGTGCTGGAGCAGGATACGCAGGTCATCGAC
This sequence comes from Bacteroidales bacterium, assembly GCA_029210585.1. Classification (GTDB taxonomy): domain Bacteria; phylum Bacteroidota; class Bacteroidia; order Bacteroidales; genus M55B112. The sequence continues at coordinate 3,955 of JARGFP010000035.1, forward strand.
TGGCTCAGCTACGGAATGCTTGGTGCCGATGTTGCCTTCGGGCGGTATCCGGACGGGGATGTTTTCCTTTCATTCCTGAACATGACGCCCGGGAATTCCAACGTGCTGCTGGATGCAGCTCCACCCGTGGGCCCCCGTCAGGGCTGGCAGGTTTATCCCAATCCGGCTACGGATGTTGTCATCATCGAATACAGTGAGACGATGGGATACGGTGGGAATCAGGAGTTCGGCGAACCGCCTGAAACCGGAAAAACCATGGAACCCGGGACCCTGTTACTTTATTCCGGCAGCGGTCAGTGTCTGCGCTCGGTACCCCTGTCTCCGGGGCGGCAAACCATGGTGGATGTATCGGATCTGCAGCGGGGCGTGTACCTGTTGCGTTTGCAGGGATCTGACCTGGGTACAAATCTGGTGGTACGATAGTCTGCCTTACAATGGTCAGAGTAAAAAGCTGATGCAGGAGAATATTGCAGTGCCCCGGCCTGACCAGCCAACTAAAAATATAGTTATATAACTAAAAAAGCAGTAGAACAACTATAAAATACGTAGATGGGTTTTTTAGGGCATCTTAATGAACCGGAAACGCCACAAAGGAGCTAAACCTGAAATGAACATACACGCGGCAGGATATGCAGGGGAGCTTAATCGTCCGAAAACTCTTTCAGCAGGCTGCGGTAGGAGTTGAAGATCTTGGAGCGGGAGATGAACCCGACGTACCGGTTATTTTCGGTAACCGGGAGGTTCCATGCTTCGGTCTCCTCGAAGATTTCCAGAACTTTTTTCATGTTTTCATCTTTACGGATGACGGCCGGAGGGATTTGCATGATTTCAGTGATTTTCATCTTGTCGTAGAGTTCCGTGTTGAAGATGACATCCCGGACATCGTTCAGGCTGATCACCCCGATCAGTTCCTGTTGCTCATTTACAACGGGAAAGATGTTCCGTGTCGATTTTGAGACGGCATGGACCAGGTCACGGAGTTTGCCATTGACGGGAACACGTTCACAATCATTTTCGAGCACCTCTGTCACTGTCAGCATGCTCAGTACCGCCTTGTCCTTGTGGTGGGTGATCAGTTCGCCCCTTTCGGCCAGCCGTTTGGTATAGATCGATTGTCCCTCGAAACTGCGCATGGTCACATACGCAATGGTTGCGGTAATGATCAGCGGAATAAACAATGTATATCCCCCTGTAATCTCTGCAATAAGGAAGATGGCGGTCAGCGGGGCATGCATCACCCCTGCCATCACTCCGGCCATGCCCACCAGGGCAAAATTGTTTTCTGAAATACCGGTGGCTTTGAAGAAATTAACGGTTTTGGCAACTGTTACACCGCTCATGGCGCCGACGAAAAGTGCAGGCGCAAAAATACCCCCGACTCCCCCGCTCCCCGTGGTGAGTGCCATGGCGATAACCTTGAAGATTACCAGCATCAGGAAGAAGAGGATGATCAGCAGTCCGTTGTCACCCATGAAATGTTCAAAGATGGTACCATTGAACAGTGCGTCTGATTGCCCGGTCAGCAGTGTTTTCAGTGTTACATAACCTTCCCCGAACAGGTGGGGCATAAGGAAAATCAGTCCGCTGACCAGCAATCCGCCGGTAATGGTTCGTATAAACGTATTCCTGATGCGTCCCATGCTGTGTTCCACCCACATGTTCATGCGGGTAAAATAGATCGACACCAGCCCGGTGAAGAGTCCGAGCAGGATGTAGAACGGGATATTGCTCATCACAAACGGCTCGCTAATCGTAAAAGAGAAAACCACTTCCTCCCCGAGGAAGAAAGAGGATACTGTTGTTGCTGTAACCGAGGCGATCAGCAGGGGTACGATGGAAAAGGCGGTGAGGTCCAGCATCAGCACCTCGAAGGCAAAGATCAGTGCTGCAATGGGGGCTTTGAAGATGCCTGCAATGGCCCCGGCGGCACCACACCCGATGAGCAGCACGATCGTCTTGTAGTTCAGTTTCAGCAGGTGGCCGATATTGGAGCCGATGGAGGAGCCCGTCAGCACGATCGGCGCCTCGAGTCCCACGGATCCTCCCATTCCCACGGTAAGCGAACTACCAACCATCGAGGACCACGTATTGTGCGGTTTCAGGTGGCCCTTGCGTTTTGAAATGGCAAACAGTATCTTGCTGACGCCATGCCCGATATCCTGTTTCAGCAGGTATTTCACGAACAACATGGTCAGGAAGATCCCCAGCACCGGTAACAGGAACCCTACCCCCGAATGGTCCTCGGCCAGCAGCATTTCCTTGGAGCGGTATTCCACGAAGTGGGCCAGGTTTTTCAGCACAATGGCGGCCATTCCCGACAACAGTCCAATCACAAGGCTCAGTATCAGGATCAGTCTCCGCTGCCTGATATGGCGGATGTTCTTCAGGATATACTGCCTTATGTGCTGGAATTTTTTCATGATGGAATCCGGGGTGCAAATGTATGCTAAATACAGTTAAAAGAAAACAAATCAGGCATCTTATTGCCATCAGCCACGCAACCTAGCTGTTCTGAAATTCATCCTGTTTGCAGAACCATGAAAGTAGGATTATATGAAATCAATCAAGGCATACATCATGCTTGCAGCGTTCGTCATGACCGGCAGAGGTTGTGAAGCGCTGCTGCACACTGATGCTACACTCCCCGACCAGGAATATTTTTTCCTTTACGAATACATCAATTATGCCTGGGGGTACCAGCACAGCGGATGGCTGATGGATTCCTCCGGCACTGCCCGGTATTTCTCTGTTCCTGAAAAATGGATGGTGCCTGACACGGATGCAGCCATTGACATTTCAGGCATTGAACATTATCTGGTGAAGGCTGACTCTGTCATCACGGTTGTTGACCGGAGCATATTGTCAGAAAAGGTGAAACTGATCGAAGCAGCAGCCAGGGGAACACTCGGTGAGCCGGAAAATGTAATGGCAGATGCAGGGACCCGGAGCTATTATGCGCTGCAATATGACCCGGACCAGGCCGTCTATGAGCGTATTTTGCTGAAGCAGGAAGGCGACTGGGAAATTGACAATTTTTCCAGCGCGGCGGGGGAGCTGGCTGAATGGATGCAATCGGTGACTGAGTAAGGGAACTACCGGGAGGGAAATGAATTAAGGTCCGGCCGGCCCCGGGTACCTTTACCGGTTCACTCTCGAAAGTCCGTGTTTCTTCTGGTATTTTTTCGGGCTCATGTCGAACTGTTTCTTGAACCGTTTGCTGAAGTAGCTGAGGTCGTTGAATCCTGACGCATATGCTGCCTCCGATACGGTGACTCCTTCATTGATCATCATTTTCGCTGCCGACTGCAGGCGGATATACCGGATGTATTCCACGGGCGACATGCCCGTGAGCCGGGTGATCTTCCTGTAGAGGTTGGAGTTGCTCATCCCCAGCTCTTTTGTGAGTGCCAGCACATTAAGTTCGGTGTTCATCAGCTTCTTTTCGATGATATTGTGGATCTTTTCGAGCAGTTGCTCATCCAGCACAGAGAGTCCGTTTCCGGGGGAATGCTCAAGGATTCCCGCAGAATAGCGTTTCACCAGCCTGGCCCGTTGTTCAAGAAGTGACTCCACCCGGGTATACAGGGTTCTGACATTCACCGGCTTGGCGATATAGCTGTCGGCATCGGCCAGGTAGCTTTCATACCTGGTTTCCTCGTTCATTCTGGCGGTGAGCAGTATCACGATGATGTCACTGGTCTCCACGTTGTTCTTGATCTTTTTGCAAAGTTCAATGCCGTCCATCACAGGCATCATCATGTCGGTGATCACCAGGTCGGGTTGTTTTTCCAGGCACACTGCATGCCCGTCCATCCCGTTCCCGGCTTCCAGTATGTTGTAATAATTGGACAGGTGTTCGCTCAGCAGGTTCCTGAAATCAGAATTGTCCTCGACGATCAGGATGGTTTTGCGCTCATCGGCGGGTTCACCCTCATTCTGGTCTTCTTCTACCGGGACCAGCGAGTCGTCGTGGTCAATGATCAGGTTCCGTGCCTGGTAACTGATTTCTTCGTGGAGGATTTCATCTTCATCGTATGCCTCAGCAGATACGGGAAGCGCGACTGTAAACTTTGCACCGAGACCGGGGGCATTTTCCACGCTGATGGTTCCTTTATGGTTTTTCGCCAGGTTTTTTGCAAGTGCCAGCCCGATCCCCGCACCGAAGGTTTTTCCCGTCACGGATTTCACCTGGTAGAAGCGTTCAAACACGTTGTCGAACATTTCCGGTTCGATCCCTTTCCCTGAGTCTGTAACACAAAGTTTCAGCCACAGTTGTCCCTCCTTTTCATACGTGTCATACCCGATCAGGATTCGGCCGTTTTCAGGAGTGTATTTCAGGGCGTTGGACATCAGGTTACTGAGAATCTTGTCCAGTTTATCCGGATCGAAATAGACCAGTTGTTCACCCCTGCCCTCCATGGATACTGTGATGTTCTTCTTTTCTGACAGGGGTTCGAGATTCCTTGGGAATTGAACGCATCGAGTTCAGTTACGGGAACTGGCTGATCAATGTGATCGAGGACCTGAGCGGGGAACCGGTCATGGAGGAGGTCGAATTTTCCACCGAAATAACGGTCCCGGAAGATGCCCTGAAATCGTGGGAAGAGGAAAAGTATTTCAACGATGCCTCTTCCATCACGATTGTTCAGGAATACCACCCGCTGGCGCTGAGCGCATGGGACAAGAACAGGAATATGCGGAGGGCTTACTTGTATGTGAAAGTAAAATAAAGCGTGGCTGTCCATCATGCCCGTTTGCTGCGTTACGCTTGCCGGGAAATTGCTCATTTAACGGTTGTTTCTTGTGTGGATGATTGCAGATGATGGTTTATCTTCTATTTTTGAATCTTTATTAATATAATTTGACCAGACCATGAAAATCAATGTTATCCTTTTCCTGCTTGCGATGATGTTCTCCGTGTTTTCATGCACGCAGTATTCAAAATATGAAGATGTTACTATGGAAGAACAGGTAAGGACGGAATGGGAGGATCCGCAGGTATACGAGGTGAACAGGGAACCGCAGCGTGCCTGGTTTATTCCATTTAAGGATAGTGCGACGTTTGATGCGGGTGATCCATCCAGTTCATCGTTTGTGCTTTCGCTGAACGGCACCTGGAAATTTCACCTGGCACAGAACCCGGATGGGCGTCCGTTCATGTTCTACAAGGAAGACTACGACATACGCGACTGGGAGGAGATCGCGGTGCCTGCGAACTGGGAAATTGTGGGGTATGATGTACCGATCTATACCAATGTGAAATATCCGCATGAAAAGACGCCCCCGGTGATCCAGGACCATTACAACCCGGTGGGGTCCTACAGGAAGGAGTTCAGGATCACGGGCGACCAGCTCGATAAGGAGGCGATCCTGCATTTCGGCGCGGTAAGTTCGGCTTTCTATGTCTGGGTAAACGGTGAATACGTGGGGTACAGCGAGGACAGCAAGACACCGGCTGAATTTAATGTGAGCGAGTATTTGCGCAAGGGGAAGAACAATATTGCAGTGGAGGTATATAGGTGGAGCGATGCCAGCTACCTGGAGGACCAGGATTTCTGGCGGCTGAGCGGGATGACCAGGGATGTATACGTGTTGTTCCGCGAGCAGCAGCATATTCGGGATTTCGAAGTGACTGCCACACTGGATGAGGCATACAGGAATGGTTTGTTTGGCCTGGAAGTGGAGCTGCGGAATACCGCGGATGCCGAGGCCGGGGTGACCGTTGAGGCGACACTGCTGGATGGCGAAACGCTGGTCTGCGAATTGTCCGAGACCGTGCCGGTCGGGGAAACACATATGCTTGAGATGAACTGTGAAATTCCGGGGGTGCGGCAATGGAGTGCTGAGCTGCCGGAGTTGTACCGGCTTGAAATCAGCTTGAAAAATGAGCAGGGAGACCTGATCGAGCAGATCCGTCAGCAGGTGGGCTTCCGCACCGTGGAGGTGAAGGATGGAACGTTGCTGGTCAATGGGAAGTATGTATTGCTGAAAGGAGCGAACCTGCATGAACATCATGATGTGACCGGTCATGTGATGGATGAGGCGACCATGCTGAAGGATATCCGGCTGATGAAATCACACAATCTGAATGCCGTGCGTACCTCGCACTACCCGCAGCCGGAGCGCTGGTATGAGTTGTGCAATGAATATGGTCTGTACGTAATCGACGAGGCCAATATCGAATCGCACGGCATGGGCTACGGCCCCGAGTCACTGGCCAAGGATTCCGTCTGGATGGGGGCACACCTGTTCAGGACAAAGAACATGTATTACCGCGACAGGAACCAGCCATCGGTGATCATCTGGTCGCTGGGCAATGAAGCCGGCAACGGGGTCAATTTTGATGCAACCTATGCATTCCTGAAAGAAGCGGATCCAACGCGTCCCGTTCAGTATGAACAGGCGCATGGTGGTGCCAACACCGATATCAATGTGCCGATGTATGCTCGGATCCACCAGATCGAGCAGTATGCGCAGTCGGATCCTGACAAGCCGTTGATCCTGTGTGAATATGCACATGCCATGGGGAACAGCCTGGGGAATTTCCAGGACTACTGGGATGTAATCGAAAAGTACGAGGCGCTTCAGGGAGGATTTATCTGGGACTGGGTGGACCAGGGCTTGCTTACCACGGATGAGAACGGAACGGAATTCTGGGCCTATGGCGGGGATTTCGGCCCGGAGGATGTGCCGTCGGACGGTAATTTCTGTCTGAACGGCGTGGTGAATCCCGACAGGGGCGTGAAGCCGGCGCTGCATGAAGTGAAGAAAGTGTACCAGTACATTAAATTCGGATCGGAGGATGACAAGACATTCAGCATAAAAAATGATTACGCGTTTTTGGACCTGGGGGTGTTCGATCTGTCCTGGAACGTGCAGGTGGAAGGCCGGGATGTGGCTTCGGGATCGCCTGGTGCCGTGGAACTGGCGCCCGGGGAGACGCAGGAGGTGACACTCGATTATGATCCTGGTGATGCCGGCGAATATTTTGTTGAATTCTATGCCGTGTTGAACAAGGATATGGGATTGCTGGTGGCGGGTGATACCCTGGCGCGGGAGCAGTTTCATTATGGGGAGCCGGCGATGCCGGAACTTCCGGTTGCCCGTGCAAATGCAGAACTGTCTGTTTCGCGGAGCAACAGCAATGGGAAGATGACCATCAGTGGGGAGGGATTTTCCGTTGATTTTGACATGACCGAAGGCAGGATTGCCGGGTGGAACGCCGGGGGTGTTGAGCTGCTGAAGATTGGACCGGCATCGGGTTTCTGGAGGCCGCCGACGGATAATGATTTCGGGAATGGACTGGACAAGCGTGCCCGTTTCTGGAGGGAGATCTGGGACCGGAAGCAGCATGTCAGCACAGAGGTGACCCTGGAAACCCCGGAGGAGGTGGAGATTGCCGTTGCTGTGGATCTGCCTGATTTTGAAGGAACGATTATTGCGAAAAACGAGATCACCTACCGGTTCCTGGCATCGGGAGAGATCGTGGTGGAGAACCGCGTGGAAGTGTTGCCGGCGGCGAAGGCTGAGATGCCGCGTTTCGGGATGCACCTGGTGATGCCCCTGGAGTTTGACCAGATGACCTGGTACGGCAGGGGTCCGCACGAATCCTACTGGGACCGCAAAACCAGCGCTTTTGTGGATGTCTATTCAGGATCGGTGGCGGAACAGTACTGGCCCTATATCCGTCCGCAGGAGAACGGCAACAAGACCGACGTCAGGTGGATGCAGCTGACCAACGATGCAGGAAAAGGGTTGCAGTTTACCGGGGCGCCGTTGCTTTCCGTGAGTGCACACCACAACCTGCCGGAAGATTTTGAATCACCGGGACGCACCGACGGCCGGCATGTGGACGGCAAAGCGCCGGTAAACCGGCATACCACCGATGTTGTTCCGCGCGACCTGGTTTCCGTGGACATTGACTACAAGCAGATGGGTGTGGGCGGTGACAACAGCTGGGGAGCATGGACCCATGAAAAGTACAGGCTGACCGGAAGCGATTACAGCTACTGGTTCGTGATGCGGCCGGTGGAGTGAAGACCGGGTCCATTGAAAAGTTCAGGCTTACTGAACGTGTTTATAGCTCGAGGTTTGTGATGCGGCCAGTGGAGTGAAGACCGGGGTACGTTCAACATAATAGCCAGCGTTAGATTTTGTTGCAATTGTAATTTATATTTTATAATTTATATTTTATAAATTATAATTTGTAACATGAAGACGCCACAAACGCCCTTTCCTTTAACGGGTTATCACGGACCGGAGTTTTTCTGTGACAGGGAACAAGAGTTGGAACAGCTGCTCTCCAATATCCGGGGCAACCAGTTAACAACGCTTGTAGCATTGAGAAGGCTTGGTAAAACAGCACTTATCCACCATCTGTTTCACCATCTTGGTAAGGGATATATTAAAATCTACATCGATATATTACCTACTGAATCCCTCAACGATTTGCTCAATCAGCTATCCACCGCCATGATATCTCAGTATTCCGAGCGCAGCAACATCGGTAAAAGAATATGGCAGCTCATCAGGTCGCTGCGTCCGGTAATCAGCTACGATGCACTGAATGGTGCACCTCAGGTTATGCTTAAAACAACTCCGGTTGAAAGCAAAAAAACAATATCAGAAATATTTGCTGTGCTTGAGGAGCAATCGAAACCGGTTGTTATTGCCATCGATGAATTTCAGCAGATTCTGGAATACCCCGAGAAGCAAACAGACGCATGGTTAAGGTCCGTTGTTCAGCAGCTTAGAAATGTAAACTTCATTTTTTCGGGCAGTCAGCAACACCTGATGACCGATCTGTTTACCAATCCCGCCCGACCTTTCTTCAGGAGTACAAGTCTTTTAAAAATTGGTAAAATCGATGCAGAAAGTTATGCTGAATTTATCCTGGGACAATTTAAAAAACAAGCTGTTTCAATTTCAGCAGAGACAGTCACTGAGATACTGAACTGGACCAACCTGCACACCTGGTACGTCCAGCTATTATGCAGCAAGGTTATTTTGACGACAGAAAAAACGGTTACCAGCGGTACCTGGAAAAAGGAGGCAATCAAAATCCTGAAAGAGCAGGAATTTGTGTTTTACGGATACAGGGAAATGCTGACAAAAGCACAATGGGGACTTCTGAAGGCAATCGCAAGGGATATAACAGTGTATCAACCTACATCCAGTGAATTTATTGCCAGGCACCAGCTTGGCAATGCTTCTACGGTGCTTCAATCACTCAGGTCACTGATCGATAAGGAGTTGGTCTACCGTGAACTGAACGAAAATGGCGAAACCTATTATGGCATCTATGATATTCTGCTTGGGCAATGGCTACTGCAGAAGGATCCCAGGCAATAAACAAATAACGCGCCTCCTACGGGTCGGAAAACCCTGGCTGCTCAGAGATCTCTGAAATCTTTAGCGTGGTCAGGTCGGGCAGCTGGCAGGCCTGCCGGATGCGCAGGTTGTTGGGTATTCCACAGGGGTGTGGGAGGTGCTGCTTTTGAAGCGCAGGCAGAAACGGGAGACGGACTGTGCGAGCTGCACTAAACAAACCTCATCATATCAACCAGCTGCAAGAAATACTCCTCTGACCATATTTCCAGGCTTTGATCTTCATCAATAAATGGCCTGACATTATCCAATACCCTGGATATTGGAGTGCTGCTTATTTTCTCTCTTAAAAGTTTTCTGACAATTTCTTCTGTGAAAGGAGCATCGCCACTGTAACCAGTTTGCAGAGAGCGCTCCCTCAAATGATTGAAATCAACGGGCTGATCATTTCTGATATACCATTCAAAATCATACCAGTCCCGTCCTTTTACCCGCCGCTTCCAGTTTCTGAATAAAAATGCATGTATTTTTCCTGCAAAAAGTCCCTTTAGATCTATGCAGCGCGTCGTAAATGAATATGGAAGCAGCAATAGTTTGTTTTCAGTTTCGAAGCCTGATGGAGGATTTGTATCAACCTCAATTTTGATTCTTACCGTTGGTTCAGTCTGAAAAGCCAGGTTAGCAATATCAGTGGTATCTTTCAGGAATGCAGATTCAACCGTGGATTGTTGTTGCTTACTTTTCAGACTGATTTGTATTTTCCTGCCGTGTGACTGAAATTCTTCATAAATAGTATCAAAGTATTTTTCAAGGGAGAAGTTTTCATCTGGTTCCAGTAGTGTAAAGTCCATATCCTCAGAAAACCTGGGTGATTTGTGGAATATCCTGAGACATGTGCCACCACAGAAGGCCGCATTTGAGAAGAAATCTGCCCTGTATAATGCAGCAAGGGTAATCTGCTGCATTACTTCATGCAGGGCATTTATTTCCTGCGTTTTGATTTTGACATTGTATCGCGCCAGCATCTGATCAAAAATAGCAGCCATTGTATCTTATTTAGTAGAAATAAACTCCTGAAAATATTTATGCAGCAATGCCATTTCCGTTTTTTTGTGGCCTGTTTTTGCTGCCTCTTCAAATACCTGAAGATCCAGTTTGTGCTTCGGGTCGGGATCCAGCCTCAGGTCCTCTTCGAGGTAGGTTTTCATCGATTTGAAAGACTGAATCCTTAACCCTTTGGTAGTCATAAGCAGATCACATAGTGCTTTTTCGGGGGATGCCATAAGAAAGGCATACTGCTGATCATAAATAACCTGCCGGATTCCAATTGGGAAGTATGCTTTCGGGACAGTTATATACTCAAATTTTCCAAATTGGTTGGAGAATGTTTTTTTTCTCTTTGTGATGGCAGATTTTACCAGGTAGGTGCGTTCCGGAATCCATCCGTAGTATGAAAGTGCTGTTTCAAAAGAAACATATGAAGGCCCGTAAAGATGATTTGCAATAAGCTCAAGTGATGGTGGATGATCTTTCAGATTTTTGGATATCAAGTACTTGCCTTTTTTCAGTCGTACAAGGGACCCGTTTTTCACCAGGCCGGATATCTTATCTTTTGGCGCACTGAGATGGTTGTAGCGGTTTGCCAGCACATGGTAATCCACGGGCACCGATCCAAAATACGCTAATTCCTCCATTCCGACTATCGATTTGTTTTAAATATAGTAAATACTGCACACATAATCGAAAATAATTCGATAATCTATGCAAAATATGATATTTTTAGTGCAGGTTATTTAATTCAACTATTACAGATTGAAGCGGTCGATATAATATCTGTGTACCCGCTCTTCTGTTTCCGGTATTATTTTGGCGAATGTCCAATGCTTTTCTTAAACATCCTGCTGAAATTGAACGGGTCGGAAAAACTTAATTTCCAGTTAAAACTTAATCCTACTTTTGCAAAAAAATGTTAATCAAAACTTTTTTTTTTACTTTTATTGAAAGCTAAAGGAGTTCGATCTGATTTCTTCCAATTGCACCCCGGCGATTCGATGATCTCAATCAATCTTCAAATTAAAACTAAAAGTACGAAACAGGAATACTTGCAACTATTTTGAAAGTGTGCCAGGCACATATTTCAACGGGGAGTTAATGGCTCTCAATTGAGAAAAATGAGAAAAAAACTCACCCCCGACTCTCGCGAAAAGTATCGAGGGTGAGGAAAACCGAAGTTTAACTTAACAATAACAAAGATGAGAAAAATAACCTTTAATACCAGATTTTTTATTATCCTTTCGATAATAATAATGTCCTTTTCATCATGCCAAAAGGAAATAATTTCTATTGAAGAAGATTTAGATTCTTCGACTAATGAGTATACACTTTCAGGAGAATTGCTAAATAGCGTTTCAGAGTATAACGGTATCCTCATGTTTAAGGACGAGAATGTTTCTAGAAGAGTTTTTAATGAATTGAATGCTTTGTATGATGCATACTATAATTCAATAGTATCAAATTACGAAAATATGGAGGACTTTGAATTAGCATTGAGTAATGGTGAAATAAATATGAATTATGTTTTTGAAAAGTTTGAAGAAAACTTTTCATACATTTCGATGAGAAATAAAATAGGTAAAGAGGAGAAACTTTGGCTAATGAATAAGAATTTGGACTTCAAAAATCAACCCAATTTCATTATCTCTGATAACATACTTAGAGCAATGTTAAATTCAAACGGGGAATATATTATTGGTGGAATAATATATAAAATAGCAGAAAATGGTGTAATCTATGGTGTAAAAGATATTGATTACAATTCTCTCCTTAGTTTAAGGGAAATGTTAATGGGAAATCTAAAATCTGTCTCCACCAAATCCGGCAGGATTTTCATCGCACAATTGAATGGTAATGTGGAAACACTGCCTGTTTCTAATCATGATCAAACACGAAAATCAACAATTGATCTTGATCTGAGAGGAAATGAGTCACGAGAAATAGTTGAATCTTATAATGATGGTGATAACTATTTAAAAGGAAGAGTAACAATTACTAATGTAGTTGGGATATCAAATTTTGTAAAATCAGAGACGGAAACTTATGAATACAAAGGGTGGCTAACAGGGTGGAGTAGAATTAATATGCATCAGTGGGCCAGAGTGGTTGCGAATTATTATTTACACATAGATGGTGAATGGACTCATACATCGCAAATGCAAACCGATTTATCATACTGGGACGATGATAAACAGGCTGAGGCACAATATTCAACATACCCTGATAGGATAAGAGTAGCATCGGAGGGTCTTCAGGGATGGTTTAAATCTGATGATGTTGCGACTATTACTAAACAAGTTACCTGGTAATAAAAACCGGCTAGTAATGCCCTGGCAGTGGCATTACTAGCCATAGATTTCATGAGGAGAATTAATACTATTCAGTTTTTTGCTTTCCTTCTTCTCTTCGTAGGATGCGATAAGGAGGTATCACTTGATATTCCTCAATCAGACATTATGCTGGTTGCGAATAGTATTTTCACCTCCGACAGTATTCTTCATCTACATCTGTCTAAAAGCAATGGAGGAGAACCTGTTCAGGATGCCACGATAGAGTTATTTCAGAACAAATCACCTATTGGTGTTCTTGGACATCTGGATTCGTCACTTTATAAATATGATGATCTCTCGCTGGAACAGGGAATGGCTTATTCAATCATAATTCAGGTCCCGGGATATAAGGAACTCACTGCCCGGGATACGATACCGAATGCCATTCCTATATTAGATGTAAACTATAGGGATAGTGCCGGAGTTATTTCCTCTTCATTCTCTTCAAATCGATACTTGTATTCAAGTTTTGAAATAACATTTGCTGATCCTCCCGGAGAGAGGAACTATTATGAAATTTTCATTCTTCGTGAAGCGGATACTTCTTCCTTGGTACTCTGGGATTCTACTGAGACAGACCTTGTTTTTAACGGAATAAGCTTCTGGGAAATTGAAAAACAAAGTCTTCATCACCAGAATATGACCCTGTTCAGCTTTGACCAGTCCATTGCTACGGAAGGATTTACAGTTCCGGAGCGAATATTCCCGGTTCAGGATATACTGTTTTTCTCTGATGAATTATTTAATGGTAGTGAAAAGACAATACGGGTAAATTGCTGGCCGTATTACACAGAACTTTACAGGAGCTCTTCCTTTTTTGTCCCGGAGCGAAAATTTACAGTATACCTCCGGTCTGTAAGTAAGCAGTATTATTCGTTCAGGAAAACCCAGAAGATTTACAATGAATTAATCCGTCAGGAAGATATCTGGCGCGGAACCGGTGACTATGTACAGGTTTATTCCAATATTGAAAACGGGTATGGTCTATTTGCTGCTTATGCAGTTTCACTGGATTCCATCGTTGTAAATAATACCTATACGCCATGAGAAGATGGGTAGTTATTGGATCTTTATTGATGCTGCTTTCTGCATCCTGGCAGTTGGTTTCAGGACAGGACAGAGTGGCTATATCCGGTCAGGTATTTGATGCAGCAAGTGGCGAATTTTTGATTGGTGCATCTGTTATCGATGCAAATACAGGAAAAGGGACGAGTACCAATAGTTATGGCTTTTTCAGCTTAATTGTAAGAACCAATCTGGAAGTGCAAATTGTAGTCTCCTTTGTAGGATATACAACCAAATATATTCCCATCCAATTACAAAGTGACACGATCTTTCAGGTTTTCCTTGAATCGGCAAAAATTGAACTGGAAGATGTTACTGTTACTTACGGCAATACGATCCATGAGGAGGTTCAAATGAGTATTTCCTCTTTAAGAACTACCCAGGTTGAAAATCTGCCGGCCCTTGGGGGAGAAACAGATTTGCTAAAAGCCTATCAATTAATGCCAGGAATTGCCCCTGGACATGAGGGCAGCAGTGACTATTTTGTCAGGGGTGGTGGACATGATCAAAACCTGATCCTGATGGATGATGTTCCCCTATACTACATCAACCATATCGGCGGATTTGTTTCTATTTTTAATCCTGATATTATTAAAGATTCCAGGCTAATTAAAGGGGCCTTCCCCGCACGTTATGGCAATCGCCTTTCATCTGTTCTGGATGTAAGGATGAAAGATGGGAATACAAACGCTTTTGAAGGAAAAGGAACCATCGGCATGCTTACTTCAAAACTTTATTTGGAAGGGCCACTTTCCAATGGAAATACAAGCTTTCTTTTTTCCGCCAGGAGGTTCATGTGGGATGTTTTCTACCTGATGCCCCTGTCTGCGATCTTAAGTGAAGGGGATATGGTAGTTGGCTATGGTTTTTACGATCTGAATGCTAAAATTAAACACCGGCTCTCGGATTCTGATATTGTATTTGCCAGTTTCTATAGCGGCGATGATAAACTGCGCCAAAATTTCTTTGATGAGAAAGCTTACAGGGCAAAAGCAACCAGGAACTGGGGGAACCTGCTGGGAACCATTCGTTGGAACCATCTGTTCAATACAAGGTTGTTCAGCAATACCACAATTTCCTATACACGATTCAGGTATAATTCTGCCCTGGAAAGTACGATACAGGAGGATGAAGAAGAACTCTTCCAATCAGAAAGTGTTTATTCCGGGATAAGGGATCTGAATTCCAAAATAGATCTGGAGTATACCCCTGTTGAAATCTACCAGATAATAATGGGGGCAGGAATAAGCTGGCATCATTTTGAGCCGGGTGTAACGACATTCCGGGAAATTGAAAATGAAATTACGCTTAAGGATACTATGTTCAATGAACAGAAACTTCAGTCATTCGAATCATTTATCTATGTTGAAAATATGCTTGATATAGGAACAAACCTGGCAGTAAACCTGGGTTTCAGGTTATCAGGATATTTCCTGCATCATCAACACTACCTATCATTTGAACCCCGACTTTCAGGTCGCTATCTCTTGGGTAATCAGTTATCCTTCAAATTCGCATATGCACGCATGAACCAAAATATCCACCTCCTTGACTATCCGAATTTCGGCCTTAAAAACACAGACTTATGGATTCCTACCATGGATGGTATAAAACCGGAGCAATCAAATCAGTACTCCATGGGAGCAGCATGGGCCTTACAAGGTGACGTGTATGAATTTACGATTGAAGGGTATAAAAAGGACATGGAAAACCTGATTGCCTTAAAACATGGCTCAGGTTTTGCAACCGGCATCAACTGGCAGGATAATCTGCTTCAATCAGGAACGGGTAATGCCTACGGTCTGGAAATAATGACCCAAAAAAAACAGGGACAGGTTTCCGGTTGGATCAGTTATACTTATTCAAGGTCATTCCGTCAGTTTGACGAGCTTAATCACGGTGAGGAATTTGTTTTTAAATATGACCGGCCACATTCGGTAAGTCTGAATGTTTCCTATCAACCAACGAAAAATATTTCATTTTCCCTGGTCTGGGTATATCAGACAGGCATGCCCATAACTTTCAGTGATGGATACGTACAATCCCCTGATTTTAATTATTATCCTACCTACTCACCATTATCGCTGAATACTCCATCAACTATTAAAACTTACAGTGCCATAAATAATTTCAGGATGAGGGACTATCACCGGCTCGACCTTGGTGTTCAATTCAGGAAAGAGAAAACAAGAGGAGTGCGCACCTGGAATCTCAGTATATACAATGCCTATAACCGGCAGAATCCCTACTATTATTTCTGGAAGACATTGGAAGAGGATGGAAAATCAGTCCAAAAACTCTACCAGAGGTGTCTTTTCCCCATACTTCCATCTGTTAGTTATGAATTTGAGTTATAGTTTTATTGGTTGAAATGATCCGGGCGAGTCTATTTTGGAGGAAGTTTTAGAACTGCCCACTCTTCTGTTTCCGGTACTCCTTTGGAGATTGACCGATATTCTTTTTAAACACCCTGCTGAAATTGAACGGGTCGGAAAAACTTAATTTCCAGTTAAAACTTAATCCTGCTTTTGCAAAAAAATGTTAATCAAGACTTTTTTCTTTCCGTTTTTTTTTACTTTTATTGAAAGCTAAAGGAGTTCGATCTGATTTCTTCCTGTTGCACCCCGGCAATTCGATGATCTCAATCAATCTTCAAATCAAAATCTATAAGTACGAAACAGGAATAATTGAATCTATTTTGAAAGTGTGCCAGGCACATATTTCAACGGGGAGTTAATGGCTCTCAATTGAGAAAAATGAGAAAAAAACTCACCCCCAAGATCTCGCAAAAGGCTTGAGGGTGAGGAAAACAAAAGTTTAATTAAATACAATGCAAAGATGAAAAAAATATCTTATACTTTAAGTTTTCAAACGATTTGTACTGCACTTCTTTTCCTGTTATTTTCCGGATGTAATGAAGAGATAATAGAATTAGAAAACTCCCCTTTTCAATCTTCTCAGAACAAAACGTTAAAATTTGCTACTTATGGTGATTTCGCTGAAAAGGCTGCAGAATTAAATCACATGACAAATGAACAGCTTGAAAAATGGTGTTCTGAGAATGATGTAATATCACAAGAGCTTCTGTTTCGGAACTTACACATACAGGAATCCCTTCATGAACAGCAAGTTATTCATGATTTTGGCAATGATGTGGAATTGGATCAATTAGTAGCTGAGGGTATAGATCCTCATTCAAGTTTCTATTATCAATTAATTGAGAAGGGAATAATTAAAGAAGTTGAAGAAGTTGATGGATCAACCAGCTACAAAGCCAGGATTTTTAATCCTGTTTATATGTCGGTTCTAAATGAAGAGGGGCTTGCTATTATCAACAATGAATTATATTGTTTTAATGAGTCTGGTTATAAGGTCATCCATGATTGTGATTTTAATAAAATACCACTTCTGGAAAATATTTGTGAAACCAATCAAGAGTTAGCTATAACCGTTCATAATTATGAGTTATCAGCCAAAAAGGGATATGGACACTCATTTGATGAACATAAAATGCGAGAGGAAACTTCAAGAAAAAGATTATTCTTTCAAGCCTTTTTTCATGCTGGTGATGAAGGGGTTTACTATCCACCTTCACCAGGAGCCTGCATGGGTCCAGAGTTTTTTGTTGAAGCCATTGCACAGAAGAAAAATATCTGGGGCGATTGGGTCTATAGGAATAACTATACCCCTATTGATAAAGTAACTGCATCCTGGGATCATCATTACAAGTTGGTAGACGGAGATCTATATCCTCCTCACGAACAATATGTAACAGTAAATTTTCCAAAAACCAGCCCATGGACATATGACACATTTAATGGGATGGGATATACAACGAATCACCTAAAAGTGAATTGCAACCCGGGCGGATATTGGTATTGTCCTCCATCCGGGTGGATGATTGATGAGTGTGATGTATATAACTATAGTTTCTATATAAAAGCGGAGAATTATCCTGATCTTACTTTTGCTGATTAGATTGTCTGATTAAACAAATTAAATGCCGGGATATCATTTCCCGGCATTCATACGTTTAAAAACCAATATGCCCCTCATATGCATAAGCTTCTATTGTTTGAATCAATTTTGATGATCATTGTATGTTCGTCTTGTATCCGGGAGGTCGAATATGTGTTTGATGATGATATTTCACGCACTGCCATAACTTGCGTATTGGAAAATGGCACTGATCCTGTTGTTAAAGTTTTTAATACAAATAGCATAAACGACAGTCTGGATTATGTTGATTTAAAAGATGCTACAGTCTCCATTACGAGAGGAGATGGTGAATCCTATGAACTGACATTCGACCCAGTAATTAATGCCTTTATATCAGGCACTATGGCACTTGCTGGTTGGAATTATGAATTGGAAGTTAGGATTTCAGATGTTGTATATACGGCAGCTACATCTATTCCATCAAAAGGAGAAATTTATCAGGCTAGTTATACTTATGGTAAGCATAAAGATGAATATGGGATGGATCTTACACATTGTGAAATAACCCTATTGGATGATTCATTAAAGGAGAATTACTATCAGTTGTTCTTAATAAATTATGAAAATAGTCCACCTGCTATACTGAATTTTTATGGTTATAAAAATATTAGTAATCCTGTTCTGGTAACAGAAGCATTATTGGAATATGAACCAGAGTTCTTTTTATTCTCGGATGCAAATTCTGAACAAGGAATGATTAAAATTGAATTTAATAATATTTCGTTTTCTATATTTAATGGCAAACCGGGTAAGACACAAATAGTTGTTCGATCAGTCTCAAAAGAATATTACAAGTTTTTAAGATCATGGATTGTACATTCCTATAAACAGAATAATGGTCAGCATGTAAATGTAATTGATGATCTTGATCCGTACAGAATTTTCTTCCAGGGTCAACCCGTGGAATTATATTCAAATATTGAGAATGGAGTAGGGGTTTTTGGTGCCTATACTGAATCACGGAAATTCTTCACCTATGTGGAATAAGATTTTCATTTTCAGTTTTTTACTTCTGTTTTTCTTTGGTGCGTCCAATGCGCAGGTGCAGAAGCAAACATTTAGCGGCTTTGTCAGGGATTCCGTGAGTGGTGAAATACTTATTGGTGCAAACCTGTATCCTGACAATATGGACTGGGGAAGTGTTACTGATGAACATGGGTTTTTCAGCGTCAATTTGAGTACTGGAATAGATAGACGGATCAATTTCAGTTATGTAGGTTATCGGACTAAACGGATTCAAATTGATCAGTTAGAATCGGAAAGTACAGTGATCTACTTAAGTCCTGATCTTTCTATTCCTGAGATAGAAATCAGAAGGGATCAGAAGGGATTGCAAGAGTCCGGACGAATCTCTGTCAATCCTCAGGTAGTGAACAGGATGCCATCATTTCTCGGAGAAAAAGATATACTGCGGAGCCTTCAACACCGGGCCGGAGTACAATCAGGGAAGGAAGGAAGCGCAGGTTTGGTAGTCAGGGGCGGAGGACCGGATCAGAATCTTATGCTGGTAGATGGTGTGCCGTTATATTACTATCATCATTTGGGCAACCTGTTAAGTGCCTTTGACGCTGATGCGATCAACTCGGCAACATTTATAAAAGGTGGATTTCCAGCACATATGGGAGGTAAATTGTCCTCCATCACTGATATTCGTTTGAAAGATGGGAGCAAAGAAAAGTTTAAAGGGGTGTTCTCCCTGGGAACACTTGCAATGAAAGCATCAGTAGAAGGGCCCTTAAATGAGAATTCCTCCTTCCTTTTTTCTTTAAGAAGATGCAACCTGGACCTCTTGACGCGTCTGCTCTCATATATGGATTCGGATGGAAAAGGCATGGCGGGATATACTTTTTATGATGCGAATCTAAAGATCCGGCACAGGGTGAGTACGAATACAATACTGTACCTGACGCTCTTCTCGAACCGCGACCGTATTTTTCTTCGATTCTGGGATGATGATAAAGATCAGGATATTCAAAGAGATTTTAAAGATGACCTTGCCTGGTCAAATAATTTCGGTTCACTTCGCTTGAATCATCAATACAATGCTAAGAATATTGCAGATCTCTCACTTTCCTATTCTGTGTTCAACTATGGCCATTCAATAGTGAACGAGGTTTTGATGAGTGGTGAATTAAATCAAAATGGATTATCTACCGGTACAGCAATTAGAGATGCTTTTTTGAAATATGATCATACGTATTACTACTCAAATAATCTGAAATTCAGGTATGGTTCAAATATTGCCTTACACAGGTATGCACCTTATAAATTTGATTCGTTTAATAATGAGGAGTTGAAATCCTTCCTGGTACAGGAGTTCGTTGCCTATTTTGAATCTGAATATAAATTGAAAACGTTTACAGGAAATATTGGGTTGAGATATACAGGGATCATGGGGGATTCCTTCTTCCATATTGCGGAGCCAAGAATCAGGTTTGCATATGACCTTTCTCCGGATAAAGTTCGATTAAGTACATCTTATTCAAAAATGCACCAGCCCTTGCATCTGGTTTCAGATAATACCGGCGGAATTCCGGTGGATATCTGGGTCCCTGCCTCAACTTTTTTGCCACCGGAGATTTCTGATCAATTCGATTTGGGTTTGATGATAAATAATATTTATACTGACGGTATCAGTTTCAAGTTAGAAGGCTTTTTAAAGCGGCAGCAAAAACTAATTGAGTTGGTCCCTGGTAATAATATTTATACAGTCCTTGAGTCTCCTGAGCTTTCTATTGTAAAGAATGGGAAAGGATCAATTCGCGGCATTGAAATGGAAGTTGCAAAACAAAAGGGGAGAATAAGTGGATGGGCATCCTATATGTATATCATGAACAGCAGGCAGTTTGAATTAATCAACAATGGTGCTGCATATCCTTATATTTATGAAAAACCACACAATTTCAATGTTGTATTGATGTCGGCAATAAATGATCACACAAATCTGACCCTGGCCTGGCAATTCACAAGTGGTATGTCGTACAATTTACCCGTGGGCAAATATGAAGTACCTGTGATTCCGGGGATAGAAAACCCAATTATTGGGGAGGCACATATTTATGGTCCCAAAAATTCCATCCGGTTAAAGCCATACCATCGTCTTGATATTTCCCTGGATTTTATCAAATGGTTTTCAAAAGGAAAGCGGATTTTTAATGTGAGCTTGATCAACGCATATAACAGGCAAAACCCCTTCTTCCTTTTCTATATGGAAAATGATCAGGGAGAGCTAACATTGCATCAGCTTTGCCTGTTTCCCATACTTCCATCTGTAAGCTATCGTATCGAATTTTAGTTTCTTTCGCTGTAGCACCAATGCAACTGGCCATTGAAAAGTATCATCCGGTAGAACAAAACAATATGTGAATATAAATTGTTAAATTTATAGAAACAATGTTACAGGAAATCATGAGTACAGCAGAGTTAAGGAAAGAGGTACAAAGCTACATTGCTAAAGCAGATAAGGAGTTCCTAAAGAAGGTGCAAGCCATGAGCAGGGAGCATGAAAAAACTGTTGTTGTTGGATATAATGTAGATGGCACTCCTATTACCCAGGAGGACCTAAAAAAAAGAGTTAAAGAAGCTTCTGCACGGGTTAAATCCGGTGATTATATTACACAGGAGGATCTTGAAAAAGAGATTGAAGGTTGGTGAAAAAGAAGCTTCCAGTTCGATGGGATCCCAAGGCCAGGGATCTCCTTGATGAAATCTACGATTATATCGCTACAGACTCAGTAGCTGCAGCCAGGTACGTAAAGAAATCGCTGATTCAGTTAGGCAATAGCCTGGGTCACTTCCCTGAAAAATAATCCAGAGAAGAATATTTGGACGAGATGCATGAGAACTATCGTTCAGTATCTAAATGGCGATATAAACTCATTTATGAAGTAACGGACAAATACGTGATCATTGTTGATGTCTTCAATACAAGTCAACATCCTTCCAAAATAAAAAGAGATAAATAAAAGAATCCATACAGCCCCACAAATTTCCTTTTTACAGTTTTTTATTGTAATGTCTTTGTGGAGTTGAAAATGTCCCGCTTAAGTCAAAAGCCCTAGTTTCGTATCTTCGACAGGCTGTGCATGCCAAAAAACTACTGTCTAAGGGAACGTCACAAAATATGTCCGTGTATTTAATCTGTCGGAGTAACTGTGCAATCCATTTCTACCCACTCTTCTGTTTCCTGTACTCTTTTGGAGATTGACCGATACTTTTCTTAAACACCCTGCTGAAATAGAACGGGTCGGAAAATCCCAGCTGCTCCGAGATCTCTGAAATCTTCAGTGTGGTCAAATCGAGCAACTGGCAGGCCTGCTGGATGCGCAGGTTGTTGAGATATTCCACCGGGGTGTGGGAGGTGCTGCTTTTGAAGCGCAGACAGAAATGGGAGACAGAGGTGCCGCAATGGTTGGCGATCTCTTCCAGCCCGATCTTTTTATAGAGGTGCTGTTTCATGTATGCGATCGCCCGCGAGGTGAGGTCCTCGTACCGTGGTTCCCCCGCCCCGGCAAATTGTTGTTCATGGGTGAAGGACCCCAGGAAATGGTGCAGGACCATGGAGGCATATTCCAGGTTTTTTTCTGCATATTCGGAAGCAAGTGCCTGGTATATCCCTTCGAACAACCGGATACGCGCCGCTTTACCGGCGGCGTCAAGAAAGCTTTGGCGGACCACTCCTTTACCGGGCGGTACCATTCTATTGCTGTCAGCTGTAGTGCTTCCGGCAGGGGCCCCAACCGTTATTTTGTTTGCTTGGTTGTACGAAAGCGTATTCCCGGAAGGTTCCTTCTGGGGTTTGCTACTTGCCTGGTCCCCCAAGACTATTGCTTCTGTGTGATTAACAGGTGAAATATTGCCGGATTGGTCTCGCGACGAATTTTCTCCAAATTGATTTTCTGCAAAAGTCCGGGATGAATCGTCGTCCAACAGGGTCCTCCCGGCATGCTCACCCGAAAAGTGCACCCAGTATATGGTCCAGGGATCGTCACGATCCGCTGCATAGGTATGGGGCATGCCGGCCGGAATAAAACAAAACGCATCTTTGGTCATGGTCTCCCGTTTTCCGTCTACCGACACCCAGCCGCTCCCGTTGGTGCAGTAAATAAGAATATTTGACATACTGCCCTGACTCCTTTGCCTGAAATGACCCCCGGCCTCAGGGAAGTAGCCAATATCGGTGACATATAAATACCTTGTTATGTCATTATTAACAAGCTGGTTAATGATACGTTCCGGGAGAACAATCATTTTCTGACCTGCAAAATCCTCTTTTTTCTGTTCAGGGGCCGACATGTGGTAAAAATAAGAATATAATACATGTATATCAAAAAATCCTCTATGTACTTTTCCTGTGAAAGACTGTATTTTTATAGGTACTGAATGTTGAAAGTCGGGATAAGGCGGGGAGTGTGATTCAGCAGCGGGAATGTGTTTGGTAGAGGAGTGGTATTCAGTAGTTGGGATCTATTTGGGTGCGCAGGGATGTAATTGGGTGACCTGTAGCATTCAGGAGCCGCCTCGCGGTAAAATGTTCAGAAGGTAACATACAGAGTACATGGATGTGTGCTGTAAAATAAAGGGATATGAAAGTACAAGCATGGCAGGAAACAGTGGTGATCCCGACCTACGAGGTGGGCAAGCCGGAGAAAAATCCGATCTTCCTGGAAAAGCGTGTCTACCAGGGAAGCAGCGGGGCGGTCTACCCGCATCCTGTAATCGAGAAGGTCAGCGATACCCCGGTGGACAAGGAGTGGCAGGCGGTATGGCTGGAAAACGACTACCTGAAGATCATGCTCCTCCCCGAACTCGGCGGCAGGGTGCAGATGGCATATGATAAGATGAAGGAGCGACATTTTGTCTACTACAATGAGGTGATCAAACCCGCGTTGGTGGGGCTCACCGGTCCCTGGATTTCCGGGGGAATAGAGTTCAACTGGCCGCAGCACCACCGCCCCAGCACTTACGAACCGGTGGATTTTGCTATCGAAGAGCATACAGACGGCAGCACCACGGTCTGGTGCAGCGAGATCGAACGCATGTTCCGCACGCGGGGGATGGCGGGGTTCACGTTGTATCCCGACAAAGCCTATATGGAGATCAGGGTGAAATTATATAACCGCACCTCCCAGCCGCAGACTTTCCTGTGGTGGGCCAACCCGGCGGTGGCGGTGAATGATGACTACCAGTCGGTGTTCCCGCCCGATGTCCATGCGGTGTTCGATCACGGTAAACGCGATGTGTCGAAATTTCCGGTGGCCACCGGCACCTATTATAAAATGGATTATTCTGCCGGCGTGGATATTTCCAGGTACAAGAATATCCCGGTCCCCACCTCCTATATGGCCATTGAATCGAAGTACGATTTTGTGGGAGGGTATGAGAATGACACCCGTGGTGGTTTGCTGCACGTAGCGAATCACCATGTATCGCCCGGGAAGAAGCAATGGACGTGGGGGAACGGTGATTTCGGGAAGGCGTGGGACCGCAACCTGACCGACCGGAACGGACCCTATATTGAGCTGATGTGTGGTGTGTATACCGACAACCAGCCGGATTTTTCCTGGCTGATGCCTTATGAGGAAAAATCCTTCAACCAGTATTTCATGCCGTACCGTGACCTGGGGGTGGTGAAAAACGCAACGAAGGATGTGATGCTGAACCTGGAGATTTTCGAAGGAAAGGCAGATGTCAGGATCTATACCACAGGTACGTACAAACAGTCGAAGGTGGTACTAAAGTCAAAAGAGTGGTTATTGGAAGCAGGAGGCGCAGTGCTGAAAGCAGGAAGTAAGGACGTGAAAACTGGTAGTCGGGGATTGCATTCAGAAGAGCAGAACCTGAAAGTTGGGAGTCGGGGGCCTAATTCAGGAAACCGGGCAGTGAAATCCGGAAGTCAGGTAAAGAATTCAGAAGTGCAGGTATTGATGGAGGAGACCGTGGACCTGGATCCGCGGGGTGCATACCTGCGGGAGGTTGCAGTGGATCCATCGATGGCGGAACAGTCGTTTCACCTGGCCGTTTATGATGCAGACGGGAGGCTGATGATCGAATGGTCACCGGAGGAGGATGTCCTGAAACCGGTGCCTGAGCCGGCAAAGGCAGCAAAACAGCCGGAAGAGATTCTGACCAACGAGGAGCTTTACCTGAATGGGTTGCACCTGGAGCAATACCGTCATGCCACCTACGATCCCACGGCCTATTACCTTGAAGCCCTGAAACGCGATCCGGAAGACATACGCAACAACATTGCCATGGGGATGTGGCTGTTGCGGCGCGGAAAGTTTGCCGAAGCGGAGCAACATTTCAGGAAGGCGTATGAACGGACCATCTTCCGGAATCCCAATCCGTATAACGGGGAACCCCTTTTCAATCTCGGATTGGTATTGCGGCTGCAGGGAAAAGACAGGGAGGCCTACAAGTACCTCCATAAATCGGTTTGGAATGCAGCATTCATGGACAGCGGTTATTTCCAGGTGGCACAGATAGATGCGTCGCGGAAGGATTGGGCCCTGGCATTGGAGAACCTGGAGCGTTCACTGGACAGGAACCAAAACAATCACAAGGCACGGCACCTGAAAACCGTTCTGATGCGTAAACTGGGGAATAAAGATGAAGCGAACCGGTCTGCGAAGGGTGCGAACGCTGCCAGTGATTTGGCTGCCAGTCAATTTGCGGACAGGTCCCTCGCGCTTGACCGGTTTAATTTCGGGGTGTTGTTTGAGAAGCACCTGTTGGGAGAGTCCGGTGCGCTGAATCAGATGCGGAAGCTCATGCGGGGGAACATCCACAACTACATGGAGATCGCCCTGGATTATGCATGGGCCGGATTGTACGAAGAGGCTGTTGCGATGCTGGACGAGGGGATCGGTCAGCAGGAGCAGGTCTACCCGATGGCGTACTATTACAAGGCCTGGATCCAGCATATGGCCGGTGACCTGGAGTCCGCCGTGGAGTCGGTGCAGCAGGCAGAAAAGTGTGCACCTGATTATTGTTTCCCGCATCAGCTGGAGTCTTTTCCGGCATTGCAACTGGCGATGGAGCTGTATCCGGAAGGTGCAAGGGCACCCTATTACCTGGGAAATTTCTGGTACAATGCGCGGCAATACCGGGAGGCAATGGATTGTTTTGAGCGGTCGGCACAACTGGACGATACCTTCCCGACCGTTTTCAGGAACCTCGCGCTGGCGCGGTTCAACAAGTCCGGTCAGCAGGAACAGGCCGTGGCCGACATGGAGAAAGCCTTTGCGCTGGATCCCACGGATGCACGGATCCTGATGGAGCTGAACCAGCTGTATATAAAGGTCAATAAGGATGTGGCGTCCAGATTTGCATTGCTGGAACAATACCCGGAACTGGTGGAGGAGCGTGACGATCTCTACCTGGAGAAAGCACAGTTGCATATACTGAAAAAGGAATACAACATTGCCTGTGAACAAATCATGGAAAGGAAATTTCATCCCTGGGAAGGCGGGGAAGGGAAAGTCTCAGGGGCCTATATTGCCAGTCTGACCGGGATGGCAAAACAGGCCATTGAAAAAGGCCGGTTCCGGGAAGCGATTGAATCCCTTGAAAAGGCCAAAGTATATCCTGAAAACCTGGGGGAAGGCAAGTTGCAGGGGGCCCAGGAAAATCAGGTCAACTACTGGCTCGGATGTGCATATGAAGGCCTGGGAGAGCAGAAGAAGGCCCGGACAGCATGGATGGAGGGATCCACCGGTCTGAGCGAGCCCACGGCTGCCTGGTATTACAACGACCAGCAGCCCGACACCATCTATTACCAGGGGCTTTCTTTGCTGAAGCTGGGGGATGAACAGGGGGCACGGAGCCGGTTCAACAAACTGATCGATTACGGGGAGAAGCATTATTTTGATGCGATCAGGATCGATTATTTTGCTGTTTCCCTGCCCGACCTTCAGATCTGGGAAGAGGACCTGGACCGCAGGAACAGGATCCACTGCAACTACCTCATGGCACTGGGTCACCAGGGAATGGGCAATACAGCGAAGGTCGCGGAGTACTTCCGGAAAGTCCTTGAGCAGGATTCCTCGCATGAGGGTGCCGTGGAGCATTTTGAATTGTAGACAATTGATTCCTGGTATCTCATATTAATCTATTGTACAATGCATAAAGAAGAGATTCCTTTGGTTCTGACGCCCCTGTTTGCACGAACGACCTTAGCGGACGGGAGGTTGAAGTGGTGCCGGTCATTTGGTATTCCTGGCCATACGGACGTGGATGATTGTAGCTCGATGGATCAGCCTGTTGATCTGTCCTAAAAACAGGGATAATTGTCGCAGTGGTTTTCCAGGGAATGCCGATATTGTAGTGCCTGAACCGGAGGAGTCCGGATGATCGGTTATGGAGAATCAAATTTGGAAATGATTAGAATGATTCAATAATTCTTAACATATGTCAGCATACAACATTCGTTATGTCCTCGGGGTGGCCCTGATCGGTGCGCTGGGAGGCTTTCTTTTTGGTTACGACTGGGTCGTGATCGGTGGAGCCAAGCCGTTTTACGAACAATTCTTCCTGATCAACGATGTCCCCGCCATGCAGGGATGGGTGATGAGCAGCGCCCTGCTCGGTTGTGTGATTGGAGCCATGAGTTCCGGGGTGATCAGTGACCGCTTCGGAAGAAGGGTTGCGCTGTTCATCGCAGCGGCATTGTTCACCAGTTCAGCCATCGGAACGGGTGCCGCCAGTTCGGTGTCTATGTTCGTCTTTTTCCGGATTTGGGGAGGGTTGGGTATTGGTCTGGCTTCTTCGGTATCGCCCATCTTTATTTCGGAGATCTCGCCGGCTTCCATGCGGGGAAGGTTTGTTACGCTGAACCAGCTGACGATCGTCATCGGCATCCTGCTGGCGCAGATCGTCAACTGGCTGATCGCCCAACCAGTCCCTGAGGGAGCAACAGCTGCTTTTATAAGGGAATCCTGGAATGGCCAGATGGGCTGGAGATGGATGTTCTGGGCAGAAACGATTCCGGCATCTCTTTTCTTTCTGTTGCTGTTTGCTGTACCCGAGAGTCCGCGCTGGCTGGTCAGGACAGGCAAAACCGAAAAAGCCTCCGGCGTCCTGGCCAGGGTTGGTGGCGAGCAATATGCTGCCGACAGGATCCGGGACATCCGCCAGTCATTCGGCGCCGTTACAGAAAAGATCAACTACAGGTTGCTGCTGTCAAAGACCATTTTCCCGATTGTTTTTCTCGGCGTTTTCCTCGCTTTTTTCCAGCAATGGTGCGGCATCAACGTGGTGTTCAACTATGCCGACGAGATCTTCTCGGCAGCCGGATTCGGGGTGAGCGATACCCTGTTCAACATTGTCATTACCGGGATTGTGAACCTGGTGTTTACGTTCGTGGCGATCCGTACCGTGGACAACTGGGGACGGCGCGCCCTGATGATCACCGGTTCGCTCGGTTTGTCCATTGTATATCTCATGGTGGGCACCAGCTATTATTTTGATTTTAAGGGGATCAGCACCCTGGTATTCATCCTGATGGGGATTGCCGTATATGCCATGACCCTCGCCCCGATCACCTGGGTGGTGCTGTCAGAGATCTTCCCGAACAAGGTCAGGGGAACAGCCATGGCCGTTGCTACTACTGCTTTATGGATCGGCAGTTTCCTGCTGGTGATCCTGTTCCCAATACTGAACAGCGCACTGGGGGCACACGGCACCTTCTGGGTGTATGCAGCAATATGTTTTGGAGGGTTTCTGTTTATCCGCAAGAAACTTCCCGAGACCAAGGGAAAAACCCTGGAAGAGGTGGAGGAATTGCTCACCGGGGAGAAGTAGGTTACAGGAGGTCAGTTTGTATGCTGAATAGTTGCCGGCCAGGCTGCGGCACCCGATTCCTTCTGAATGTTGGATTAACAGGATTTTGCTATTTCATAATGGAATCTTGGCTTTTTTGCATGCAGACAGGGGAGATTTATTTCAATATTATTAAATTGGAACGGTTGAATTATCGGAGCTGTTCTGATGTGATGCAACAAGTGATTGTATGTTGAATAGATATTGCTAATAGTTGATTTTCAAACAAAGCAATAAATTGAATTTTCTTTCAGACACCAATAAGATTTAAAATATGAAACGAACCATCCTTTTACTGACGATCATTTCCATGTTTTCCTTAGCTGTGAACGCACAGTGGGCGCCGGCAGGTGACCGCATCAAGACCTCCTGGGGAGAACAGATGGACCCGGAAAATGTCTGGCCCGAGTATCCGCGTCCCATCATGGAACGCGACGCATGGCAGAACCTGAACGGGCTCTGGAATTATGCACTCACTCCTGCAGAGGCACCCAGGCCTGCCGGTTTTTCCGGTAAGATCCTTGTGCCTTTTGCGATTGAATCCAGCCTGAGTGGTGTGCAGGAACGTGTTGGGAAAGACTCTGTACTCTGGTACCAGCGGACCTTCGAGGTGCCGCGCAGCTGGAAATCAGAAAAATTGTTGCTGCATTTCGGTGCTGTGGACTGGCGTGCAGAGGTATGGATCAACGGAATCCTGATCGGAAGTCATGAAGGCGGGTATACACCGTTCCATTTTGACATTCAACCATTTTTGAATGTGAAGGGTGTCCAGACGCTGACCGTACGGGTATGGGACCCGACCGATGATGGTCCCCAGCCCCGTGGCAAGCAGGTGAACAATCCACGGGGGATTTGGTACACACCAGTGACCGGGATCTGGCAGACCGTATGGCTGGAGCCCCTGGGAAAAAAGTATATTGCAGATCTGAAGATCACGCCCGATATCGATAAAAGTACCATTTCAGTAAAAGCCGAATTGTGTGGGGCAACTTATGGTGACGTGGTCGAAGTGGTGGTCAGTGATGGTGGAAAGCGGATCGCGACCGGCCGGGCCGTTGCGGGACAACCGGTGGTGATTACCCTGGAGGATCCGAAGCTCTGGCATCCCGATCATCCGCACCTGTATGAAATGGAGGTGATTTTTCAGAATGGCAGCAAGGAGCTGGACCGTGTGGATAGTTACTTTGCCATGCGTAAGATCTCCATGGCCCGTGATGAAAACGGGATCGTGCGGATGCAGCTGAACAACGAGAATTTGTTCCAGTACGGAACGCTCGACCAGGGCTGGTGGCCCGACGGGTTGTATACCGCACCATCGGATGAAGCACTCATTTATGATATTGTTAAAACCAAAGACCACGGGTTCAACATGATCCGCAAGCACGTAAAAGTGGAATCGGCCAGGTGGTACACCCATTGTGACCGGATCGGGATGCTTGTGTGGCAGGACATGCCTAACGGTGACCGGAGCCCGGAGTGGCAGCGGAAGCAATATTTCGATGGTACGGAGTTCGTGCGCAGTGAGCGGTCTGAACAGATCTTCCGCACCGAGTGGGAGGCGATCATGGATTTCCTGGATCCCCATCCGGGCATTGTCGTGTGGGTACCCTTCAACGAGGCCTGGGGACAGTTCAAGACGGAAGAGATCGCAGAATGGACCAAAGCATATGATCCCACGCGACTGGTTAACCCTGCCAGCGGCGGAAACCACTACCCATTGGGGGATATCCTCGACCTGCACAATTACCCCAACCCTGAGCTTTACCTCTATGATGGTCAGCGTGCCACGGTGCTGGGAGAATACGGCGGGATCGGTCTGGCGCAGGAGGGCCACCTCTGGGCCACCGACCGGAACTGGGGATATGTTCAGTTCAAGTCCAGCGAGGCAGTGACCGACGAGTATGTAAAATTTGCAAAACAGTTGAAGAAACTGGTCAAAGCAGGATTCTCGGCGGCCATTTACACCCAGACCACCGATGTGGAGGGAGAGGTGAACGGGCTGATGACCTACGACCGGAAGGTGATCAAGCTTGACGAAGCGCGGGTACGGGAGATCAACAAGGAGGTGATCAATACCGTTGAGTAGCCGGACCTCGTACCGGAACCATCACAATCCCTCAGGAATAACCAACAGGCTGCTGAAGTAACATTCAGCGGCCTGTTGATTCTTCAGTTAAAATAAGCGGAATTTTCCTCCTATGCGAGTTAACTGGAAACAATGATTTACTTTTTTGGATAAATATGGATACGTTATGGATATATTCAAAAAAATATGTCATGGGAATGCCTGATTACCCTTCCCGGGATCTTCGCAGCACCTTGCTGCACATGTTCCGGAATTTACACAGGTAGCATCCGGAGATGCCCAGAGCAAAACAGATCCGCAGCAGTGTGATCACCCACTGGCTGAAGCACTACAACCTGAGACAGGTGCAGTACATGGCCGGGCACAAGTATGTAAGTTCAACGGAGCGTTACCAGCAGAACAATCTGGATAAGCTGCAGGGGCAGTTGGAGAAGTATCATCCACTTGAACAAAACAATAAGTGAATATAAATCGTTAAATTTGTAGAAAACATGGAGGTTATGAATTTAGAGGTCAGGAAACTAAATCTTATTAACTGGATATCATCTATACAAGAAGAGGAGATAATCAGGGAAGTTGAAAAAGTCCAAAAGGAAAAGGCTGATTGGTGGGATAAAGTAAGCCATAAAGATAAAAAGGCCATCAAGGAAGGTCTGGATCAGTTGGACCGGGGCGAATTCATTACCCGTGATGAGGCAAGAAATAGAATCAAAGAAAGATTTAATCTATAAATAATGCCCTATCCGGTCCGATACTCTACTCGTGCCTATATGGAGTATGAAGAAATCCTTGATTATGTATTTAATCGTTTTGGAGCTGATACAGCTTTTAAAGTTGATCAGCATTTTGAAGAAGTGATTGACAATATTGCCATAAATCCTTTTTAATACCCGCTATCAGGAAAGCAAGCGAATCTAAGGCGCTGTGTCATTAGTCCTCAAACAACTCTTTATTACCGGTTTAATGGAGAACATGTTGAACTGGCCAGTTTTAGAGGAAACCGTCTTAATCCGAAAACGCTTAACCTATAAAAATCCCTCGTCTCCCCGCAGCCTGCCCTTCTGCAGCAGTTTTTTTGTCATGCCTTTCTGCAGTTGCCAATACGCCGCTCAAGGCAAAAGCCACGCCAAAAAAACTGCTGCCCCAAGCAAAGTAACATAATAGGTTTTAATAGGAGCCCGCTGCATCAAAGCGGCTAAATCCAGCAATGAAATCTTTTCTTTTTAACTGAGATCCAAGAGAAAAATATAGGAGGTTCCTATAAAACGCCATTATGTTAAATTGCCCCGCAGCCCCCGCGCTCCCTCACACACAGCCGGCCCATTGTCAAGCCGCGCAAGACCCTTCCCGCTGAACCAAAGCTTGCCAAAGAGCCGCCTGTCGGCCACAAAGCGGTGGCAGCACCAATAAAACCAAGCCGGCGCACCGGGCCTTCACTGATTGTTTTTATCGGAGCTGCCGGCGAGTTGAATCTGATGCTGCTTCGAACCAATAAGGCCTACAACTTTGGTCTAAGGCAAAGGTAGCCTCCGCCCCTTTCCCGCAGAAGCTTCGCGCGAAGGCTGTCACGCGCAGTCAAGGACAGGCCTTCGGTTTTGAAATATTTTTTTGACTGATTCTTTTTCTTTTAATTGAGCTTTTTACTGAAAAGGTGGTATGGTTTTCCCTTAAACTTACATTTTTTTAGGTAAGCAGCATAGATTAGGAATAAATTCTGATCTTCGATTATGCTGAAATGCCTAAGCAATCACAGGAGGTGCATTATTTGGTTTTTCAAGGTTCATAGACCTATCACTTGATATAATCCTCCTGTGATCATTGCAGTTAGTTCCAAATAGAAATTGAGGCTCAAGGCCTATTATCAGAGAATTAGAATACAACTGTAATACGCTTAGGACTTATTCACCTAAATGTAAAGTTATGGAAAAGCACGTAAAAACAATTATTGGAATCGATGTTTCAAAACGGACCTTTGATCTTGCAGTGGGTGCCAACTCACATGTAGCAATCATCACAAAAGCTTGTTTGGCAAATAATCTTCAAGGGTATGCCATGTTAGATGACTGGCTGGAAGAAAGAGAATTTGCATTTGAAGACATCCTTTTTTGTCTGGAAAACACTGGTCTTTATCATCGGTTGCTGGCAAGCTATCTGCTTAGCAAGGGATCCCTTGTCTGGGTAGAAACCCCCGTTGAGATCAAATGGTCGATGGGGATCCAGCGAGGCAAAAGCGATCAGGTGGATGCTGAAAGGATCTACACTTATGCTTTTCGCAACCAAGACAAAATCAACCCCTACGAGGAAAAGGACAAGAGTTTGCAGCAAATAGCTGATTACATGGCTTTAAGAGAACGGCTCCTGGCATGTATAAAGACTCTTCAACTACCTGTCAGGGAGCTGAAATCGGTTGGGTTAACGGAAGCTGCCAGAGCCAGCGAAAAAGCGTCAGCCAGGAGCATAGCATCTATGAAAAAAGAGCTTGAAAAGATAGATGAGAAGATCATGGAACTCATTGAAAAGAGCGAGGATCTTGCGAAGAAATATAAGTATGCCACTTCCGTTCGATGCGTAGGTTTTGTTGCAGCCTCATACTTGCTGATATACACCAATGGATTTACAAGGTTTAATTCGGCCAAGCAGTTAGTTCTACTTTGACACATTAAGGTATTCTTTTAAATAACAGCTATTTATCGCCTGTTGTCGTCGTCTGTGTCGGTTATA
>JARGFP010000036.1 GCA_029210585.1 Bacteroidales bacterium
GAAATAAAAAAATCATTTTCGATGGCGCTTCCTACTCCTGATAATCTACGTATCTTGTTTTTCCGTGAAATTCCGTGTTATATGTAAAATATTACATTGTTTTACATGGATTTACAGGAATACTGGCGAAAAAGCTGGCGCCTGAAAATGCTGCAATTAAATGCCCTGTTCCAGGAGATAAAGGTCTATACAAACAATGTTGAATATAAGGTTAATAAAATATTCTTGAAACAAGTTTTTATATTTTATAACTTGATTTGTTTTTGCATAACCAGATACTATTTGCATAAAACTCAAATCATGAAAACAGCACGCATCATTTCAGTTTTTTTCATACTTTTTTTATCAGTTTTCACTACTTCAGCCTACACGCAAACAATATGGAATGTTAAGAAGATCAAAGGCTCTATCAAATTTGACGGCGTGCCGGATGAGTCAGCCTGGCAGGAGATCTCACCTTTTCCTTTTATCGTTCAGCAACCAACATATGGGGGTATCCCCGCACAAAAAACGGATGTGCGACTCACTTACGATGATAATTATTTGTACCTGAGTGCTTCAGCCTATTACAGCGAAGAAGGCATGATAAAGGCCATTGGAAAGGTTCGAGACTTCCAAAGTGGGTCCTGTGATTGGATTGGCATTGGCATAGATACCTATAATGATAACCAGAACGCTGAGGTGTTTTATACAAATCCAAATGGGTTACGGTATGATGGAACCGTCTCTAATGACGGTACACCCGGGGAAAAAGAGCCATTCGATCCGAACTGGAACACCTTCTGGGAGGTCAAAACCGTGGTCAAAGATACCATCTGGTATACCGAGATGAAAATTCCAATATCCAGCCTTCGGTTTGAATCCATTGAAGATATAACTTCGATGGGGTTCAATATTGGAAGGTACGTTGCTGCAACCAATGAAATGTATATTTTCCCAGATACACCATATAACTGGGGTTCACACAGCAATGTAAAACCCTCGACATATGCCGACGGAATATTTCCTGGATTACAGCCCCGGAAACCGTTGTATGTTTCTCCGTATATATTGACGGGGTTTGAACAAACCAACACACTGGATGCCGAGACCGGCACTTATGAGCACCAGCAGAACATCGTGTTTGAGCCAGGGCTGGATGTGAAATGCGGGTTGAATTCAAATACCACCCTTGATTTAACTGTGAATACCGATTTTGCGCAGGTTGAGGCCGATCAGCAACAATTTAACTTATCCCGCTTCAGCCTGGTTTTTCCTGAAAAAAGAAAGTTCTTTCTTGAGCGGGCAGATGTCTTCGAGTTCTGCACAGGAGGTCCCAACCAATTGTTTTATTCGCGCAGGATTGGTTTATACAATGGAGAGCCGGTCAGGATCCTTGGGGGAGCACGATTGATGAGCAGTAAAAATGGGTGGGATTTCGGGGTAATGGACATGCAGACAGGAAAATTTGATCCCCTTCCTTCGGAGAACTTCGGGGTGGCGCGGGTGAAAAAGAGGGTGATCAATGAACATTCATATGCGGGCGGAATGCTTACTTCCAGGATAGGTACGGATGGAAGGTATAACCTGAATGTCGGGGCAGATGCTGTGATCAGGGTGATCGGAGATGAATACCTGACGGTTCGATGGGCGCAAACATTTGATGACGAGCCACATGAAGGGACATCGTTCATGGATCGGGCAAGAATATTTGTCAGCTGGATGAGAAGAAAAGAAAATGGGTTGACATATAGTCTCCTGCATACACGTTCCGGACTTGATTTTAATCCTGGGATCGGCCTCCAGGTATTTAATGATTATCACGCCACAGCCGGACAATTGAGGTATAATTTCATTCCGGATGAACATTCGGTTTTTCAATCCCGCGTACCGGGTTTGATAACCTATATAATCAATGACATCCGGGATAACTCACTATTGACTTATTACCTGGCGCCCGGTTGGTCCTTTGTCTCAAAAGCCGGGTGGAACGGGGCGTTCAACCTTGAATACAATGTAGAGGTGCTCCAGGAAAACTTCGATATTACTGAAGATGTATTAATTTCTGATGGTACATATGACTTCTGGAACCTGAACCTTTCGCTGTCTACCCCGGGGAATAAAGCATTTAAGTTGACGAGCAACCTGATTACCGGTCAGTATTACGACGGAATGCGTTTCTCTCCCAACCTGAGTCCTATATGGAACATTTCCAACGGAGTGGAGCTTGGGGCCACCTATGTTTTTGATCATCTTGATTTTCCGGAAAGGAACATGACCCTGAACAATCATATTGCCGGATTAAGAGGATTATATATGATCAGCACCACGCTGTCACTTTCGGGATTCATCCAGTACAATACGGCCATAAACAAAGTGATCTCAAATGTAAGGTTCCGTTACAATCCAAAGGAAGGAACCGATATATACCTGGTGTTCAATGAAGGAAGAAATACATACTTAGACAGGGAAACGCCAGCCCTGCCGGCATATTCCGACAGGAGCATCATGCTGAAGTTTAACTATACATTTGATCTTTAGGGATTCCTTTCTCTTACAGGATTCCATGGAGGATACGCTTTTAGTTTGGATTTCCAGAGAAGGCCACATCCACCAACATTCCCCAAAATCCTGGCGCCCAACTGGCGAAAAAAAAGAAGTCACAATTTTTACATTGTAACTCCTTGATTGTAAGTGGGCCCAGCTGGGCTCGAACCAGCGACCCCCTGATTATGAGTCAGGTGCTCTAACCAGCTGAGCTATGGGCCCTGTACTCCCGCCATCACCGGGATGCTGGCGGTTCTCTGCGATTCTCCTCGAAAAAACACCAGGAGAAAATTAATATTCCGGACCTGGTTACATTCCGGAATTTCGGATTGCAATATTAGTGAAATTCGTAGATGATTACAATAGTTTTTTAATTTTAAAACGCGTGAACCCAATAGCCTGCAAGTAAAACCCCGGCCCCAACAGAAATGTCCGATCTACAAAGAAAAAAAAAGGATACCCTCTCCATGTCCTTGCAATGAAGCCCGTTCAACACACGGGAGATGCTCATGATCAAATCCCCGCCACAAATCCTAATGACAACCTGCCGAACGGATCATCCGGATCAGTGAATACCTGCGTGTACTCAAGCCCCAGCCTTACATTGCGCCGCATCACGTATCCCAGATGAACAGTTGCCGAATGATAGTCTGCAGGATCATAATCCGACGCAACCCGGTTGTACAATCCCACCAGAAACCAGTTGCTCTTGTCGCCCTGCGGACTGTATATGACCTCTCCCATCATCCCGTTTGTGGTGATGTCCGTGATACGGTTGCCGCCATCCCCTGTCAGCACCTCGTCGTCATGCCGCATGACATATTGAAAATTCACCTCCAGCTTGTCTGAAAACTTGAGTGTTGCATCCGGACCGGCAAACCAGGCCTGGTTGGTGACCGAAAACATCTCATGCGCAATCTCTTCCTTCCCCAGGTAGCCCATTGCACCAATCCTGAGAAAATCTCCAATGTCCTGGGAAATCCTTCCCAGGTAATTCTTGTAGGGATCCTTGTCAAAAAACCCTTCTTCCCCCAGTCCGGACAGACCGTTCCCGTTCACCACCTCGAAGGTGATATCCGTGGAGGTGGGCAGACTGTAAGCCAGCAGGATCCCCTTGTCATATTTCAGGTTAAAATCCGACAACCCAATCTGAGAGGTATATACATGGTAATCCTCGAAGGTGAGCCGCAACTCCCGCTTGAACAAGGGATCCGAAACCTGGAACTGACCCAGGTAAATGTCCAGTTCAGTGCCGAAGAGATTGTCGTACATCACATAGGCATCCTCCACCCCGGCGATCTCGCCGTGCTCATCCATGTAGAAATAGAAATAATAAGCCAGTTTTTCAGAAAGCTGTCCGCCCGACATCAGTTTCACCAGGTAGGGGGCCGACATATCCACCTTTCCGTCTCCGGAAAATCCCGCCTGGATATAACCATCCAATCTCACGGCAATGGGGAAATCCCTGATCAGCGACAGCTTATCGTCGCCGGCATCCTGGAAATACCGCGGTGCCTGGTAATCGTTGAGCTTGAAACCACTCCCGGCAAAAGTGTCTCCATAATCTTTTAATTTGGGCGCTGCAGGCGTATGGCACATCGTGCAACTGATACCGTATTTCCTGGCAAAGGCCGGAATAGCCTGTACCTGTTCAACCATGAACAAAGCAAGGGCAGCCATCAAAAAGAGTCTGCTGTATTTCATGTCATTCAAAATTTATGGGTAGATAGTAACTGTTGTTTCCTGCTCATTGACCAGCATCGCGGTGTATTCCTCCTCGGGTACCTCCAGGAATTCTCCCACCGTTTTTACCAGCAGGCGATAATTCATCACTGCCTTCAGCGTGAGTTCTCCCGGTGTTACATCATAGGGAATTTCAAAGGTGTACGTCTCCACCTTGGTCTCGCGGGGTCCGAACCTGTAATCGACCCCCAGTGACGCCGTGTTCCACTGCATCATGGTCATCCTACCCTGCGGATCGAAATAGGGCATCCTGAAGATCCGGTCGCCCACCGGGACCATCTCCCTGCGCAACCCCTCAAAGTTCTCGATCCCCAAAGGGACCCCCAGATCCTGGTAAGCCAGTTCCTCGCTGGCAATCGTATATTCTTCGCCCTCAAATCCTTTCTTATCCACCGGCAGATGGTACACATTCCCTTTTTCATCCACCGCTTCCACATGCAGCCACACGATCCGGTCCTCCACCGATCCCGTAGGAAACTTATGACCGGTCTTCTGGTTATACAGTGTAACTGTCAGCACCATGGGCTCCCCCGGAACATAATCCTGCCTGTCGGGTGTCATCCCGATCTCCACCGTTCCCCTGATCTTCCCGGGATCATGTGCGCCGTTGAAAATATGCATCTTTGCATCATCATAACGGGCACCCATTTTGGCTGTTTTGCCCGGAGCATCGGGCATATGACAGTCGTGACAAACGACCCCTTCAGCATAATAGGGTCCCTCCTGCAGCTCCAGATGGGTTGATTTTACCCATACATCATGTGGACTTTTTTCATTATGGCAAACACCACAGAATTCCGCTGTACGGTAAAAGGCCGTCGTATCGATTTCGTGGTTGGGGGAGGTAAATTCACCTTTCCGGGCACTGAATTTAGGACCTCCCGGTTCGATGATATAATTGTGATTGAAGGGGACCTCTCCCTCAAATCCCTTGATACTGTGACAAACATCGCAGCTGACCGATTCATTGGCACGCGGGTTGGTTTTTGGGTCGGGGGGAGGCATATCGCCAGCCAGGAAAGCCATCGGGGTATGGCAGCCATTGCACCCTTCATGCACGGCTGCGGGTACATCCGGATCGTTTTCCGTGTGTGCCACCGCCAGTTTGAAATACTCAATCTCGTCCCATTCATGGTTGTAGGCATCCGACATCAAGGCCTGGTCCCACTGCTGGTAGAACAGGTCGTGACACTGGTTGCAATACCCGGGTTTTTCAAAATCATCATACGAATATTGAACTTTCCAGATCGCATGAAAGGATACGGAGAACAATCCCAGCGCGGTGATCATGATCACCGGCAGGAGTACTATTTTTCGATTTTTCATAGATCAGATCGTTTGTTCAGTCAGTGAGTAATCAAGTAATAAAAATCCCGGTTATGGGACTGTTACAGGTAACTTGATCAATTAAAATTATGAAATATTCCTGCCTCAATCAATATAAAACTACTGATTTTCAGCAGGTACAGTATTTTAGAATGATTATAAAATAGAGTAACAACCCGATGTATGGCAGTGCATGCTCTCCCTGTCATCCACAATTTCAGCGCCCATGAAGATCAAAACAGATATAGCCGCGACCGGGCTCTGCCGTATGCAGCGAGCTGGCTGTACCGCCAAATGGTTTTCCCGGAACTGGAATTGATCCCGAATCTGAATATTTTTCCCTGCTTATTCAGAAATCGACTCCTCCAGCATCTTCAGCATCGCTTCATCCATCATCAACCCGTCCACTTTTGTAAATTCCGTGTCACGACGGTTGTTCTCTGCCACACCAAAGCTGCCCCTGAAGTTCCACATAGCCCAGCCCAGGTCATACTCCTGCCAGGTCTGCAGCATGTATTCCATCCATTCCATGGTCACATCACGCGGCGCTTTCTCGTATACGCCCCATTCACCCACCATGATACCGATGTTGTACTCGTTCATGAAATTGATCCACGGTTCCAGGTGATCCGCCCGGTAGATACTGTCCCAGTCAGCATAAGGCGCATTCTCCGTTACGAAGCCGTCATCTCTGATCAACACAGGAACTCCGGCATTGCTCCAGATATTTCCGGGGATGATGTCCACCGGATCCTCACCTGCACCTTCCAGGTAGACCGATAATATACCGAATGAAATCCACTCCCCATCCCTGGCCCACACCGTAAGATGCCCTGTCCCGGCAGGAACCACAAAATTCAACATCTCCACGTAAACACCAACAGGCAACCCTGTCTCCGGATCGTATTCACGGTCGAGTACCTCGTCTTTTTCAGGATAATATGCTTTACTGAAGATCTCCCGGCCGTCTGCTTCCACTACCAGGGAAGCATCGCCCGCTACCCGCAGAATGGTCAGTTCCGCCGGGGTTTCCTTATTGAAAGCATGCTTCACGACCAGCGGTGTTCCATCCCCGTTCTCCCCTGAGGAACGAATGTACTGACCCAGGTACTGGTTACTGGGCCATTCCGGATCCGGACCATAGGTATTGTTGGTCCAGCCGGCACCGTAGTGCGTAATACTCATCGGCCAATACCCCCTGAACATCTGCACAACATCATAGGGCACAAGCTCAACAATCGGCTCACGGCCTACATTCCAGCCGTCCGACATAATCAGCCGGTCGGGATCCTCCTCCCGGATCGCCTCGATGGCGCGGATTGCCACCTCAAGATATGCTTCCTTAGAGGTGCCCACAGGTTCATTCAGCAAATTGAAACTCACATTGTCGTTGCTGATCCCTTTGTAACGCTCCGACATCTGTCGCCACAACGAAACAAAGGCCGCCTTTGCCGCCTCCCCGGTCCAGAGGCTCGAATCAGCCGAATACATTCCCCGGTGATTGATGCAATACCCCGGCGCATGGTGCAGGTTGATGCATACGTGGATCCCATACTTTTCTCCCCACTCCAAGGCCTGGTCCACCTCTTGCATGACCGCTTCGTTCAGCAGATCCCACTGCCCCGGCTCGGTTATACACCGGTAATCCATGGGCAACCGCACAAAATTGAATCCGTAATCGGAGATCAGCTGGAAATCACGTTCCACATAGGGTTCGCATTGCCAGAGGCTGGTAAATTTCTCCAGAAGATTGAATCCATGCAGGTTAGACAGGTCCTTATGGTCTACTTTGGGCAACGGGCGACGATCCTCCTTTTGCTGACAGGAAATCAGTAAACTGAAAACAATCAGCATTGAAATGTAGCGTAGATTTATCATGTCAATGGTTTATTGGTTATTAGTGCACTGTACAGAAGCGACAGGGTTATCGGATTTTTCAATCCAGTGTCCTCTTATCCCCCAAGCCCGGTGACTCAAAAAAACACCATTAAAGCGCTTTCTTCCAGATTTCCCCGGAGTGGGTGGTGACCCATAGCACATCATCGTGCCAGACCACGTTGGTGGGCCTGACCTCCAGCTCGTGCCGCCGGACCAACCCGCTGCGGGGATCATACCTCAGAATAGATTTCTCTGCTGTCACGTAGATGCTCCCGGCATCATCGATGGAGACCCCATCGGCACCTTCATACAGTAACCGGGTCTGGTTCTCCAGCTTGCCGGGCTTTTTGATGTCAAATACATAGAACTCATCCTCTCCCTCATCTACCACGTACAACTTTTTCCCGTCGTGGGCGCCGATGATCCCGTTGGGACGGGTCATGTGGTCGATCACCCGGGTCACCTTGCCCTTATCAGGGTGAAAATAGTAGACATCCATCCCGTCGAGCTCCATGCTTTCGGTATCGCCGTACCGCGGATCGGTGAAGTAGATTCCGCCATCCGGATCGATCCAGAGGTCATTCGGACTGTTCAACTTTTTGCCTTCAAACTTGTCGAGCAAAACCGTCTTCCCGCCATCAGCATCATACCGCACGATCTGCCGTGCACCACCGGCACATGCTACCAGGTTTCCGGCGGCATCAAAGAATAATCCATTGGCCCCATCCGTGTTTTCCAGGTACACCGACAACTCCCCGTCGGGCGTGTACCTGTATATTTTCGACTCCGGGATATCGGTGAAATAGAGATTGCCGGCAGCATCCACTGCAGGACCTTCGGTAAAACTGAATCCTTCCAGGACCCGCTCAAAGCCTTGCTCCTGGGCACCGGCAGCAACCAGTCCGCCTGCAAGCAACAACAGTATCAAATGTTTTTTCATAATAGGTATGGCTTAATAGGTTAACAAGCACAAGTTACAAAAGGATTAGAAATAGGAGGTGTGTTTTTTATTTTGCTGCCATCACCATCTTGATCTCCCCGAATGAAACATCCTTCCCCAGCACCTTTTTCACCGGGGTAATCGAATCCCGGTAATGCTCCTTCAATGCCTTTTTGATCTCTGCCACCTTCTCCTCGTCCAGGATCTCGAGCACGTCCAACTCTCCTTTCTCAATAAACTCAGCCAGGTGTGATTCAATGGTGCTGGCTGCAAGCTCACGCTCTTTCACAATCTCGGCCACGCTCTTGCCACTCCTGAACATCTCGAAGCTCAGCTTCGCCGAGGCACCCTTCTCCTGCTTCTTCCCCGCACCTTTCTTTTTCTTCCCGGTTGTTGTCTCCCCGGTTTTTATCCCTTTGCCTTTTTTGCCTTTGGCTTTCTTTCCCGCCTGCAGCATGCCAGCGCGCTCCTTTAATTCCTCCTGGCTCGCAAATTCCTCGCGGGTCAATTCCTCGTTTTTGCGGACCGCGTCCACCAGGGCAGCCGCCTTGCGCAATCGCTGGATCTTTGAAAAGAACGACGCCTCTATCTCCTGTAATTCTTTCAGGAACTGCTTCACCCCCACGGCATCTTCCAGCTCCCTGATCAGGGCATGAATCGCAGTGGAAACCTCCCGTATCCGCGGTTCAAAATATTCCAGTGCAGCTTCTACACGTGCCTGCAGCAAAGCCAGGTATCCCTCATCGGGATGATGGGTAATATCCAGCACCTGCTTACGGAACCGTCCGGCGATGGTATGCTGCGATTCGAACCGGTTCCTGATCTCCACGATCCTTCCCTTGTACTGCTGCTTTGCCGACCGTTTTTCATCCTTGTTGTATGAACGCAGGTGATAATCGAATGCTTCCCTGAGGTCAGAAAAATCAAAATATTGCAGCAGCTTGTCCCGCACATACCGGTGGGTCTCCTGCTCGAGGATCTCACCGAAGGCAGATTCAGAAGGCTTTGAAGCAGCAAATGCAGAAATGTTACTGTCCTGCGCAAACCCCGAAACCGGTACAGGTGAAGTGAGCACCAGCCCGTCTAATGACACCAGTCTTGAAAGTGCCACATAGATCTGCCCCGGGGCAAATGCATTTTGCACATCGATGATCGCCCGCTCAAAGGTAAGTCCCTGGCTCTTGTGGACCGTAACGGCCCACGCCAGCTTCAGGGGATACTGCGTGAAGGAACCAAGCACCTCCTCCCGGATCTCATTGTCTTCCGGATCCAGTTTGTACCTTCTGTTCAGCCAGGTGTGCTGTTCCACGACCACGGGATCGCTGCCATCAGGGAATCCTACCTCGATGCCATCTTCCCCCAGGGAGATGACCGTCCCGATCTTCCCGTTGAAAAACCGCTGTTCCCCCGAAGTGTCATTCTTGATGAACATCACCTGCGCCCCCTCCCTGAGCTCCATTTCTGCATCAATAGGGTACTGTTGCTCCCTGAAATCCTTGTCGATCTGCGCCTTGAAAACCAGTGACTTACCCCCCAGTTTCTGCAATTCACGCCGGTTGATCTCATCTGCAATGC
The DNA here is from genome assembly GCA_029210585.1 of Bacteroidales bacterium. Classification (GTDB taxonomy): domain Bacteria; phylum Bacteroidota; class Bacteroidia; order Bacteroidales; genus M55B112. Next base: position 9,989 of record JARGFP010000036.1, read on the forward strand.
GGTTGTGGGTGGTGAGGTAAATATAACCTTCGTCGTTGTCGGGAGAAAAATCCGGGCTGTAGTACCTGTTCAGTATCTCCACATCGGCCTGGGTGGCCCGGTTGTCCCGGAAATGGTTCAGCAGGGAGATGAATTCAGGGTCCGACTGACGGTAAATCTTTTCCAGTTCAATGTACAGTGGTGGCTCCTCCTGCAATGCCAGGGCGTTGAAGAAATAGATCCCCTGGTAAAAGTTGCGCAGAACCATCCATTCCTCCTCCTTCACCACCGGGGGCAGCTGCAGCAGATCACCGATAAATAAAACCTGCACACCGCCGAAGGGAATATCCCGCTGTCGACGGATTGAGCGAAGCACCTGGTCGATGGCATCCAGCAGATCCGCACGCAACATACTCACCTCGTCGATAATCAGCAACTCCAGCTCCTGCAACAACCGGCGTTTTGTGCTGTGCATGTGCATTTTGCGCATCAGTGACCTGGGATTGTGCATCTCCGTCTGCAAGCCCTCCGGCAGGGGAAAGGAAGCGGAAGGTACAAAGGAGCCGAACGGAAGCTGGAACAGTGAATGAAGCGTCACCCCACCGGCATTGATCGCTGCCACTCCAGTGGGCGCCGCGATCACCGCTTTCTTGTGGGTCTTGTCCACGATCTCCCTCAAAAATGTGGTCTTCCCGGTCCCCGCCCTCCCCGTGAGGAACAGGTGACGGTTGGTCCGGTTCAGGAACTGACGGGCAATTACTTCAGGTGCATTTCCCATTGCTCATTGACATTTCAAAAAATTCAGATACAGCTGGAACGACCGGGCAAATCATCTTCCGGTGGTTGATGCGCCGAGCAACACATTTCTCGTTCCATTCTGCAAATAAAAAAATCTTTTCCCTGCACAGGACTGGTACATCCTCCTTGCACAAGACCGGAACATCCTTCATACAAAACCCCGTTAGACCTGCATCTCGCGAATATTATCCCCGAAAGTCATGCAAATCCTTAAAATTATCTCAAAAGGACCGCTGTCAGAATACCCACGAAAGTTTTGCAAAGGATCCGCGCAGGCGCACATCATAACGGTTAAAATCAGTATCAGTGGTAAAATCCACAAAACTATTCTGGTAAACAAACCCTACACGGACATGCATGATTTCCATCCCCACACCAATGACCATCCCGTAATCCGTGTCGTTATATTCACTCACAAAATCAAGCGGGGTACCATTCTCCTGTCCTGCAAAGGCATAGCTGTAATATCCCCCAAGCTGAAAATAGGACCTTACACCCATTCCCCGCTCGTCGGGTGTGGTCAGCAGGAGACTTACCGGCACGGTAACGGAATGTGTCTTCAGCTTACCTCCCAAAACCTGGCTTCCGCTCCATGCATACACCACCTCGGGCTGCAGCGCCAGCCACTGGGTAATGCGCGTCTCCAGCATCAGTCCTGCTGAAGCAGCGAACACGCTCTTGGCCTTGAAAAAATCATTTTTATACTCGTGGTAACTGGAGCCGGAATGCAACGTGATCCCGGGATTGAATATCTTCATCGGGCCCCTTTCGGCGATGATCTCCATCTGTCGCGACCCGTCCACTTCAGGAGCAACGGACAATTCATAGGTAAGCGCGACCATGAAATCAACAATCGTGGCCATCCCCTGGTAATCCAGCAGGTCACTGTCATCTTCCGGCTTGTGGTAAGGGGATTCAAGTCCTGTGAATACATGAACCGCGGGAATGCCCACCGCACCGAACGGGGCCGAATCGGTCCGGTTGGGAATTTTATCATCGGATTTGGTGATGCTTGCATCAGCGTGCTCCCTTGCCGCAGCGACAAATGCTTTATGATCTGCCAGCAGTTCGATCCCCTGCAGGTCCACTCCCCCGTGTGCTTCATACATGCCGGTCATGTCCAGGCTGAACATGGCCACTACCTTTTCAGCCGGGATGAGCGGATCCTCTGTGTCAATGAATTTTTTCACGAAAGCCCTGGAGCCATTCAGTCCGCTCTCCTCTCCGTCGAATGCCACCAGGAGCACACTCCTTCCGAGCAACTCCTTCTGCCCGGCCAGGATCCTGCCTGCCTCAATGAGCGAAGCCGTTCCCGAGGCATTGTCGTCCGCTCCGTTATAAACCACCGTGTCTTCCCCCTGCAGCTCCCAGCCCACATGGTCGTAGTGTGCGCCCAGTATGATAAATTCGTCTTTCAGGTCCGGATCGTTGCCCTCGATGATCCCGGCCACATTGTAGCCGGTGATGTTCAGCACACTTGTGCGGTGGGAGAATTCCTGGAAATACCCTTCCACAAACGGGGCCACCCCCGCTTCGGAAAACTGGTCCCGAACATACATCGCGGCCCTGCGTCCGGCTTCACTTCCAAATCCCCTGCCCATCATCGCATCGGAGGCCAGGTAGGTAACGGCTGCTTCAAGCCTTTCTGCATCAGCTTTCTGCGCTTTCAGCCCCGGGGAAAGCAACGAAAGCAACAGGAAAGTGGTCATTATTTTAGTACACATAGCTGTAAAGTATAAATGTGTTTAAGAAGCTGAAGTTAATTATTCTTGCTATATTCATAACCATTTTTATCCAATAAATCTAATTTCAACCATCAATGAAAATAAAATCAACAATCGCTTCAACATTGCTTTTTGCACTGATGCTTATGGGTACTTCCGGATGCGCCGGCGACCCCAACACCCTGCTTTCAGATGGCATCTGGGATTTTGAAGATTTCACCACCACAAGTGAGGACGATAATATCAAATCACTGGTCGCACTGGGCAAGGCATTCATGACCGATGCCACCATGGAGTTCCAGGCCGACAGTCGCTACATAATGACCTCCCCGCTTTCCGATGATCCCGAAACAGGCACATGGGAACTTGTGGGCGACGACCAGCTGATCATTAATCCTGATGGTGACGGAGGCACTTCAACTGCAAATATTGATGTGCTGACCAGAAAGCAGTTGTCGTACGTTGAGACGTTTAATAGTATGGGCGGGGACACTTACACGGTTACGACAGTCTGGGTAAGGGACTAAACTGTCGGCAACACGGACTGGATCAGTGAGATGACATTCCCAACATTCTTGCCGAAAATATCCAGCACGGCCTCCCATGTAACAGATTCTTCTCCCTCCTTCCAGCTGTCATAATCGGTGCTCATGGCAACAGCAGCATAGGGGATCCCTGCCTCGTTGGCCAGGATCGCCTCCGGTGCGGTGGACATGTTGATGATGTCTGCTCCCCACGTACGGAACATATGTGATTCTGCACGGGTGGAAAAGCGCGGACCTTCAACGGTTATTACCGTTCCGGTTGCATGGTGTGGCAAGTTCAAACGTCCGGCCTCATGGATCATCGATGCGCGAAGGGCAGCGTCGAACGGGTCGGCCATGGGGGTGTGCTTCAGCTCCCCGGGATTAAATTCCCCGTAGAACGTGTTGGTCCTGAACCTGGTAAAGTCAATGAACTGGTCGGGAAAGACCAGGTCACCGGGCCTGATCTCTTCATTCAGACTGCCACAGGCCGTTGTGGCAATGATGTGGGTGCACTCGAGTTCCCTGATCCCGTAAATATTCGCCCGGTTGTTCACCTGCGTCGGTGTAATGGTGTGGTTCTTTCCGTGCCGCGAAACCAGCACCACCTCCACCCCGCTGATCTTCCCGGTGAGGAAATCAGAACTCGGCTCCCCGTAAGGCGTATTCAGAATGACCCGGCCGGGATCGCGCAACAGGTCCGGATCCTCAAACCCGGACCCGCCAATAACAGCTACTCTTATCATCTTATGTAAGCTTTATCATGCAAGCGGCAGTAAAATCGTCTTCGGTCAAAGATTCAGACAGTACCTGCAGTGACAAACAGATCAACTGCATCAAGACTCTTCCCTCCTTTTACTACCTTTGTTGGAAACGAAGATAAAAGAAAATGGGCAACAATTCATCATTTAAAAACATCCTTTTTGATCTCGGGGGGGTGATCCTCGACCTGAATGTCAACGGCACACTGGAGTCATTCCTCAACCTCGGTTTTCCCCGGGAATTACTCAATTATCCCGAAAACTTTTATACCGATATCTTTTACAATTATGAGACCGGGAAAGTAACAACTGCGGAATTCCGGGACTCCGTCAGGAAATTTGCCGGCGTGGAGTTCAGCGACGTGGAGTTCGATGAAGCCTGGTGCGCCATGCTCGACAGGGTGCCGAAAAAACGTACATTGCTATTGCAATCACTCGCCAAAGATTACGACCTCTACATGCTCAGCAATACCAGCGAACTGCATATTGAAAAATTCAGTAAAATGTTTTCCGAGGTTGCCGGGGTGTCCCTGGACGAAGTGTTCACGCAGTGCTTCTATTCCCACAAGACCGGGCTGCACAAACCTGATGAGGCAGCGTTTGAACATGTGCTGAAAACAGCCGGGATCAGGGCAAATGAAACCCTGTTCCTGGATGACAATATCCACAACGTGAAATCAGCACAGTCCCTGGGATTCAACGTGATCCATATTTCAGAAAACCTGAAGATGGAAGACGTGGGCTACAACCGGTAACCCTCAACCTGCTATGCCCCCACTTCTTTCCGCAATTCCACCTCGAGCAACCCCTCTTCGGGAAGCTCCTTCATTTCCCCGTTGACCACAATCTCCAGCGCCGGACCTTGCTCATTGTCAATGGTAACGCGGGTGTCATTGATGTGGATTTTCAGGTAATTCTCACGGAATATAATGCGAAACGACAACGACTTCCATTTCTCCGGAAGCTTCGGATACAGGTGTACCTTGTCGTCTTTCACCCGGAAGCCGCCAAATCCATACACCACCGACATCCACGTGCCTCCCATGCTGGTAATATGCAATCCCTCTGCCACTTCCCTGTTGTAATCGTCCAGGTCCAGCCGCGAGGTGCGCAGGTAAAGGTCATAAGCCATCTCCTTCTTCCCGATCCGGTTTGCCAAAATGGAATGGATACAAGGCGAGAGTGAGGATTCATGAACGGTCCGAGGCTCATAGAATTCGAAGTTCCTCCGGATCGTTTCCCCGTCGTAGTCATCCTCGAAGAAATAGATCCCCTGCAACACATCGGCCTGCTTGATGAACGGTGACCGCAGGATCCGGTCCCACGACCAGTGCTGGTTGATGGGACGCTCGGCAGGATCAATTTCCGATGCAAAGAATTGCTTTTTGTCCATGTACCCTTCCTGCTGGAGGAAAACCTTCTTCTCCTCGTAATAGGGGAAATAAAGATTATCAATGATATCTTTCCATTGCTCGGTCTCGTCTGTCTCCCTGAACCCTGTTTTTTCAAAGATCTTCTGTAACACTTCAGGAGATGCTTCCCTGACGATCCCGATGGCCTTCAGTGTATATTCAAGGGTCCACTTTGCCATGAGGTTGGTGTACCAGTTGTTGTTCACATTGTTCTCGTATTCATTGGGACCCGTCACCCCAAGCATCACGTACTTACCCTTCACATCCGACCAGTTCACACGCTGGCGCCAGAACCTGGAGATGGCAATCAGTACTTCGAGCCCGTATTCCGACAGGTATTCCCTGTCGCCGGTATACCGTATATAGTTAAAAATGGCATAGGCAATGGCGCCGTTGCGGTGAATCTCCTCGAAGGTGATTTCCCATTCATTGTGACATTCCCTGCCGTCCATAGTCACCATAGGATACAATGCGGCCCCCCTGGAAAATCCAAGCAATTCCGCGTTTTCAATGGCTTTTTGAAGGTGCTTGTACCTGTATACCAGCAGGCTCCTGGCCACCTCCCGGGGAGCCGAACTCAGGTAAAATGGTATCAAAAATGCTTCTGTATCCCAGTAGGTGCTTCCGCCATATTTTTCACCCGTAAACCCCTTGGGACCGATGTTCAGCCGTTCATCCTTTCCTGAATAGGTCTGGTTCAGGTGGAAGATGTTGAACCGGATCGCCTGTTGCGCCTTCGGGTCTCCCTCAATGACAATATCGGAGTGCGACCAGTGCTCTTCCCATTTCCTGGTATGCTCCGAAAACAGCTTGTCGAACTTCTGTGCAAAAGCCCTGTCAATGCTTTTGCGACTGGCCGCAGCCAGTTCCTCCTTTGCATAATTCAGCGAGGAGACCACCGACCCGTACTTGTACATTGTGGCATCCTTGCCTTCAGGAACAGATAGTTCGAGGCGGTTGGCCCCGTAACCCTCCTTGCTGATCACTTCGGGATCCTGCTGCTGCAGCGCGCCATCGACAAACAGCTCATACCTGGTGGCAAAAGCAACCCGGAAGCCCGATTTGCGTGTTTCGGAAACCAGGTAAAGCGCACCGGCCGCTGTAGTACTTTCGATATGTTTCCAGAAAAATTCGTCGTAGTTGGAATCCCGGTTGTGCACGTTGCCGTCGAGATATGGCGTGAAGGCGATTGTTGCATCAAAATTCAACGGTGTCACCGTATACCGAATCGCCCCGATCTCATCGTCCACGATACTCAGAAAACGTTTTGTTCGCACCTCCACCTGCCGCAGGCCGTCGAGCTTTACCCTGAAGGTGCGCTCCAGAAAACCGTGTTTCATGTTCAGCACCCTCCTGAATTGCAATACCTCCATGTTGTGCAGGTCCAGCTGCGTTCCGTCTATGGTGATATCGATCCCGATCCAGTTGGGTGCATTCAGCACCTTGGCGAAAAATTCAGGATACCCGTTTTTCCACCACCCCACCCGGGTTTTGTCGGGATAATATACACCTGCAATATAGTTGCCCTGCAGGCTTTCACCCGAATAGGCCTCCTCGAAATTGGCCCGCTGACCCATGCGTCCGTTTCCCTGGCTGAATATGCTTTCCGCAGCTTCCTGCATGGAAGGATCGAATTGTTCCTCCACTACGCTCCACTCTTCAACACTATAGTAACTATTCATAATTCCTGTCCGTTAATATGTAACAATCACTGCCCTGATCTGTCATCTTTTCACATCTTTCACAAACACCACCAGGATAGCCGCCAGAACAAGCGAGGCTCCACCCACCAGCAATGCATAGATGCTGTGGCTGTCGAACAACGTTTTGACCATGAACCCGAGAATGCTGGCGGCGACGATCTGCGGGATCACGATAAAGAAATTGAAGATCCCCATGTACACGCCCATCTTTTTTGCTGGCAGGGCACCGGTAAGAATCGCGTAAGGCATTGCCAGAATGCTCGCCCATGCCATTCCCACGCCAACCATGGACCAGATCATATGCTTCGGATCACCCAGGAAATAGATGGAGGCCAGACCGATCCCTCCTACAATCAGTGCAATGGAGTGGGTGATCTTCCTGTTAAAAAGCTTTGCGAGGAAAGGCAGCACCACCAGTCCGAAACCCGCCGCAAACAGGTTGTACCATCCCATCATACCGCTCACCAGGTTGGCACCCTCACCATACAGGTCAGAGCGCGGATCAGTGGTCCCGTACAAATGATCCGTGACCCCGGAGGTCATGTAGATCCACATGGAGAACAGTGCAAACCATGAGAAGAACTGTACCACCGCCAGCTGTGCCATGGTGGGGGGCATCCGGTAAAGATCGGTGATGATGCTCACCAGACCGTTCTGGATCCTTCTCCGCGCAACGAAAGCAGAGGTAACCAGCTGCAGGATGCCAAAAAGAATCAGTCCCCCGGCCAGTACATACAGCTTCTGATCAAGTGCATAATAAAATACCGGCAAGGCGAGGACCAGTCCCACAACTGTCCAGAGTATCCCTCTGCGCAGATAGGTGGAGAGAGGCTCCGGCTGCACTTTGTCGGCGAGAATGCTCTGCTGCTCACCGGAACGTTCTTCCTCAAATGCCGCCATCTCTTCCGGGGAATATTCCTTGCTCCGGAATACCGTCCAGCCCACCGCCAGCAGGAACACCGCCCCCCCGAGGTAAAATGACAATTTGACCGTATCGGGAATCTGTCCTTCCGGGGCGGTATTGGAGATGTTGAACCAGTTGGTGAGAATGTACGGAAGCCAGGAAGCCACAAAAGCACCGATACCGATGAAAAAGCTTTGCATGGTGAACCCGATGGTCCGCTGGTCATCCGGCATCATGTCCCCCACAAATGCGCGGAAAGGTTCCATCGACACGTTGATCGATGCATCCATGATCCAGAGCATCCCTGCTGCAAACCACAGGTAAGGCGAGTTGGGCATGATGATCAGTGCAATGGAGGCCAGGATGGCTCCCACCAGGAAAAACGGACGGCGACGTCCGAGCCGCGTCCAGGTATTGTCACTCATGTGCCCGATGATCGGCTGAATGATCAGACCGGTCACCGGCGCTGCAATCCAAAGGATCGGGAGGTTCTCAATCTCTGCTCCCAGGGTCTGGAAGATCCTGCTTACATTCCCGTTTTGCAGTGCGAATCCAAACTGGATCCCTAAAAATCCGAAACTCATGTTCCAGATCTGCCAGAAGCTGAGCCGTGGCTTTATCATTGTTTTCAAAATTTATGATGTCCCCCGGAAATCGTTTTCACGGGTCGCAGTGTTGTTCAAACAAACTTTAAAATGTTGGAAATGCTGACAGGCGGGTACAAAAAAATCCCTGGCCACCATTCCGGTGATTTCAGAGATCTGCATTAAAATTTATTTATCGGAGGGACCTTGGTCCAGCCCAAATGTATGAAAAAAAGAGCTTACAAAACAAATTTTTAGTCTGATAAATTTTTCTGAAAGCCTTGTAAATAGTGCGAAACATCAGATTGCAAACGTTTGCGGGAAGGATAAAAAAAAAGAAGATCAGGCGTTCACAGGCTGTCTGGTGGTCCCGCGAACGATCAATTCGGTTTTGATTACCTCGGTATAGGGCTTCTTTACCGTATCCGTGTGCATGATCCGGTCCAGGAGCATCTCCGCTGCCTTTTTGCCGATCTCGAAGCCATGCTGACTGACGGTTGTGAGCGGCGGGTCGGTCACGGTAGAAACCAGTCCGTCGGTGAACCCGATCACTGACACATCTTCCGGAACCCGGTATTTCAGTTTCTTAAGCGCAATGATGGTCCCGGCTGCGGTCATATCGTTCACCGCAAAAATGGCATCCGGGGGATATGCCAGTGCCATCAGCTTCGGGATCACTTCGGCCGCCTCACCGATGGTATCGCATTTCACGATCAGGTCATCATCCACTTCGATCCCGTTCTTTTCCAGGGCGGAAATATAGCCGCGCTGACGGTGGTATCCGATCAGCAGGTGTTGCGGAGCGGCCAGGTGGGCAACCCGGCGGCAACCTGTATTCAACAGGTACTCCACGGCATGCATCGCCCCGTTGAAATCATCCACGATCACCTTGTCGGTTTCCAGCTCTTCGCAGACACGGTCGAAGAAGACCAGCGGAAAATCCTTTTCCGTAAGTTCCCTGAAGTGTCCGTAATGCTTCGTTGTTTTGGAAATCGATACCAGCACGCCCTCGGCACGGTTGGATTCTATGGCCTGGGTGATGGCCACCTCCCGCTCGTACTGCTCGTTGGACTGGAAGATCATGACATTGTATCCGTGCCGCTGGGCCACATCCTCGATCCCGGAAATCACAGATGAAAAGAAATGATGCACGATCTGCGGCACGATCACGCTGATCGTGTTGGACTTCTGGCTGCGCAGGCTGAGTGCAATGGCATTGGGCTTGTATTTCAGCCGGTCGACCAGCTCCCGCACCTGCTGCTTGGTGGAAGATGATATATCGGGATGATCCTTCAGCGCACGCGAAACAGTGGAGGGGGAAACCCCGAGCTCCCTGGCAATATCTTTTATGGTAACAGGTTGTGCCATTCCTTTATTTCGACTTCATAAATATACAGAATTTATGATGATTTGTTCCGGGTAAACACGTGAATTATGAATCATGGGAATCATCCTGACTATAAAAAAGTTGAACAAAACCATCAATTGCAAACGTTTGCGGAAACGATTGCGGTGATTTTTACCGGTTTGGATGCTGTCCAATAAACCCCGCACGTTAAGTTTTCCTTAAATTGCCATGCTATTAAATGTTTAACCCCTTTAAAACTACAAAGAAAATATTTATCGGAATTGATTTCAGAGATCTACCTAATTACTATTTAAACTTAAAACTATGAAGCAGAAATTTAGAACTATCCGAAAACTTCTGATGTTCTCTTTGCTGGCACTACCTCTCTATGTGTCAGCACAGGTGATTACCGTCACCGGTACAGTCACAGACGAAGAAAGTGGACTGCCATTACCTGGTGTTACAGTTGTGGCTAAAGCAACAACACTTGGTACGATAACAGATTTTGATGGGAATTATACCCTTACAGTTCAACCAGGCGCAGTGCTTTCTTTTTCATTTGTAGGATATGCCACAAAAGAAGTACCCGTAAATGATCAAACTGTTTTGAATGTTACCCTTTCTGAAGAGAAACAGGCACTGGATGAAGTAGTCGTTATCGGCTATGGTAAAGTTAAAAAATCTGATGCCACCGGTTCCGTTGTAAGTGTAGACACCCGCGAATTCAACAGGGGTGCAATCACATCAACCCAGGAACTGCTGGTGGGTAAAACCGCAGGTGTGGTAATCACAACACCCACCGGGGCCCCGGGAAGCGGGACTTCGATCAGGATCAGGGGAGGGTCCTCACTGCGCGCTTCCAACGATCCGTTGATCATCGTAGATGGTGTTCCCATTGATAACAGCAACGTTTCAGGAAGCGCGAATTTCCTCTCTTTTGTCAACCCGAACGACATCGAATCAATCAGTATCCTGAAAGATGCCTCTGCAACCGCCATCTATGGATCAAGGGCCTCGAATGGTGTAATAATCATCACCACCAAGACTGGTGAAGCAGGTCAACCCTTCCGGGTGGCATATAATGGTTATGCCGCAGTATCAAGTGCCATCGAGTTTCTGGATGTATATTCCGGTGATGAGATCAGGCAGCTGGCATTTGAAAAGAGAAACCTGTATGGGCTGGACAACCTGGAACTGCTGGGTTCTGAGAACACCAACTGGCAGCAGGAGCTGTTCAGAACATCCGTTTCGCATGACCATAACTTAAGCTTTTCAGGCGCTGCCAACAATTTGCCCTACAGGGCATCTATCGGTTACACCGATCAGAGGGGGATCATGCTCAACACTGACATGCAGCGCCTTACAGGATCAATTAACCTCACCCCCAGCCTCTTGAACGACGCCCTGAAACTGAACATCAATGTCAAGGGGATGAATACCAATCACAATTTTGGCGATGCCGGGGCGCTGGGTTCTGCGATCAACATGGATCCAACCCAACCGATCATGGATGGGAATCCGAATTCTGCTGGCTATTTCCAGTGGACCAATTACGGTGCCAACCTGGGTACTCCCAACCCTGTAGAACAACTGCTGGAAGTGGATAACCGGTCTGTGGTGAACCGTGCCATTGCAAATATCCAGGCCGATTACACACTGCCGTTCTGGACAGATATGCGTGCCAATCTGAATGTCGCCACCGACAGGGCCATGAGCGAAGGACACAACAATCGTCCGGTAACCACAAATGCCAACCTCACAGGCACCTTCACCGGAAGGGAAAATGTTTACAGCTCTGAAAACACCAATGACCTGATTGAATTCTACCTCAATTATAACAATGACATTACGGAGGGTCAGAATCTTGATATCACTGCCGGATATTCCTGGCAACATTTTATGCGTGAAGGCCGGGACTCAACACGGGGATTGCTCGATGTTGGAGATCCGAATTATGTACAGCCTGAAGGCAATTCATATATTACAGAAAATTACCTGGTCTCTTTCTTTGGCAGGATCAATTACTCCATCAATGACAAGTACCTGATGACGGCTACCATTCGTAATGATGGTTCTTCGCGCTTTGCAGAGGGCAACCGCTGGGGATTGTTTCCGTCGGCAGCTGTCGCATGGAAAATCAGCGAAGAGAGTTTCATGGAAAATGTCGATGCCATCTCCGACCTGAAACTGCGGGCAAGCTGGGGGATCACCGGTCAGCAGGATATTGGAAATGACTACCCTGCCCAGGCATTGTATATCCTTGCCTCAGAGGGATCCTATTACCCGATCGGTGGTACATTCCTTCCCACACTCCGACCCAATGCATACGACCCGAATATCAAATGGGAGGAAACAACCACGCAGAATATCGGTCTTGATTATGCGTTCTCCAACGGAAGGGTGTATGGTTCATTTGATATATACCAGCGTGTGACGGAAGATCTCCTGAATACGGTGACCGTCCCGAGTGGAAGCAATTTCTCGAACACCCTGCTTACCAATGTGGGCAGCCTCGAGAACAAGGGGGTAGAACTCGGCCTGAACCTGATCCCTCTGTCCACTGAAGATATGAACCTCAACCTTGGATTCAACGCTACCTATAATGTAAACGAGATCACCAAACTGCTGCTTACCGAAGATCCCGAATATATCGGCATTCTTTATGGTGACGCCTTTACGGGACAAAAACAGGTGACCCGGGTGGGATATCCTGCCTACTCCTACTTCGTCAACCAGCAGGTGTACGACCAGCAGGGCAACCCGATTGAAGGATTGTATGTCGACCTTTCCGGTGAGGGGGGTACCGTTAACGGAGACAATGATGATAAATACATCTATCACAACCCGGTAGCTGATTACCTGTTTGGTTTTACAGGTCGGTTCAATTATAAAAACTTCGACCTGCTTGCCTCTGCAAGGGCCAGTATCGGAAATTATGTCTACAACCAGGTCGCCGCCGGTGCTTCATTTGACCAGATGTACCAGATCGGATACTGGAAGAATTTCCCGAAATACCTCGACGATACCAAATTTGTGAAACGCCAGTTTACCAGCGACTACTTCGTTGAGAATGGTTCCTTCCTGAAGCTCGACAACGTCAGCGCAGGATATACCTTTGAAAATTTATTCGACACAATGAGCGCAAGGGTCAGTTTTACCGTGCAGAATGCAGTGACCATTACCAGGTACAGCGGTATCGATCCGGAAGTTCCCGGGGGAATTGATAATAACTTCTACCCGAGACCAAGGACATTCCTGATCGGTTTTAACCTGACGTATTAAAATAAAAAATATTATAACGATATGAACAAGAGAAGTTTAATAATAGGTGTCATTCTTTCCGCAGTGATGATCACATCGTGTGTGAAAGATCTTGACGTAACGCCCCTGGATCCGGACAATATCCTTGCTGGAAACCTGTCAGATGACCCGGTATACATGCAACAGGTACTGGGAAAGATTTATGCCAGTTTTATTATCGCGGGACAGGGTGCCAATGGTGGAGCAGACATCAGTGCTTCAGATGAGAACTTTTTTACTACAACGAGGGCACTTTGGAACCTCCAGGAGATCACTACCGATGAAGCGATATGTGCCTGGGGAGATGTGGGGATCGCTGATCTCAATACCCAGACCTGGAGCCCGAGTAACCCATTCCTGACCGCTCTGTACCAGAGATTAAGTCTGAGTATTACTTATGCTAACGACTTTATCAATCTTACACAGGACAACACGGATCCTGACGTGGTCGTATACAATGCAGAGGCCCGCTTCCTGAGAGCGCTTGCCTACTACTGGGCAATCGACCTGTTCGGACAATTTCCGCTGACAACGGAAGCAGACGGCGTAGGTAAATTCTTCCCCGAAATAGGGACCCGGCAAGAAATCTTCAACTATATTGAAGATGAATTACTGGAGATAGAGGATCTGCTCGGTGAGCCGGGATATTCCTATCCCCAGGCCGACAAGGGCGCTGCATGGATGTTGCTTGCACGGCTCTACCTGAATGCCGAAGTGTATACGGGAGAAGCCCGGTGGGAAGATTGTATCACTTATTGTGAGAAGGTGGAAGACAGTGAAGCATACGCCCTGGCCAATGATTACAGGCATAATTTCAGTGCTGATAATGATTTCAACAGCAACAACGAAATGATCTTTGCCTGGGAACAGGACGGCATCCACACACAGGGATACGTGGGTACAACGTTCATCATCGAATCTTCCAGCGATGCGGAGTATATCCGTGCCGAAGATTACCACGGGCTCACAGAGAATACCAACTGGAACGGGAACCGTGCGCGCAAGGATTTCCTGGATGTGCTGGTGGATACCATTGCCACTTACGGCGATGTACCCATCCCGGCAACCGATACCATCTTCGCCACGAATCCGGATGGAAGGGTCTTCCTGAGACAAAAGCAGAGCATAGACATACCCAGTGCATCTTCAAGCGGGAATTTCGGCATCGGGGTATACAAATTTACCGCCAGGAACCACGACGGCTCCCTGCCGGCCAATTACAACCCGGCTTATGCCTGTACCGATTTCCCGGTATTCCGTTATGCTGAAACATTGCTCATGAAAGCAGAAGCACTGTACAGGCTGGACAGAACCGCGGAAGCCGTTCCCTATATCAATATGCTGCGCGAAAGAGCCTACGGAAACACTTCCGGCAATGTTACGGCAGCCGATATAGATGATCAATTCCTGCTGGATGAGCTTGGAAAAGAATTCTACTACGAAGCACATCGACGTACAGACCTGGTCAGGTTCGGTCAGTTTACAAACGGGAATTACAACTGGCAATGGAAAGGAGGAACCTTTGAAGGTACTTCCACCTCCAGCCATCTTGACCTGTTTCCCATTCCGGGGGATGAAGTCTCTTCAAATCCCAACTATAACGGTACGAACAATCCCGGTTATTAAACCATAAAAAAATAGAAAAATGAAAAGCAAAATATTGATATTTCTCACATTGATCGGACTATCTGCCATCTTCTATAGTTGCGAAAAAGATGGCGAAATGGTGAAGATCTCATCCGATCCGGTTCCTCCGGCATTGCTTACTGTTCCTGATCTGACGCTGGAAAGAACCAATGCCAACGACACCCTTGTTTTCGAAGGCTCAGTTGTCGACCCGGGCTTTACCGCATCTGCAACGTATATACTGCAGGCATGCCCGGCAGGAAACAATTTCCAGGAAGTTACCCAGCTATATTCAGGGACAACCGTTGAAGAGATCAAAATTGCAGTGAGTGACCTGAATTCAATACTGCTCGAAGACTTTCCTGCAGATGAGACCTCAGACGTAGACCTGCGTATCCGGGCAGTACTGGTCGTTGATGCGGGTACAGGGGCTCCCGGAACCGGAACAGATCCGATGGAATACTTTTCCATTGTGGTTTCAACAACGGTTACCGTTTATGGCCTCCCGAGGCTCGACCTGATCGATTCAGGAATTGAACAGAAGATCCAGTCTGCAAAAGGCGACGGAGTATATACCGGAATGGTTCAACTGGAGGATGCAAGCGCATTTACACTCTATGATCCGGATACCGAAACTACCTACGGTGGCAGCAATGGTACACTGGTTGACGATGGTGCCGCCATTGATCCGGAAGCTTCCGGTTGGCATACACTTACAGTAAACGTAAATGATTTGTCGTATGAGCTATCTCCATATAGCGTAGGCGTTGTTGGTGAATTCACCGGATGGGGAGGTGACCCGGATCATGCCATGGATTTTGATGCGGAAGAAGGACGCTGGTACATAACACTGGATCTTCCTGCCGGTCCTATGAAATTCAGGCTCAACAGCAACTGGGATGTGAACTGGGGACCGGGTGGTGATACGGACCTTCCTGCCAACGGGGGAACGCTGGAATTGCCCGACAGCAATGGTAACATCATTATAACCGGAGCCGGTAACTATACCATTCACCTGAAGCTTAATGGTTCCTCAGGAACTGTCACATTCATCAAAAACAGCTAAAACAAATCTTATGAAGAATATAATGAAAAACAGCTTGTTATCCTTCCTGGTGGGTACGATGATTTTTGTCGGATGTACCAGGGAAGAGGAAGAACTCAGGCTCGATCCGACCCTCTCAACAATGCGGGTGGAAAATATCGGGTCCGACTCCGCCATGATCACCGGTTTTGTGATCGCTGAAGGTGACGGATTCTCCGAGAAAGGTGTTGTATATGACATCGACCAGGATCCGACGATCGAATCAAATAAGGTAACTTATGCCGATACCGCAGACAATGCAGCCTACAGCGTGGTGATCCGTGACCTGGATTATGCCACGAAATATTATGTTCGTGCCTATGCCATGAATGGAACCACGGCCATTTACGGAGACACCCTCAGCTTTACCACCAAACCGATAGTGCCCGTACTCACAACTGCAGAAATTACCAATATCACCGGGAACTCGGCATCAGGGGGTGGTGAAGTTACCATCGCCGGGGGTGCAGCAGTGACAGCGTATGGTATCTGCTACAGTACCGAACAGGATCCAACCACGGAAGATCAGATTACTGAGGATGGATCCGGTACAGGTGCATTTACAAGCGAACTCACCGAATTGCTGGGCAATACTACATATTATGTGCGTTCATATGCCACCAACAGCGCCGGCACAGGATACGGCCCGGAAGTTTCCTTTACCACACTTGTCGACCTGCCCGCGGTTGCTACCGGTGCGGTCTCCAATATTTCAAAAACAGGTGCCACCGTTGCAGGTTCTCTCTCAAGTGATGGCGGAGGAACAATAACTGAGAGGGGCATTGTATGGGGACTGAATGAAGATCCCACTACAGCGGATAACAAGATCGCAGATGCCGCTACTGATATCGGTGATTTTACAGTAGATGTATCAGGACTTGAACTAAGCACATCCTACCATGTGCGGGCTTACGCAATCAACAGCGCAGGCACTTCTTACGGCGACGATGTGACCTTCACCACCCTGGCAGATATCACCACCTTCTGGGTAGTGGGTGACTACAACGGATGGGACAACAGCGACAATGCTGAAATGCTTGTATCGACCGAAAGTAGCAACGGTATGGCAGAAGGGTATGTATATCTCACTACAGGAGGTATCAAACTCGTTACAGACCATAGCTGGGACAATGCACATACCTTTGGTGATGACGGCTCCGGGAACCTGACCAATCCCGGAGGTAATATTACTGTTGCAGCTGATGGCTATTACAGGGTCCGTGCCAACCTGACCGACATGACCTACTCCCTTGAACTTACCGACTGGGGTGTCATTGGTGATGCTACACCTGGCGGCTGGGATACCGATACCAACCTTTCCTATGACGTCGACCACAAGATATGGATCGGTGGTGTTAACCTGAAAGCAGACGGAGCCTTTAAATTCAGGGCCAACGACGATTGGGCCATCAACTACGGGAGTAGTACGGGTGATGCCAACCTGAATGAAGGTGGAGATAATATACCGTCTCCCGGTGTTGCAGCAGACTATGCTGTTACACTCAACCTGAGTACGCCGAATACATATACCTATGCGGCAAACAGATGGGGTGTTATCGGTAATGCAACTTCCGGTGCCTGGGACAACGACACCGATCTGACCTGGGACGAAGGCAACGGTGTATTTACCGTTACACTGGATCTCGTGGTTGGTGAGTGGAAATACAGAGCCAATGACGACTGGGCCATTAATTTAGGTGGCGACCTGGGTGTACTTGCACAGGATGGTGGAAACTTTGCCATTGCTGAGGATGGAAATTATACAATTACACTCAATCCCTGGACGTTAACCGGTACCATTACCAAAAACTAATCGGTTTTTTATGAAAAAGGCTGTCCTTGAACGGGCAGCCTTTTTTTTAACTTTTACAGACCTTTTGCTGCTACCAGCAGTATTACAGCAATTAAATATTAAATCCACGATAATCTATACAACTAACGTTAACAATTCTTTATATCTTAAAATCCTCTGTTCCATTGACATTCACTGAATACATTTCGGAGCGCTTCTGGTACATGCCTATTTCTGTCCTGAAGCATCTGAGGATTTCGTCTCCGGCAAAGTGGCTGATAAAGAACACCTGATTGTAAACTAAATACTTGCTACTCATGATCCAGCTTAAAGCACTGCTTACCCTATATATAGTCCTTTTCTCTTTCCTGTTCGCCGAAGCACAGATTCAAAGGGTAGAACCTCCAAACTGGTGGGCAGGAATGCACAACCCGACACTCCAGTTAATGGTGTATGCGGCGGATATTGCAGACGACCGGGTTGTCTTTGATTATCCGGGCGTTCACCTGGTCTCCATCGAAAAAGTAGAAAACCCGAACTACCTTTTCATCAATCTTACTATTGATGATCATACACTTCCAGGAACTTTCACAATTGAATTCATCAATTCGGACAGTACCATTTCAACCTATGATTACACATTAGAAGAACGCGAACCCGGCTCAGCCGATCGCGATGGATTCGATAATTCCGATGTCATGTACCTGCTCATGCCCGATCGCTTTGCCAATGGTGATCCGGAGAATGATATTGTTCCCGGAATGCGTGAAGAGGTAGTGGACAGAACAGATAAAACCGGTCTCCACGGTGGCGACCTCCGCGGCATCATCAATCACCTGGATTACATCCAGGAGATGGGCTTTACTGCCGTGTGGTTCAATCCCTTTCTTGAAAACAACATGGACCGCTCATCGTACCATGGGTATTCAACCACTGATTTCTATAAGGTAGATCCCAGGTATGGAACCAATGAACAGTTCCGGGAATTGACATCCATTGCCGCGGAAATGGATATTAAGATCATCATGGACATGATCTTCAACCATATCGGATCCAGGCATTGGTGGATGGAGGACCTCCCCACTGAAGACTGGATCAATGGATTTCACGATTTCACGATCAGCAACCATGTCCACACGGTCAACCAGGACGCATATGCTTCTGAATATGACAGGAAAGGAATGGTGGATGGCTGGTTTGTTCCTTCCATGCCCGATCTCAATCAGCGGAACAAATTTCTGGCCAATTATCTCATTCAAAACAGTATCTGGTGGATCGAATATGCCGGACTGGCCGGTATACGCATGGACACCTATCCGTATCCCGACAAGGACATGATGGCCGCATGGAACAAGCGGGTGCTGAAAGAGTATCCCGATTTCAACATCGTGGGGGAAGAATGGAGCCTCAACCCGGGACTCGTCAGCTACTGGCAGAAAGGCCAGACCAATCACGACGGTTACGATGGTGAAATTCCCAGTATGATGGATTTCCCGCTCCAGTCTGCACTCTCGGAAAGTCTGACAGAAGAAGAAGAAGGCTGGAACACAGGTTGGAAAAAACTTTACGATGCCCTGTCCAATGATTTTCTCTATCCGGACCCGTATAACCTGGTCATTTTCCCAGATAACCATGACATGCCCCGCTTCTTCATGCAGGTGGGAATGGATACTGACCTGTACAAACTGGGGATTACCTATATATTAACCACGCGCGGAATACCACAGATCTTCTACGGATCGGAGGTGCTGATGACCCACAAAGAGAGCAATCATCATGGACACATCAGGAAAGACTTTCCCGGAGGATGGGCTGGTGATAATGTGAATGCATTTACCGGACAGGGACTTACGGAAGATCAGCAGGAAATTCAGGAATTTTTCAGAAAACTGCTGAACTGGCGAAAGCAGCATGCTGTTATACATACAGGCAGGTTGATCCATTATGTTCCGGAGGACGGCGTATATGTATATGGCCGGTACAATGACCAAAAAAGGGTCATGGTTCTGCTGAATAAAACCGGCGAAAAAGCAGAACTCGATCCGGTCCGCTTCCGGGAGCAGATCAGACAAAGCACAAGCGGTACAGATGTAATTACCGGCGCTGAAGTGGATCTGACAGGAAAAATAATTGTACCAGCTAAAACAGGTCTGGTACTTGAATTAAATTAACATTGAAGATGAGAAATATTGCTTCCCTGCTTTTGTGTATACTGGTTACCCAGATTGGAAATTCCCAGATCATTACCACCGATCCCGCAATACCCATTGCCTCGGAAAGCGCAACGGTATATTACGATGCAACACTTGGAACAGCAGGTCTGAAAGGGTTTACCGGTGATGTATATGCCCATACCGGCGTGCTCACGGAAGCAAGCAATGATACCCGTGACTGGAAATATGCCCCTTCCTGGGGAGACAATGCTCCTAAATACAAACTGACCAGGATATCCACGGATTACTACTCCCTGCAAATCACACCCAGCATCAGGGAATATTATGGTGTTCCGGAAAATGAGACCATTACACACATGGCCTTCGTGTTCAGAAGCGGGGACACATCGCTCGAGGGAAAAGATGACGGTGGAGCCGATATATTTGTGGAGGTATTCGAACCTGGATTTAATGTCTCAATTGTCACCCCCGACAAAAGCCTGCTCGTCGATCCCGGTACCCAGGTACAGTTCGAAGCAGTGGCATCAGAAAGTGCGGATCTTGAACTATTCATGAATGACCAATCTGTAAAAAGCATCACTGGATCCGCCATTACGAATACATTCGATTTCACGACACCGGGCGATTACTGGCTGAAAGTGACAGCCACGGCTGCCGATGCAACCGATGCCGATTCGGTTTTCATCCATGTACTGGGAAGCCAGGTGGAGCAACTCCTGCCGGAAGGATCTGAAAATGGCATTAATTACATCGATAACCAGACGGTCCGGCTCGTCCTCCATGCCCCAGGCAAGGAAAATGTATTTGTGATCGGTGATTTCAATGACTGGACCCCACGTTCCGATGCCAGGATGCTACGGGATAATGAGCACTGGTGGATCACCCTGAATGACCTTGAACCCGGAAAGGAATATGCTTTCCAGTACCTTGTGGACGGAGCCTTCCGTATAGCGGACCCATATACGGAAAAAGTGCTGGACCCCTGGAACGACGGGTGGATCAGCAATGAAACCTATCCTGATCTCAAACCATATCCTTCGCAGTATACCAGCGGTGTGACCAGCGTACTGCAAACGGGACAAACTGCCTATACATGGCAAAATACCGGTTTTATACCACCTGCAAAGGAGAACCTTGTCATCTATGAACTGCTCGTCAGGGATTTCATCGGAGCCCACGACTGGAATACACTTACCGACACCCTTAACTATTTTTCAAAACTTGGTGTCAATGCCATCGAGCTTATGCCCGTTAACGAGTTCGAAGGCAACGAAAGCTGGGGATATAATCCTGCCTTTTATTTTGCCCCGGACAAATATTACGGACCGGCAGAAGACCTGAAAGTCTTTATCGACTCCTGTCATGGCAGAGACATTGCCGTGATCCTTGACATGACCCTAAATCACTCGTACGGGTTGTCTCCCCTTGTTCAGTTGTACCTCAACAGGGATACCTACAAAGTAACGCCGGAAAATCCCTGGTACAATGTGGATTCACCCAACCAGACCTATTCCTGGGGATACGATTTCGACCATGAAAGCAGCGCAACACAGGCGTTTGTGGACCGTGTCAACCATCACTGGCTCACCAGTTACAATGTCGATGGTTTCCGGTTTGATTTCACAAAAGGATTTACCAATACCCCCGGAGACGGTTGGGCATATGACGCATCCAGGATCAGTCTGCTGAGAAGGATGGCCGATGAGATCTGGCAGGTAAATAATGAGGCATATGTGATCCTCGAACACCTGGCGGACAATTCAGAAGAAACTGTCCTGTCAAATGATGGCATGTTGCTCTGGGGAAACCTGAACTACAACTACAGCCAGGCTTCCATGGGTTACAACGTTAACAATGCGTCTGACTTTGGTTGGATCTCCTATAAGAACAGGGGCTGGAACGATCCACACGTGGTGGGCTACATGGAAAGTCACGATGAAGAACGGATGATGTTCAGGAACCTTGAAAACGGGAATGCTTCCGGATCGTATGATGTGACCGATATCTTTACAGCACTGGACAGGATCAAACTCTCCGCGGCCTTCTTCTTCACCATCCCCGGTCCGAAAATGATCTGGCAGTTCGGAGAAGTGGGATATGATTTCAGCATTGATTACAACGGGCGCGTAGGCAACAAGCCGATCAGGTGGGATTATTTCAGGGATGCCACCAGAAGAAGAGTGTATGATGTTTTCGCTGCCCTCATAGCCCTTAAACAATCGGAATCGGCATTTTCTACAGAAGATTTCAACCTGGATGTTGCAAATGCAACAAAACGCATTGAACTCAACCATACCGATATGGATGTACGCATCATCGGCAATTTCGATATCGTCACCCAATCCATTGATCCCAATTTCAGCCAGACAGGAACCTGGTATGATTATTTTAGCGGGGAAAGTATGGAGGTCTCCGATGTAAATGAGCAGATTAGTCTGAAAGCTGGTGCATTCAGGATCTACACAACAAAACAACTGGAACAACCCCGGATCACAACCATTGATAATCATCCGGGTCATTCAGGACCGCTGCTCGCGGTTTACCCCAATCCCGCCGGAGATCAGCTCTACATATCCACCGGGAAACAGGCAGACCAGCTCCGCCTGTGGGACCTCAACGGACGACTTGTCAGTAGCTTCGACGCAACAGGTCAGGTTGCCACAGGTCCGGGAACTCCCGTTCCGGGAACAGCGGATCCGGGAACAGCGGGCATGGAGACACCCGGGCGTATTATCGCCGCTGACCTCTCCGGTCTTGCGCCCGGAATCTATATCCTCAGGGCGAACTTCCGGGACGGAACCTCCGGACTTGCCAGGGTCATCCGGAAATAACAGGTCCCAAAAGGAAAACAAAACATCGAACACTAACAGCGTGTTTCTTTTCATAGTAGTAGTTGGTTGAAGCAGACGGCCCGGGAGATAATTTCCCGGGCCGTTGTGTAATGTTTCAGTTTTTCATTCGTCTTTAGACCAAACCCTAAAGACTATTTCTATTAAAACTTGATCCATAATATCAACTATTACACTCGTGCACGAGTCCTACCTAAACTGAATTAGAAAAACCTCTTTGCATTTCCAGCAATTTGGCTGTGCTCGCAACAAAGGAATACTTTGCTCATAATTAATTCAGATCACCTGAAGTAATATTCATAATACAAGGGAAAATCTTTATATCAAATTATTAGCTAGTGAAAATTATTTAATATAAATTTACAATGGTTCGTTAAACTTTAACATAAAAATCTGATTTTCAATGAAATAAGTGTCGAAATAATTTGGTTAAGTCCCT
>JARGFP010000037.1 GCA_029210585.1 Bacteroidales bacterium
GGTGATCGTTCCTGCGCAGGCATCCGTGGCTGTCGGGGCTGTAAGTGAAGTGACTTCACATTCAGCAGTTACATCTGGTAAAGTAGCTACATCGGGTACTGGTGCTGTGACATCATCGATAACAACATTCTGATTTTGTGTGCTGCTGTTACCGTTCACGTCCGTGTAGGTCCAGGTAACAACCGTGGTGCCTTGAGCGGTGATTGGTAGCGTGGCATTGTTAGTGACCGTGACTGCTCCACCACAGTTATCTGATGCGGTCGGGGCAGTAAGTGCGGCAACTTCACATTCGGCGGTTACATCTGCAAGGGTTGCTACATCGGGGACTGGTGCTGTGACATCGTCAACAATGACTGTTTGCTCCTGGGTGATGATATTGCCGTTACCATCATCATAAGTCCAGGTTACAGTGTAGGTACCTTGGGTATTATAGGTCAGGGCGTCTGACGTGGTTCCTGTAATCGTTCCTGCGCAGGCATCCGTGGCTGTCGGGGCTGCCCCGATCGTAGCAGAACATTCGCCTGTGACAGTTGGCAGGGTGGCGACATCTGGGATCGGAGATACATCATCAACAACCGTTATATTGGCTGTGCAGGATGCAGTATTTCCCGATGCATCAGTTACGGATACAATCACCACGGTTACACCGGCACCAATAGAAGTCCCCGCTGCAGGTGATTGGGTGATCAAGGGCGATACATCACAATTGTCCGTTACTGTGACACTTCCGGTAAGATCAGGTACCAGGGCATCGCAAGATGGACCTGAAGAGAGATTCTGGTCAACAGCACAACTTACAATAACCGGGGCAACAGTATCAACAGCCACAAAAACAGCAGGTAAAAGAAAATATTGCCCATACAGGTAAAACTCCACGCGGTAACTGCCAGTTGAAGTGGCAGTATATGAAAATCCGGTTTCTCCTGTCAGGACAACCCCATCCTGGTACCATTGATAATTGCCTGCTGTATCTATTGTAGAAAGTATAACAGATCCTCCCGGACAAAAAGATGTAGGCCCTGAGGTTTCGATCGAAAAAGATCCACCAAAGAAAAAATCCCCGACATCACTGTTCACCAGATCTGTTGAATCCTGAACACAAGTATCACAATTGATATCAGTATAACCAGGGCCGTCTTTAAGACCATCACCCGGATTGAAGATATAGAGTGCTCCATCATTATCAAAGGATCCCTGGGTGTCAGATCCTGTCATGGTCCAGGTTCCTGTTACAATAATAGTTCCGCCACTTGCTACTGCAACCTGGTTTGCTGAATTAAAATCCCCATACACAATCAGTAAACCGTCTGCACCAAGTATTAATCCGGAATTATTTCCCAATTCAAGATTCCCGTATATTACCAGAGTATCATTAACAGTTAAATCACCCTGATTAAAATCGAGGTCCCCCCATCGAATAATATATCCATAGATTTCTACATCAACATTGATGCCTGCAGTACCTGGATTGGTGCCATCGACCCACGAATTGTTATCCAGCCAGTTACCGGTATAATCATTTCGCGTACTCTCCTGCCCTGTTGCAGACGAAGTGATCAGAAAGAGGAAAGAAAAAGTGAATAGTATTGTCAGAAGATACTTCTCCCATGCTCTGGAAAAAATAGAGCTGTTAACCACTTGGTCCAGACAGGTATCCTTATTAAAAATCAAATTGCGGAGTGCTTAACTCAATTTTTTCAATTGAAAATTGACCATTTCATCGATATAATACACGTAATCTTCCTTAAGGAAATTTCTACAAAATTATCATTAAAGAACTTCCCTTTACGTAAGAAACACTCATTAAGGTTGTTAATAACTAAAGAGTTGCGGGCGAATTTGATTAAGGAGAGATATAGTAGGATAAAAGCAGATAAGTAATAAACAAAAAACATTATAAATCTCAGTTTTGCAAAAAAAAAGGAGGCACATCAGTACCTCCCTTCAAAAAACTGTATATATTTTCTACAAACTCTTGATCTCGGCAACGAGTTTCTGCAGTGAGTCTTTCGCATTTCCAAAAAGCATCCTGGTTTTTTCGTTATAAAACAGGAAGTTTTCGATGGCAGCATATCCTTTCCCCATACCACGCTTCATCACGATAATATTTTTCGCTTCATGGGCCTTGATGATCGGCATACCGTAAATCGGACTCGAGGGATCATCCAGCGAAGCAGGATTTACAACGTCATTGGCACCAATAACCACCACCACATCCGTGTTCGGCATATCAGGATTGATCTCATCCATCTCCACCAGCTTGTCGTATGGCACGTCTGCTTCAGCAAGCAATACGTTCATATGTCCGGGCATCCGCCCTGCCACGGGATGAATGGCGTATTTCACTTCCACGCCATTGGCTTCAAGCAGTTTCCCCATCTCGTTGCACACATGCTGTGCCTGCGCAACAGCCAGTCCGTACCCCGGTACAATCACGACCTTGGAGGAATAACTCAGTAAAACAGCAGCATCGGTAACAGAGACTTCTTTCACCGTTCCCGCCTCCCTGTCTGAGGCTGCGCCACCGCCACCGAAAGCGCCGATGATTACATTCAGTAACGACCTGTTCATTGCCTTACACATCAGCAACGTCAGGATCATACCGGCAGCACCTACAAAGATTCCGCCCAGGATCATGGCCTGGTTCTGGTAAATGAAACCTGCCATCGCAGCTGCTATTCCAGTAAGACTGTTTAACAATGAGATCACTACCGGCATATCTGCACCACCGATGGGCATTACGAAGGTCACACCATATATAAGCGCGATACCCAGCAATGCATACACCATTACCTGTTGTGTTTCCACAGGAGCATTAGTTACCATCAGGAATACCACCCCGGCAACCACTGCGGCCATAAATAGCAGGTTAACATAACTCATCCAACCCGCAAAGATGTCCTTGATATTTCCATTCAGCTTTCCAAATGCGATCATACTACCGCTGAATGCAATCGCGCCGATCACCAGTCCCAGCAATGTAACCAGGGCTGATTGGTTGTCCGGATTTGAAAACTCGATCAGTGCAACCAGTGCCGATGCAGCTCCTCCACTTGCATTAAAAAGTGAAACCAACTGCGGCATGGCGGTCATTTTCACCCGGCGGGCAATCACTGCACCAACCACCGAACCGACCACAATGGCCACGAGTATGATGGCAAGGTTTCCGGACGGGATGCGCACAAGCGGAGTACCCTCCCTGTGCAGGAACATCGTTGTGATCATTGCCAGCAGCATACCGGCAGCAGCCCAGAGATTTCCCTTCCTGGCACTTTCAGGGTGACTCAACAGTTTAAGTCCGATTACAAAAAAGATCGCTGCAAGGAGATAACTGAATTCCAGTATTTTATCTCCGTTGGATATTGTGTCTGTGAGTGTATTCATAATTCTCTCGGCTTACTTTTTTTTCTTTTTAAACATTTCAAGCATTCTGTCGGTAACAACAAAACCTCCCACTACATTCAGGGTTCCGAACAACAAGGCAAAGATGCCCAGTATCAGGTTCAGAAGATGCGACCCCTCTTTAAGGTTTTCCAGGTCGGCATGACCAACCAGGATGATACCGCCTATGATGATCACCCCACTGATTGCATTTGCACCCGACATCAATGGGGTATGCAACACCGAAGGTACATTCGAGATCACCTCAATGCCGAGGAAGATCGTCAGGGCAATAATAAATATTGCCTCTTTATTCGTGTAGAAAAAATCCAGTATTCCGTCCATAACCTATTAGTTTACAAATTCATAAATTCCTTAACGCGTTCGTGCCTGATCTCTTTTTCCATGGTAACCAGGGTACCGCTCACCAGCTCATCCTCCATGTTCAGGTTCATTTCTCCCTCTTCGCCAATGAGCAGCTTCAAAAAATTAAGCATGTTCTTTCCAAACATCTGGCTGGCATCCCTGGGCATACCCGAAGGATAGTTTGATTCACCCACAATGACCACGTCATGTTCCACCACAACTTCATTATTTTTTGTCAGCTCACAGTTACCACCTGTCGAAGCAGCCAGATCAATAATTACAGATCCGGGAGCCATGGCTTGCACCGATTCCTTTGTAACCAGCAGAGGGGCTGTTCTTCCGGGAATTTGTGCAGTACATATCACGATATCCGATTTAGTGCAATATTCGTGTACCATCTGTTTCTGGCGCTCCTTGAACTCATCGGTCTGCTCCACCGCATAACCACCTGCAGCAGCATCATCCTTCGCTCCTTCCACCTCGATGAATTTGGCACCAAGACTCTGGACTTCTTCCTTTACCGCGGAGCGCACATCAAAGGCAAACACAACAGCTCCCAGCTTCCTGGCCGTCGCGATCGCTTGTAAACCGGCAACCCCCGCACCAAGCACCAAAACCTTCGAGGGCTTGATCGTCCCGGCTGCTGACATGAACATGGGAAGGAATCCCGACAACCTGGATGCCGCATCAAGCACTGCCTT
Organism: Bacteroidales bacterium; assembly: GCA_029210585.1. Taxonomy (GTDB): domain Bacteria; phylum Bacteroidota; class Bacteroidia; order Bacteroidales; genus M55B112. Next base: position 4,449 of record JARGFP010000037.1, read on the forward strand.
GTACCCTGCAACGGTTGCCTGCGAAGAGAGAATATCCATGGCCTGGGCCCGCGTGGTGCGCGGTATCACATCCAGGCTGAACAATGTCACTTCTGCGTCTGCATAGGTCTTTACCAGGTCATGATTGCTGAGCGGATTCACACCGGCCACAACAACTTTGCCTTTGCCCAGCTTCTCCACTTCTGCCGCTTCGGGGCCATTCACCATAGCGATGAGGTCCGAATTACTGATCACATCTGCCCTGGAAGCGATCTTTGCTCCCGCTTCCTCATACAGGGGATCAGCCGAAGATGCTGCTGTTCCGGCACCTTTTTCAACCAATACAGATGCCTTAAGATCAACAAGCGCCTTTACACTGTCGGGAAGCATCGCTACCCTGTTTTCGCCTGCAGACTCTTTTAGAATGCCAATTTTCATAATTTTTTGATTGCTTTTTGGTGGGTATTTATGATTGTCCTGTCATCATTCGATTGCGAAAATAATATAAAAATGCTTTGAAACGAAATATTAAACAACACCTTCCCCCTTCATATCAAACAAAATACATGGCAAAGCTGTTTCAAACATAACTTGTACTTGCAAAAAAGTGGTTGATGAGGGGAACGCTTTGCAACGTTAAACAAACAGTAACAATAATTGAATTTCTGATTTTTGCAATTTTATAAATCAATACCTTTGAGGAGGGTAAGGAAACGCCCCAATAACAATGGACAAATTCTCATATATGGGCAACATTGATATTGCTGTAATCGACCAGATGTACAGGCAGTATAAGAATGACCCGGATTCAGTCGAAAGCACATGGCAGCGGTTTTTTGAAGGTTTTGAATTCGCCCGCACCCAGTTCAATGGTGAATTTTCAGATGCCTTCGACAAGGAATTCAAGGTGATCAACCTGATCAACGGCTACAGGAAGCGCGGACACCTGTTCACCAATACCAACCCCGTAAGAACGCGCAGAAAATATTTCCCCACCCTTGACCTTGAAAATTATGACCTGTCAGAAAAGGACATCGACACGGAATTTCACGCGGGAAAAGAAATTGGGATCGGAAAGACCAAACTATCCACTATCGTTGAATACCTGGAAAAAACCTATTGCACCGAAATAGGTTCGGAATTCATGTTTATCCGGAAACCCGACAAAATCAACTGGCTGCAACACCGTATCGAAAGTACCCAGAATTCGACCAAATTCTCCAGGGAAGAAAAGCTTGATATTTACCACCACCTCAAAAATGCAGTGGGATTCGAAAAATTCATTCATAAAAAATTTGTCGGGCAAAAACGATTCTCCATCGAAGGCGCCGAGATCCTGATCCCAGCACTCAATAAACTTATCGAACGCGGTGCGGAAAAAGGCGTTAAGGAATATACCATTGCCATGGCACACCGGGGCAGGCTGAATGTCCTTGCCAATGTGCTGCAAAAACCTGCCAGCAATATCTTCAAGGAGTTCGAAGGCGAAGAATATGAAGAGTCCATCGCCCTTGGCGATGTGAAATACCACCTTGGCTACGGGAATACAATCAAAATTCCGGATGGGAAAGAAGTTACCCTGAACCTCACACCCAATCCCTCGCACCTGGAATCCTCCACCCCGGTCATCCAGGGAATTGCAAGGGCCATGATCGAGCAACAGCACGACTGGGACAACAACAGGCTCATTCCCATTGTCATACATGGCGATGCCGCCATCGCCGGACAGGGTGTGGTTTACGAGGTTATCCAGATGTCGGAGCTGAACGGATACAAGACCGGGGGAACCATCCATATTGTGATCAACAACCAGGTGGGTTTTACCACCAGCTACCTCGATGCCCGGTCAAGCACCTATTGCACCGATGTGGGCAAAGTGACCAAATCGCCGATCTTCCATGTAAACGGCGACGATGCGGAGGCACTGGTGCACGTGGTGCGGATGGCAGTCGATTACAGGCAGACCTTCCATACCGATGTGTTCATCGATATACTGGCGTACAGGAAATATGGTCATAACGAGGGAGATGAGCCCCGCTTCACACAGCCCCTGCTCTACAAAGCCATTGCCAACCATCCGAATCCCCGTGATATCTACAAAAAACAACTTGCTGAAGAAGGAGTGCTCTCCCCTGATGAAGCAAAGAATGCGGAAGATGCACTCGACGAGGAACTGGAGAAGTGCCTTGAAAAAGCACGGGAAATGAAAAAAGTGGTCATCCCGCAATTCCTGAAAGAAGAATGGGCCGGTTTCAAATATGCACATGAGGTTGATTTCACATCAACAATCGAAACAGGTGTTGATGGTGAATTGCTGACCATGGTCGCCAACCAGGTAAATACCCTGCCGGATGAATATACCTTCATCTCAAAAACAAAGAAACTCTTCAACGAGCGCCGCAAGATGATCCGGGAGGACCGGCTCGACTGGGCACTCGGTGAACAACTGGCCTATGCAACCTTGCTGCTCGACGGACACCCGGTGAGGATCAGCGGACAGGATAGTATGCGGGGAACGTTCAGCCACCGGCATGCCGGACTGGTCATCGAGGATTCTGATGAGAATTATATCCCGCTGCACCACCTTTCCGACAAGCAGGCAAAATTCAACATCTATAACTCACCTCTCAATGAATACGGGGTGCTGGGATTTGAATACGGATACGCCATGGTGACCCCCAATACACTCACCATCTGGGAAGCTCAGTTCGGCGACTTCTTCAATGTTGCCCAGGTAATTGTGGACCAGTATATCAGCAGCGCAGAAGAAAAGTGGGGCGTAATGAACGGACTGGTGCTCTACCTGCCCCATGGTTTTGAAGGACAGGGTCCCGAACACTCCAGCGCCAGGATCGAGCGGTTCCTGAACATGGCCGCAAACAACAACATGCACCTGGCCAATGTCACCACACCGGCCAACCTCTTCCACCTCCTCAGGCGACATATGAAGAAACCCTCACGTGTACCCCTGGTCATTTTTACCCCAAAAAGCCTCCTGCGGCATCCGAAATGTGTGTCCAAAATGGAGGACTTCCAGAAAGGCGGGTTCCTGCCCCTGATCGATGATGCGGATACGGAACGTAAAGAGGTGCGGCGCGTTGTATTCTGCAGCGGCAAAATCTATTACGACCTTCTCAAAAGAAAAGAAGAACTCGGCGTAAAGGATATCGCCCTGATCCGCCTGGAACAGCTGCATCCTTTCCCAGCTGAAGAGGTCAAAAAGATCATCCGGAAATATTCCAATAACATGCTGACCCTCTGGGTACAGGAAGAACCCGAAAACATGGGCCCCTGGTACTACATTCAAAACAAGATGAAGGAGTACGATGTGGTCCCTGTTACCCGTCTGGCATCAGGAAGTCCGGCAACAGGTCTTTTCAAGATCCATGAAATCGGCCAGGACGAACTCATCGAAAAAGTATTCAGGGAATGTACCTGTGAACTGCAGAATGTATATTGCGGATTGCAATGCGTTATTGGCGGATCAAGAAAAGAGATTCTGAAACAACATTACTATTTTGACGAAAAAGGGAAGTCCTAATAACAGCGATCATGACCATTGAAATAAAAATACCCAGTCCGGGAGAATCCATCACAGAAGTCGAACTTGCCAGCTGGTTCGTGGAGAATGGCGAGCAGGTTGAGAAAGACCAGGAAGTAGGCGAGATCGAATCCGAAAAAGCAACGCTACCACTCATTGCCGAAAAAGGCGGAAAAATAGAACTGCTGGCCGAAGTGGGCGATACACTCAAGGTGGGCGATGTGGCCTGCAAAATCGATACTTCAGCTGAGGGGAATAAAAAAGAAACGCCTGGCGACCAGGAAACAAATGGCGCAGATGGAAACAAGGAAGACGCGGAAAAGAAGCAGGGTGGCGGAGAAAAAACGCAGGACCGGGAGGAAAAACAGGAGGATAAAAAAAAGCAGCTGACCGGCTCCGGCAGCAAGCAAACCTCCGCTGCTGAATATACCCAGGCAAAAACCACTCCGGTTGCCAGGAAAATGATGGAGGAGGAAGGATGGAACATTGATGACATTATCAATGGTCTGCGTAAGATCTCATCTGCTGATGTACAGGCTGTAAAAGAAAGGGGGGGCACCCCGGCCACCGGGACATTCAGTAAAAAAGAGGTTTCGAGGGAACAGCAGCGGACCGGTATGAGCCAGCTTCGTAAAAAGATCAGCGAACGCCTGGTGGCTGTAAACAACGAAACAGCCATGCTCACGACCTTCAATGAAGCTGATATGAGCGAAATTATGGCGCTGCGGAAGAAATACCAGGACAGGTTCGTTGAAAAACACGGGATCAAACTCGGGTTCATGTCGTTTTTCACCAAGGCGGTGACCATGGCCCTGCAGCAATTTCCCAATGTAAACTCCTTCCTCGATGAGAACGAAATTGTTACACCGGCATACTGCGATGTGGGGATTGCCGTACAGACCGATAAAGGACTGATGGTCCCGATCATCAGGAATACAGAAACACTGGGCCTGGCGGAAATCGAACAGCAGATCATGGAGATCGCGGGCAGGGCCCGGAAAAACAGGATTTCCATGGATGAGTTATCCGGTGGAACTTTCACCATCACCAACGGCGGAATATTCGGATCCATGCTGAGTACACCCATTCTCAACCCACCACAGTCAGCGATCCTGGGAATGCACAATATCATCGACAGACCCGTTGCCTTGAATGGAAAAGTGGAAATCCGCCCCATGATGTACATCGCCCTCAGTTACGACCACCGGGTGATCGATGGCCGGGACTCTGTCGGGTTCCTGAAAACCGTAAAGGAATTTATAGAAAACCCCACCTCCATGCTCTTCGGACCACAGGACCAGGAAAAGGTCCTGCTGGACCTGTAGGAATACCGGGGGTAACATTGCCGGGACTCCAGGAATACCGGGGACGACAGAGCTGGGTAATGAAAAGAATTCAGAATTACGCGCTTTGAAATACTTCAGGATGATGCCTCTGAAAATAAATGCTATGATACCTCAGAGCAGGAACCCTGAACGCATCATTTCGGAGCAGAACTCCGGGGAACCGGGCCTGTGAACCCGGAGAAGCCAGTTAAACCTCTTCCTGATCGTCCGCCAAAGCGGAACACACAGGAGGATTCAACCAGGTTAATAAAATGGAACAGATAGGAAAAACAGCACTGCTCTTTGGTGCCACCGGCGCAGTGGGTCAGGAGGTCCTGCACCTGCTGATCAATGACCACCGTTATGACAAAATCGTGGTCTTCTCAAGAAAGGTGATTCCCATTGAGCATCCGAAACTCAAGGTCATCCTCGATACGCTTTCCGACCTTGACAGGATTGCCGGGAAAATCAGGGGAGATGAGCTGTTCTGCTGTGTCGGAACCACCAGCAGGAAGGCCGGGAGCAGGGAGGCATTCAGGAAAGTGGACCTCGATATGCCGGTCAACCTCGCCAGGATCGCGAGCCGAAACGGGGTCGAAGGCTTTATCGTGATCAGCTCTATCGGTGCCGGAAGTAAAAAAACCGGGTTCTACCTTGCTGTAAAAACCGAAATGGAGGAACAGGTGATCCAGTATGACTTTAAACGACTGGCCATCGTCAGACCATCCCTGCTGCTTTCCGACAGGGACGAATTCAGGTTCGGTGAAGAAGCAGGAAAGGTACTTGACAAGGCACTGGGCTGGGCCATGAAAGGCAAGCTTCAAAAATACCGGGGCATCCGCACTGAGAATGTGGCGCGGGCCATGATCCACATCATGAACATGGACGCTCCTAAACTTACCTGGGAATCAGACGAACTACAGGAGATCAGCACCCCGAAATCCTGACTTAAACAACATTTGCAGCGTCTGAGTAATATATATATTTATATAGTGATATTAATATGTAATAAAAGAACTATTAATATATATATACGAACTACTGCCGGGCAAGCTCCTCCTCTACCTGCTGAATGATGCGTTCGGTAGTGGCGATCGCCTCAGGGTCCTCCGCATACTCCAGCGATTGCTTCAGGCTGCCAACAGCAAGCCCCGGGGAACCGGTAAAATACTGGCAAAGTGCAAGGTGGTAAAAGTACTCGTGCGATTTGTGAAGCCCGAGACAGGTACTGAACCATTCCAGTCCCTTCTCAGCCACAGGTTCATTCTGCGGATCCAGGAACACTGCATTGGCAGCCGCATTGAAAAGCCACTCGTGGTCCCCTTTGTGACTGGCCTCATATTCCCTGTCAATATATGCGATCATCTCATCGAACTGACCGGTATAATGGTAAAAATAGACATGCGACCTGGATTTCATCTCAACCGGATCCAGTGAAGTGCCAGCTGCCAATTCCGGCAATAGCTCATTGAATTCCTTCACCGGGGTGATATCATTCATCTCCACAGCCAATTCGATCGACGCGGTGAGGGCCCGGTCAATAAAGTACTCGAGCTCATCCCCCAGCGTCGCTTTCAGCTCAGGGATATCCGCTACCAGGCGGCTCCAGTTCTCCGTTTGCTGTTCAGTATAAAATGCCATCACCTCAAGGTCCATGGGTGACCAGTCAGTCCCGGAAATATATTTCTCCCGGTATGTTCCGGCCACTGCAGTCCCGTATTCCTCCTTTCCCATCTCCCGCAATGCCCTGGCAAAACGAGGATACTCCTCTCGGTCAAGCAGACCCGATTCGAATTTATTCTGCAACACCTCCAGTACCGGGTAATATTCCAGCGTGGTAACAAGCTGGGGCTTTAATTCCTCCCAGGGCTTGGCACCTACCATCGTATTCATCAGCTTCTGCCCGGAATTGTACAGGAAAAACGAGGGATAGGCGCTCAGTCCGCTCTGCAGCGCAAATACACGACCAAAATCCGATTCACCATCCATCTTCACGTTGATGAACTCCCGGTTCATGTAGTTTCCGGCCTCCTCAGCAGCAAACACATTGGCATCCATCCATTTGCACGGACCACACCAGGTGGCATAGATGTCCACGAATACCGGCTTGTTCAATTTGCCGGCATCTTCCCAGACTTTGTCCATATCTTCGGACGATACAATCTCCCTGAACTCAACTTGCGCCCACGTTGTTGCAACAATTGAAATGATAATACCTGCAGCAATAATTTTTTTCATCAGTTTATTTTTAGTTTTAATGGTCCGACGGACCCAGCCATAACAGTGAACCGGCAATACCCACTAAAGAAAATGCATTGTGCACCACCGGGTATACCACTCACGCTGTCACGGTTCTTTTCATGGTTATCTAAGTTCTCTTATAACGCACAATAGGATAAATTGTTAATGATCAGCGCATCGCCCTGATCAAGGCAAATGTTCATCCTTTCCCCAGCAATTCATCCATCAGCACCACAAGTTGTTGCTCCTCCCGCTCCCAGCACAATTCCCTGGCAGCCTTGTCCAGTTGCTCCTTCCAGCGGTTCCGTTTCTCAACGTTTTTCAAAATTTCCCTTACCTGCCCCGCAAGCGCCTGCGGTGACCGCTCCCCGCAAACCTCCCCCACTCCGTATTGTTCCACGAGCGCCGCCATCTCAGGCAGATCCGAACAAAGCACAGGTACCCGCGCCTGTATGTAATCAAAAATCTTATTGGGCAGGGCCATCCTGTAATTCAGTCCCAGGTCCTCTTCCAGGGAAAAACCCAGGTCACATTGCGCCGTGAGCCCCGCCAACCGACGCGGCGGTATGCGCCCGGGAAAAACCACCCGGTCAGTCAGCTTCAACCTGTGCACCATGGCCTGCAAAGTTGTCCTGACATCTCCGTCCCCCACCACAAACAGCAGCACATCGGGAATGTAACGCATCGCCTCAATCATCAGCTCAATACCACGCCCCCGGTTCAGTGCACCCTGGTATATGAGTTTGTATGCTGAAGGGTACGCGTCCCGGAGCTCCGGAAAAACCCCGGGGTTCATGGAAACCGGAACGTTCCTGATGGTTCTGAATTCCACACCGTACTTCTCCCTGTAAACTTCAGCAATAGAATCACTTACTGCAATCCCTGCCCTGAGCCTGGAAACAATCATTCCTTCAATACGCTCCCAGGTACGTTTCACGAGCGGACGATCCACCAGCTCAGGGACTTCGGTGAAATATTCATGACTGTCGTAGAGCAATGGAATATTGCGCAGCTTGCTGACCAGATAACCGGCTGCAAGCGTGTCCAGGTCTACCGATACCAGCATGACCGGTCTGCGCCGGAACAACAGGAAGAAAAAAAGCCGCAGGTTGTAGAAAGCATAAAACAGCGGCCCCCTTTTAAACAGCATCCGAAATCTCTTTATCCTGAACATACCCGGGTCCACGGGACCAGCAACATCAACAGCATCCACTGAGGCTCCCGGGTCCACGGGACCAGCAACATCAACAGCATCCACTGAGGCTCCCGCGTCCTCAGGAACAACTGCATCAGCAACATCTGCCGGGGTCCCGGGGTCAACAGGAACAACTGCATCAGCCGCATCTGCCGGGGTCCCGGGGTCAACAGGACCAGCAACATTAAAAATATCCGCAGCACCAGCCGGAGGCGCAGGATCCTTCGATACCAAAGGAAACAAAGATTCCACTGGCAGGCTTCCCGGCAGTTTTCTGCCCACGAGCTGAACCCGGTATCCCTGGCGGACCAGGGTGCCGGCCATCCTGTGCACCCGCTGGTCTGTCACCAGGTCATTGATCACGGTGATAATTATATTTTTCACTTCTCACTAAGATAGAAATATTCTCCGAGGTTGGTTATCTTTGGTCCATAATCAAACAGCATGCTGAAGATCCACGACAACTATTCCCTAAAAGATAACACTACTTTCGGTGTGAATATTGCAGCGGCATGGTATGCGGAACCCACAACTGCCGAAGCGCTGGTATTTGCAATAACACATGCCAGGGAGAGAAACTGGAAATATTACATCACGGGGGAAGGTTCGAACCTGCTCTTTACAGGGGATTTCGAAGGCCTCATTATTCATCCCCTGGTCAAAGGTATAACAGTGGTGGATGACGCGGCCACAGAGGTACTGGTGAAGGCAGGTGCCGGCGAAAACTGGGACCGGTTTGTTGCGCATTGTGTGGAACAGCAGTGGTATGGTGCCGAAAATCTCTCTCTGATCCCGGGATCTGTTGGCGCCGCACCAGTGCAGAATATAGGGGCCTATGGTGTGGAAGCAAAAGACATCATTGCCTGGGTGGAAGTGATCAATACAAAGAACATGCAACCGGAAGTAATTTCCAATACCGCATGCGGGTTTGGTTACCGCGACAGTATATTCAAGCATGGCGAGCCCGGGAAATACATCGTCACGGCCGTGGTATTCAGCCTGAAAAAAAACGCCCCCCTGCTGCTGGATTACGGCAATGTGAAAGAATTGTTCATCCAACGCGGAACACAGGACCTGCATAACCTCAGGGAGACCATCATTGATATCCGCAACAGCAAACTTCCTGATCCCTGCGAAACAGGCAACGCGGGCAGCTTTTTCAAAAACCCGGTAATAGCTGCCAATGAATTTGAAATATTGCGGTCCCGCTATGCAGCCGCCCCAAACTACCCCACCGGCACCGGTCGTGTGAAGATTCCCGCTGCCTGGCTCATCGAAACCGCCGGCTGGAAAGGAAAACGAGAGGGAGATGTCGGCACCTGGCCCAAACAACCCCTGGTCATTGTCAATTACGGCAACGCCACGGGACGACAGATTTTCGATTTTTCAGAAAAAATACGCCTGGACATCCTGGAACAATTCGGCATCACGCTGGACCGCGAAGTAACACTGATCAGTTAATTTATAAACATGTATCTGCAAAGAACAATTTACGCAGCAATACCTTTCCCGAATGTAACTGTCGTATCCGGACAGGATGCCGCTCCCACGTCGTTTAACCGGCAGTTGTCCTCCAAAAACTCCATCCCTGGTTGGACCGGGGGATGACCTCCAAAAACTCCATCCCGGTCCGGCCGCAGCCTTCCTGCTGAAAATCCTGGTTTACCTGTAAATCTTCCGCTTGTTCAGCTCGCGCTGATACGCTGCTGCATTTTCATTGTGCTGCTTCAGGGTCCTGGCAAAGGCATGCTTCCCGCTGAAATCATCTTTTGCACACATGTAGATGTAATTGTGGTCTTCGTAATTCAACACGCCATCAATGGCAGATACCGATGGAATGGTGATCGGACCCGGTGGCAATCCCTTGTGCTTGTATGTATTGTACATCGATTCCACCTGCTTGTACTCATGCAGCACACGGGTAATGGTCCAGTCATTCAACGCGAATTTCAGGGTCGGGCACGATTGCAGTGCCATTCCCATTTGGATCCGGTTCATGTAGACACCTGCCACGCGTTCATTTTCTTCATCGTAGAGGGTCTCCTCATCCACCAGCGAAGCGAGTGTCGACACCTCAACACGGCTCAGTCCCACATCCTCCAGTTTTTTGTCCCGCTTTTCCCAGAATTTTTCGTATTCCTGTGCCATCCGGTCCGTGAAATCTTCCGGGGTGGATGACCAGTACATTTCATAGGTGTTGGGAATGAACATGGCCATAAATGTTTCCCGGGTAAACCCATACTTTGAAGGCAACTCGGGGTCCAGCAGGTGGTACCGTAACTCCAGGGAATCCGGTTCAATGTAACTGGCGACCTTGCCTGCCAGCATCTCCAGTGTGCGCAGGTTGTTGAAGATCACCATTACAGGCTCCTGGTTGCCCGACCGAAGCATATTCACAAGTTCATTATTGTTCATGCCATCTTCAATCCTGTAACGACCGGGCTTCACATTCCCGGGGTATCCCTTTTTCTCTGCCACCCACTGGAACGATTTCTTGTCAATAAGAATATTCAGCGCTTCCAGGTTACCCCACACCTCCGCATACGCGCTTCCTGTCGGGATATAAAAAAATTCATGCCCTGCCTCGATCTCTATATTCTCGTTGAATACATCCTGGTATTTGCTGAAGACAACGATCACACTGACCATCAATCCAACAAAAACAACCAACAGGGAAAGCCGTACCACTTTGCCCGCACTCCTTGTTCTCTTCCGCTCAAGCATCACTTAAAGATTTATTTACATACAAAAATACAAATATTAATACATCTATCTCACCTGAATTGTTTGAGATGCGCTACTTTTGTCCCTGTTACCTACAGACAAAAAAGAACCTTCAAGAAATAAACACGATGAATACTATAAAGCGCATCGCCCTCGTGGCACACGATAACAGGAAAGAGGACCTGAAAGCCTGGGTCGAATACAACTGGTCGAAACTTCACCACCACGAACTGGTCTGCACCGGCACTACCGGAAAAATGATCGAAGAGGCACTGACAAAAAAAACCACCATGCCCCTTTCCATCACCAAGTTGAAGTCCGGTCCACTTGGGGGTGACCAGCAACTCGGTGCGATGATCGCTGAAGGCAAGATCGACATCATGATCTTTTTCTGGGATCCGATGCAGCCCCAGGCCCATGATGTGGATGTGAAAGCGCTGCTGCGTATCACGGTGCTGTACAATGTGCCCACCGCTTGTAACCGCTCAAGTGCCGACTTCATGGTCGACTCGGTACATTTTCAGCAGGACTATACGCCGATCCTGAAAGACTACAGTGCATACATCAACCGAACGCTCTGACATCAACCGGACGCTGCGAAATGAAAATCCCCGGAGCGGACCGTCTTATGGTCACATCTCCGGGGATCATTAAGCTGTTTATTTTTGCGCACCAGCAATTCATGATCACACGCGCAATCTTCTTTATTTTTGCTGGCTCGGGGCTGCAAGCGCCTGTTTAACGAATCCTTCTATTTGAGTGCAGCGAGCGCTTTTTTCAACCTGGCCATTGCCTTCTCCAGGTTGTCGTCTGAATTGGCATAGGAAATTCGCACACATCCTTCCGCCCCAAACGCTGATCCCGGAACAGTGGCAATATGGCCCTCCTCCAGCAGGTAAATACACAGGTCCATCGAATTTTCGATCTTCCTGTCCCCCACCGTGGTTCCGAAATAGTGGCTGAAATCAGGAAATACATAGAAGGCACCGCCGGGAGTGGGACACTTCACTCCTTCAATTTCTGCCAGGTGGTTCAACACCAGGTCCCTCCGCCTGCGGAAGGCGGTGTTCATCTCCTTCAAACATGACTGATCGCCTGTAAGCGCGGCAAGTGCTGCCTGCATGGACACGGAGGTAGCCCCGGAGGTAACCTGGCCCTGCAGCTTGGTGCATGCCTTGGCCAGCCATTCAGGTCCGGCCATGTAACCGATGCGGTAACCGGTCATGGCATACGCCTTCGAAACGCCATTGATGATCACCACCCTGTCGCGAATATTTTCGAACTGGGCAATGCTTTCGTGTCCGCCCACAAAATTTATGTGCTCGTATATCTCATCTGCAATCACAAAAACCTCCTCGTGCTCAGCGATTACATCAGCAAGCGCCTTCAGCTCTTCGCGGGTGTACACGCTACCTGTGGGATTGGACGGCGAACAGAGCAATAACGTTCTGGTTTTGGGCGTAATAGCAGCCTTCAGTTGTTCGGGGGTCATCTTGAATTCATCGTCAATACTGGTCGATATGATCACGTTCTCCCCCTCGGCGATTTTCACCTGCTCGGCATAGCTCACCCAGTAAGGGGCCGGGATGATCACTTCCTCGCCCTTTTCAACCAGGCACTCGATCACATTGGCCAGGGCATGCTTGGCCCCGGTGCTCACAACGATCTGGGCGGGTGAATAATCCAGGTTGTTTTCCCTTTTCAGTTTATCAACGATCGCCTGGCGCAATGCAGGGTAACCCGGAACGGGCGCATAGAATGAAAAGTTATCATCGACGGCTTTCTTTGCTGCCTCCTTGATATGATCCGGGGTGAAAAAATCGGGTTCACCAACACTGAGGTTAATGATGTCGATACCTTTTTCCTTAAGATCCCGTCCTTTCTGGTTCATGGCAATGGTGGCAGAAGGAGATAAAGCTTTGATTCTGGATGATAATCTTTCCATAATGATTGGTTTTTTAATGATTGATTGACATATGTTTGATAGCGTAAAAATACTGTTTTAATTATAAATTAGTTAATATTGTATATAACTACTTTCAAAAAATAATTCACATGGAGATTTTGCTTGAAATCCTGAAATATACCCTTCCCTCTCTGATCCTTTTCTTCACCGTATATTTCTTCCTGAGAACATGGAGCAAACAGGAGGAGAAGCGCAGGAAACATGAGTTCAACATGCATCTGAAAGATGATATTCTGCCGGTCAGGCTGCAGGCCTATGAACGGATCATCCTGTTCCTGGAACGGATCGCCCCGGAATCCATTTTAATGCGGATCAAACGACAGGGAATGACGGCTGCACAGCTGCAGGCCGAACTTCAAAATACGATCCGGCACGAATACGATCATAACCTTTCCCAGCAGACCTATGTAAGCAGCGATGCCTGGAAAATGGTGCAGATGGCCAGGAACCATATCCTCAAGATCATCAACGAATCGGCAGGCGAACTGAAAGAAGATGCCAGCAGTGCCACCCTCGGGAAACTGATCCTTGAAAAAGTAATGGAATTAAAAACACCTCCTTCCCAGGTCGCCATCGACTACCTGAAAAAGGAGGTGCAGGAGTTGTTCTTACAATAATTCTGTATACTTCAATACAATTTTTCTGAGCTTAAGCTGTTAAAGTAATAACAACAATTACTTTTTCGCACCCTAATTCAACCCTCATGAAAAAGTTATCGTTTCTATTTCTATTCATATCCCAACTTACTTTTGCGCAGAGATACACCATTAGCGGCTATATTGAAGATGCCGGTTCAAGTGAAAGACTTCCTGGTGCTTCCGTGTACAATTTAGCCAATACGAATCTTGGAACAGCCTCCAATGAGTATGGTTTTTACAGCCTGACCATTCCTGCAGGAAAAATTAAGCTCACCTGTACCTATGTTGGCTACACCTCTGTAATAAAGGAGATGATTCTTTCGGCAGACACCATCATCAATATTAAACTCACCCCCTCCCTTGAAATTGATGAGGTCTCAATAACTTCTAAAAGAGACCATGTCCGGGACAACCAGACAGGCTTTATTGAAGTTCCGTTGAATGTAGTGAGAAATCTTCCGGTGATTCTTGGTGAGGCAGATATCATGAAATCCATCCAGATGATGCCGGGGATAAAAGGAGGGGTGGAAGGAACAAGCGGGATCTATGTGAGGGGAGGAAGTCCGGACCAGAACCAGATCCTTATCGACGGCGTTCCTGTATATAATATCAACCATCTCTTTGGATTCTTTTCCGTGTTTAATTCCGACGCCATTTCAGATTTTGATGTGATCAAAGGTGGCTTCCCGGCCAGGTATGGCGGACACCTTTCATCAGTGATTGATGTGAGAATGAAAGAGGGAAACATGCAGGAATCCAACACCTCATTTAACATCGGTTTACTGTCCTCCAGTGTGATGACAGAAGGACCATTAATCAAGGATAAGTGCTCCTATATGATTTCAGCCCGCCGTTCCTACCTTGATCTGATCGCTGTTCCGGCGGAATGGATATACAGCTTGATAAGCCCGGATATAGACAGGCTCACAGCAGGATATTTCATGGAAGACCTGAATGCAAAGATTAATTATAAATTTTCAGATAAGGACCGGGTCTATTTTAGTCTCTATTACGGCCGGGATAATCTCTATGCCAATATAGGCGAGGATTATAGTGACAGCGCATCCTACAGGCAAAAATACAAGATGAACTGGGGCAATATGGTCACGGCCCTGAGGTGGAACCATGTTTTTTCACCGAAACTGTTTGCAAATACCTCCCTCTCCTATTCCAGGTTTCAATATTTCATCGGTCAGGAAGAAAAAGACATTTACATGTGGAACGGGGGTAAATACACATTCAACTCAGAAGCAAGTTACAACACAAGTATCAGGGATCTGGCCGTAAATATGGATTTTAACTATATACTGTCTCCCTCCTACAATATAAAATTTGGAGCAAACGGAATCTATCACATGTTTAATCCCGGTATTTCAGCTTCAAAAATTTCGGAAGGTGCTGATGTCGCAATAGATACAAGCTATGGGAATAGTCTGATTGCCGCAAAAGAATATGCCATCTATCTCGAAAACAACATGAATATCGGTAAATTCCTCTCCCTGAATATCGGGGGCAGGCTGGCAAATTTTCAAATCAGGGATACCACTTTTATCTCCCCTGAACCGAGAATTTCTGTCAGGGCACTGATTACAGACAATTTTTCCCTGAAAGCCAGCTATTCGAAAATGAAGCAATTTGTGAATCTGCTGACATCCACAACTGTCGGCTTCCCCACCGACATCTGGATTCCTTCCACGGATATTGTTCTGCCCCAGAACTCAACACAATATGCAGTGTCGGCGAATTTCAATTTCGCAAATACATACGACCTGACAATTGAAGGATACTATAAGGATATGAACAACCTGGTGGAATATAAGGAAGGTGCCAACTTATTCCTGGATTTCGACAATACAGAAGTGAAAGACGCAGACATGTGGGAAAGCAAGGTAACCCAGGGCATCGGCTGGTCCTATGGTGTGGAATTTCTGCTACGGAAGGACATTGGAAAATTGAAAGGGTGGGCAGGGTATACCCTGTCCTGGGCAAACCGCCGGTTTGATGAAATCGACAATGGAGAAGTATTTCCATTTACCTACGACCGCCGACATGATATCGCCATCGCATTAACTTATAAATTCAGTGATAGATATGATTTCGGTATGAACTGGGTGTTCAATACCGGAAATGCAATCACACTTGCAACAGCCAATTACATGAGTCATGTAGACCTTCAAAACTTCAATGCTGCGATAGAACGCCTGGAAGGTGAAATTCCAGGATATCATCAATCAACCGAGTATTACGAAAACAGGAACAACTTCCGGATGCCATCATACCACAGGCTTGACCTGGGGGTGAATATGCATAAACAGAAAAAACGTGGGACCAGGACCCTCACGCTCGGCCTGTATAATGCATATTTTCATATGAACCCATTTATGATTGAAGTGAAAACGAATTATTTCAGTGATGACCAAACGAATAAAAGTGTGTATGCGTACGGATTGTTTCCCATCATTCCATCCATCGCCTACCATTTTAAATTTGAATAAACGGAACGGTTATGAAACGCTCAAAATACCTCTTTTTAGCGCTTTTAGTTGTTTTCAATCAGTCCTGCTATAAAGAACTGGACTATGAAGACTTGGATTTCGAACCGGAAATTGTACTAAATGGCCTGGTTTACCAGGACAGTATTATTGAAGTAAATGTGGCGAGGACCAAAAGCATTATCGAACACAGTGCGATCCTTCCTTTTCTGGATAACGCTGAAGTAAAGCT
The DNA here is from genome assembly GCA_029210585.1 of Bacteroidales bacterium. Taxonomy (GTDB): domain Bacteria; phylum Bacteroidota; class Bacteroidia; order Bacteroidales; genus M55B112. The sequence goes on from JARGFP010000037.1 coordinate 20,782, forward strand.
CTTTGAAAATGATGTGTTTGTTGAAGAGCTGACATACGAAAGTCTCGGCAATTATCATTCGACCATTACCGCCAAAGCAAAGACAAGTTACAGGCTGGAGGTAAGAACAGACGAACTCGAAACAGCAACCGCCGGTTTCAGACTTCAGGAATTAAAAGACTTCACGCTATCAAATATTCACTACGAAATAACGGATACAATAATCAGTTTTAATGATATCTCTATTGAAAATATCATTGATGGAGTGTATGTACCAGCAGAAACAGATACCAATCTAATCTTCATACAATTGAAATTTGACATCGTTTTTATGGATGATGCAGCCGAAGAAAATTACTATAGCTATGAAAATTACGGAAATTTCAATGCCCTGATTCATACCTCAATTTATAATCCTGAATCAGGGGAGATCGAAGCAATCATCCTGGAGGAAGAAAGTTCAGCACATCTCTCCTTTCAAAACTTCCATGACAATGAAAAATATTTTCCGAATGGCAGAAGCTCTCACAATGGATACAGGGAAGGCTACTATATTTCGGATGAACTATTCAACGGTAATGAAGTAAATTTCAGTCTCAGGACTTCTTACTATACCGGGAATAATGACCCGGTTGAAATCATCCTGTTCAGCTATCCATATGAATATGTCTATTTCCATACAACTGGAAGCAGGTATATGAATGCCAGGGACAACCCCTTTTCGCAACCCATGAATATCTATTCCAATGTTGAAAACGGCATTGGAATTGTTTGTGGGGTATCAAAAAGCAAGCAGACGATTTACCTGAATCGTTAATGTCTGCAAGGGTCACCTTATTTGATCAGCTCTACGCTGCGCTTCACAAACCTGGCCAGGTCCTCGCCTTTCAGCATATTATTGGCCAGCAGTGCCAGGTCGATCAGCTGCTTAACGAGCTTTTCGCTCTTACCATATTTCTTCAGCTTTTCAATCCTGTCATTTTCAATCTTGTCGATCTTTTTCTTGAGATCCTCAAGCTTGTCTTTATCTGCCTGAGCGAGCTCCTCGTCTTTTTTACCTTCGGTTTTCTTCTGCAAGGCTGATCGTTCATCGCTGAGTTTCTTCTTCTCCTCTCTCAGTTCACCAACCTGTTTGCCCAGTTTCTTATCGGTCTTTTCAAGGATATTGCCCACCAGCGCGTGATCAGTGTTCACGATCAGGTTGTAGGAATCGGGCAGGTTCCCGTACATTGCGGCGCCGCCTCCCATCTCCGACATATCTTTCATCCTGCGCATGAATTCGCTCTGGGTGATGATCACCGGCTGACCGGTTTCTCCCATGGCCTCGAAGCTAACGATGAAATGATCACTGTTGTTCAGCTGTGACTGGAACACAGGGGTGAGGTCCGCCTTCTGCTCAGGGGTAAGGTTATCCTTGGTTGTGTCATCTTTCGGGATCAGCCTGTCGATGGAGTCTGAATCCACCCGGGCAAACCTGGTATCCTTCAGCTTCGTCTCCACATGGTTAACAAAATGCACATCCAGCTGTCCGTCAAACACGAGCACATCATATCCTTTGGCCTTTGCAGATTCGATATAACTGAACTGCTTGTCCTTGTCTGTCGTGTACAGGTAAACTACCTGCTTGTCCTTGTCTGTCTGCTCCGGCTTGATCAGTTTTTCATATTCCTCAAATGTGAAATACTTCCCATCCGTATTCTTCAGCAAGGCAAATTTGGCAGCACGGTCGTAGAATTTCTCCTCTGAGATCATTCCATAATTAATAAAGAGCTTCAGGGCATCCCACTTCTTCTCGAACTGTTCCCTGTCCTTCTTGAAGATCTCTTCGAGCTTGTCGGCCACTTTCTTCATGATATGTGAGGAGATCTTCTTCACATTGGAATCACTCTGGAGGTAGCTCCGGGATACGTTCAGCGGGATATCCGGCGAATCCAGCACCCCATGCAGCAGGGTCAGGAATTCGGGCACGATGTCCTCCACTGAATCCGTTATAAATACCTGGTTGGAATAGAGCTGGATCTTGTTTCGCTGCACCTCCACGTTGTTGCTTATTTTGGGGAAATACAGGATACCGGTGAGGTTGAACGGGTAATCCACATTCAGGTGTATATTGAACAACGGCTCATCCGACATGGGATAAAGGTCGCGGTAGAATTCCTTGTACTGCTCCTCCTTCACCTCTGCAGGAGGGATGGTCCAGAGTGGGTTCGTGTCATTGATGATATTGTCTTTTTCGGTCTCCACCTCTTTCCCGTCTTTCCAGTCTTTCTCCTTACCAAACGCTATTTCAACGGGCAGGAAACGACAGTACTTATTCAGCATTTCATTGATACGCTGCTCTTCCAGGAATTCTTCGGAATCCTTATCCAGATAAAGGATCACGTCTGTACCACGGCGTTCACGTTGCGCCTCTTCAAGGGAAAATTCCGGACTGCCGTCACAGCTCCATTTGTGTGCCTTCTCTTCTTCCTTCCAGGAGCTGGTAACCAGTTCTACCTTGTCAGAAACCATAAAGGAAGAATAAAATCCAAGTCCAAAATGACCAATGATTGCATTGGTGTCATTCTTGTATTTTTCCATGAACTCCTCGGCACTGGAGAACGCGATCTCGTTGATATACTTGCCGATCTCTTCGGCGGTCATTCCGATACCCGCATCCGACACTGTGATCGTTTTATTCTTCTTGTCAACATTTACGCGGATCGTCAGGTCCCCCAACTCACCTTTAAAATCGCCCACCGATGCCAGCGTCTTCAGTTTCTGGGTGGCATCCACCGCATTGGAAACCAGCTCCCGCAGGAAAATCTCATGATCGGAGTAGAGGAATTTCTTGATGATCGGAAAAATGTTGTCCGTCGTTACATTGATCTTACCTTTTTGCATTGTATTCTGATTTTTATTGATTTCTAACCGGAGGAGACTTTTCAAACATAATGCCAAGGCTTGTTCACTGACAATACGTCATAAAAGTTTACCGCGATTGAAAAATATGGCAGGAAATACCTCGAACCTTTGCACCAAGCTTCGAAATATAGTCTTTCAGTTCCTTTGAAATTTAGTGGTGTAACGAGAATTTCTACTCATTCGTTCCTGGCATCCACATCCTCTTCGAGTACCCAGACCCCTTCAGTGAATGTCAGTCCGTCGTAGGAACCGTCGGGACCATAGAACTGGTAGTTGCCGTGATAGAGCGGGTGCAGTGGTAGGAGGTGGTCATACACGATCATGTCCAGCTCCTCATTGTACCTTGCGGATACAGCCAGGTCAGCAGAATACTCCAGTACGATCCTGTCCTCAACGGTACCCCCTACCAGAAACTGGTCGTCGCGAAATACCGGCTTGCCCCGCTGGACCGTCACCACTTCAATGGTTTTTACTGATGTGCTGGTGTTGTTGTAATCTGCCCCGAGGAGTGTGTAAAACACCTTGCGTTTGTATTCCTTGGTGACCAGGTCGTAATATACCTTTCCGTCCCAGTGACTGATTTCCTGGTCAAAATCCTTCGTATGGATATTGTCATCTGCTGCCGGTTCAAGTTTGAACAGTTCCGCGTCGTTTTTGTCCATGACCTGGATGTATGCAGTATAGCGGTAGTCATTCATGCTCACCCGGTAGAGCCAGGAAAACACCTTGATCCTGCCGTCATCAGAGGCCAGCTTGCCGATCTGGTCGAGCTTCGACCAGTCATGTTCGAACGACCCTGGCAACTTAAGTGCATGATTGAATGCCGAATCGATGTCATGGTAAAGCGCCAGTTGTGACCCCGGAACTTCCTGGCTGTAAAGCTGATCAAACATGGATTTCAGCTCCACTTCAGCCCTGACAAGTTCAAGGTAACCTGCATCCTCCTGTCCATAAGCGGCCATGCCCATGCTGCATAAAAAAATCAGGGTAAAGATCCTGTTCATCTCCGGGTGTTTTAGAGTATAACGTGTTATTCTGAAAAAACTTATATGCGGGACCGCTCAAGTGCGTCAAGCAGCAGGGTGGCAGATTCCCTGACCTCCTCTTCGGTGATGATCAGCGGGGGTGCAATTCTGAAGGCATTGCTGCAGAACAGGAATTGGTCCACGATGATCCCATTATCGAAGATATGCTGCATCAGTTTTTTCCCGGAGATCTTCCTGTTGAATTGTACCGCCAGGAAGAGTCCCTTTCCGCGTACATGATCAATCCCATCGTGCACCATCAGTTCACGGTAGAGCGCCCCCATCGCGTTGGCATGGTCAACCAGGTTGTGTTGTTCGATGTACTCCTGTGCTGCGAGTCCAGCTGCGCAACTGACCGGGTGTCCGCCGAAGGTAGTGATATGTCCAAGCGCAGGATGGTGTGTCAGGGTCCGCATCATCTCACGGCTGCTGACAAACGCACCGAGCGGCATACCTCCCCCGAAGCTCTTGGCAAAACAGACAATATCGGGTTGTACCTTATAATGCATGAACGCGAACAATTCTCCTGTACGTCCAAATCCGGTCTGGATCTCGTCGAAGATCATCAGCGCTCCCGTGTCATTACATCGTTCCCTTACTTTCCGGAGAAATCCATGTTCTGGTTCAATGATCCCTGCTTCTGCCTGTATCGGCTCCAGCACCACTGCAGCAGTATGTTCAGTGATCTGTTCAAGTCCGGATACATCGTTAAAGTCCAAATGGGTGATCCCCGGCAGCAACGGCAGGTAGCCCATCTGGAAGGAAGGATCACCAATGATGCTCATGGCACCATGTGTACTCCCGTGGTACGCCTTGTTAAAAGCCACGATTCCGGGACGACCCGTGAACCGTTTGGCCAGTTTCATTGCTCCTTCGATGGCCTCGCTGCCGGAATTCACATAATACACCACCTCCAGGGGTACAGGCAGGTGATTGACGATCCATTCTGCATAGTTGGTCTGGGGGGACTGGACAAATTCACCGTACACCATCAGGTGCAAATGTTTGTCTGCCTGTGCCTTCACTGCGTCGACTACAGCCGGGTGACCGTGTCCCAGGGCTGATACGGAAACCCCGGAAACCAGGTCGGTATAACGTTTGCCTTCAGGCGTATAGAAATAGATTCCCCGGGCACGTTCGATCTCAAGCTGGAGCGGCGACCCGGAGGTTTGTCCAACGTGCTGAAGAAAGATTTGCCGGTTCGATAACGTCATGGAACAGTGACTGGAAAACGGTATTTATTTGATGATCAGGTTGATATCCTTCATCAACTTTTCCTTGTAAGATTTTCCTATAGGGATGGACTTGGAAGTTTCCTCTGTTTTTACGATCACCGAGTTATCTTCGATCACCTCGATCCTGCTGGTATTTACAATATAGGAACGATGCACCCTGGTAAATTTCTTTGGGGGAAGCTTCTGTTCGATCGCTTTCATGGTGAAATGGATCGTATACTTGTCTTTATAAGTATTGAAGATCACGTAATTTTCCAGTGCTTCGATCCAGAGGATCTCATCATATTTCAACCGTACCAGTGTGGAATTCTTCTTGATGAAAATCTCGTTACCGCCTGACTGGTCGATACTGGCTTCACGTGTCCGTTTTTCAACTTTGTCGACAGCTTGCAGAAAACGCTTGTAGCTCACCGGCTTCAGCAGGTAATCTGTTACATCATAATTATATGAGTCGACCGCATATTTCCCCTTTGATGAGAAAATGATCACCTGGGGCTGCGTCAGCAGGCTGTCCAGGAAATCAATACCCGACATCTCGGGCATCTCAATATCGAGGAAGATCAGGTCGACCGAATCATCTTTTTTCAGTATGTTGATACACTGGACAGGATAAGAACATGAGTGCTTCAGCACCAATCCTTCGGTCTTGTTAATGAATTCTTCGAGGATCCTTCTTGAAAGATCATCATCATCTAAAATCATGCAATTCATAGGCCCTTGGGTTAATCATCGGGAAACTTATGCTGACAGCACATTTTTCTCAATTAATCAAAGGTAAACATAAAATTCAATTTGCAGAAGCTTTCAAAGTTAAAAAATCAGCCGCAATATTTTTTTTTGAATCCCTTCTCGATACGCACAATATGATTCACCGAGTTCCTGATCCACTGGTATCTTATTTCCTCATTTTCTGAAGGTTTCATTTTCCAATCCAGGAAAGAACTGCGCAACCTGGCATTGAGTTCATAGAGGATAATTGCTGCCGACACTGAAATATTAAAACTTTCAGTAAACCCTGCCATCGGAATTTTAACATATTCATCGGCCAGGGAGAGTGCGCTTTCAGAAAGTCCTTTCATTTCGGTTCCCAGCATGATGGCTACCCTGCCTTTATCCAGGTCCAGGTCTGCCACCTCCACTTCATTTGTATGTGGCGTTGCGGCAACAACCCGGTAGCCTTTCTCCTTCAGTGAGCGGATGGCTGGTAATGTATTGTTGCCCTCCTTATTATAGGTATGTAGTGTGAGCCATTGCGCAGCGCCGAGTTCCACATCGGGATTCAGTTCGTAGGTGTTCCTGTTCTCCACGATATGGACATCCTGGATGCCAAAGCAATCGCAGGTACGAAGCACTGCGCTGGCATTGTGCGATTGATAGATATCTTCAAGGAGTATAGTAATATACCGTGTCCTGTCCTTTAGCACCCTGTCGATAAGTTCCAGCCGGTTTTCATTTACCATGGGGAGAAGGAACTCCCGGAACGCCTTGTCATATTCAGTCATCACTGCAATAAAAAAGTCAAGTAAACAGTGCGAATATATCCAAAAAAAGCCGACTCAGTGACGAGTCGGCTCCTTAAAGATTCAGTTCAAGTATCTTACTTAACAGAGTCTGACAATTCGCTTCCAGCTTTGAACTTAACAACTTTTTTTGCTGCAATTTTAATTTCAGCACCAGTTTGTGGGTTGCGGCCGGTTCTCGCTCCTCTTTCAGAAACTGAGAATGAACCAAAACCAACTAATGCAACTCTATCACCTTTTTTCAGTGCTGCAGTTGTAGTTGAAATGAATGCATCAAGAGCTCTTTTTGCGTCCGCCTTGGTTAAATTAGCTTCAGCAGCAATTGCATCAATTAATTGAGCTTTGTTCATAATAATGAAATTTTAGGGTTAGTAATAATATTTTTTGTTCACTCCAAACACGTAAACAAATATATAGAAATTCTCTGCGCACACAAATATAAACCTCAAAAAATGCCGTATTTGTTGATAAAACAGCGTGTTTTCTTCATAAACCCGGTCATTTTTGCCTGAAAAAGTACCTCATGAAGCGCTGAGTGCCTCGTATCTAAAGGTACTGCGCCCTGCCATCGCACAACTCCAGCTGAAAGCATAAACGATTTATATTGCTGACATACTGATATTTACGCATTTTTTCGCATATCCGTCCCCTGAAAAGCAAAATTTTACTAATTTTGCGCCCGGAGGAATGGCAGAGTGGTCGAATGCGGCGGTCTTGAAAACCGTTGTACCGCAAGGTACCGGGGGTTCGAATCCCTCTTCCTCCGCCACCACCTGCAAACCCGGTCAGCTGCAAGTTGGCCGGGTTTATTATTTCTGCAGACCGTCAAAAGCGACCGCCAGGGAGCTTTTGTAAGGGCTGCAGAAATAATAAACCAGCCGTGAACGCAGTGAACGGCAGGGTTTGCAGGTGGTGAAGCCTCCCCTCTTAAGGGATCACGTAAGTAATCCCTCCTTACGACCGCCAGGGAGCTTATATATTCAAATCCTTAACGACACCGTAAATGTAATTGTAGGCAATACCGTGATAAATTCGGGCCATGGCGATAGCATCCAGTCAGCATTTGCCTTTGTATACGCAAGGCTTGACCAGGATAAAACAGACAGGGTTTGGTTCAGTCTGAAATCGAAAAGCAACCGATTCATTTCCTTCATGTATCCCAAACTGAGGTATGGACTAATATTGTGAAAGTGAATATGCGTAAATTGATTATAGAAGTCCCAATACTTGAAATAGGCGCCAAAATACCAACCTTTCTGTCCGTTGGAAATTTTGTTATTCTGAAAAAAATAATTGCTACCCATATGTAACTGTCCGACAAAGGCTACCTGGTAAACATTGGAAAGAGAAAGTCTGCCTTCAATACTCTGGTTCGGACGAAAGAAACAGGTCCCCACAAGATTGGTTCCATACTCATTTCCTGCAACAATAGGCAAAAACCGCTTTGATTCAGGCTTAATATTAAAGGCTAACGGGATGGCCACAGGATTTGTCCCAATATACCAATCACCATGAAGCGTTCTGCTTTGCTGCGCATAAATTTCAGCCTGGTATCCGCAGATCCGGCTGACAATTAAGAGACATAAGATTAGTCTGCGACAAATCATTATTTGATACAACCGATTGATTCCGGAACCTGTGCTATGTATTGCATTGCTATTCTTCAAGGCTAATTCACTCCAATGTTATAAAAATAGAAACCCTCTTTGCCGCTATCACCGATACGTATGCAGCCTGACGGATCGGCTATAAATGTGGTGCCGCTATACTGCCGCCCCAGTTCTTCACCATATCGATTTGCGAAGACCTCCCAGGCATTGAACTGTCGGCTTCCGGCATCAATCTTGAACATAGGCACCTCAGATGCCATGGGATGCAGAATTACCTCCACCCCTCTGTCAGTAAGCTCCCGGGTAAGCCAGACCCCATTCGCATCTGCGCAGATAATCATGCCGACTTTGATATTGTTAATCAGAACCATTGTTACACTTGAATCAATCTCCGCTGCAGGCGTGATCCCTCCAAGAATATCTTCCGGAGCAAGATTCACTTTTCTATGCGTTGCCACAATTTCACCATCGGGATCAATCAGGACAAAAGAGTTATAAAGCGTGCCATGGTTCGTTTCCGTTAAGCCAAATCCAATATGGCATCCAAGCTTTTCAGCGATGATAGCAACGCTGTCTGTCGCGGGACCGGGTATTGTTTCAGCAATGGATCGCTGGTATGGCTCCGGGTGCTCATCATCAATATACCATCCCAACACTGATTCACCAAACAGGATAAGTTCTGCCTCGGGATGACTGTTTTTCGCCTCTTTGGCTTTGTCGCACATTCTATCCAGGTTTGCTCCTTTATCTTTCGAACAAACCATACTTACAGCGACAACTTTCAGACGGCGATCTGCATTGCTATTGTCGTAAATGAGTGGCGCTCCGGAAAGGTCAAAAAGACTCTGAACAATAGTATCATCTTCCTGGCATGATAAACACAACAGCACAATTATGATTGTTAAAAACCGCCCAGTTGTAAGTTTTAGTTTTTTTAAAGTATTCATTGTTATATGAGATTAACTATTTTTTTAAACTCCTTCAATTCAAAACCTTTCTCTTTCGCCATTTCCAGAAATTGTAAGCTAATTGCACTCATTTCATCTTTGGCATTTAGCGCATGATTGCTAATAAAGGTTTCTGCCCAGCAGGTGTTGAAAGCCAGGCGCATGATTAGGTTTAGAAAGCAAAGCGGCGTAAAAATGATGAAATTAAATTTTCGGGGAACAATACCAATGCCTGATTTTTTCAGAAATTTGAAATTTTCCTTTAATGCCAGATTCATTTGATTGATTGCACTACGATTTCTTGCAACGGAGTAATTGTCTCCTCCATCCAGATAAATTACATCCCCTATGGGACCAACCATCGCAACATGTGTCTTTTGCCAGGCATCCATGTTTTTAGCGACGCTTGTAGGAAAACCGGCTTCGCATAAAAGCTGCCGCAACTCAAGTATTCTTGCCGTTTTTGCTCCGGATATCTCGCCAATCGTAGTGGGTTGAATGATTCTGGAAACTATTTCGTAATGAACGATTCCATATTCAATTTTTCCGCCCGAGCCGGGAAAAGCCGGGATAACTCTTTCACTTCCTAAGGCATCGGTCCAATCAGAATATCCAGCGGGGTTGTTAACCATAAAAACAATATTCCCAGATCGGTTTTTAGCTAAAACGGGCAAAGCTGAAGCAACCTGTTCATTTCTCAAGCACACAAAGATATAGTCATAATTGTCAGTTTCTTCCAGTTCGGGAATTACCTTTACAGTAATATTCTGCAGTTGTTTATGACCCATTCTTTGCAACAGCAGACCACTGTTCATCAGATCATCCAATCGCTTGTTTCGAGCCAGAAATGTTACATTATGACCTTGTAAAGCCATCCGCCCTCCGAATGTCGAGCCAATAACCCCGGCTCCAAATATCAAGATCTTTTTAGTTGTTAATTTCATGATATGTAAGAAGTTACAAGTTCAGGCCAAGGATCAGGTAAAAATGGTTTTTAAATTGAAACAGTTGATTTTCAACCGAAATACCATCGTAAGAGATAAGCGGTGAATACCCGATACCCCAAAAAACTTTGTGCTTTTCAGGACTCTGGTAACGGTACCCAATCGATGGAACTATTAACTGACTATAGCGTAAACTGTTAAAATCATCGCTGATTCCCCTGGCAACTGTGCTTGTAAAAGCATTTGAAATACCGATGCTCAGGGCGTGCTTGCTATTGAATTTTCTACTGAAATATGCTCCTGCTATGGCGCTTACCGTTCCTGCTGAAAACTCAGTATTGAGTATCATAGGAAAGTAACCCAATCCGGCCCTGAGCGAAAAAGCATTGCTGTTCCTGATCCATATATTATGTTCATAATTGAGCGAGGCAGCAATCCCGGAACCCCCGATTTCAAGGTAGAGCGCTTTTTCTGAAGGAGCTTCCTGTGCGAATAATGCGCTGGTAAATGCAACAAAAAATAAAGCTATTATTACATTTTTCATTAGTATAGATTATTTATTTAAATGATTGATATAGACTAATATAAATATCTTTCACGCTATTTGTTACTTACTGCCTGCGCAGTTTAAATGTTACAATTTATAAATATCGAATGTCAGATCGGTGATGGTGGCATTGATGTACTCATAGTCACCTTCATCTTTTACCCAGACAGCCCGAAAAGTGGTAGGTATTTTTATTTCACTGAATTCCTTATAATCATCCACATACACAATCCACGGAATTTGAACTTTTGTGTCGCCAAAATAGCGGTCGTTGGACTCGAAGTGGGTGATGAGATTATTTTCATCGAAATAGAAAACCCCTGAAACGCATAAGCCGGCGTCTTCCAGGGTCGCCCTAGCGTGAGTTTATTACGACAGTGCGCGTAAAACGCTGTAAGGTATAGATTACTATTTTTCCAAAATCCCTTTGTTTGTTGATTTATAATGAATTACAACGGGTGTTTTCAGT
>JARGFP010000038.1 GCA_029210585.1 Bacteroidales bacterium
CCTGCATCCATTGCGCTTCTGTTCTTTGTCTTTCTTTCTGTTTCTCTTCTAAATAAGGTTAGAAAAAACATTTAAAAAAGCAAAAAAAAATACCCTGTAAATTTGGTTATATCCTTAATTATCAGTATTTTAAATGCATAAACAAAAACGCCAGTGAAAAAGGTGGAACCTTCCTGGCGTTTTCAAAAAAATAAAAAATGAAACCACAACATTATTTGTCTGGCGGCTGCGCCGCCTTTGTAATTACCTGATATTGAGGCGCCTACAATGACAATCTAAATTATGAGGTCTTTTGTAAAGTTAGTGCGAAAATTATTTTTCTCAAAATTTCCCGATAGCTTTATTTTCAGACCATTACGGAATTACTATTTTACAAGCGGAATTGCTGATTCCTTATTATTTGTCAATCTTACTGGCATTTGACTTTGGGTTGCATTAACCGGAGATAGGTCCGGTATTCCAGGCGGTACCAATTCGGGATAGAGTTGAGTGCCAAAGTCCAGGAAGCCTTGACTGATGCGGGAATCCCGGTTGCAGGCCGGGTTCGCCCCTCCTGACATTGTAGGCATCGCTCCAGGTAATGAACGGCTCAAGGAACCAGCCACGTGGACGGTCGATTCACCTGGAATAACTTGCCATGATCTGTTTCTTTCCCCCGGGTGAATAGGACAAATGAATGGTCGGGAAATAGTCCCAGCGATCGATGTTGAACTGACCCTGCTCTTCCATCTGTATATCCCTGAAGGTATATTCACCTCTCAGCCCCAGTTGATAACCCAAATCATTGAATTCCCCCTTCATGAGTCCGTACAGGGCATGAATGTTTCTCATGTAGGTTACATCATGACTGAAAAGTTCATGGAATGCAAATTATTCTGTAGCCGGATCATAGAAATACAGCGCATTGGATTCATTCGACACACCCCGTCTTCCCTGGACTCCTGCTTCGATATTAAAGGCGCGGGTGAAGGATTGCTCGTAGTTGACCCGGTATTCAAATCCGGTCGACGGACCGTTTTCAGTAGACCGCTGGCCGTCATTTCTTTCCCCGTCCGGATCCAGGAGGAAATTCAGCGACTCTTCGTTGCCCTCCCGCATATAATACATCAGGTTGACGTCGATCCTGTGTTCTGTTCCATCCTCAACGTTCTCACCATTAAAATTATGCGTGTATTCTCCATTCAGGGAATAGTAGTTGCCGCTTCGTTCATATTGTTCCAGGTTGGTATACCTGACTCTTTCCGGGACAATGTTCGACCATTCTTCATAATCGACGGTAGAGGAACCCAGGTGGGCCCTGCTGCCGTAGCGACCGCTCAGGCTGATCACATTTTTTTCATCCGGGAACCACTCGATCCCGGCCCGGCCACTGTACCGTTGATATCCCCTGTTGTAATTTCCGTTGGAGTGACGAAATGAGGTGGTGTCTCCTGAATAGGTCTCCTGTCTTCTTTCCACGGTACCCGGGTAGTTCCTGTTGTTGTAATCCCCGCCCAGGTAATAATTGAATTTCTCTGTACGGTAATTCAGAAGGAAATCACCGCCATATTTATCGTCCAGACCGACATCGGCATGCACAAGGCCGCTTAAACCTGTTAATGTGCGTTTTTCCGTAATGATGTTGATGATTCCCCCGGTACCTTCAGGATCAAATTTTGCCGAAGGATTGGTAATGATCTCGATGTCCTTGATCATACCTGCCGGGAATTGCTGCAACGCTTCACTTCCTTCAAGTACCGACGGGCGGCCGTCAATCAGGACCGTAAAATCGCTGTTGCCCCTGATGGAGACATTGTCTTCAATGTCCACATCAATCGAAGGAACATTTTTCAACACATCCACTGCAGTACCTGAAACCGCGGTGTACTGATCGGCCACATGTACCACTTTCCTGTCAATTTTGTATTCAATGGATCTGTCATTGGTTTCAATGGTGACCTCCTCAATATCAACAGATGCACTCTCCAGGTAGATTGTCCCGAGCCCGGCAGATGGACGATCCTGCGTTAGTTTGATGTCGGTGTAATATGATTCGTACCCGATAAAATCGATGCTGAGAATATAATCGCCGGGGCTTTCGGCACTTACGGTGAATCTTCCCCTGTTGTCCGTGATCATTCCGTTAACAATGTTGCTGTCAGGTGCGCTGAGCAAGGCAACCGTAGCATATTGCAAAGGAGCATCCGCCTGCTTATCATATACGGTGCCTGAAACCGTGTAACGGAGTCTGGAGTTATCGTATCCGTTTCCAGACACGAAGCTCCCGGTAGTAAGAAAGAGCAGGAATATGTTCAGTACCAGATTTCTCATTGTTTCGTCTTACATATAACTGCCAGGCAGGTATCCGGATTGCATGCCGGTTCAGTCTCAGAGCCTGGTCAGTGTGGTACAATAAACGTCTGACAGATATACCTGCCGTATTGTTTGATCTAAAGCAGGTTGTCTTTTCTGGATTTAAAATTATTCCACACTGTATGTCTTTCTAAATATGCTTTATCAGTCAGTGCTTTACGAACATAAGCTACAATTTTCAGGTTCATTATATTCCGCTAGGTTAGGTTAGGTTAGGTTATCAGTCTGATTTATGATTAAAATCTTGTGGTTCAATATGTACAGTTGACATGATACCAAACTTTTCCCGAATAATATTTTCAATATCGGTGGCAATTTTATGTCCTTCTTCGATACTTAGATCACTTTCCAGTTTAATATGAAAAGTTAATTCCTGGTGCCCAACATAGTTATGCATATGAAAATGATGTAATTGCATATCTTCTGCAGAATAATGCGCAATTGATTGTTTAATTTTCTCAATCAATTCGACACTTGGCTGCTCACCAAGAAGTTTATTAATCGCCTCTTTGGCAATTTGATACGTCGCATAAAACAGCATAAATGAAATAATTGCCCCCAAAACACTGTCGATCCACCAGAACTGGTTTGCAAACAAAATACCGACCAATACAATAATGGATGACAAGGCATCAGTTCTGTGATGCCAACCATCGGCTTTAATGCTTACATTACCCGTTTTACGACCGATATAAAAGGCATATTGTGCCAGGGCTTCCTTGGCAACTATTGAAATAATTGTTACCACGATTGCTACCGTTCCAAACGTTGTGGATTCGTGATTTTTGAATTGGATGATTGAATCTTTTAAAAAATCAAATGCGATGATTGCCAGAAAAAAGGCAATGAACAAAGCCGCAATATGTTCCCATCTTCCATGTCCGAATGGATGGTCCTTGTCGGGCTTACGTGATGAGAGTTTAACAGCAACAATTACAATGATGGAGCTTAGGAAGTCTGAAAGTGTATGCCAGGCGTCTGCTGTCAACGCAATGGAACCTGTGACAATTCCTGCCCACAATTTCAACACAAATAGCAGACTGTTTACTGCAACTGAAATAATTCCTTCTAAATATCCTGCCCTTGACCGATCCATACCATGCTATATATATTATTAAGCTGAGCCATAATAAGTCTCGTAATATACGTTGAATATCCGTCTGAAGCTGATTTAATTTCTCTGACAATCTTTCGTGCCGGTATATTATCTGGCTATAAATATGTAAGACTATTCAGGAAATTATGTTAAATGTAAGGTCAAAGTGATTTTTCCCTTTTCATTTTATGAACGTAATCATCAAACCTTCAGCCAACCGCGAAATCCCCTGGCCGCATAATATGATTCTGCTCCATTGTGATAGATGAACACTTGTCCGTAGCGCCAATCACCATATATTGCTCCTCCAAGGGCTCTGATAGTTGTGGGAGTCAGTACCCAACTGGATGTTTTCGCATCAAACTTTCCGGTTTTTTGTAAGTCACGGTATTGCGATTCATTCAGAAGTTCGATCCCCATCTCTGATGCCATACCCATTGCACTGTTTTTGGGCTTATTCTGCTTCCTGGAATCCAGCGCCTCCTGGTCATAACAGATACTTCTTCGTCCTTTTGGACTCTCAGGTGAGCAGTCATAAAAAACATATGCATCATTCTTTGTATCATACGCAATCACATCTGGCTCGCCGCCTGTTTCTTCCATTGCATTCAATGACCAGAGTTTTTCGGGATTTGTTTCAAGTCTGGCTTCTATTTTCGACCATTGCAGGTCCTTGTGCCGATGCATATTTTTTTCAAAACGCTTTCTTAAAATTTCAAGAAGTTGCACCGTATCTTCCCGGGATAGTTTCTGCATACTCATTTTCGGGATGTTTTTAATCCATATTATGTTTCAATAACGTAGCGATCAGTTGTCATAAAGTTGTGCCGCCACTTCATTCCTGACTTCATTGGGTACAAACACCTCGTTATTATAGGCTTGTCATGTCACCTGCAGTACCCAACTGTAAGTGCAGGATTAGAATCCTTCCCCGGCATCCATCTCCCGTGAATCACGCTGTCCGCGTTTACGGATCTTGACTTCCCCGCTCTTGAAGCGGTAGGAAAAAGAGAGGTTGGCAGTACGGCTCTCCCAGAAGAATTCTCCCCTGGTTGCATAATAATTCGTAGCCTCTAGCCGGAAGTGCAAGGTATTGAAAATATCGTTGACCCGGAAACTGATGGTTCCCTGGTCTTTAAGTATATCCCAGCTGAAACCGGCGTTCACCATATACATGGGACCGAATTTGTACTGGATCACTTCTCTCGCTCCCCGGTACATGGCAAAAAGCTGGATGCTGACAGCATCCGAAACACTGAAGGAGTTATTGATCCGTACATTGGTTGCCACGCTCTCTACCTCCACCTGTTCACCGAATGCATAACCTGTCATGGTCTGGTAATAGACATCCGAACTGGCATTGATGTTCCACCATTTTACCGGGCGTACCATTGCTGAAAATTCGGCACCGTAGCGGTTCTCACCTTCAGCATTGTCATAAGTAACCAGCGTCTTATTCACTTCAAACGGGTCGGGATTGGTGTAACGGATAATGTTGTCATTGATCCTCCTGTAAAAAGTACCGACAGAAATCATCCCGATACCGGTCCCGCGGGAATAATTGATTTCAATTGAATTGGTGTACTGGGGTTCCAGTTCGGGATTCCCTACAAAAGTTGTCAGAGGAGATGACCAGGATGTCCTGATGGGATTCATCTGTGAAATCCCGGGCCGGTCAACCCTGCGGCTGTAACTGAACTGGAACTGGTTCTTTTCTCCGGGTGAATAGGTTAAAAATGCGGAAGGGTACGCGGTGAACCTGCTGTCGGTGTATGGTGCCACACCATCCCCTTCGCTGAACGCTGCATTCACATTTCATCCAGGACATACCGATGCCGGTCTGTAATGTAATTGTTCCGTGTTCCGTCAAACCGGTATTCCAGCCCTGCTTCAAGTTTGCCCTGCCCGGTAAAGTTCTTTGTATAGTCGAGATTAAACAGTGTGTTGGTCAGGTCGTGCATGGCATCATCCATGTAATTGGAAGTGGGATCCTCCACGTTCATCTGATCAGTATATGTCCCCAGTTCCATTCGGTTTGTTGCAGAATAGGTCCCCTCAAATTCAATATAGTGGTTGTTTTCGTTGAATGAATGCCGGTAATTCATGTTGTAGGCACCGGAATAACTTTCCCGGTCGAGGTACTGGATATTGTCACTCCCGGAAACATTGTTGTAAAAGATCTCCGTGTTGACCGTGCGAAACTGGTCGTACAGGTTTTGTGTAGTATATACCGATAGTGTGTTTTTCTCATCAATAAATAAATCCAGACCTGTCTTCACCAGGTGCGAGGACCTCTCCCTGAGATTTGACGCCTCTGTGTGGATATTCCTGTCCAGCAACTGAAGGGACCCGCCACCTTCGCTCTTGCCGAAATCACCACCGTAATTTGCATATACGTTGATCTTTCCGCGTGAGAAATTCAGATCGGCAGCGCCGTTGTACCGCATATTTTTCCCTGCTGTGACCCCGGCATCGGCCGAACCGTTGAAGCCTCGGTTCGCATTTTTATACAGTACGATATTGATGATCCCGCTCATGCCTTCCGGACTGTACTTGGCGGAAGGATTGGTGATCAGTTCGATGCTTTTGATAGAGGATGACGGGATCTGCTTCAGGAGTTGGGCGGGACTTACCGTTGAAGGTTTGCCATCCACAAAAATCCTGACATTCTCGTTTCCACGCAGGCTCACTTCTCCTGTTTGCTGGTCGACACTGACCGACTGCACGTGGTTAAGTAACTCTGAGGCGTTGGTTCCGGTTGCTGTCAGGTCTTTCCCCACGTTGATCACCTTGTGATCAATCTTCTGTGTGACTGTAGATACCTCCCCCCGAACTGTGACCTCCTCCAGTTGCTGTGAGTCTTCGGTTAATTGAACAGTGGAAAATTCAACCGCTCTTGACTCCTGGGAAATTTGAATCTTTTTTTCAATTGTCTCATACCCCATGAACTGTATCTCCACGTTACTCCTTCCGACCGGGATCCCAGCTATGTTAAATTCCCCTTCTTCATCAGTAATACCACCAGTGATAATCGAATCCTGAAGGTCCCTCACTACCACGTTTACATAGGGCATCGGCTCACCGGAGGAGGCATCTACCACCTTCCCGGAAATGGTGCCGCTGACCACCGGGTTTTCAGCTTCTGCTTTCACCGTAACTATAAAAAAGAGTAATATTGACAGAAAAGTTGTCGCAAATATGTTTTTCACTTTATCCGTATTTAAAAATAATCGTACTACGTCTCAGTAAAACAGATTAATAATACTATTTTTAAACATTCTAAATAATTGTTTTAACATATTTAACTTGGAATGAAGGTAGAACTATTACTTTAAGCAGCAGGTATTTACAACAAATAGACGAAATATCAGACGCTCAACCAACCACGAAAACCTCTTGATGCATAGCCAATTGCGCTGTTTTTAGGTTTATGTTCCTTTCTCGACTCCAGCACTTCATGGTCGTAACAAACGCTTCTGCGCTCTTTAGGACTTTCAGGTGAACAATCATAAAAAATGTATTCATTTGTCTTTTTATCGTAGTCAATCACATCTGGTTCACCACCTGTTTCTTCCATCTCATTCAACGACCACAATTTTTCGGGATTCGCTTCAAGTTTGGCATCTATTCCAGACCAATCCAGCTCTTTGTGCCGATGAATATTTTTTTCAAACCGGGTTCTTAAAATTTTAAGAAGCTGTTCACTCTTTTTCTGAGACAGTACCTTTTTAATGCTCATTGTTGTTTTTCCTTTTCAAAACTTGTCTTTTGTACCTGTCAGTTACCCTATATTTTTTTCAATTATATACTTTATTTTTAATATTCCTGCAATATTCAATGCTCCAAGTCCTGGCAGAATTGATGAAATAGAACTCACTTGTCTTTTAGTAGTATAGATGTGATGTCCTCCCTGAAATCCTATTTCTGTATGAAATCTATTGGTAAATTTCACATTGATGCCCGTCTCAAATACAAATGCTGTAAATAATCCCTCAGAATATACCTTGTCACCTTCAAAATAGTAGTCTTCCGGAATTTTATTATCTCTAAACCATTCATTAAATGGTTCATGATATTCAGCAGATTGTAGAAAGTATCCGCCTAATAGTTTTACCCCAATAAAAAAATACGTTTGATTAAATTCTTTTCTTGGTGTATATCTCAGTCCACCGGAAAAATAATATCCGGAATTCTCATGATTGTATGTTGCTTCTCCAATTTCATATAAAGTTCCACGTAATGAGTTATTTAACATCCCCCCTATTCCAATAGAGTATCCGTAAAATTTATTCTTTGATATGTCTGCGTCAAATACTATTGTTTTTCCAATCAAGGCTGGCAGATTCCATCCTACTCCGGTTCTTCTATACTCCTGGCTTTTTAACTGAACAGGGATCAGTAATATCAAAATCAACAGGTATTGTTGTGGTGCTTTCATTGTATTAAAATTATCACCTTTCCGGTTGCGTGTCCCTGTTTGATTCTGTTGATTGATTGCCGGCTTGATATGACACCTGCAGGTTTCTAAAGACCTTATGTGAAATAAAAGTATGAAAAAAAACCAATTTCTACAAGTTCCTCAGCATTTGTCGATCCAGTGTGGCTTTACAAATTTAGTACCTGTCAAAGTGCCATCTCACAAAAAAAAGTTAAAAACCATATTGACGAAACTAAACCAGACACTTCTTGTTTAACCTGCTTTGTACATGCACTTTAACCTTTACAGCGATAGCAAGATATTCGATATACAGGCTTTTGTTGTCTTGAGTTTTGCTGCCGGAATGGCCCAGTCTGGCAGTGAAAAGCGCCTCCTTGCTGAATACGCGAATGGTTCAACCGACTCAATGAGAGTAGAAACCCTCATAAAACTCTGCGATGAATTTACCTATAGCCAACCGGAAAAAGCTCTGCAATACTATGACCGGTCCAGGGAATTGTCGGAAAAAAGCGGGTATGAACTCGGGCTGGCCCGGTCATATGAACGCGCCGGGAACATCTTTTTTCACCAGGGAAAGAAAGAGATTACCAGGGACCATTACCTCAAGGCACTGAAGGTGAACCAACAGGTGGGTGATTACGAGATATCGGCCTCCATCCACTATAATCTGGGGAACCTGCACTACGAGACAGGCGCATTTGATTCGGTATTATATCATGCCGACAAAGCCGCGGAAATATTCCTTAACAACAACGATTCCGTAGGTTATGCTGCAACCCGCTATCTCATCATCGGGCTTTACAAAGACCAGGGAAAATATTCCCTCGCCATGAAAACCGGGCTGGAGGCACTCGGGATCTTTCAGCGACATGAAGTACAGACCTGGGAAATCTACACCCTGAATAATATCGTCGACCTGTACAAAATACAGGGAGATTTATCAACTATTTTATTACTGAGATCTATTGTGCAAATACGGACTGGCCCTCAAACAATGTTTGCTACTTGCGGCCACAAAACGGACAGGGAAAATGGCGGTGGATCCTTTACGACACCGATCTTGGTTTTGGTCTTGATGGTACAGGTTATACGCAGGATATGTTTTCATGGCTGAACGAAAGGTCCACCAGGGAGGGCGTGTTAGTTCCCAATACATTAATAATTTTTATGGAACTAATGAAAACAGAGCAATTCAGAAATGAATTCTATACTGCCGTTATTCAGCAGATGGGATCGGTGTATCATCCCTCGAATGTAACTGTTCTATTGGATTCCATACAGGCAGAACTGGGAGGAGATGGAATATCACGCGGAAAGATGGGGCATGACGTTAGAAGACTGGAACAGAGAAATTGAAAAAATGAAGGAGTTCGCCCGGCAAAGGCCGGCATATTTATTGGAACATCTTCAGTTACAGATGCATGAAATTCAGAAATGACTGGGTCTTTCCTTTATTCTTCAAGGTATAAAAGAAGCTGCCCTCCGAAGCACCTGATACTCCCGGAAGGCAGCATTGCTCTAACCTAAACTCACTAGTATCCTGTATTCTGTCCGTACTCGTTGGTAGTCCGGGTAATCTGATTCTCAGGGATCGGACGCAGCACGTGGAAATCCTTGATATTGGGTGCTGCATCGGGATTATGTGCCCTGACGCGTTCAAGCAGTTTACCTGTCCGTTTGAGATCAAGCCATCTGCTCTGTTCCCCGAAGCACTCCCTGGACCATTCGTCGAGGATGAAGTCCAGGTCTATTTCACCGGCCCCGACCCGCATTTCGGCTTCTTTGCCCGGGTAGGCAGCTCTTTCCCTGATGGTATTGATGTACTGCATGGCCGCGCTCCCGTTGCCATCCCTGCCCAGCATGGCTTCGGCTGCAATCAGGTAGGTTTCACCCAGTCGATATACGATAAAATCCCGTGAACCTCTCCGCTCATTCAGTGAAGACCGCAGGTTGTCATCGATCTTCCACGGGCACGGAAAGATGTTGATATTGGGTGAGTTCACTGAAACATCGGTTCTCCAGAGGCACCAGTCCTGGTCAATCTCATCCAGGTTCCAGGTAAACAGGTTGACACCAGGAAGACGTGCCTTGACGGCCGCCGTGTCGAACTCAGCCGCCGTCTTGTCTGTGATCCAGATAGCCGTGTCGCCAACCGATGCCCCCTCCGGGATATTATTCGTCGTGTTATACAACCAAACGGTCTGGAAAGACTTCTCGAACCTGGAATCTACATCCAGCGGCCTGAAATTTTCCAGCAGCCAGGCGGTGGGTCTGAAACGTATCCAGGGACGGCCGTATCCGTGACCCAGGGCCCGGTCCAGTCCGTCATTGAATGTCTCGTACCATGGCCGGAAATGGAGGTGTGACTGATTCCCGTTACCATTCAGCATCATATCACTGGAGAACTGGATGGACCAGATGATCTCATTGTTCTGCTCACTCTCGGTGGTGTGAACCAGTCCTCCGCTGCCGTCATCCGAGTTGTATACCCGCTGGTAATCATCCTGTAGTTCTCGGTCGGAGTTATCGATCACCTCCACGGCCAGGTCGGCTGCCCGGCTGAAATCCTGCGTGCCCTCACCGAAAGACTTGTATGCCCTGGTCAGGTACACATGTGCAAGCGCATGCTGCGCGGCAGGCAATGTGATCCTGCCCCACTCCTCCTGTTTCATGGGAAGCACCTCTATGGCATCCTCCAGGTCGTTGATAATGGCATCATAAATGTCACTCTCAGAATCCCTGCGCGCCTCGGTTTCTACACCTACCGTCTCTTCCAGGGTCAGGTGGACCGGACCCCAGAACTGAACCAGATGGAAGTAATATTGGGCCCTGAGGAACTTTACCTCGCCCACCAGGACCTCTTTTTTGTCCTCCGGGATGTCTGCATCCGGAGCACGCCCGATCACTGCATTACAGGTGTTGATCCCAATGTAGAAATGTTGCCATGGATTCCAGAAAGATGATGATGAACCGTCCAGGCCGGCGATATATTTGTTCACATAATGTGCCCCACCGTGCCCACCATTAGTGTACTCATCGGTTCCAAATACCGTGATCTCTTCTCCGTCTTCATTGCCATAGAAATACCGGAATCTTTCATAGGCGGCATTCACCGCATCCTCGAATCCTTCCGGTGTGTTGTAATGGGTATCTACGGTGACCCCCGAAATGATCTCTTCATCCAGTACATCACAGGAGACACCTGACACCAATGCGACGGAAACTACTAAAATTAGATATTTTATTTTTTTCATTTTTTTCATGATTTAGCATCCGTTATCAATTAAAAATCAACCATTAACCCGAAGGAATACATGCGGGTTGATGGAACTTCCGATGATATTTCACCTCCGTATTTCTCCGGATCCAGTCCCTTCTGCAGGTGCGACCAGATGAAGAAGGTATCGAGGTTCAGATAGACCCTCAGCTTTTTGACGCCTATGCTGGAAAGCGGCGCACGCGGAATACTGTATCCCAACTGCACATTCTTTATCTTGAAGAAATTGCCCGGGTAGTATCCCCTGGTAGACCGGTAAAGCGGGTATTCCCTTGACCCATCGGGTTTTGGATGCGCATTGGTCGGATTGGTATCGGTCCAGTAATCCACATCCAGGTTGTTGTAACGCCCCTGGAGCGTGCTCCTGTCGATCAGGTAATCGTTGTAGATCGTATGCCCGAATACACCAAGTAACATAAAGGAGAAATCAATTCCCTTATAATCCAGGTGCGATCCCAGGCTGAAGGTCAGGCTGGGCATGTCCGATCCGAGAATGATCCTGTCATCCTGGTTGATCACACCATTGTCGTCCTGGTCATTGATCTTGATCTCACCCGGGAACTGCGCATAGACTGCAGCTTCTTCTTCTTCACCGAGCTGCCAGATACCTGTTTTTTCGTAGTCATACCATACGGTGAGTGGTTCACCGATGAACCATTCATTACCGATATCATCTTCACCCGTACCGTAAAGCTCCAGGATCTCTTCCTTGTTGCCAAACAGGTTCAGGGTTGTCTCCCAGCTGAAATCACCTGAGGCAATGTTCCTGGTAGTCAGGCCTAGTTCCCAACCCCTGTTGAGCGTCTCACCGACATTCTCGAACACCGAGTTAAAGCCGGATGTGATGGGCAACTGCCGCTCCAGCAGCAAGTCGGAGGTATGGGTGGTATATACCTCAAAGCTACCGACGATGCGGCCCTGCATCATCCCGAAGTCCAGTCCGAGGTTGGTCGTGGCAGACGATTCCCAGCGCAACTCGGGATTGACCAGGGTTCCCGGTCTGAATCCCAGTCCTGCCTGGTCACCGAAATTATAATAACTCCTTGAAAGTGAACCGCGGGTCTGGTAGGGATCAATCCCAGTGTTACCGGTGATCCCGTAACTCGCCCTTAGCCTCAGGTCGTGGAAAAGGTCCTGCGCGGTCATAAATTCCTCGCTGCTAATCCGCCACATCACTGCCACAGAAGGGAAAAATCCCCACTTGTTGCCTTCAGCAAGTCTGGAGGAACCATCCATACGTCCGGTCAGGGTCAGCATATACTTGCCCATCAACTCATAGTTCACACGGCCCATATAGGACATGATCCCCCATTCGGAAAGATCGCTTCCCATATCGTTCACTGTTTCGGCCGTTCCAAGGTTGTGGTACAGTTGTGACTCATACGGGAGATTTTCCACTTCGATAAACGTTTCTTCCGCATTGGATTCCTGTATACTGTACAGACCGGTGAAATTCAGGTTGTGGTCGTCCGACTCCAGGTTGTATGTAAGGATATTCTCGAAGGTGTACTCGTAAATCCGTGTGTGCTCCTTCCGGACCAGTGCGGTTCCACCCTGGCGGGCACCTGAGTTGCTCCCCTGGAACAACCCCCTCCTGCTTTCGGTAAGGCTGGGCCCAAAGTTCATCTTGTATTGCAGGTTTTTAAGTATATCGACTTCCGCAAAAATATTACTGAACACCCTGAATGTTTCCCATTCATCGGTCAGGACACCCTCCTCGAAGTCGGCCAGCGGATTCCAGAGCAGCGGATCAGCTCCCGGGCGGAACACCAGGTTCCCCTCCTCATCATAGGGTTCCGCCAGCGGTGAGATATTTACCGCTCCACCGTAAACATTGGAGCCTGCATTTCGTAGTCCTTTAAGCACCTGGGAGGAAGTCCCTACCTTGAACCAGTCATTGGCCTGGTGGTCGAGGTTCACACGGAAGGTTTTCCGGGTGTAATCCTGCAATTCAATCACACCGCCCTCTTTGAAATAGTTAGCCGACATGGCATATGCGGTGCTTTCATTACCTCCACGGATACTCAGCTGGTTATTGGTCTGATAGCCATTACCCAGCACCAGGTCCACCCAGTCGGTGGATACACCGGCTGCATAAGCATCCAGTTCTGCCTGGGTAAAATCGCGGCCACCCACTTCTTTCAGCCTGTAATACTCTTCACCGTTCATCAGGTCCGGAACTGCCAGAACGCTGGAAATTCCATAGTGTCCCGAATAGGATACGGTGGTGGGCATGTTCCCGCCCCGGTAAGTCGTGATCAGGATCACCCCGTTGGCACCGCGTGATCCGTAAATTGCAGTAGCAGAAGCGTCTTTCAGGACCTCCATGGATTTGATATCCTTTGGATTGAGACCTGAAATGCTTCCCTGCCAGGGAATTCCGTCCACCACGAACAACGGTTCGTTTGTGGCGGTCAGCGATCTGCGCCCACGGATCCGGATGGTCACATCGGTTCCGGGAGCACTTCCGCCGTCAGACAGGGCAACCACACCGGGAGCCCTTCCCTGGAGTGCCTGACCGGCATTCATAACGGGCCGCTCCTGGATTTCTTCCGCATCAACCGATGAGATGGCCCCGGTAATACTTCCCCTGCGCTGGGTACCATATCCGATGACCACCAGCTCGTCCAGCCCCACAGCGCCGGGTTCAAGCTGCATGTTGATCTCAGTCTGGTTGCCCACATCAATCTGACGGGAGGAATAACCTACGAAAGAGAAATCAAGGACCGATTCGTCCGAAGGTACAGAGATTGAATAATTGCCACTCACATCCGAGATCGTTCCGATGGTGGTCCCCCGGACCACGATATTCACCCCGATGAGGGGCTCTCCTGTGGCAGCATCTGTAACCACACCTGTCACAATCCGTTCCTGGGCAAATGCTTGCAAACAGAAAAGGCTGCAGATGGTTCCGATGAAAAAGAGTAAAAGATTTTTTTTCATAGAATTAGTTTTAGTTAAGTTAGGTAAATTAGGTTGTTTTAACCGAAATTGCATATGCAATCGGTTGCAGAAAGTTACAAATATTTTTATTCAGGTCAAGTAATATGCGGATTAAATTTCCCTTCCCCATTATCACTCCGAGTCTTATTCTTTGTTTATCAATCATTTAAATATTTGCACAACTAGGTTATACTTTGAGGGAGCTGAGATTGTAAGTCTCGCAATACAGCCTGCTCAGCAAAGTTTAGGCTGCATCAAAATAGAAAAAGTGCTCCCCTCACCAGTTTCCGGAATGGTGCCACGGCGGTGTTATGGTGTATGCGTTCTATTTGAGACTGAAAATATGTTTGTCAGTTGCCTCAGTATTATACCTATGAAATTCAGCGGGTTCATTCAATTGTGATTCGGTCATCTGGTCACCTGTTCAAATAAATCAGAAAAATTGCAACCGATTGCAATAAAAATGCTCTTTTTATTTTATATTTATTACTTGTTATACGTATACCCACAGATATCCCATGATCAATAAAAAAGAAGTCACCATATATGATATTGCAAAGGCGCTGAACCTCTCAGCATCCACGGTAAGCAGGGGGCTGAGAAACCATTCCACCATCCGGAAAGAGACCACCAGGAGAATTAATGAAACGGCCAGGAATATGGGTTATCAGCAGAACACCTTCGCAAAGAACCTGAGAAAGAACCGGTCAAATACCCTGGGAGTGATACTTCCCCGGCTGGACAGCGGTTTCCAGTCTTCTGTTGTGGCCAGTATAGAAGAGAAGGTAAATCAGAAAGGGTATAACCTGATCATCGGCCAGTCATTTGAATCCGTGGAAAAAGAAATGGTCAATATATGCACCATGTACAATAACCGGGTAGACGGGTTGCTGATATCGCTGGCCCGTGATACCCGGGATCTGAATCACCTTGCTGTGTTTTTAGAGAAAGGGATTCCGGTGGTATTGTTTGACCGGGTCATGGAGGACGCACAATGCAAATTCACCAGTGTAGTGATCGATAACAAAAAAGCCGGTTTTGATGCAACAGCGCACCTCATTGAACAGGGATGCAGAAAGGTCATGTATATTGGTGATAACCTGTTCTGTAATGTATACAGGGAGCGGTTTGAGGGATACAGGAATGCGCTTGCAGACAATGGGATCCCTGTTGATGAAGAGCTGACATTCATCGATGTCCTGAACGAGGAGACCGGCGAGCATGCGATGGAAAAAATACTGAAGATGAAGCGTCCCCCGGACGGCATCTTTGCCGCGAATGATACTTCTGCAGTTTCCGTGATATGTGCATTAAAAAAGCGGGGAATCAAGGTTCCCGGGGATATCGCCGTGGTTGGATTCAACGATGTCCATCTTTCAAGGGTAATCGAACCCGGGCTGACAACCATCCACTATCGTGGCAGGGAGATGGGTGAGATCGCTGCAGCTACGCTCATCGAAATGCTCGGACAGGATACTCCTGTGTTGATAAAATCCATTGTCCTTGATCATCACCTGGTCGTGAGAGCATCCTCCATGCATAGTAAATCCTAAGTTCAATAGTACTTCTGTACTATTTTCAATCACCTGCCCCACTATCCACCCGGATGGAACGTTTTTAAAAACCTCCGATCGGATGTGGTGTCTTTTTACAAAAAAATGTTAAAAATCAGAATGGCGAAACTAAACCATTTACTCCTTGTTTTACCTGCATCGTAAATGTTTAGTAATCTGTACAACGATAGCAATTTATTCGAAATACAGACTATTGGTCACGCTGTTGTTTGTAGTCGTGAGTTTTTCTGCCGGAATGGCACAGTCCGGCAGGGAAGAACTACTTCTTGCTGAATTTTCCAAAGTATCAACCGATTCCAGCTGCGTTGAAACCCTCATTCAACTCTGCGACGAATTTACCTATAGCCAACCTGAAAAAGCCCTGCACTATTTTGAACAAGCC
Organism: Bacteroidales bacterium; assembly: GCA_029210585.1. Taxonomy (GTDB): domain Bacteria; phylum Bacteroidota; class Bacteroidia; order Bacteroidales; genus M55B112. Next base: position 16,063 of record JARGFP010000038.1, read on the forward strand.
AGGGTCCTGTCGGAAAAATGCGGGTACGGCCTCGGCCTCGCCCGGTCATATGAGCGGGCCGGCAACATCTACTTTCACCAGGGAAAGAAAGCGATTGCCAGGGACCACTACCTCCAGGCATTGAAGGTGAACCAACAGGTGGGTGATTACGAGATCTCGGCTTCCATCCACTACAACCTGGGGAACCTGAACTACGAGACGGGGGAATTTGATTCGGTACTGTACCATGCCGACAAGGCCGCAGAAATATTCCTGGAGAATGACGATTCCGTAGGTTTCGCTGCAACCCTTTACCTTACCATCGGGCTGTACAAGGACCAGGGGAAGTATTCACTTGCCATGGAAAACGGACTGGAAGCCCTTGGGATCTTTCAACGACATGGCCTGCAGAGCTGGGAAATCTATACACTAAATAATATCGTCGATCTCTACAAGATTCAGGGGGATTATGCACAGTGCCTGGAAATGATCGACAGGATCCTGGAAAGATACCGGAAAAGCAATAACCGGAAATTTGAGGCGGTGGCCCTGCGCTACAAGGGATATATATATATCGAATCCGGTAACCATACGGAAGCTGGAACGGTCCTGACGGAGTCACTCGCAATCGCCGAAGCAGGCAGCTTTCTCCCGGAACAGGCAAAAACCCTGCTCTCCCTCGGAAACCTGGAATTCGAACAGGAAAACTATGCCGCTGCAGAGGATTTTTACCGGTCGGCATTGAAGATCAACCAGGAAACATCAGACACCTTTTATGAGGCGGTCAGCTACCTGGGCATCGGTAAGTCGGCATATCACCTGGGCAACACGGAGGTGGCGATACGCAACCTGATCCGGGCAGAGGAAGGAATCAGGGAATTCGGCGATATCTACTACCTCAGGGACATCTACCTCTACATGTCACAGGTCAGTGAAAAACAAGGGAACTACAGGGAATCCCTTGCCCGCTACAAACAATATTCAGAAATCAGGGATTCTTTGCTCCGTGCGGAAAAATCGGTGGAACTGGGAGAACTGACATCCGGTTACGAGGCACAGTTGAAGGAGGAGCAAATACAATATCTCCAACAGGAAAAGGAGCATGTGATGAGAAGCAGGAACAACCTGATCATTATCGGGCTGTTGCTCATTTTCCTGGCAGCTTCCGTGATCCTGTTCCTCATGTACCGGGCAAGGAAAAACAGGCAGCTGGTAGAGGAAAAGGAGGAGGTGGACCGCATGAAATCACGTTTCTTCTCAAATATCTCCCACGAGTTCCGGACACCGCTGACACTGATCCTGAGTCCCCTGTATGAACTGAAGAACCGGCCGGACCAATCGGCCCGGAATAACTTGTTGGAGCAGATCGAACGCAATGCCAAACGACTACTGGCACTGATCAACCAGATCCTCGACCTCTCGAAACTGGAAGCCGGAAAGTATTCCCTGCAGGTGGTGCGTGACGATCTGTTCGCGTTCATGCGGAGGATCGGCTCGGCCTACGATTCGCTGGCCGCGCACAGGAACACCCAGTTCAGGATAATGATCCCCGGGGGGATTTTCCCGTTTAATTTTGACCAGGAAAAGCTGGAGATGGTTGTGAATAATTTGCTTTTAAATGCCTTCCGTTTTGAACCCCCCGATGGACAGGTAATCCTGGAGGTAAAAAAGCATGCACACACTTCCGCGGTCAGCATATCTGTAAAAAACAAAGGATCCTTCATACCGGATGAACAACTTGCACATATTTTCGACCGCTACTATTCCGGGGCAGACAGTTCCTCCACAGGTACAGGAATCGGTCTCGCCCTGTTACGGGAACTGGTGGAACTGTCAGGCGGATCAATACAGGCACGTAGTTTCGCTACAGGGGGAACCGAATTTATTTTCGTCCTGCCGGAAAATCCCATTACCAAACCTGTCAATGGTCATGCGCAACCCCGACCTGCCGGTATCCGTGAAACATTCACTGCTGAGAAAAAAGCGAAAGCGCAAGTTCCCGGTGAACCCGGACAGCCAAAACTGCTGGTGATTGAGGACCACCCGGAGTTATGTGAATTCATCAGAAGCTGTATGTCTGATGAATACCAGGTGGTTACCGCCGAAAACGGACGCGCGGGAATGGATAAGGCCGTACAGATCATTCCCGACATCATCCTGTCGGATGTCATGATGCCGGAAATGGACGGACTGGACCTGTGTCGCTTCCTGAAACAGAACGAACACACCAGCCATATTCCGATCATTCTCCTGTCGGCCAGGGCCGGTGAAGAAGGAATCCTTGACGGACTGCGGGCGTATGCCGACGATTACCTGGTAAAACCGTTCCGGTATGAAGAATTGAAGCAGCGAATGTCCAACCTGCTGCGAACACGCAACGAGCTAAGAGAACGGTATTCCAGGGACCTGCTGTACCGCAATTCCCCGGAATCCATTCAACCGGCCGAAAAAGTGTTCCTGCAGAAAATGACGGACATCCTGGAAAAGAACATATCCAATGAAGAATTCGGCGTAACCGAACTGAGCACTGAAATTGGAATGAGCAGGAGTCAGCTGCACAGGAAATTAATGGGACTGATCAATATGAATGCAAGTATTTTCATCCGGAATTACCGGCTGAAAAAGGGGCGGGAGCTGCTGATGCACCATGCCGGGACTATTTCAGAAGTGGCTTATATGGTTGGGTTTAACAGTCTCGCCTACTTCACAAAATGTTACCGGGAGTACTTTGGTGTTACACCGGGAGAGCAATTAACACCTGCGTAATGCACTTAATATCAGTTATCAACATTGTTCGCAACATAATTTACAGAGATTACAACATAAGAACAAGCGCCTCCGGGCAGCATCCGATAGATTTGTATCCAAACAACTAAATACATTGTGATCATGAAAACAAAATACTTCACCAGATTGACGATGCTGCTGATAGTTTGCATCTCTTTTTCAGAATTGTTTTCCCAGGGGCCCATTACACCCACCAACGGATTTGTTGGCAGGGCAGAAGTCGCCGCAATCTGGGAAAACAGTGGATTTGAAAATGGCTCAGATATAACTTTCACACATACCCTGCTTGGTTTACGGGAAGACTATGAAGCAGTTGCGGATGAAAGTAACCGGTTCAACTACTCTGATACTGCATACAACATGCCCAAAATGGGGAATGCACTTATCAATGGCGCCACCGGAGATTCTAACGGGGATGGCGTGGATGAGTATGTCGTGGTAAGCCATGCGGAAAACAACGGGATTGCATTCTACATACCGTAAATTGCCAATATGAAGATCGACAGTTTCTTTACAGGTTCGTCTCCCGACGGCCCCAAAAGTCAGCTCTATGATCCCTATACCGGCAATATACTGGTGGAAGCTGGCAACCTTACCGGCGATGAACGGTCTGAAATCGTCGTGGGCTTCGTTTCAGATTCCGGTGAGATGATGCTTCATATATTCGGACTCAATGCAGTAAATGAACTGGAAACACTTCACTACTTTCAGGCAGGAACAACTGCTGTTGCAACCACTTCAGAGAAATTTGCACTGTCGGTAGACGACCTGGACAATGACGGGCGGTCGGAACTGCTTCTCGTATTCTATGCCGACGAACCGGAACCGGGCGCGTACCTGGATATCTACAGCTTCAGCGAAAGTGTTCCCCTGGTAAGGACCCGGCACGTCAGAAAACTGGTTGATAACGAATATTCCGTTCATAAGATCAACGGTGATGTTGACCTCTCCTTCGATGTGGCTGCCGGCGATTTTGACGGGGATTCCATCCGGGAAATTGTATTTGGTTTTTCCCAGTATTTGGAGCCCGGCGAGTTCACTATTTTTCCGATGGAGGTATCCGATGATCCGGAAACCACAACTGAGGATCCCTTTGAAAAGATCGATCTCAATACGGAAGACATATATGTGAGGGGGTTCAACTGGAACGGCTCGGAGTTCAACCTGGTTTCTGGTGATGCCAACGGAAACGGAAGGGATGAAATCATCGTCACCGGAACCTATTATTATCTCCTGCACACCAACGAAGCGGGCAATCTCACCTTTACTGATAAATTCATTGACAGTAATTGGGGAGAATCACTGAAAACAGCGGCCTTCGGGGACCTTGACAACAAGGAGGACAACGGAAAGGAAATTCTGCTGTTTCTCGGTGCTTCCGGCGATTATACCCTCTACAGTTATACCGTTTCAGTTGATTATACCATTGCAGGCCTGGCCACCAGGTACCTGAATACCCTCGGAAAGAATGCGGGCTCCGGACTCCTTTTGACCGGCGATTTCAACGGGGATATTTTCCGTATCGGTCCCGGCGTAAAATACACCAAAACCGATGTGGTACAACCGCTGGTGATCCTGAATGCTCCCCCTACCCATTTTGACCAGTTCGGGGATGAAATTTTCGACGTGAACTATTGTCACAACCAAAACAATTGCGAGAGTTATGCTACTTATTCAACCTCCAGTACAACGGATGTCTCTGTCAGCACTACCCTGCGCCAATCCTGGGGAGTGAGTTCCTCGATAAAAGGTGGCGGAAAGGTGCCTGGCGTTGGAGTAGAAGGGTACCTGACCGGTACCTACGGGAAGAATTTCGAAAAGACCTCTTCCAGTTCAAAAACCGTCACCATTCAGCAGTCGGTTACTGCAACCTTCGACGACCAGATCTATGCCACGGTATGTGCTGTCGGCCGAAATGGAGCATCATGCCGAAAGATGGGGCATGACAATGGATGATTGGTACGCGGAAACAGAGAAAATGAAAGAGTTCGCACGTCTGCGGCCGGGATTTTTGCTGGAACACCTGCAGCTGTATCTTAAGGAATTGCAGGAAGCACAGTTTTGAACACCTTTTTATCCACCGGCCGCCTGAAAAAGCAATCTGTAATATTTAATTTGTCACGTTACCCGATGAACTTATTTTTTAGAATTACTCAAGGATATAAGGAAATTTTCATTTGCATATTCACCAATACTGGTTCCCAACTTATGCCCTTCCTCCGAATCGTATCTGAAGTATATGCCTAAATAGCGTCTGTCAATAGAGTCGGCGTGGCTGGATCATAAAGTTCGAGAACAAGGCACGCGAAAATCTTAAGACGCAGTATACTAATGTATTCGAGGAATTAAGATTTTTGCAGTAACGCAGTTATCGGACTTTATGGACAGACTAAATATACCCTGGACATAGCTGCTTCCATACCTGCTTCGAAAAAACTGTTAAATGAACGGGTTGGCGGATTCATCTTTATTTTTTCTGAAAAAGGTCCGGCCATGTCAACCTCCTCTATTGTCATAGTAAACTGATACGCGTTTCCGGTACCCAGTGTATAGGAAAGCACTGTCATTGCAGCACTGCTTGCACTACCATGAGCGGAGGGATATGATGGGAATGCATAGGTATGCTTGTGCAGGTTATTCCAATCTGCATCAAGTTCGGTATCCGGATTGCCATCGTTATCGACCCATCTTATTGCTGTATATGGTCTCCAATGGTTATAGTAAAATTTATTATCGAATACATTGACATAGGCATCGTATATGGCCATATTCATCAGGGCAAATGTCCTTGAAGCTTCCCAAAAATTCAGATTTTCAACGTGGACGAGATCTCTGGCAAGCCGATTATGAGAATTTTCAACGAAATCTTTCCACCACATTGCCATGTGTGATTGGTCCGTTGATCTTGTCTCACTTTCAAAACACCCAACTTCTTTCACTTCATTAAATGCAATGGTATATGCATCACTATTAATTTCGGGAGATGGAGGAGATCTGAAATGACCCTGCTCAGTCAGCAGGAACGGTTGTGCTTTGGCCCACCCTGAACCAAAAACAAAACCCTCAGGAGTACCGCTATGCTCATTAAACTCTGCGTAAACCCCGGGTGCCATTGGGTGCCAATTGTATTCAGCTTCACCATTCCAATTGTCATCTGTACGCAATTTTATAATCGCAGCGGCAACTTCCCTGCCTAATTTTTTACCGGCTTTTATACCATGCTCATCTGTTATCCCCTTTAGCCACAGATTGAGTTCAGCCTCTATTAATTCCTTTTTGTCAGGAAATTGATGGATTGCTACCTCCTAGGCAGCATTGGCCACAGCTGTAGCAGGATTTGCCTGTACGATCTTTCCTTCGTATGCGTACCGGGTATATTTTGGGATGATACTGTTGAGTGCATCGTGCATCGCGGTATGCATCATTGAAGCTGTTCTCACACCTTTCAGAGTCAGCAGTTTATCCTCTGCTACCGCGAGTTTCAATATTTTTTCGTTCCAGGAAGTAACTATATTGATATCATAGTCATCAATGTTTTTCCGGCTTTCTGAACAGCTTTGATTGATACCAATACTAAACAAGACAAACACGAAGACCAATGTTGATTTTTTTGATCTGCTTTCCATTTGTCATTATTTATATTTGGTCTTATTCTGTGTAAGAAAAGGTTAAATCAAAAATAAAACAAGAGATCAATAATTTTTTTCAAAAAATTAACAAACAAACGAGATCCCGCACAACTCCATCAATAACAGCACTTTCAGTAGAATACCCTAGGATGAGGAAAAGGCTCTTTTTCATTTTATTGGGGTTTAATCGGACCGAATCGAATTCTTCCTGTTTAGCTTGCTGAAATAAATAAAAAATTGCCACCTCACACAATTTAGAAACAAATCGTTACGCACCCATATATGCTACTTTTTATCTTCAATGTTTGTTTTCTTCTATAACACCCCCATCCTCTTATTCCTGTTACATGCTATATTCGTTTCAGGAACTCTGATTAGAAAGCTTACACCATGTAGTATAAGTGGCCTGCAGATCATTTAAAACCGCTAAATAATTTCGATGTATGTCAGAATTAAGTACCTTATTAATCGTCACCACCTTACTGTTTGCTTCCTGTAACCTAAATAAGCCAGTGTCTCCCGGTCAGAATTCAGCTTCAAATGAAGAATTGATCCTGGGAGCAAATAGTCTGGTCTGTGATACTTCCGGGGTTCAGATGAAAGAGGCCATATCAAAAATTAAGGAACTGGAATATCCAAACATCCATAGTCTGCTAATTTCTAAAAATGGTGTATTAATATTTGAAAAATATTTTGAAGGGACTGATTACGACTATGGCCGCAACCTTGGAAGGGTAAATCATACGGATACAACGCTGCATGATATCAGAAGTATTTCCAAAAGCATTGTTTCTGCCTGCGTGGGAATTGCTATCGAAAAGGGATTTATCAAGAATGTGGATCAGAGAATCTTTGGTTTTTTCCCCACGTATGACAGTCTGTTTAAGGATCAAAAGGCCAACTGGACCATTCAACACTTTCTTACGATGACTACTGGATTGTCATGGAACGAAGAAATAAGTTACGACAATCCTAACAACGATGAACTGCAAATGGCGTTCAGCGAAGAACCTCTCAAATACATTATGAGCAAGCCATTGGACACCATTCCGGGAAAACAAGTTTAATTATTGTGGAGGTGCCACCCAGATCTTAAGTGAAATAGTTGAAAGAAGTTCAAATCTGGACCTGGAGGAGTTCGTCGAAAAATACCTTTTTACCCCTTTAGGCATTGATCATTTTGTTTGGAAAAAAATGAAATCCGGTGATTTTGCTGCAGCCAGTGGATTGAGACTCTGCTCGAGAGACCTGATGAAATTTGGAATGCTCTACAGGAATAAAGGAGTATGGAATAATCACCAGCTCATCTCATCTCGCTGGGTTGAAGCATCATTTGTTCAACGCATTGCGTTTCCAAGCAAAGCTGTTGACGCCAGTGATTATTATGGCTATCAATTCTGGATATGGCCAGATACCATTAAGGGAAATCAGCTGAAAATGATCTCTGCGATAGGGAACGGCGGACAACTCATCAACTGGAACCCGGAGAATGATATAATTATCGTAATTACAGCTGGGAATTACAATGAATGGATCCCTGGAAAGGATTCATATGCACTGGCAAGAAATGAAATTTACCCTGTATTGTTGTCGTCAGACTGACTGCAAGGGTACATCGAGAGTGCCACATCAATGTGTTAGGGTCTCACTATTTTGTTGAAAGAGCCAGCATGGTAAAACGTCTCCTCTGTTACGTACCGCAGACAAACCTTAACCGAACACAAGGACTTCTAAAAAAGATTAAGTTTTTCACATTTTTTTGTAAGGTTCTGAAATTTATGCAACTAATTACCTGAGACTTGAAAAAAATTATTGTCAAATTAAAATTTTACGCAATGAAGTATCTAAATTATGTATTACTAACCATTATTGCTGCAGCTGTTTTAACTAGTTGCAGTGAAAACTTTGTAGAACCCGACGAAAATGTTTTAAAAAAAGCAGCGCTAAATTTTTCTGAAAATTATCCTGAAAATAGCTCATGGGTAAATTATCCTGACTTGGTGGAGTTTACTGAAAGTGAAAGTTCAGAAACGGGGCTCGTGTACGAAGTCCTTCCCGGACCGGCAGCAATTAACCCGGACCTGTCCCCTACGCCGTTTTCGAACAATACTCAAATTACAGATGGCTCATATCAATTTGAAATAGTTGACTTGAGTCCTGAAGATTCACAAGATTCGAAAGATGCCGTGAAATCTGTCAATATAAGATTTACAGGAAGCAACGGTACTCCTTATTTGATAAATGAAATAAGGGTTATTCATAAACCTTTGGGGGCTGGCGACCATACCTTTTTTGGAGGCGTTGGTTTGAACAAGCTGATGCATGGAAATACCGGAATTGGAACCCCATTCATGCCAAAGTTGCTCTCTTACATTACGGTCTGGGGAAAAACCGACCTGATAAATGCGACAACCGGTGAAGTAATTGCCTCCAACAGAATAATACACATAATGACTTCCAGCGACGTGCGTGATGAAAATCTGAACCTGCTTACCAGTGTTGAAATTGACGCTTCGGATTACAACATAAAAAATGCCCAGACCCATGTCATACTCCCACCGCAGGATATGCAAGGCAACATGAATCCCGTACCTGGCACCGCCCATGGATTCCTTCACATGATGTTTGAAAATGTTAAACTCGGTGGAGGCGAAAGAGATTGGAAATTAGCTTATGAAGTGCTTCCCGGTCCTGCTGCCATTCAACCCGAAATGTCCCCTACTCCCTTCTCCAATAGAATTGGAATAGGTGCAGGTTCTTATAAACTGCACGTAAGAGACATAACAGAAGATGATTCTGAAAATTCGAAAGATGCAGTTTTACAATTTCACCTTAAGTTCAAAAGGCAAAATGGTGAAACGTTTACGATTGAAAACATAAATGTTATACATAAAGAGAAAGGCAGTGGACACCATACTTTCTTTGGAGGAGTTGGACAGGATAAAATAATGCATGGAAATACCGGTATTGGAAACGGATTAATGCCTAAACTGACTTCATATATTACGCTTTGGGGAACTGCAGACTTAAAAGATGGAGATGGTAATTTACTGGCTCAAAACAGGATGATCCATATTATGATTACCGGTAAAGTAAGAGATGAGAATTTGAACTTGATAACGAGTGTTGATGAAGATCTCTCAGATTTGAGTCCGGATAAAATCGAAACACATGTTATCTTACCCCCCCAGAACCTGGCAGGCAATATGGATCCTGTTCCTGGTACAGGTCATGGTTTTCTTCATCTGATGTTTGAAAGTGTTGATTTGAAAAGATAAAAACACTTGGCTTTAACATATGTGTGAGAGGTGTACTGGCGGACGTTAGTCCGTCAGTCACCTTCTATCTATTTGCTGAACTCTTTTGGAAACATCGCATTAATCAGATTAACTGAATATACGCTATTAGAATGTTTTTACTTACGCATTGCCTCTGTTCGCAGCTGCACGGGCATTTTTTCAATGGCATACCGCAACGCCGTGCGCGGCATAACCGCTTTCTTTGATACCACGTATTCAAACACTTCCCTTTCATGTGCCTGGCTTGCTACTTTCAGCATCCAGCCATACCCCTTTTGCACCATATGGTCCTGGTCAGGTAACAGTATATCTGCTATTTCAAAGATGTCACCGAGGAACATTCCTTTCCGTGCCGGGATAATCAATGTAACTGCTGATGCCCTTCTCACCCACCGGTTCGGTGAGTTGGCCCATTTCTTCAATTCTCGAATATATTCGGGATACATCATGATAAATGTTCCGATGGTATGGTTGCACAAAGTGTCGCAAGCTGCCCAGTTGTTAACGTACACTTCCACCCAATGCTGAAACATCTCAAAATCTGAAGGCTCGTATTTTTTGTGCTGCGCTTCTGACCAAACACATGCGATTACCGCCTCTTCAAGGTATTGCGACTTCCAGAGTTCTTCACAAAGTTCAAAGATCTCCTTTTTCGGGAGCGCTTTTATATGCCTGAAGAATTCCTTGCCGATCCTTCTGACTTCAGCTGATTTTACACCATGAACAAGCGCTTTTTCACCCTCTTTAAAAAAGCGTTGTGATGAATCAGCTGTTTTCTGATCAGCATGATTGTTCAATGCTTTACGAATGTTGGCTACTACATTCTCTCTCATTCTTCAATTTTAAAGATAAATCTACAGTATCTTTTCAGGCATGGACTTCCATCATCTTTTACTTCAAGAATAACATGGATATTTCCATGCGTATTATCCGGAACAACAAAATAGGCACTACCCGAAGATTCATGCTGGATCATAACAGGCTGCGACATCCCTGAAGGATCAGGATAATGCCACCAGTAATAGTAAATATTATCTCCATCAGGATCACTGCCGGATGCATTCAGTGTTACTTTCTGACCAGGTTGAACAGTTCCGGGAGTGACCGACGTTTCAACTACAGGCGGATGATTTGCTTCAAGGTAGGATTTTGTGCACCAATCCACACGCGCAGCGAAGTCATTTTGCACATCAGGGATCCATCTCCAGAGTGTTTTATGTCTGTTGTTGTCATCTTGTGCATCACTCCAGTAGTTGCCACGCACTGAAATATACCGGCCGCCCCATCCGCCAGATGAATAGTCTTCATAAGCTTTCAGACCATTGTTTACAAAATTTAAAAAAGCCGGAGTGTCCCCTTCGCTTACATTATCCTGGGGATACCATGCGCCCAGGGGTCCATGGTTTGTCTTTACATTTTCATACAGCCACTGTTTGCTCATCACATTTGGGAATGGATTATGCTCAAGGGGCTTCTCAACAGAGTGGTAATTCCAGGTCATATGAAACGCATTATTTCGGATGATTCTTATTTCCGGCATGTTGTTTACAATCCAGTCTCCTGCTTCATCCTGGAAATCGATCGCAATCAATCTTACTTTTGGTGCTTGTTCTTCAAATGCTTCCGGATCGTTTTTTCTGAATTTCCACAAGGCATGCGCCACGGTATTTACACCTCCCCAGCAATTGATATGCAACAGGTCGTCTTCAAGCTTCATGAGTTCCCTGATGATTAAATCAGCTCCTTCCGAATCGGCATATGGAGGTGCCCCGGCTAAATGTTCAGCATCTTCATTGCCCACCACCGTAATTGATTGCAAATATTCCACTGAAGGATAATCCGGGTGATGTAGCAGGAGGTTGTCAAGCACCTGGCCATATAGTTCGTAAGCTTCATTGATCCAGTCCAGTCCATGACCATTCTTCTGCCATTTGGAATTGGTTGCAATGATGCCTCTTACATCCATATCTGGTGTATACAGCAGGAAGCGCATAAAGGAACTCCTGTCATCAACTTCACCATCCTGGGTAATAATTACAATGGGTTTCTCATCAATCCCATAACTTTGTGAGCATGTTCCAAGAATTAGAAAAACTAAAAAAAATACTTGTTTCATCTGTAATTTCTTATGTTGCTTGCTGCATTAAATGTATGAAAAATAAGATTGACAAGAGATACCATGCCGGGCATTATTCCTTCATGTAAAGCAAATTAAGCTTTTCGATTAACGCTTGGTACATCTCAGGTCTACTGTTTAAAAGTGTCCTTGTTGCTTCATCTCTGACTAATTTATGATTTTGCCAGGTATTACATGGGTCTGAATAATCCCATTCTTGTGAACCGTTGTAATCAGTATAATAATTGGGTTTTAAAACAGGAAATGGTTGTACAAATTTTCCTGCCCAACTGCTATGTGTAGGATGATCTAATTTGTGATCAGGGTCTATACAATACAAAACGGAAGGAGTGTCGCCAACTCTGAAATACTGAGCCCAGTTTTCATTTTTCACTACCTCTTTGATATGTTTCCCCAAACTACCATAATTAGAAAGCTTATTGAACATCTCTTCTGGTTCATCTCCGATAAACATACCTGAATAGGTCCAGTTGATCTCAAGCCACCACATATCGTTGTAAAGGGGATTGTTATAAATCAGATTTCTACCCTTTCCATTCCAGTTAAGTTGCTCACAGGGTCTGGATTTTTCCAAACCTGCAGGCATATGTTTTATATCCTCCTCCAGCATTAACCCTGTTCCAATTGTAATTAACCTTATGTTTTTGGCAGATTCAGGATGTGACAATAAGATTTTGCTAAAGACCTTCATATTCCCCCAAACCAGAACATATAAGGGTATAAGCATCAACTACCATATTGCATGCCTCTACACTTCTGGCATTCCATCTATCAGGAACAATCCCTTGTATTTGTAATTCATTTGCATACCACAACAAATGAATCAGGGACTGACGATCATCAGGATCACCTGAATCAATGTTAATATCGGTGAATACAAACACCCTGGGATTCTCCTTTGCTGTACTAGACCCCAATAAAATCAGGCCGAATACAATGAACAGAAATATTCTTTGCATATGGACATATTTTAAAGAAACAAACTTACGCAGCGAATCATTTAACTGCGCAAATTTTTCTGTATTTTTTTCGTATCCTAGATTTCCAGGTTCACCAGGAAGTCTATTTCTGTTTCTTTTCCAATAACTGCCACCACATGGTACCCCAGTTTACCCGGGATCGACACCTCCAGGCTGCCGACACCCCCTGTGGCAACTGATATCACAATCGGTCCATCATCAGGATCCAGGTCATTGATGAGTCTCAAAACTGCGGTACCAGCAGTTAAACCGGCGGTTCCAAACATCATGGCTTCTCGGATCGACAGGTTCCCAGGCAATCGGAAGGCCTACTCTGCCGGGATTCTAATGTATGGGCCAAAACCACCATCGGTTGTGCCCATAAGATCAGTTGCGATGGCGTGGTCCAGAGGCCCGCGGCGGCCATTTCAGGATAGATGGGCCACTTGCCTTCTACCTCCTCACAATTGGCGCGATACCCGGTTGCTGCCAGGTGATGATACTTTTCGGGCAGTTACCCAACATCTCAGGTAAATAAGTGAAAAAGGCTATTGTCTTTCCAGCCCCATTGTCTCAATCAATTATGTAAAGATTTGGCATCTGGTTTATTATTTTGTTTTATAATTGCTTTTTCATATATTTATAATTGCTTGGAATTTAAGCCAT
>JARGFP010000039.1 GCA_029210585.1 Bacteroidales bacterium
ATGTTGAGGACATTCCCTATGATACTGAATTTCTTGATCTCATGTACCCGGTGTTTGAGTAAATCAACTTTCATTCAGAACGTTGCGTATGTTGAATACAACTAAAGATCCATTATATAGAGTGAAAACAATAGTAAGATACAGCACGCTTGTAATGCTGCTGCTTGCAACTATGGCTTGCCAGCAACAGGAACAACCAACAGGCATATTCGCTCAGCCCGAACGGGGTTTTACCAGCATTCAACCGGCAGCAAACTGGCAGCATGGCCTGCTTACCGGCAACGGTACCACAGGGGCCATCATCAGGGGGGAACCTTATGATGAGACCATTACCTTAAGCCACGAAACACTGTACCTGCCCTATAAAAAAACTGAGAGCTACATGGAAATGGCTTCGCACATCCGGGAAATACAGCAACTGTGCCTGGACGGGAAATTTGTGGAAGCGGCCGAAATGGTTCCGAAAATTCGTGAAGAACAATCGTATCCGGACATCCGGGATCCGTTTATCGCGGCATTTAACCTGCGGATTCAACAACCGGGGGATTCGGTGATCCGGTACCAGCGCTCGGTTGATTTCATGACTGCCGAAGCATGTGTTTCAGTTGAAAACCAGGAGAACAGCTTTCAGCGCAACACCTTTGTATCCCGGACGGATGATGTTATTGTGGTCAGGTTAAAAGGCAGGAAGGCGCTCTCTGCAAACTTTTCCTTTGAAGGACTGGTTCCCGGAAATGAGGATGAGAGGAACATTGTTGCACAGGGTATAAAAAGTTCCAGTGAGGGGGTGCAGGACGGCATGCTCTACTTCAGTTCACTTTTTGCCCATACCAATGCTTTTAATCCGAATGCAGGATACGAGGGAGTTGGTAAAATCATCACCAAAGGTGGCACAACCAGAGAATCTGAAATTGGAATAGCTGTCGCAGATGCGGATGAAATTATGGTGCTTGTTAAGATCCGGCCGATCCTCAAAACAGACCATGCATCCACAAATTTCGAAGCGATGGCTGCCGGCCTGAACAACATTTCACCTGATTATAAGCAGCTGTTGGCATCCCATGTGAGGGTACACGGTGATCTAATGAACCGGGTAAGCTTTTCACTTGACGCAACGGAAACGCACCGCAACCTGCCATCAGAGGCACTGATCGAATTGTCGGGAAACACGCCCAACCCACTGGCAATGATCGAGCGGGCATTTGATGCCGGCCGATACAACATTATTTGCAGCACAGGTGCTAATGCACCGAATCTCCAGGGAATATGGAGCGCCACATGGCTGGCCAACTGGTCCGGCAGCTTTACAACCAACGGCAACCTTGAATGCGCCATTGCTTTCAACCTGATGGGCAATACACCTGAGCTGATGGATGCCTATTTCAGGTTTTACGACGAGCGGTGGGATGCATTCAGGGAAAATGCCAGGCTGTTCAAGGGCACCCGGGGCTTTCATGTCCCAGCCCAGCTGACTGTCAGTCCCAGGTCCACCAACTTTACAGCACGGCATCCCCATTGCTTCTGGCATTCAGGCGCTGCATGGGCCTGCCAGTTTTATTACGACTATTACCAGTATACAGGGGACAAACAGTTTCTTGCCGAACGTGCATACCCCATTATGAAGGAAGCGGCGGAGTTCTACGAAGATTTCCTGTTCAAAACAGGGGTAAATGACAAACTGGCTTTTGTTCCTTCCTACTCTCCCGAAAATTCACCCACGGCAAAAAACATGTCACCGGTAGCCATCAATGCCACCATGGATATCAGTGCGGCAAAGCAGCTGCTTCACAACCTTGTGGAAGCTGCCACGATCCTGGACAGGGATGCCGGGTTCATTGACAAATGGAATTCCATCCTCTCCGATTTGCCGGATTATGAAATTGCACCTGACGGATCGTTTCGCGAATGGCTCTGGCCGGGACTCGAAGAGAACCATGCCCACAGGCACGCGTCCCAGTTATATGCCCTGTACGATGAATGCCCTCCCGAGATTACCGACAACCCGGATCTTGTGAAGGCTGTTGAACAAACCATCTACCGGCGTTTTGAACATCATAAAGAAAGGCCTGTAATGGCGTTCGGACTTGTGCAGCTCGGACTTGCTTCGGCGCACATCGGGAACAGCACGCTTACACAAGAAATCATCAATTTCCTCTCTGATGGTTACTGGACAACGGGGATGGGATCTTTTCACAATCGCTATGACCTGTTTAATGTGGATATATCAGGCGGATTTCCCTACCTGTGTGCATCGGCCCTTGTGTATGCCGACCCGGGAACCATCCGCTTTTTCCCGGCGCGTCCGGAACAATGGAAAAGCGGATCCGTAGAGGGAATCCTGCTGCGGGGTGGAATAACAGTAAAAGAACTAACATGGAATGAGAAGCGCGCTAAAGCAATCCTGGTCTCAGGCATACAACAAACAGTTGTAGTGGAAAATTCCCGGGGCCTGAAAAAAGAGGTCGCCCTTGCGGCCGGAACGGAGACGGAAATTGAAATTGAATAATGCACGTGCTTACACAATATACTACTGATCCAATCTGACTATTACAACGGTTTGTGTAAAGAGCAATAAAATACTAAATGAAAAATAAACAATCAAAACCACACATCATGAAAAAACTAATCACTTTATTATTACTGGGAATAATGATCGCAGGTCAGGCACAGACCCCTTATGATCCTTACCAGAACGAGACGAAAGCACAAAAAGATGAACGGATGGCCTGGTGGCGGGACGCAAAGTTTGGCATGTTCATCCACTGGGGCGTTTATGCCGTTCCTGCCGGAACATATAACGGTAAACAAATCGATGGGATCGGGGAATGGATCATGTTGCGCGGACAGATTCCTGTAGATGATTACATGGCGTATGCGAAGGAATTCAACCCGGTCAAATACAATCCGGAAGAGTGGGCGAAGCTTGCAAAGAAAGCAGGCATGCGCTACATGGTGATCACATCAAAACACCATGATGGATTCGCACTGTTTCCATCACAGGTAACCGATTGGGATGTGGTTGATGCAACACCCTATGGGAAAGACCTCATCGGACCTCTCGCGAAAGCTGCACGGGAGGAGGGACTCAAATTCGGGCTCTACTATTCCCAGGCACAGGACTGGATCCATCCGGGTGGCGCCAAGTCGAGGTATGAAGAAGAAACCGGCTGGGATGAAAAGCATTACGGGGACTTTGACAAATACCTGGAAGAAATTGCCGCACCCCAGGTTGGAGAAATTCTCAGCTGCTATCGTCCGGATGTGCTCTGGTGGGACACACCGCGCTGGATGAACCAGGAAAGAGCGGAAACGCTGATCCCGCTGATCCGCATCGTACCGGGGATCATTACCAACAACAGGCTCGGTGGAGACTACAATGGGGATACTGAAACACCCGAGCAACACATCCCTGCAACCGGAATAGAAGACCGCGACTGGGAGGTGTGTATGACCATGAACCGGACCTGGGGATACAAGAGTTATGACCATGACTGGAAATCAACTGAGGACCTGATCCAGAAGCTCTGTGACATTGCCAGCAAGGGCGGTAACTTCCTCCTGAATGTGGGACCAACAGCTGAAGGCCTGATCCCGCAGGAGAGCATTGACCGCCTGGAGGAGATCGGTGCATGGATGGATATCAACGGAGAGGCAATATACGGAACCACCGCAAGTCCGTTCTCCAGGCTAACCTGGGGCAGGTGCACTAAAAAGATCACCCCCGATGGTGCGGTGCTGTACCTGCATGTGTTCGACTGGCCCGAAAACGGGAAACTGGTCCTTGAGGGGTTGAAAAGCAACCCTTCATCCATCAAGCTTTTACAGGGTGGAGAGGAATTAAAATGGAAAGCACTGAAAGGCGATACGCCCGGGATCACCATCACCGTTCCAAAAGTGGCACCGGATGCAATTTCAACCGTGATTAAGCTCGAGATTGATGGTGCACTGGAAGTGGAATCAATGCTGCCGGGACAAGACAAGAACGGCAACCTGGTTTTGGAACCTGAATATGCAGACCTGCACAACCGGCTGGGAACCAACCTGAGCCTGGAACAGAAGAAAGGCAAAACGAATATTGGCAACTGGACGGATGCGCGGACCTGGATAAGCTACACATTTGAGATTGATCAGCCCGGAACATTTAACCTCCAGGCTGGTATGGCCGGGGAAGAGGCCACCGGGATCAACCTGAAATTGGGAGATCAGCCCGGTATGGATGTTCAATTAACACCTTCGGGAAGTTATAGTGATTTCCAGGTGGTGGACCTGGGCACCGTGACCATTGAAGAGCCAGGCACCTACACCATTGAAATCAGGGCCATCAGTGAGGGTTGGTCGCCTGTAAACCTGCGGACTGTTTCGTTTAAGCCTGTTAATTAATTGTTTTATACCTCCCTCATCAATCTACATCTGCGGCAATGGCTCTCCAGCCATTCCCTTTGTCCAGGAGATCGCTCAGGTGTTGCATCAGTTCGTCGTTTGCCGGATCATTGGCAATACTCCGGTTCTCAGCGGGATCGTTTTGATGATCAAAGAGGTCGCGTGCGAGCAGCTCTCCGGTGCTCCTCCGGATCCATTCGGTATACCGGTAGCGGTCTGTCTGAATGGTATACCCCATCACTACCTTTTCAGGATTGTCCCTGTTGCTTTCCGGCCAATAGCTCAATGCACCCTCTTTCCATTTTTTATCCGGATCCTCAACCAACGGGACAAAGCTCGTTCCCTGCAAATGGCCGGGTAATTCCAGACCGGCCAATTCGCACAACGATGGGTAGATGTCCACAAATTCGACGAGCGCTTCTGTTTTCGCTGGCCTTTGCCCGGGAACCTTCAGAATCATCGGTACATGATTGTCCAGGTGAAATT
Organism: Bacteroidales bacterium; assembly: GCA_029210585.1. Classification (GTDB taxonomy): domain Bacteria; phylum Bacteroidota; class Bacteroidia; order Bacteroidales; genus M55B112. The sequence goes on from JARGFP010000039.1 coordinate 4,867, forward strand.
GCGTGTGTTTGCACCACATGTCATGTTCTCCAAGTTTCCAGCCATGATCGCCCCACAGGATCACAATTGTATTGTCATCCAGTCCGTTTGCTTCCAGGCCTTCCAGCAGTCGTCCGATCTGTGCATCGATATATGAAACTGATGCATAATAACCGTGCTTCAATGTCCTGTTCAATGAATCACTAAAAGCTTCCCTGCCTTTTGGGATTCCATAATAGTTCCGTAATTCTCCAAAACTATAGTCAAAATACCTGCTCACATTCTCCGGGTGATAGGGATTAGGTGCCGGTGTGATTTCTCCTTCACCATACATGTCCCAGTATTTTTTAGGTGCGTTAAACGGTAAATGGGGTTTTTTATACCCGACAGCCATGAAGAAAGGGCTGTCGGAATTTTTCAACTCAGAGAGTTGTTCAATCGCCATATCTGTCATCATCCCATCGTGATAGGCATTGTCGGGCACATCGGGCCATTCATAGGCAGGTCCGCGTCCGCTTCCGGGCTCTCCCCTGTTTTCCCGGTACCATTCATCATATTGCTCCACAATCTTCGCAGATTCCTCTGAAAGATACCCCCTTCCAACCTCATCAGTTTCCACGGCATGGTAATCTTCTCCAAACTGTACATCGTGATCAATACGGTGATGATAAATTTTCCCTGCGGCCCAGATATTGTATCCATTGTTCTCAAAATGCTGGTCGAGCGCAAGCATCCCCGGGACATCTTCTTCCAGTGAGGCGCAATTATAAATCTGTAATGTATCCGGTCTCAGGCCGGACATCAGGCTTGCCCGCGAGGCCATGCAAATGGGTTGCTGACAATAGGCCCGGTTGAAGGTCAATCCCTCTTCAGCCAGCTGGTCGAGATTCGGACTCCTGATCTCTGTATTGCCATAGCATCCCAATTCTGTCCGCAGATCGTCCACGGCGATAAAGAGGATATTGGGAGGCGTTTTCTCCTGGTCACATGATCCGACCAGAAACGGAAACAGCAATATAACAACGAAAAGCTTTAATCGATCCATGTGGGTAGTATATTTTATTCGTCATCCTTCATTCGTCATTCTTTTATCAGTCGATCGATAACACATTTGTTGTTATCACGCACCTCAATCAGGTACATTCCTTCCTCCAAATGCGACAGATCCAGGACAGCATCGCTGTGTACCTGAATATGCATCAACTGTTTACCCAATAAGTCAAAGATACGTACATGGGATTTTGCATCAATTCCACCAATGTTGATTGCTCCAGTTGTCGGATTAGGGAAGATTTTTATGGATGCATTCGCAAGATTCATGCGAGTCGACACATTGGATGTATCAGGAACAAAACTGACCGAGATGGTATGACCGGATTTTACAACGGTAAAGGTGTAGTTGTTCACTGCTCCAACTGAGGCGCCATCCACCAGTACATCTTCAATCACATACCCTGAGTCGGCAATCATATCGAAGGTTTGATCCGATCCATCAGCTACTGTAATGCTTCCATCCGGATTGATCGATCCGTTGGGTCCTGCACTGGCTGTAATGCTGTGTGTAACCTGCGCAAAACTAACCGAAATCGTATGATCGGTTATCACGTAACTAAAAGTATACCTGCTTCGTGCTCCCACTGAGACGCCATCCACCAGTACATCTTCAATCGCATAGCCTGGATCAGCGCTGATAAAGAATGTCTGATCCGAGCCTTCCGGTACTGTAACATTTCCTGCCGGAGTGATCGATCCGTTTTCGCCTGCAGTGGCTGTTATGCTGAACGTGATCTCCTTAAAACTGACCGAGATGGTGTGGTTTGTTGTTACATTGGTAAAGGTGTAGCTGTCTGCTGCTCCTACCGAGGCACCATCCACCAGTACATCTTCAATCACATAGCCTGGATCGGCAGTAATGGTAAATGCCTGGTCCTTTCCTTCAATTACTGTAACACTTCCAACCGGAGTGATCGATCCGTTTGGCCCCACACTTGCTGTGATCGTATGTGTGATAATTTCCGCAAAACTGACCGAAATGGTGTGATCTTCTGTAATATTGGTAAATGTATAACTACTGATAGCTCCAACTGAGTTGCCATCCACCAAAACATCTTCAATCTCATAGTATGCATCAGGCGTAAAATCATACGCTTGATCAACACCTTCAGTTACCGTAAAATTTCCCCCCGGGGAGATCGATCCGCCTTCACCGGCAGTGGCAGTTATCGAAAAATTATTTGAGCCACCCGGCGCCCCGTAACTAAGTACAGGAGCATTTGCTCCTTCTTTAGCATCATAGGTAACATACACATTTTCTCTTGAGTCGGAAATCTGAAATGAAATGAATCCATCCCCCTGTTTTTCAGTTTTAACCTGGTCTGAAACATCAAATTCTATCCAGTAACCACCGGATGGGACACCTTGATTATCAAGCGCAATACCAGCAACCGGCCTGTTATTATAAATAATTCCTGTTTCTGTCCATGAATCGTCGTCCACAAAAGAACAAATATGACGGGTGCCTCCTGTATTGGTGCGCACATACATCTGCAGGATCGCCCTGCTAACCGTTTCCGGAATGGACGTCAAATCAAATTTAACGAATCCTTCACGGTGTTCTGATACATCTGCCGGCAGGTTTTTAATCTCGATGACCGGTTCAGTTCCAAAATTAATCTCTGCGTAACCTGCTCCACGCACATAGGCATCGGCCACAGCAGTGATAGTCACAGGATCTTTATATACAGGCGTAACCTGGACATCGGATGCAGGCATCGTCAGCATCGTAGATGGTAAATAAATGTCCGTAATGGCTTCTATATTGCCTGTCCACTGGTCAAAAATCTGTCCGGCCGGCGCATCATCCGCTGTAATCAAAACCTCAGTTCTCGGCGCAAAGGTGCCGTCACCCGTTCCTGAGTTGACCGTTACATTATAAAAGCCGTGATAGATTGCGGTAACCTGGACATCCGAATCAGGCATAGTCAGGATTGTTGATGCTGAATATATATCAGCAACTACAGCGGTATCGCCTGTCCACTGATCGAATACCTTTCCGTCCGGTGCTGCAAAAGCTGTAATTGCCACATTTGAACCGTCTACATAGCTGCCTGCACCACTTCCCGATTCCACAGTTAACTGATACGTGGAGAGACCTTCGTTGGATCCGTAGATTTTCGTTTCATGCATACTAAGCTCTGCATTGCCAAAACTATTGTTTGATGTCAAAGAAATCTTCACCTTGCTCCCTGTAACCGGTGAAAAGGAAAAATGATTCCATCCAAATTCTTCAGTCAGTTGGGAAGTACCATTAAATACCGAGGTGCCATCAATCTCTATTTTCAGCGGATATGTTCTGATCCAGCTGTTGAATAGCTGCAATTTTATTTGATAAATACTGTATGTCCCATCCAGGGTGTACTCTATCCATGCCTCTGGTACACTTGTTTCGGAGGACCAGCGTGTCTGCTTATCTCCATCAAAAGAATGCTCCGCAATGCGGATGATTCCGTGATGTTCAGCGTCATTACCAGCAACGGCTGAAGCAATCGTTAATTCATTCGGGTAGATTGTCTGATCAACCGGAAAGCCCTGGAAAGGATGGCCCGTTGATGCTGTACCTGCACCCAGGCGATTGTCGATCTGGGCCCTGTACAGCGATGGAATAGCCTCAATGTACGCGCCCTCAGACTCCACCAGTCCCAGTGGTTCGGTGGCCCGTCTTCCCACACCGGTAATGCCTTCACCGGCAATGCAACCAATGGCCCAGTTATTGGCGTCCGTTGGCATATCGTGTATCACCATACGGCTGTACGTGCTGCAATTCCACATGACATGATTTGCACCAGCCCAACCGTGACCACTGCCTGAATCAGTGCGGTTTTCGACATTCAAGTCAAGGTCGGTATCCACCCTGTCATATAATACTCCCGTAGCCCACCTGTGATGCGGACCGGAAACATTCCAGCAATTCATCGCTTTACAATTCGAAAAGACACTTGGACCAGGAACCCTTGAACCTGTTGCAAAATCGTGTCTTCCGAAATCTGAAAAGCAGTTTTGAATTAAAATCTGATGCGCGCCGGTATTAATGCTAAATGAATATCGCGTACCGGAATTTAATATTCCAACAGGGCGAAAATAACGACAATTATCAACAGTCCATTTATATGCACCACTATTAACGGAAACAGTATTACCTGTAAAGTGATACGCGTCAATATTTCTTATCCACCCGTTTTCTGCAGCATTCACCTCTATGGCTGTAAGCGAATGATTGAGTGTTCTTTCGTCGACATACGCAGATTCAAAACGCAAATCCTCGATACCTACTTCAGAAATATAATCGAACGAATTTTCGTATTTATACAGGTATCCGTTGGCTATTCCGGCATACATATGATCCACAACCGGAGCGTCAATGGTAATCGAGTTCCCATCAACTGATTCAATAACACGCAAAAAGTCAATGGTATATCCACCCGTTGTCCATCCATACTGAGCAACATCCAGTATATCAATCCATGCCTGTGTAGGTTGTCTTTGCAATACAACCCGGTCACCCACATTAAAAGTATGGCCTGATTCTAAGGTAAATGTCCTGGCACCAAAAGGAACATAATCATCAGTGATTTTCTTTTTCGTTGCTCCAACCACTGTATAGCCGTTACCGGCACCAGTATTTACTTTGATAATAGGATCGCTTGAGGTATAGACTGCCCTGATGATGGTGCTGTTCCCCATCCCCCTGAGTACAACGCCACTTCTCATGAAGATAGAACCGCTCACTTCGTACTTTCCTGCGCTTAATAATACTGCGCCCCTGTGCCCGTTGGCATCTGCCGTGCGTGCTGCAACCTTATCAATTGCCGCCTGGATGTGTGCGCGGTTATCGCCTGCTATAGGTAAAATTGTAGTCGCTACCGGCACATCCGGTATGGGCTTTTCACCATGGTGGTATCCCACATAACTAAAATCCGGCAATACATTTCCCTTTTCATCCGGGGTATACGTCATCTGACCGGATCCATCAATTGACACCAGCGAAGTGGTCTGTCCAATGGCATTAAAAGTGATCATCGCTGCAAAAAGTGCAACCAACATGTTTTTAATTGATACCATTCTCATCATGATTTAAATTAATTCTTGTCCGTTAAAACCAGATACCAAAAATATTTAGTTTGAAATAAAAATGACCAGTTGAATCATTGACACAATATACGTCAAATACATCTATTCCAGCAGCTTAAAGATCTCACTACCCGCCAGCAAATAAGCACCCACGCCATACACTTCTGTACCATCTTTGCTTATCTCATCCGGAGCAGATCCGATCCGCTGTACCCAGCCCAGTTTTCCATCCTGGTTGACAGCGCCTGTCAACCCGTTCCAGGTCCGAAGCACAACGGGCAGGTATGCATCCCGCTCCAGTATCCCGTTGTTGATTCCCCATGCCAGTGCATAGCCGAAAAACCCGCTGCCACTGGTTTCTCCATGGGCATGTCCTTCTGGGTAAAGCAAACTTGACTTCCACAGACCGTCTGCTCCCTGAAGTGATACAATCTTCGTGGCCATGGCTGTAAACATATCGATGTATTGCTGGCGATCGGAGTAGTCTTCCGGCATATACTGAAGTACACGGGCGATTCCGGCAATTACCCAACCGTTCCCGCGACTCCAGAAGACCTTTCCACCATTTGGCTCACGACGCCCGGATCCATCCTCCTTAATCCGGAACCGGTCATCGCGGTAAAAGAGGGATTCCTCATCGTCGTACAGGAAATCACTGGCATCCCACCACATTTGGTTCATATAGTCCAGGTATTCCATATTTCCTGTTGTGGCAGCCAGCCTGGCCAGTGTGGGCGGTGACATGTACAAGGCATCGCACCACCAGTAATCAACCCTCCCGGGACGTGGATCTGCCATCAGGCTGTCCATCCTGTTTTTGATCTTTTCAATTTTATAGTTTGCAGGCTTTATTTCATTTAATTCAAGGTAGGTCTGCCCGATACAAACATCATCGGCATGTCGAAAACGCGGACCGCAGGACCAGTCTACCGATTCCGCAAACCCTTCCAGCGCTTTCAGGTACTTTTTATTACCGTTGGTCTGGTAGAGCGCTGAAATCCCCGTATAAAGTGCAGCATTGGCCCAGTCCCAGTGGTGATAATGCCTTGGGTGATTACCGGGTACCGGCATGTTCGCCAGTTGCCAGTCTGCAACCTTCTTCATCTGGTTCAATACTTCTTTTTGTGTGAGACCGGGTTGCAGCAGCGGCATTGCAGGCAAGGTTTCCGCCTGTGTGGCCTTCACATTTTCGCCAATGTTACAGATTACAGTGGGTATTCCTTCTGAAGAGGCACTGACAACCGATGAACCCTGGTTCATTTTAACCTTTATCCTGGCCCTGCCGTTGTACATCTGCATCCTGCGTGCCCCGTCTGATGTACCCAGGTTGTCAATCAACTTCCCATCACCTGAAATCCCAAAACTGATCCAGTTATCGGCATCCAGACAAAGGTTCCCATGATTATCCAACGCCAATACCCTGATATCGGCTGTGTCATTTTTATGCCTGGTCTCTTCTATCAGTAACTGCGCAGGCGCTTCCCACTCCCGGAGCATATAGTTGACTTTTAGTTCATCAGAAACAGTGGTGCCATCATTTGTTGCAACTACTTCCAGGTGGTTTTCTCCTTCCTCAAATGCAACGATCCACCGCAAGCCCGCAGCCGGGAAATCCTGGCTGTCTCTTTCCCTGGTTCCCTGGCTTATGCCATTCAGGAATAATTCTGCGGAAGGACAATTGGAATACACTTTCACCATGTTCTCTCCATCCTTTTCACCCCACCTGGTAGTCCAGGTATGGCCATAAATATGCGCCATTGGTGCTTCTGTCCAGTAGGATTTGAACACATAATAGGATTCCTTGGGGGTGAGGTCGCGCTGCACCACCCCTTTCTGATTCACGTAGGGGATCGGGTTCTCAGGCCTCAGGGGCGTCGCAAAATCTTTGAAAGGCCAGTACGCGGTTCCTGTAAGCCAGTCCATTTTTTCCTGCTCCTTCAGGTGCCAGTCCACCAGGTTGACTGCATAGGATTCTGTCCAGTCACCATCCATGGAAACCCTTGGCTCACCTCCCGACATCAGGAAATCACCTTCCCGTTCATCTGCAGCATCCTGGCTGCGGACATGCTGGATACTCTTATCAGGATCTTCTGAATGTCTCCCGGCATGACTGCTTGCACCCCATTCCACATGCAGGAAATGATCCACCTGCTCCATCTCCATCTTTGAAACCTCGAGATAGTCTGTATATTTTCCCCTGTACCATCCTGCCCAGATGGAGGGGGAATACACATCCACTATATCAGCGCAGAATGCACACCTGCGAATCGCGGTCTTCCGGGAGGGATCAAGGGTATGCGACAGGGCATGTAATTCCGACATGAATGCCCTGATCTGCTCCTGGTCGAATTCATCAAAATCACCGGGCCAGTCATTCTCATTGCCCAGTCCCCAGATGATGACAGATGGATGGTTATAGTGCTGTGTAATCATATTCGTCAGCATGCTTCTCGCCTGCTCCTTGTAGGCTTCACCACCGAGCCCACCCCTGCACCAGGGGATCTCCTCCCAGACGAACAGCCCAAGTTCGTCACAAAGATCAAGCACGATCCCGGATTGCTGGTAATGTCCGAGGCGAATAAAGTTGGTACCAATATCCTTGATCATCTGCATTTCAGTGCGGATCATTTCTTCTGTCATGGCTGCACCCACCCCGGCATGATCTTCGTGTCGGTGCATACCTCTCAATAGCAATCGTTCCCCGTTTAACATAAACGGACCATCCTGTATAAATTCAAAATGACGCAATCCGAACCTGCTGTTCACCGATTGTTCCTGGCCTTTCCAGGAGATGCTGGTGTTCAGGGAGTATAATTGCGGGTCGTCGGGTGACCAGAGGGCAATATTATCAATGTTAAATTGGTGCGTTATTTTATTTCCAGGGCCGGGAATTTGCTGAAACGCGTGTGTATATATTTCCTTTCCCCCGGGAGCATGAATGGTGAATTCAATTGGAAGCCGCCCTTGTATACGATCGGGGTTATATATGGTCGCTTCAATGGTAAGTTCACTGCTTGACAGGTCATCGCTCAATTTAGGTGTGATATGCACATTGGAGATGGATACCTGCGGTACATACACCAGGTTCAGGTATCTGTATATCCCTCCATAGATCGTAAAATCGCTCAGATCCGAGGGGATCATTTCGGTATCCCTTGAATTGTCTACCCTGATGAGCAACGGAATTTTCCCCCCGAAATCAGCAGCGGAATATTTACTGTGAAATTCTTTCAGCGTACCGGTCAGGTCGATCCTGAATTCATCGTATCCCCCAATGTGTTCTCCCGCCAGGAATTCTGCAACAAACACTTTTGTCTTCTGACCTGCCCCTTCGAAATGAAGCATTGTTTTTCCTTCTGTGTAGGGATTCTCTAACTCAATGTAGGTCCTGTACCAGGCGGGACCCTGGTAATACTCCTTATCCGGATCAACGGCATCAAACGCATTATAGCAATGCGGAACAGTGACATTTTCCCACTGGGGCAATGCTGCCGGTCTGCCGGTACGAAGCGCTTCCCAGGTGCTGCCCAGGTCACCCTTGTAAAACTCCCATCCGTTTTGAAGGCGGATGGATTGATTTTGCTGTGAATAGGTGGTTTGAAAAAGGAGTAACAGAAATATACCAGCAAACCATTTTTTACTGACGGAGGTTATAAATGTAAAAAAAGAAAATCCCATGAAGCCAAGAATTTTGTTACAATAGTTCGAAAAAAATTAAGCGGCGATCGTACACTATAAAATGCGTATTAAAAGCGATACGCATCTTGCTCAAAAACAAAAATGTAAAATACACCATCCTCTCTGTCAAATGTACGCTTTATCCTTTCCCTGAGGATTCCATTTTGTTCCATTTTGTTTTGAAAAAGTCTCATACCATGTGATCATTGCAAACCAGGTGGCAAAAACCCCTGGGACTCCAGCTGCTGAAATGCAATTTCAACAGGCGTATTAAACTCCAGGGCTGTTTTCTGCACATATGCTTCAAAATCCTCCTGGTTGTTGTATACCGTTCCCTCGCTCCACGCTGCAAACAGCATGTATTCAAACTGGTTTGCTGTGTCAGGAGTTACCGTAAAAGTGTGGTTTCCTCCCGCATATGGTGTAAACTGGTATTCAGGGAGGTATTTATCTTTCACCACCAGGGCCTTTCCAATAAACGGAATGAGCCATTCAGCCCGCTCATCAATGTTTTCTGGATCCTTGATCTGTTCCGGACCGGAGGATACCAGTATTCCTGCTTCCTGGTAGAGGCTTTCCTCGCCCGGCTTCTTCCGGATCCCGCAACCCATTTTCACACCTGCCTTTTTCGGCTGAAAATGTGTGTACCTCACCAGACAGGTGGAGTAGCTCTGGTTGGCATATACCGTGTAATACTGTTCCAGTTCGTAGCTGCCCGCACCAGAGTTCCAGTACATGGTCTTGATTTTGATCATGGAACGCACCGGACCGTTGACCACCACTTCATAAGCATAGCGTGTATCACTGATCTGACCTGCATTCCAAAGAGAACCTGCAGGAGCCATCTTTTCCCTGGCAGGTGTAAACCTGGGCAGGGAGACTGAGTCGGGCACTTCTGGGTATTCGTACAGGCAGATGGCACCGCCCCCCATGGACCCTGCCACACTCTGAATATCGGATCCCCAGTCACGGTTGATCTCCGAGACCCCGTAGCCATCCAGGTTTTCCATATACAGATGTTGCGCCATCAGTACAGGTTTCCGCTTGGCAAACACATCCACGGCGTTTGCAAACCAGATTTTCCACCCGATATTCTCCGACTCCCAGAAGGGCATCTGGTGCCTGCAGTATGATCCCACATTCGCATGCGTGGCATGTTTGTTCCATCCCTGGATGTTCTCTCCCAGGTAAATGTAGATTGTTTTCTCTTCAAGGGGTGCAAGGTCGGTCTGAAAAAAGAGTTCATCCCAGATGCCATCCTTATCCAGGTCATCCAGCTGATGGAAGACGGCATGTCCGTTTGCTTCTGCCAGCAACTGGTGGCCCCCGTACACCTTCAGCACTTCTTCATCGGGCCCTTCATATGGGGGCAGACCCGGGTCCACCACAGTGATCCACATCTCATGGATATCCGGAACGGGGAAGCCCTCGCGGGGAATGATCACCGGGCAGTTTTCACGCGAAATGTCCAGCGTGTTTTTCAGTGTAAATACCATCCGTTCTCCTGGAGTGAATTTTGGTTTGCCGGGGGTTGCAGTCGGGTGGGTATAATACCAGTTCCCATCCTGTGCTGCTGTGCCCAGGAAGACACTCAGTGCGAAAATAATACAAGTAATCTTCTTCATCATGATTTGTTTTACTGTTCGATATTGTTTTGATCAGGCTGTTTGCAGGCCTATATGGTTTCGTTCCGGCCTTGATCATTTTGAATAGGGAATACGAGCTCCTTTTCAGAAAGCTATGAGGTGCTGTCCGCCATTAAAACTGAATGAAACCTGTAGCGCCTCATCAGGGCCCTGCTGCAGTCTGAGCGAATGCAGGACGACGTCTGTTTCTTCTACGCCATTAAAGGGAAACACCAGGTATCCCATAATCGTATGATTATTCTTTGTTTTCGTATACGTATCAACATAAGGAATCCACTTGCAGAGGGATTCTACATGTGTTCTTAATGAGGCATGCCTGCGCGCTTCCATCGAAATCTCCTGGTCAGAAAATGGAACTACTGTCATTACATCACCCTGTGCGGATGTAATCGTATAATATTTTTCAAATAGTTCCACTTCTCCCCCGGGATGGATTCTTGAGCGTATTTCGGCATTTTTTTCGGATTCAATCCTGTCAATCACTATGGAGAGCACAGGTTTTTCAAGCACGATTTTCCGTTTCCAGGATTTCATTTCAATACCCGGATAGGCCTTTTCAAGATGATTCATTACCACATAATCCGTTTTATCAGAAGTATAGAATTCATCGATGTTGGTGCCGGTACTTTCTCTCCAGGGTTCATCTTTTATTTTTGCCGGGATTTGCTGTTCACCATTTACAAAAACAACATTATGACCTTCGCTGGAGGCCTGTACATAATCCCAGCGCTCTTTGGCAAAATAGAAAAGGTCATATTCGGCTCTTGCAGGTTCGCTGATGAAATTTTCTCCCTTGTAATTGATAATAAATTGTCCGCAGTCCAGGTGCCCGTGATGGGGGTCATCATTCTCACCTGCTTTACAAACAACTCTGACTGTATTCGGATCGGTGAAACTGCTCTGCATCGCAGCCCAGTGGATCGTTCTGAAGTGTTTGGATTTCACTTCAGGTTCCTTTCCTGTGACATCGGGCTTTCTGTAGATCAGGTCATAGATGCTTTCACCTGATTCCAGGAAAGTATCGCGGTACCAGGCAGCGGTCTGATCGCCGGTTTCTTCGATCAGTTTGTTCATCAACCAGCTGCTTCCAACAGGTCCCCCGGAGCCATCACAAAAATTGGCATACATGGTATACAACGCGAAGTCTGCCACATTATACTTCAATCTTGGATGCGTAAACAGGTTATATGAATTCCCTGTCAGTTGTTTAACGGTTTCCATGAACCAGGAACTGTGTCCCAGCATGTAGGACCAGTATCCGCGGCCTTCACTCCATCCGCCATCTACGCCGAGTTCATCCAGCATCAGTGAAACGCCTTCATATGCGCGTTCAACAACGTCGATAAGTTGGGGATCTTCCTTCAGCAGCGCCAGGGAGGCCATACCGACACCCGCATAGCAGACTCCGCTCCAGTTGCAGCGATGTGCAGCAGCCCACCAGTAATATTCATAGTTTCCTCTCACCCTGGTGATGCTGTTTTCGAGAAGTGCCCCCCTGATCCTGTCCCTTTGGCCTTTGTTCATGTAGTCATATATCCAGTCGTAAACCAATGCCAAGTGGGTAGATATCCTTGCAGTTTGAATGTCATAAGAAAAAACGACCTGGTCATCATCAACACCCCAGGGCCATACGCGCCGGTATAAATAGGGAAATCTATGAAAAACATAGGTCCATGCATCCACCTGGCACAGCATATCGGCATGAAAGAAAGCTTTTTCGGCGTATTCCGGATTCCCTGTCAGTTGATAAGCGAAGGCCAGGCTAAGTGCAGGCCCCAGGTGTGCGTAATGAAAACTACGCAAAATGCCGTAGTAATCTTTATCCTGTTTATGTTCAGGAAGCGAATAATCCCCGGGCATTTTGAGGTAACGGCTTGCCTCCAGCATCTGTTTCTCATAAATTTCACTGAGTTCCCTGTCGTTTTTGATATCCTCCAGCATCTGCTTCTTCCCCTCCTGGTTGAACAGCAGGTAAGGATGGCTTAATGTTGCCGGATTGATATGAGCAGAAATCAGATCAGTTTCTTTCTGGGCGTTGGCTGCGCTTCCCCAGCACAAGGTGACGAAAATTACAATCAATTTTACCAGGTTCTTCATGGTTAGTATTTTGAGGTGAGATATATGACAAGGTTATAAACCGGCATTCGCCTTGTACGTGACGTTTACTATCCGTCGCCGCGTAACAGATGAAGCATTCAGAATGTCACCTGGTATATTTCACTGTCAATAGTGAATGTAATGCCGGAGTTTTCAGGATCCTGCACCTGCAGTTTGACTGAGCGGATGATAGTTTCCGTCTCTTCCATACTGGTGAAGGGAAAAACCAGGTAACACATGATGGTTTGTTCCTGATCTGCTTTCCTGTAGCTATCCACATATGGAATCCACTCAAAGGTGGATTTTTCGTTTGCCGACAATGAACCATGCCGGCCTGCTTCAATTGTTAGTGGCTGGTTGGAAAAAGGCACAACAGCCAATATATTCTCATCAGCAGAAGAAATGGTATAATAGTGTTCATGGATTTCCACTGTTCCGCCGGGATGAATTCTGGAGCGAATTTCTGCATGCTTAGCAGATCCGATTTTGTCGATCACTACTGCGAGGGAAGGTTTTTCAAGCACTATTTTCCGTTGCCATGATTTCATCTCTTTTCCCGGGTAGGCATTTTCAAGATGATTCATAACGACATAATCCTGTTCAGCAGAGGTAGAAAATTCACCAATGCTGCTGCCTGGATTTTCATTCCATGGCTGGTCCTTGATCTTTGCAGTAACTTGTTCTTCTCCGTTTACGAAAACCACATTATGTCCCTTGCTTGAAGCTTCCGCATACTCCCATCGTTCAGCGGAGAAATAAAAATCATCATAGGAGGCGGAGCCATGGTCGCGGATGAAATTATTCCCCTTGTAACTGATGATAAAATTACCACAATCAAGGTGTCCATGGTGGGGATCGTCATTTTTCCCCGCCTTACATACAATTTTCATGGATTGTTCATCAGTTAAACTGCTTTGCATCACCGCCCAGTCGATCGTGCGGAAATGTCTGGATGTCGCTTCTGGTTCCACGGCTTTCACTCCAGGATCCCGGAAAATAAGGTCATAGATGCTCTCTCCTGGTTCCAGGAAGGTGTCGCGGTACCAGGCAGCGGTCTGGCTCCCTGTCTCAGCAATGAGTTTATTAATAAACCAGCTGTCCCCCTTCGGTCCTGCATCTCCATCGGAAAAATTTGCAGGCATGGTATACAATACGAAGTCGACCGGATGGTCCTTTAATTTCGGATGGGCAAACAAGTTGAAAGCACCATCCGTCTGTTTTTTTACGGCATCCATGAACCATACACTATGTCCGATCCCATAGGCCCAGTACCCGCGTCCCTCCTGCCAGCCGCCATCCACACCAAGTTCATCCAGCATCAGTGATATGCCTTCATAGGAGCGCTCTACGACATCCAGCAGCTGGGGATCCTCCTCCAGCAGTGCCAGGGACGCCATCCCAAGACCGGAATAGCACACCCCGCTCCAGTTACAGCGGTGGGCAGCAGTCCACCAGTGGTATTCATAGTTCCCCCGTACCCTGAGGATGCTGTTTTCGAGAAGCGCTCCCCTGATCCGGTCTCTTTGTCCCTTGTCCATATAATCGTAAATCCAGTCATACACCAGGGCAAGGTGGGTCGAAATCCTGGCCGAGGTAAGGTCAAAGGAAAAAACGACCTGGTCATCTTCAACCCCATGGGGCCAGACACGGTCGTAGGTTTGGGGAAATCTATGGGCCGGGTTCGTCCAGTTATCAATTCTGCAGAGCATTTCTGCATGAAAAAAAGCTTTTTCGGCATATTCGGGGTTCCCTGTAAGCTGATAGGCAAAAGCCAGTTGGAGGGCCGGGCGCATGTGTGCAAACTGAAAATCCCGGATTGCGCTGTTGGCATAATAACGTGATTCCCTGCCCGGCTCCGGAAGCGAATAATCCCTGGGCATTTTCAGGTACCGGTAGGCCTCCAATAGCTGTTTCTCATATATTTCACTGAGTACCCTGTCATGTTTAATCTCCTCAAGCATCTGCACTTTTTCTTCCTGGTTGAACAGCAGATAAGGATGTTGCAGCGTTTCACGATGAATATAATCTGATATCCTTTGAGCGCCGTTTTGGGCAGCCAGTCTGCTTCCCCATCCCAGGATGGTGAAAACAATAAATAAATGCAGCAGGTATTTCATGTTCAACGTTTTTTATGAGGGAAACAAGGATAAGAAAGCGTTCCCCATCTTCAACAGACGAGGAACGCTTTTAGTAAATCATTCAATGTACAGGGTCTATTTCGTATGCAGCATTTTTCCTACATAAACTGAAGTACCTGTATCAAGTTTGATAAAGTATAATCCACCGGGCAGATCCGATGCGTCAACAGTTACCTGCTGCGTTCCTGCCTGCTGGTATTCATTTACGAGCCTGCGGATCTTGCTTCCGGCAGCATTGTACAATTCAAGGCTAACCGTTGCAGACGTTTTCAGGTCGTAGGCAATGGTAGTGGAATTGCTGAAAGGATTCGGATAATTTCTAAGTGAAACATTTCCTACAGCTATCTGCTTTTCTTCAACCCCAATGACCGCTCCTGCTTCCCATTTGGCCTTCATATCTGGGAAATAGTTCAGGTTTCCGAGTGGATAATTGTCATCACCGGCGCTGAAGGAAGCTGCGTCTGTGCTGTATGAAAGATCAACCTGGTCGGGGAACAGCCCTGTTTCTCCTTCTCCGCCAATACACCAGTTCTCAGGAAACTCGGTGGCATTCGGCGTTGCATAATAGGTGTCAACAAAGGCACTCACGGGCCCGCAACTTGCTGTAAAAACAAGGGGTTCCTCGATATAGGCTTCACTTGCTGCATTGCCCAGTGCGGTTTCAAGTGTAGGAGCAAGCACATAGGGTGCACTCACGCTGTCATACTTGGCCCAGACATCAATAATTGCCTGGTCTGTATAGATATTGTTGTTCCTGACCTCCAGCACCTGTTCGTCAAAAACCGTGTCAACCGAAATTACGGCGAAGTGTTTTACAGGTTGGGTTTACTCCTGCACCCTGTCGTCTTCATGACCCAGGCTGATTGTATTCGCAAAAATGGAGTTTGTAACCTTTGCAGTTTTGACAAAACCCAATTGAACCGAACCATGCAGACCTGTATTGTTAACTGCTGTGAAATGGTCCATCTCGAAGTAGTTGACCTTCGTCCCCATGTTCCGGATGACCCTGTCACTGGCATTGGTCAGGGTTGAGTTCTTAATAATCAGCGTATCAATATAGGTGGTTCGCAGATCGATGAACCTGCCATTGCCCCCGACTACATTGTGGTGCCCGGTATTCTGGACCACGCAATCCTCAATATAGGCTTTAATGGAATCCGCCAAAAAGGCAATCCCTGCGCCGCGGTCCGCATACCATACCACATTCTTTAACTTCACCGTTGAGCCAACGCCCTGGTGACGAACACTCCGGTTTGCAAATGAACCGTCGGGTTTAAACCCGTTCACCTGGATGTTCTCAAGCGTAATATCATCACGGGAGACAATGAATTTACTATTATAGACACCTGTAGCATTTTTTCCCGATATGATCTCAGGCAGGAAGCCATCGCCTTCCTCTCCCCTGATGTGAAGGTGATAGCCATAGTTGTTAATGGTACCACCCATGGGGTAAATGTGGTTTCGCTTCAACACGTAAATGGTGTTTGGATTTGCCGCGCGGGCCGTCGAGTCACCGACGATGGCATCGGTAATAATGTCATTGTAATCTTCGGGCGTTCCTGAACTCACGCCAGGGATGTACCCGTCAATTTCAACAATCCGCTGCGCGGATACTGAAAAGGAGATCATTGCAAATAGTGCAATCATTAAAGAAATTCTGTAGTTTTTTTTCATCTCGTAAAATGTTTGAATTGGTTAATAAATAGTGTGTATTTAAAATGTATATTGTAATCCGGCATCGATGGTTGATCCATAGCGGTTCTCCGCTCTCCAGTACCTTGGAAGATACTGATACGACCGTTCGCTTTCCCCTGTGATATTGGCGAAGTTCAGCAGGATCTTCACATGGCGCCCGATCCTTTGTGTAACACTGGCATCAAACCGCAGGTAATCATTCGTGTACATTTCTGCAAATTGTGACCCTTCCACCTCTGCGCGTGAACTGAATCCGCGCAGGTAAACCGATTGGTAGATCATCGATAACCTTGCTGAAAAGCCACGGTAATCATACCCGATCCCGAAGTTGCTGATCCATTCTGTCTGGTCTGGAAGCGAGGTTTCATTATATTCAAAATAGGAATTCTCCAGGTCGACCACCACTCGACGCAGTGCCGGGTCATAATATTCCACCTTTTGATACAATGGCTGGAAGGTCTTCGACCAGAGGCGCGAGAGGTTCGCGTTAAATACAATACCGTTGAATGGTGCCGGAAGATAATCCAGGTTGGATTGCAGGTCAATTTCGAAACCATAGACTTCGGAATCATCAAAGTTCACATAGTCTTCGGTTACATCATACACCTGTACAGCGATCCCCAGCTCCCGGGCCTCGTCTTTCCCCATCACCCGGTCTGTTCTCGAAAAATAATTGTCAAATGATTTATAGAAACCACCGATGGTGAACAAGCCAAATTTATTATCGAAAAATGAAAACTGCAGGTCATAGTTCCATGCTTCCAGGTGCTTCAGGTTAAAATTTCCCTTCTGCAACCTGGCATTCTGAAGGTCTACCCTGATCCTGGGAACCAGCATATAGTAATCGGGTCTGCTGACGGTTTTCACTGCCGACATGCGGATATCGAACCATTGAAGTGGTTTGATTTTAATATGAAAACTGGGAAGCAGCACCCCGTAATTCTGGTAGGTGGTGGTATCCCATATTGCGCCATTGCCATCCCAGGTCTTGGAATTCACATATCCCAGGTAGCTGTTATCGGAGTGTTCGTATCTTACACCAGGGATAAAGGTGAACCACCTGGAGTAATTCAGCTTGGTCATAAAATAGGCTGCTGCCACCGACTCAGAAACTTCGTATTTCTCATGTCCCCTTATGGGATCCTCCCACTCATATACCAGCGCTTGTTGCCTTTCCTGCCACAAATCAAGGTAATCAACATCGAATACAGGACTCATGCTATAGGTGTTGTTCCAGAAACCCATTGGCTCAAAGTCCTGCACAAAATTTTCCATTAATACTTTCCGGCCGGTATTCCCTCCGACTGTAACTACATCAGGCAGCATATTTGCAACGGCCCGGTCATTTAATCCATCATCCAGGTAGTGTGTCGAAACCCTGTAGGGCTCTAAATCGCGGGCCCTGTTTTCTGTTCTGTATTGCCCCCCGAATTTCACAAACCCCGAAAACTGTCCGCCGAGGTTGAAATCTGCCTGGATATTCAGTTTGGCTGTGTAGATGTTTTGAAAGACATCGGTCAGGGAGAAATTATACGTACCCAGGAATGCGTCATCATAATTATAGGTCCGGGTGTCCAATTTCTCTTCTACGCTATACACCCTGGCCGTATCCAGCATGCCATTGGGCTCTCCAAAATGCGCCACTGCATCATAATAGGTATCGTTTACGGTCTGACTTACCGCAAAGGCATAGTCCATTTGAAATATGCTGAGTCTTTGCTTGCCTGTAAGCGTCCCCTGCAATACCGACAGATTGCTTTCTGAATGACCGAAATCATGCGAGACCCCTGTTCCATCTGCAAAGCCGTGTGTCGTAGTAATCAGCTCATTATTCCGCCTCGAGTAAAATCCCTGTCCCACGATTTCACCTGTCCTGTATGTATAGTCCAGTCCGAGGGTGGCACCTGTCCTGTTGACAAGCCTGTAATCGTCTGTAAAATTTGCATCTGTCAATGGCCAGACCTGGTCGTCACCATACTGATCATCGTAGGCAACAGAAACATTTTCCGAGCTCCGGTTGGTGTTTTCATAATTTGCCTTCAGGAATACACCAAATTTATCGTCCATAAACCGCCGGCTCACATCCAGCATTCCCTTGTAATTTCCAATCTCACGGTCAAGCCCGTTATACCCCCCGTGCAGCCTGATGGAGGCATTTGGTTTCAACGGGGCTTTCATGACCCCCAGGTTCACAACACCTCCTACTGCATCCCCGTCCATATCGGCAGTAGGGGATTTAAAAACCTCGATACTCGACAGCAGTTCAGGTGAGATCATGCTCAGGTTCACCGACCGGTCATCGCCTCCTGTAGGCGGTACGCGTATACCATTAATAGAGACGGCTGTTAATTTCGGACTCAATCCCCTGACAACAATCTTGTTTGCCTCCCCGCCGGTTCGCTGTACTGAAATCCCCGGAAGCCGTCCAATGGCCTCGGCAGCATTTACATCCGGCAATTCCTTCATCTTGTCTGAGGAAATCACATTCACCAGCGCATCTGAATTGAGCTGCTGGTTGATTGCCCTTGCCTGGCCCAGCATCTGCGTTGTTACGACCACCTCATCGATGTTAACCGCATCATAGACCATGGATACATCCTGGACCTGGGTTTCTCCCGGGTTGATGGTCACCTTTTGCGTTTGCGGGACATACCCTACATATTGGTAGACGATCGAATAGGTCCCGGTGGGAATATTTGAAAGCCTGTATTTCCCCTCGATATCGGAAATGGTCCCCATCCCGATACCTTCGATATAGATATTGGCTCCGGGCAGAGATTCCCCCGAGGAAGCATCCGCAATGACCCCGCTGAGGTTTCCCGTTTGTGCGTTAAGAGTAAAAGAACAGAGGATGGCTGCTAAAAGCACAGGGACCTTCTTTTTAAGCATAGCAGTCCCATCAGAAAAGAATTCTGCAAAAAATTTCATAGAAAGATAAGTTAGTTAGTTAATTGGTTTTGCCTGACTGAATCCGTTGTATTCTAAAAGACCAGGAAACTGATCAAAAGCAAAACGATTCCCACGATAACAAATCCCAGGAAAATTTCTACCCAGGAAGTGTGAATGATGCTTTTTATTTTGACCATTGTTTTCATCCAGGCAAAAAACCGTTTATTTTTTCGTTTTTGTTCAACACCAAATATATGGTCAATTGCACTACCGAGGTTTCTATTTTGTTCCAACTTATATTGAAATTGTTTCGAATCATTCTCTGATGATTGGAAAAAAACGAAGAAAAATTTTAATGTAATTTCTTGGATATCTAGGATTTAAGCTTTTTCAGCTTTGAATTTTCCGGGAGAAACACCGAAGTGTCTTTTAAAGCAGGTATTAAAATAGGAAATATTTTCGAATCCCGACATATAGGCAATTTCACTGATGGTGTGGTCTTTAACCTGAAGCAGGTCACAGGCGTACTGAAGCCTCAGGATCCGGATATATTCACTCGGATTTTTATCTGAGATTGCCTTAAACTTCCTGTAAAGCTGGCTTCGGCTCATTCCTATTTCAACGAGGAGCTGATCCACTGAAAAGGAAGACTCTGCAATGTTGTCCTGTACAATCTGGTTGATTCTTTGCAGAAATACCTGGTTTTCATTTTCCATTTCACCATGCCTGGGTGAACTGGCACCAAGGCCTGAAAACTTTTCAATCAGCTTCCTGCGCTGGGAAAGGAGGTTGCGTACCAGTACAGAAAGATATTCCGGATCAAATGGCTTCTCCACATAGGCATCAGCTCCGGCAGCCTCCATGCCTTCAATTTTTTCATCAATCGCAGCTTTCGCAGATAACAAAATTACAGGGATATGACTGGTAAGAAACTCTTTTTTCACCGCCCTGCATAAATCAATTCCATTCATATCCGGCATCATGATATCCGAAATGATGATATCGGGAATACTTTCCTTTGCCAGTTGAAACGCAGCTTTACCATTTTCTGCCATGAGCAGTTTATAACTGCTGAAATGGTTCGCCAGGTAGGAAGACATTTCAGGATTATCCTCAACGATAAGGATAAGCTGATTGTTCAATTCTGTGCCATTGTACAATTCCGCAAGGGGAACGGCAGCAGGCAATGTGTCAAGTTCCGGACGTTCCGGAAAAAACAGATTCTCACTTGCAGATATTTCATCCTCACGGAAAGATTCCCTGGAGACCGGAATCGTTACAATGAACCTTGAACCCTTGTCCTTTTCGCTTTCAACTTCGATATTGCCCTTGTGAAGTTCAATCAGTTTTTTTGAAAGGGATAAACCGATACCTGTACTCACATTGTCTGTACTTTCTGAATAAAACCGCTCAAAAATACGGTTGATCTTCTCCTGCTCAATTCCCATCCCCGTATCCTGCACCTCGATCCTTGCTGTGTTATCCTCCAGGGTCAGAATCACTTTAATAATACCTTGTTCGGGAGTGAATTTGAGTGCATTGGACAAAAGATTGTACACCACTTTATCCATGATCCCGACATCGAACCATTGTTCACGCTCTTCTGAAAGGTTCCCGGCAGAGATATATTGCAATTCGATCATTTTGGTGCTTGCCATGTCTTCGAATCCCAGGACGATCTGGCTTAAAAACTTGTCCAGGCTTTTCTTCTGTGCCCTGAGCAACATCTTGTCGTTTTCGATCTTTCGAAAATCCATTAACTGATTCACCTGCCGCAACATCCTGTTTACATTACTTTTCATCAATTGCAGCAGGTAATCTGTCTGATGTGCGTATTTTCCTGAAATCAGCTTGTCAAGCGGCCCGGCAATAAGGGTAAGCGGGGTTCTGAATTCATGCGAAATATTGGTAAAGAATTGCAGTCGTTTTACATTCAATTCCTTGATACGTGCTTTTTCTGCGCGCTCCAACATTAATTCGTTCTCTTTTTCCGCCCTGAATCGCACAATCCGGATGAGTGCAAAGAGCAACACAGAGAGCACGATAAAATAGATGAACATCGCGACAGGAGTAGCATAATAGGGCGCTTTTACCCTGACACCAATCGATGCCCCGGTCTCGTTCCAGACGTTGTCGTTATTGGAGGCTGTCACACGAAATATATAGGTTCCGGGATCCAGGTTCATATAGGTTGCCGTGCGGTTTCTTCCGGAAAAATTCCATGTATTCTCATAGCCTTCCAATATGTATTTATAGGCATTCTTTTCCGGAATGAGGTAATTCAGGGCAACGAATTCAAAACTGAAGGAAGACTGGCGATGGTTAAGTACAATTTTATCCGTTTCCAATATATGCTTCTCCAGGGGCGAATTCTTTGCTCCGGGAACGACCGACTCATTAAACAACTTTAAATCGGTGATCAGCACAGGAGGGGCATCCGGATTCCGGTTGATTTCATTCGGATGAAAAACATTAAACCCGTTCACTCCGCCAAAGAACAATTCTCCTTTGCTGTTTTTATAACTGGCGCCCCGGTTGAATTCATTGCTCTGGAGCCCATCCAGGTAACCAAAGTGCCTGAGTTCATTCAAGGGTATATCATAGCTGTATATACCGTCATTTGTTGAGATCCACAGCCTTCCCTCGTCATCAGTTTCCAATCCGTTGATCGTATAATCATTGAAATCCATTCTGTGGTTCATCCTGTCAAAAGCGAAATTCTCATCGTTGAACCTGCTGAGGCCACTGTGGGTACCGATCCATACCTTTTGCTGCTGGTCTTCACAGATTGTCATGATATAATCTCCACTGATACTGGTCGTATCCGTATTGGAGGACCTGAATTGTCTCAACATACTCCGGACAGGATCAAACAGGTACATTCCACTTCCCGAGGTTCCAATCCAGATTCTGTTTTTAGAATCGGTATACAGTACACTGACAAAGGATTCAAAATGGCGCATTCCGGTAGCGGCAGGAAATACCTCACGAGAGATGTTCCTGGTTTCCAAGTCCATAACAAAAAGTCCCGTTCTGCCTCCAAAAAACAATTTACCACCCGGGGCTTCGGTGATACTGTATATCGAATGTCCTTCCAAAAATTGCCTGAATTTTCCGTTTCCCAGGTGCAGGTTCAATCCGCTACTGAATGTCCCGACCCAAAGATCCTTGTTTGAATCCATGAAAACAGATTTTACATTATTGCCTGAAAGACTTTCCGGATCATCATTGTCATGCTTATATACTTTGAATGCTGTCCTTTCCCCGTTTAAAAAATTCAATCCCCCCTGTTCCGTTCCTATCCAGGTACCATCTGTATCTTCCTGGAAAGAACTCACCACATTGTTGCTCAGGCTCTGTGGATCATTATATTGATGTGCGTAGTGGTTGAAGTTATACTTCCTTTTGTCGAGAATGGACAACCCGCTCCAGGTACCGACCCAGAGTGTCCCAACATTGTCCTCGTATAATGAATAAACAGAGTTATGGATCAGGCTTGAAGGATTGTCAGGCTCGGTACGGTATGCTCTCAAAACTGAATCCTGAAAATCATAGGCGTATAATCCGTTTTGCGTGCCAAACCATAACACACCATCACGTGTTTCCTTGATGGTCCGCACGTACGTAAAAGCTTCCGGCCAGTCAATCTGATCGAGTACCGCATTGCTGAAGCTGAATCCTTGATCAATCTCCACCATTCTCAATCCTCCGGGGGCACCCATCCACAACCTGTTCTGGCTGTCGAGAAAAAGCGGATTGATACGGCCTCCCATGTCTGCAAAGGGATCGATAGGGAATATCAGCTGGGCGAATGATTTTTCTTCAGGATGGTACCGAATGAGCCTGTCCCACGTGGAAAAATACATATAACCCTCCTGGTCCTCACAAATACCGGTGGTTCCCTTTACAGGAAAAGGAGCGTCATGCATGACAGGTTCAAAAAGGTCCGCATCCCGTTTGAAAAAATAGATCATCTGGTTGGTCCCGATCCAGATATCTCCCGAATGATCTTCGTAGATAGTCCGCACTGCCAGGGACTGATCCTGCGTGATCTCAGAGTTCAATTCGAGATGGTAGGAATAAAAACGCCCTGTATTCAGATCAAAGCGGTTGATTCCTCCCCTCGTGGTTCCTACCCAGAAGGTACCATGACTGTCTTCAAATACAGTCGGAACGGTATTGTCTCCGATGCTGGTGTTCACTTCAGGCTGGTGCATGAAAACACTGAATTCATACCCGTTGTACCTGTTCAGTCCTCCGCCACGGGTACCAAACCACATGAATCCGTTTGCATCCTGGTGAATCGAAAAAATGGTACTCTGAGAAAGGCCCTCATTGACAGAAATGTTGATAAAATCCCTTTGGTTCTGGGCATGTATATCCATTCCGCCTGTAAACAGCAGAAGTAATACAGGGAACATTCTGACTTTCTCTATGACCCACTTTGTATTCACGGCTCAAAGATATTCAATTTTCAACAATGATTTGGTACCCCCCAGGTGGAGCTGTACCTGTAAAAAATAAAATTGTACATGTTTACATAAAATAATCTATTCTTTAATAGGGTCATATGATATAGATTTGTTGCTATATTGGTCCCTGGGAATTTGGTTCTTTCATGCTTTCAATCATCATATAACACCCCCTGAATAAACAGATCCGGTAACACATTATCAACACCCTGAATATGAAACGACAGATTGTTAGAAAACGTATCCGGCTGGTCCTCTCCAGTCTCGTTATTTCACTTCTGCTGGCCACAAGC
>JARGFP010000003.1 GCA_029210585.1 Bacteroidales bacterium
GAGAAAGAACAGTGGGCAGGCTTAAGCAGTCTTGCTCGTATTACCGCAACAAGAGAGATCAACGGTAAGCAGACAACCGAGCAACGATTATACATTAGCAGTGTTGTATCAGATGCGAAAAGCTTCAACTTATTTATTCGTCAGCACTGGGGAGTGGAGAACTCGCTGCATTGGACACTTGATGTTACCTTCAGGGAAGATGATCAGAGGAAAAGAAATGGGCACGCGGCAAACAACTTTGCACTACTGGAAAAAATAGCGCTAAATCTATTGAAGTCGGAAGGCTCCAAAAATATAAGTATTAAGAATAAAAGGTTGGTGGCTGCCTGGGATAATCAATTTTTGCTGAAAATTCTGCGAATTTAAATGCGTCGACCCTGGCTTTTGACCAAGGGAATTGCATGTAACTACAGGCTTTTCTACATTGAAGATGGAACCACTCAATTGGTGGAGCACACCAGGAAATATTGTGTAAGGGAAAATCCACAACGCTGGCGCCCCTGGTGATACTAAAACCGCATATTCAGACTGGCAAGGTTATACATCCCTGCCAGGGCAGGAGAGAAAGGTTGATCCATCTGGTTCATGAGCAGACCCATGGGGTTGAAGCGCAGGTTGATGTCTGCCAAGGAGTTAAGCGTGAGGGCATTTTTTTGCAATCCTGAATACATCAGTCCATAGCCCGCCAGGGCACCCAACGTTGCGGAGGTAAGCAGTATTTCAGATTCAAAATCCGGTGCAACCAGGTAGCCGAGACCCAGACCAAGCAGTCCTCCTGCCAGTTCTCCGAGTGCAACAAAAACGCCATCGCTCGTGTCAAAGTCGCGGTTAAGTGTTGCCCTCCACCCTAAATAGCCTCCGGCAGCTATCCCTGCCAGTCCGGTAACAGCATAGGTGGTTGCATCATCCGGATCGAAATAATCCACCAGCGTAACCAGTGGAAGTACACTTAAGGCAACCGTGGAGCGGTAAACGATAGCATCTCCAAGGGTGAAGTTCCTGCTGTCGCCAAAAAACTTTCCTCCTGCCATCCCCAGGAAGGAGGTGGCAATTGCTGTTCCGAATACCGCATCCATTTCCCGGTTATCATAAAAATCAAATACATCTGAAAACAGCAGTCCACTGATCGTTCCCAGGTCACCCCACATCTGGAAGATGGAAGTGGATCCACCGTCATAACCCCATCGGTCTGCCAGGTTGTAGCCCGTGATACCTCCTGCAATGCTACCAACCATTCCCATTCCAAACAACACGGACTGCCGGCGGTCCCGGGCGGCATCATATCTTTTCTGTGCCTGGTCATATTGCAGGTCGGTCCAGAATTGTGACTGGTAAGATGGAAAGTAATCATCATATACCGGATCTTTCGACAGGAGTTCACCCAGGAACATTCCATGCATCACCCCCCTGGAGATACCGTAAAAATTCAGGCTTGCCTGTGCCAGGGTAACATCCTTGTGCTGTGTCATACGGTATGGGATATAGAAGGATGCTCCTGCGGCAAGCATATAGAGGCCAACAAAAGCTTTATCATCCTCCACCTGGAATGTCAGGGGCAACGCATAACCGTAATATCCCAGTCCGGAAATGGTGTTCATCACGAGCATTGTTGAACGCCCCTTCTGGTTAAGCACCAGGATTTCACCACCTGATGTGCTGTCGCCGGCTACGGACCCTGTTCTCTGACTGACCTGTGCTGCATATTGTTGCAGAAGTTGATCCAGGTACCGCTCTTTTTCCTGGAGGGTCAACAATGTACGCTCCTTGTACAGCGAATCGTTCTGTTCATAAAAGATCTCCAGCGCGTAGGTTTTTTCAGGCGTAAGGAACAGCCTGGCCTCCACGAAATTATCATATTCGGTGAAGAAGGACATTTTTTTCGCATAATTTTTGTCGATGCTCATGATCTCCTGCTCGGGGAAGAAGGGAACCTGTTTCTCCTGGGCATGCATTGGGACTACCAGCAAAGAGATGAAGAAAACGGCAAATGATGCATGGATTGACTTCATGGTTATTGAGATTTCATAAGTGATTCAACAAATAAAGGGGGGATGCTTGAACAGCAAGTTATAAAAAAGAAATGAAAAGTCAAGTACAGATCCTGTTACTCAAACACCACCGTCTTCTTCCCGTTGACCAGGATCCTGTGTTCGGCATGATAATTTACGGCCTTGGCCAGTACAATTCTCTCCAGGTCGCGTCCGCGTCGCTTCAGGTCCTCGACGCTGTCGCGGTGGGAAATCCGGATGATATCCTGTTCTATGATGGGACCCTCGTCAAGGTCCTGGGTAACATAATGACTTGTGGCCCCGATAATCTTCACGCCCCGTTCATACGCCTGTTTGTATGGGTTTCCTCCCATGAATGCCGGTAAAAATGAGTGGTGGATGTTGATGATCCGGTTCGGATATTTCTCCACAAAGGAACTGGTCAGCACCTGCATATACCGGGCAAGTACAATGGCGTCAATATTGTTTTCTTCCAGCAGTTTTATCTCAGCCTCCTCCTGTGAATCCTTGTTTTCCTTTGTTATGGGAAAAACATGGTACGGTATCCGGTGATATTCCGCCATTCCTGAAAGGTCGGGGTGATTGGAGATAATCAGCGGAATCTCGTAGGCACTTTCATTCAGTCGCTGTCTCCAGAGCAATTCCTGCAAACAGTGCTCATATTTTGAGACCATGACCGCAATACGCAGCTTCCTGCCGGTAAACATGATATTCCAGTGGGCATTGAATTTCTTGCCAACGGGTTGAAACGCATCATCCAATTCATTTCCGGGGATATCGAAACCTTCCATATCCCATACGACCCGCAGAAAAAAGGTTTTATCGTGCGCATCTACGTGCTCTTGCAATGAGATAATGTTCCCCCGGTACTGGGCAATGAACCCGGAGATCATGGATACCAATCCCTTCTGATCAGGGCAGGTGAATAACAGGATGGCTCTTTTCGGCGAATCTGACTGCATGGTTGATCTTTTTCTGTATTGTAAAAGTAATGGAAATATTGAAAACACTTATCACCATATGCTACAGCAACCGGTCATTCTTCTTGCTGCACTTTGGTACCGGTGCACACAGCATGTGAATCTCAGGATAAAAAAACACCTTCAGGAAGCAGGTGAGATATGCTTTGTACAGCTTGGCACAGCTTTTGTTTTGATCCTATCAGATATAATCACCTAAAAGCTGAGCGCCATGAAAACAATACGTACCATATTAATATCAGCAGTCCTTTTTACCGCAGCTGCAACCGTTGCTGCCCAGGACTATCCCGATGAATATCTTGGTCTGCCGGGAGACAATCTGAACCTCTATGCCGTGATGGACCTGTTCCAGGAATCGGAGACCCTGGAAGCGTTTGAGCGGGACCTGAACGATAAGGAATCCACGATTAACAACCTGGACCTGAACGGTGATAATTATGTAGACTATATCACTGTTTCTGATTATCCCGAAGGTAACGTGCATACCATTGTCTTACGCGCTTCCCTGGATCGTAATGAGCAACAGGACGTTGCCGTTTTTGTAGTGGAAAAGCTGCGGGACGGTGCGGTGCAGATCCAGTTAATCGGGGACGAGGCATTGTACGGGCCGAATTATATCGTTGAACCGATCTATGCCGAAACACCGAATCCAGGTTATACCGGGAAGACATACCGGGGAAATGTGAATGTGGTCACTACTACCTATTATGATATCGGTGCCTGGCCGGTGGTCAGGTTTATCTACCGTCCGGGGTACGTGGTGTGGAGGTCACATTGGTACTATGGATATTATCCCAGCTACTGGCGTCCGTGGAGGCCCCACTACTGGCACTATTATTACGGGTACCATTATCACTGGCACGATCATTACTACAGCCATTACCGTCACTGGAACCGCTACCGGAGCAGTTATTATGTGTCCTACTACCGCCCGCATGTACGTGTCTACAGTCCCACCGTGATTGTGAATGTGAACAATAACAGATACAGGAACACCTATTCACGTCCGGACAGGCGGCTTGCAGGAGAGCAGCATTATGCACGCACCGCGGCCACCAGGACCAACAGGAGCCAAACAGCCGTTACTTCTAACCGGACAACAGGCAGGTCGGGAGCAGTAAGTTCCCGCCAGGGTGTGCAGCGGTCGGCAACTGCATCCAGTAGGACACGATCGACTGTTGCAAACAATGGACGCCAGGCAGGTGCAGTGCGGTCAGCCTCCACGCAAAGGAACGCCAATACAAGGTCTGTATCGCGATCAGGACAGCAGGGCAGCAGACCCGCGGTACGTTCCTCCTCGCAGCGCAGCTCACAGGACCGGGGCCGGGCCATCCAACAGGGCAATAGCCATCAGACCAGCGGCACTGTGCAACGGAGCACAACTCGTCAGAACAACGGTACTGTACAACGAAGCACCCAGGGCAGAAATACCCGGAGTGCTGTACAAAGCAGCAACAGCCGGAACAACAGGACCGCGGTGCAGCGAAATGGCAGTGCTGGCAGCAGTCAGGGCAACAGGTCCGCGGTACAGCGCAGTTCAAGCCGCAGCAGTAGTCCTTCCTCTGTGCAGGGCAGCAGCAGTCGCAACAGCAGGTCCGAGGTGCAGCGAAGTACAAGCCGGAGCAGCAGCCCTTCATCGGTTCAACGCAGCAGCAGCAGCCGTAACAACAGGTCTGCCGTTCAGCGCAGCAGCAATCAAAGCAGGAGCAGGGCCACAGTATCGGGGAGCAGCAGGAAAAGCAGTCCGACTGTTTCCCGCAGCAGCAGCAGTCCTTCCATTTCCCGCAGCAGTAGCCGGAGCAGCAGTCCTTCTGTTTCCCGCAGCAGCAGCCGTAGCAGCAGGGGAAGTTCAGTTCAGCGCGGTTCATCCGGTTCAAGCCGTAGCGCTGCCCGGTCCTCCGGGGGAAGCAGCCGCAGCAGCAGCAGGACATCACGCAGGTAACATCCACCACCTGGGATTCAGTAAAATCATGGCAATTCTTCGCCAGGGCTCCGATTTCAAAGGGCCCTGGTTTTTTTATGGCGTTTCCCCCGGGATTTGATATTCAACCTGGTATGTTGAAGAATAGGCCTTTTTTATTTCTAAAATGAACAAATATTCATTAAAATTGTGCTGTGAGAACGAAGGATACAAATAAGGCAGATCTCATTTTTAAAGCGGGTCTTGCGTTGATCACCAAAGAGGGAATTGCCGGGGTGACCATGTCGAAGCTGGCGGCGAAAGCGGGGATGGCGACCGGTACCCTTTATATTTATTTCAGGAGTAAGGAAACGCTTTTACGGAAACTCTATGAGAAACTGAATCGTGAATCGTCGGCCCGCTTCATGAAGGGGTACGACACCAGGCAGCCATTTGCTGCAGGATTGAAACGGGTATGGCTCAATTACCTGAACCACAGGATCACGCATCATGACGAAAGTGTATTTCTTGAACAGTACTACCGTTCGCCTTATATTTCGGCCGATGAGTTACAAATCGCCGAATCAATGAAAGCGCCTGTACATCAAATGATCCGCAGGGGCAAGGAGGAACAGTTCATACGGGAGGATGTAGATGATGAGATGCTGTTCCTGGCCATGCTTGGATTCATTCGTGAACTGGCTGATGAGCACGTGTCCGGAGTATATGTCCTGGATGAGGCACGTATCGAAAAAGCCTTTCAGATCAGCTGGGAAGCGATTAAAAGATAATTTTTTTGGGTTTATAATGAATAATTATTCACTTAAAATGTATATACAATGAACATACCTCTCTGGCAATACCTCGTTTCGATGCCGCTGTATATCGGTATCCTCATGATCCTGGTGGAGTTGATGCGCAAGCATTATAAAATCTCTGCCATATTCTGGATCCTTGCATTGTTTACTTTTCCGTTGTGGGATGCACAGCTGGATGGCTGGTTCCGATGGGTGAAAACCTTATCTGTGCTTGTACCCACGGCACTGATCGTCGGCCTCGGCCGTATTGCGCAGCACGAAAAGCGTGAAGGCTGGTGGACATTTTTCCGCAAAGACTGGGTGCTGTGGTCATTGTATGGCATCCTGGGTCTGAATATCCTGGAAGCGTCCCTGAAGGACATTGCACTTGGCAATTATTTTAACGCCATTTCCGGGTTTATCCTGATTGTGACGATTCCGTTATACAAATCCAAAAAGAGCAAGCGCCGGGGCTGGCTGATCTCAAAGGAAAAACCGGGCGACCTGCTGGTATACACCGATCCGGTATGGAACTTCCTGTATACCACCTGGAACATTGCATTTGTCTATGCAGAGAATCCCGGTTTTGCGGCAAGTTCCCTGTGCATATTGCTGGCAGCGGAGCTATATCCTGTTCTGAAAAAGCGTCCCGAGCTGTATGTGACCGCCCGTGTGTATACCCTGGCCATTCATATCCTGATCCGTGCCACGTATGATATTTTCACCCCGGTCATGGACTCTTCGGCATTTGAGAATCAGACCGTAGTTTATTACTGGGGACTGGTCAATATGGTGCTGTCGGCACCCTATATTTTCTGGTATTTCAGGAAGCGGAAGAAGGCACCTGATTTGACGGATGCCCTTTGAGTTGATTCATTGAAATCGTTGGGTAAGCGTAGTATGGGGGGGGTGACTGGCCGGGATAGACAGCCTGATTGTAATGCCACGACTGGTCTGAGGGGGTACATCAGGTTTCGGCCAGCCCGGAGAGTTGATCGCGACTAACGGCCTTACTGTGCATGTTCTTCCAGGGGTCTTCTTTCTGCGACAAGCGACGGAAGATATTTTGCATGGTATATTTCTGCGGGTGAAGTTCCTTGTCATGCACTTCGTTCCAGTCGAGCGGGACAGCCACCGGAGCCTTTTCCATGGCGCGCAGTGCATAGGGCATCACGCTTGTTTGTCCGTAGGCATTCCGCAGGTAATCAATGAAAACCCTGTTGCCTCTTTTTATGCGGCGGTAATCCCCGACAATATCTGATTTTGTGATTCCGACGGGAATCAGTTGCTTGTCGGGCTTCGAAAGCGGAACTTTTTTGCCGTGAATGGTCAGTTTTTTTCTCAGTCATGTTGATCGTGTTGTTTCCCTGGCTACCTCTCCAGGATCTTTGTCGTCTCTCAGACCCAGGAAGCTGGGATGTCGCAAACGGTTGTCGTTTGTCCATTCTGTAAACTGAAATTCCCCCACCAGTTCTGGCTTGATCCAGTGCACATTTTTCTCTTTGATATCCTTTTGTTCGAAAGGATTCTCCCCGGTTTCCAAGCGGTCCATTTTCGTTCTCAACTCCTCCAGCACCTGGTCGGTATACCCGGTGCCCACTTTCCCTGGATAGTGTAATTTGTTGTTTTCAAAGTAGCCGATGAGCAATGCGCCGAATCCTTTTCTGCTGCCTCCTGGTTCTGTGAATCCGCCGATGACCATTTCCTGGCGGTTTGAACATTTGAACTTCAGCCATTTTTTTGCGTTCCCTGCCATCGGGTTCAGCGGTTTTATCGAAATCCCTTTTGTTCTTGTATTCATGTAATTGATCCTTTGGAAGCATGGTGTTTTGGTTTTTCCCTTTTATATCATCCTGTATGAGGAAAAATCTGTGCCAAAATACCTGCCTTGTCTGCCAGTGGGGTTTGGGAATGGACGGTAATGGTTTCATGAAAGACCTGTACCACCTGGAAATGTTATGTATAATGCGGTTTGGCCGGAACCGTACTCCTGCTGTGCGACATTCAGTATACGCGCAAACCTCCGGCAGTAGGCCTGGCAACAGGTTATGAATGAGGAAAAACCTCTACAACAGGCGAATGATTTTACGCAGATTCGTTATTCCTCCAGGCGCCCGATCTCCCTGTTTTCGGTGCCTTGTCCCATGCCTGCGTTGAGGTCGCCCAGTGCTGTGCGTGCTTCTTCCACCACCCGCATCAGTTCTGCGACTTTTCCGGGGTAGTATTCGGTTACATTGTACTGCTCACCCGGATCCCGCATCATATTGTACAATTCGGGAGTATCGACGGTCATATTGATCCTTTTTCCGCTGTACCCGTCGTTCCCTGGCTTGGTATTGTATGAACTGTAGGTATGTGGCAATACCAGTTTCCAGTTGCCTTTACGGACCCCGTTCAGGTTGTTCCTGCCGTGGTAATAGAGGATTGTTTCACGTGGAGTGCTGTCGAAATCTCCCATCAGCAGGGCGGAAATATCCACGCCGTCGATCTTGTTGTCCGATAGTGTTCCACCCGTTATTGCAGCAAATGTGGGCAGCAGGTCGATGGCACATGCCAGCCTGTTACAGACTTTTCCGGCGGGAATTTTCCCGGGCCATTGCACGATAAACGGAACCCGCTGTCCGCCTTCCCAGCTGGTAGTCTTGCCCTCCCGGAGTCCGCCAGCGGAGCCGGCATGGTTGCCAAAATTCAGCCAGGGTCCGTTGTCGGTGGTGAAGACAACGATGGTGTTTTCCTCGATCCCGTTTTCTTTGAGGGCGTTCAGGATTTCCCCCACCGACCAGTCGATCTCCATCATCACATCTCCGTACATGCCCTGTTCGCTTTTCCCCCTGAATTTATCGGAAACACCCAGCGGTATATGTGCCATGGTATGCGGCACATAAAGGAAGAAGGGATTACCGGTATTTCGGTTGATAAAATCGACCGCTTTTTCGGTGTACAATGTGGTCAGTTTATCCTGGTCCTCCAGGCTGGTGATACGCTCGGCCACTTCATTGCCTACGATCAGTGGCAGCTCGGGATAACTGCTCCGGTTGCTGCCTTCGGGAAGGAGTTTGCCGGTGGCGTCGTGACGCGGCCACATATCGTTCGAATAGGGGATCCCGGTATATTCATCGAATCCGTGTTGCAGGGGCAGGAACGCTTTTTGCCACCCCAGGTGCCACTTCCCGAAACATGCCGTGGCATAGCCCTGGTCCTTGAACATTTCAGCCATTGTATATTCATCCGGATTGATCCCTATGGTATGAAAGGGGAAAAGTGCACCGGAAAAACCAATCCTGTTGGGGTAACATCCGGTCATTAATCCCGCCCTGGAGGCACTGCAAACGGGTTGAGCGGAATAGAAATTGGTGAATTTCATACCATGGGCCGCCATCTGGTCGAGGTGGGGGGTTTCATAGCCGGTCGCACCATAGCAGCCCACGTCGCCATAGCCCTCATCGTCGATAAACACCAGTACGACATTGGGTTGCTGATTTGTATTTTTTTCCTGCTCTGTTTTGCTGTTGCATCCGGCGAAAAGGATCATCACCAGGATTGTAAAGGAGGTAAATTTCATGGGATAAAATTTATGGTTTGTAAGATCATTGAGATAAATTTCTTTATATATAGGTCTTTTTTTAGGTTGCCGGGACTAATCTTTGAATATAAATGTACAAATAATACCGTTGTCCTGAAATTGCCGGAACAGGCCTGCCCTTCATGGAAATCAGCTATTGTGACAGGTTTTTATCTGAATATTATTCGTCAGGAACAATATTTTATAGTATAATGGAACGTCATCATAAAAGTTAAATCCCTATTTTATCGTAAACTTGAATGTCATGCAGTATTCCTCGCGCCCTGTGTACACGATAACCGATGGAGCGTATTTATGGACGGAATCAAAAGGGCAGGTCATGCTTCAGACGCAAATATATTTCTGATCGTATCGCATTTTCAAAGGGTCATTGGTTTTTTTTCGTTCCGGGACATCAGGCAGACATGGTTTCCTTTTCTAGGATACCAGGCAACGTT
The DNA here is from genome assembly GCA_029210585.1 of Bacteroidales bacterium. Lineage (GTDB taxonomy): Bacteria > Bacteroidota > Bacteroidia > Bacteroidales > M55B112. The sequence continues at coordinate 9,707 of JARGFP010000003.1, forward strand.
TGCCCTCCAGTATTCCTTAATAGGGCGATGCGATGCGATGCAATGATATTGGTTATATTTGTTCAATTATACAACAACCATGAAACATTTGCATCTTATAATAATATTTGTCCTCGCAGGTTTCTTGTATGCCTGCAATCCGTCTGATTCCACCCCTGACCGCGGGAAGATCCTTACAGTTACCGGGGCCATTGATCCTTCAGACCTGGGGACCACCCTGACCCATGAGCACCTGCTGGTGGATTTCATCGGGGCAGACAGCACCGGGTACCATCGCTGGAACCGGGATACTGTAATCCGGTCGGTCGTCCCCTACCTGGAGGAACCCAAGCCGCTCGGTGTGCATTCATTCGTAGAGTGTACTCCCGCATACCTGGGGCGGGATCCGCTCTTGCTGAAGCAGCTGTCGGAGCAAACCGGCATCCGGATTCTTACCAATACCGGGTATTACGGTGCCCGAAACAACAAGTTCATTCCCGGGGAGGTTTTTGAAATGGATGCTGAAGCATTGGCGGCCCTGTGGACTGATGAATTCAGGAATGGGATCGATGGTACCGGGATCAGGCCGGGGTTCATTAAAATCGGCGTTGACGCGAACGATACGCTCTCGGCTGAACACCGTTTGCTGATCGATGCAGCAGCCCTTACACACAAGTCTACCGGGCTGGTTATCGCCTCACATACAGGTCCGGAACCCCCTGCATTTGATCAGTTGGATGTGCTTGAAAGTCATGGCGTACCCGCTTCAGCATTCATCTGGGGCCATGCCCAGTCAGGCACTCAGGAAAGCAATATATTGGCAGCGAAGCAAGGTGCCTGGATCTCCCTGGATAATGTGAATGCCGCCCGGGACAACAATCCGGGCGCAAGGTTCAGTACAGCATGGTACGTGGAACGTCTTTCAGCCATGAAGGAAGCGGGACTGCTGGACAGGGTGCTGATCTCACATGACGCCGGATGGTACCGGCCCGGAGAGCCGGGGGGAGGAACATTCCGGGGATTTACGGATGTATTCACAGTGCTTGTGCCTGCCCTGGAAGAGCAAGGCTTCACCGAAGCAGAGATCAACCAGCTCCTGGTGGTAAACCCGTCGAAGGCCTTTGTGATCAGGTAACCCGGGTTTTTTATGACCGGGTTGATAGGGGAATTTGTAACCAGGTTGGTAACAAACTTTTGTAATCAAGTTGGTACGGGACTTTCATCTGGTGTGCAAATCAATTCTGATGTTAGATACCGATAACAGCTACCGGCAATAACGATCGTCAAAGATATGTTACACAAAAGTCCAGGCCTGAAGTGCATTTTTTTTGCATATTTTCGCCTCTTATTACAATAGATTAAATGAACTATGCTTTCCAGAAAGGATCTTTATTTTGGCCTCGGACTGTTTGTTTTTTTCCTCCCTTTTTTCCTGTTCCATGACGTTTATGAAGCCTACTACAGGCTCAATGAGGCTCATGGACTGTTGATGAGTTTCATTAAGTTTGCCCTGCTCGCCACATTGGGAGAGGTGATCGGACTCCGCATCAAAACAGGAAGGTACCACCAGTCCGGTTTCGGACTGCTGCCGAGGGCGATCGTGTGGGGGTTCCTGGGCATGACCATCTTCATGGCGTTTGCCATTTTTGCAGCCGGGACACCTAAGTTGCTTGCGAAAATCGGGTTGCACGGGGCTGAAACCCTGCTCGCCTCGGGCCTGAGCTGGGGGAAGGTGCTGGTATCCTTCTCCATCTCCACGGCGCTCAATCTCTTTTATGCCCCCGTTTTGATGACTTTCCACAAGATAACGGACATACATATTGTCTCGCAGGGCGGGACCCTGAAGGGATTTTTCACCCCGATCCGCTTTGCTGCAATATTTAAAATGATCAATTGGGATGTGCAGTGGAATTTTGTTTTCAAGCGGACGATCCCGCTGTTCTGGATCCCGGCGCAGACCATCACGTTCCTGTTGCCGGAGGAGTTCAGGGTACTTTTTGCCGCATTCCTGGGGATCGTGCTGGGCATCCTGCTTGCGATTGCTGCGTTAAAGCAGAATGAACCGGATCGCTGAACAGGAACAGTTGCCAGGAACGATCACTGCGGGTGCTGTCCTGTATCAATCACCACGAAAAATGTTCTGTATCCTTCTCCGTGAACATGGCCCGCTTTCAAACATGAATATTTTCGTAACAACATTGGCATTCAATTTGTTGTATTTGTAAATGCAATTTACAAAAGGAGGAATTATGAAGAGGATATTGCAAACGATGCTAATAGTTATGGCAGCTGCGGTGCAACTGCAGGCACAGTCAGACACGCTGCGTTTTGAACCAGCGGGAGAAGAAGCAGATTCAGTGGAATATGAGCTGATCGTACTGGATCCGGGATATGAATCTTTCCTTGCGATGCAGCCTTTTAAAGAGTATCATTCCCAGCAATACTATGAAAACTGGAACCTGCGCTATGTAACGGAATGGAATTACCGCCACAGTCAGCCGCTGCGGTACGGTGACATTTACGAAACCTATATCGATTACAGGCCTGAAATTGATTACGGGCTTGAGCTGAATTACCGACTCTACTATTATTTCAGGTTTTTTGAAAAGAAAAACGGCGTGGACCTGTTGCCGGAGAAAGTATTTTAGGGGAGAATAGCCCGGCCATCCCGCCAATGGCCAGTAATTCGAACGTTGTTTTTATCAGGGGAGATTGTTTTAATTCCGGGCCTGTCTTTCAAGTATTTCAACCGGTCCCAGCAGACCTGACTCCCGCAGGTGCCAGTCATCGCGGATCCGGATGTTGGTCGTGGTGTACCGTTCTTCCTGTGGCTTCCCGCGGTCGCCGATCAGGCGGTTTTGCCATGTGTTGACCACAACAACCTCCAGTTCATTGCTCCCTGACAGAAGGGCATCAGTGATTTCAATGCGGAATGGCTGTGTCCACAGTATGCCCAGGTCGTGTCCGTTTAGCCTGACAGCAGCGATGCCTGCGTCCTTCACCCGGTTCAGTTGCAGCCAGTAGCGTTTGTCTTGTTTCCGGGCGAAATCAAAGGTTGAAGAATAGGAGGCCTCTCCTGAATAAAACTTCACCCCTTCTTCGGGGTGGTCTGTCCAATCTGTCAACGTCGGGAAGAATACCTCCCCGGGAGCACCCCATTCCGGATCAAATTGTACCTTCCAGGGCCCCACGACCTCTTTAATTCTATTGAAATCCGGGGAATTGGAAGCTGCCTTTCCCCGGGCTTCCCGCGGAATGGATTTTTGGAACCATACAAGTACGGAGCCAAAAGGATCGAATCGGATGGGAACCACCGTCCGGCCTTCTTCCTGCTGAAAAGCGCTTGCTGTCGTTATATCCCCTGTAACCGGATCCCACAATTCCGGCTCCCTGCCTGTCACACGAAAAGCACATGCAGCTGTGCGCGGTTCATTGGCCTGGTTGCTGACGAAGTATACATCGGCATCTCCGATGGTATAGTGGATGTACTGGAAATCGGACTGGTTGGTATGACCGATCACTTCAAAGTCGAAAGGAATACCTTCGTTTTGCAGGAAATCGCTGGAAGTTACACCCCAGGCGAGCATCCCTTTGCCTATGTGTTGTGTACCTGTTTCCCCTGGCACTTTTCCCCAGAGCGCATCTGCCATTTCATGAAACCTGGTTTGCGCCCCCTGGCCGCCAACCAGGCTGACCAGCCGTTCGGGTTTTGGCCCAAGTACCGTCGCACCCTGCTTTACCAGCTGACCGACTTTTTCCAGCGCGGCCAGTGACAGTACCCTGTGATCCGGCAATACGAGCAGCCGGTATTTCAAACCGCCGGGGACAACGACCATCCCGTCTTCAACGACAAGTTGCAGCAGCACCTCTTCGTTGGTGACATCATAATCGTATCCCGGCAGTGCTCCTGCACGGTTGAATCCTTTGTATACAGCTATATTGGGCACATGGTCCCCGTAATAGAAGAGCACATCAGCCACGAATTTTCCCTGCTGTAGCACGGATTGCACCCTGTTGATATAATCCATGAAGGGATCTGAATGGTCCCACCAGGTTACCTGTGGATTGACATGGGTTCCGGCAAAGTACTCCTGTCCGGGTATCCCCATCTCCTTCGGCGAACAGGTAAAGGTGTGAAAGAAGATCATGTTCAGCCCTTCGCAGAATTCGTAATCCATGGAAGGTTTCAGGTCGTGCCAGAGTTCATCTGCCCAGTGGGGTTTGCGGAGTGAAGTGAAGGACTCGGCCCCCACGAATTGTTTGCCGTAAATGTGCGCCGCAGAAGCCGCCTGTTTCACAAAGAAGCGGTTTTCCGGGTAGGGACGGTGGGGAGAGGGGATCCAGAACTCACTCATCACAATATCGCTGTGGGAATAGTTGGTGATCCCGTCCAGGGGTGCGGTATGCGGACCTGCACTTTCCGGTTGGATCCCCAGGTTGTGTTTTGCTGCGTGTTCGGCAAAAACCCTGTAGTGGTTTTCTGAGACCAGGTGGGCGATGGTTTTGCGGAGATCTGCCAGGAAGGCGTTGCTGGTCTCCCGGTTTTCGATGATTTTCCCGGCTACAACCGGCAGGTATTTGATGATACTGTATCCGTTATATTGATCGAATTCTTCTGCAAAATGGGTGCTCCAGTTCATTCCTCCACATTCCCAGCTGTCTGTTTCAAGCTGTTTCAGTACCGTTCCGGTCATGGGACCTGCCTTTTGCAGCAGGTGTTCCACGTTCCTGTTCCAGTAGTTTTCGAATGCCTCGCTGCTGAGGTAATCGATCACGTGCCCTTTCCAGTTGTCGCTTGATGTTGCCACATGTGCCAGGGTAGGGGTATACCCGATGCGCAGGATCGTCCAGTTCCCGGCAGGTGCATCCCACTGCAGTGTTCCGTCGGGTTGCAGATGTGTTGTAACGTCAATGATATCCTCCAGTTGCGCGTCGTATTCTCCTTCAACGGAGGGGTGGTCATTCAGCAGGAAACGGCAGTCGGGCGCCGATCCTCCCAGCTCACGTGCCCCTGATTTGGCAGTGAGGTGGCTGATGGGTTCCCGATCTGTCTGCCTTGATGGATAAGCCAGCACACAGATATCCCGGTAATAGTCATAGTTGGAAGCAGGTACCGGCAATTGCTGCGTTAAATGTGCACCGCCACTGACTGTTGTTTCCGACCAGGTGATCTGTTTTGCTTTTTCCTCCAGTGTCACGCCCGGTCCTCCCAGGTTCCAGCCGCTCTGAATGGAGAGACCCAGTTTCAGTCCCAGCCGTTTTGCCTCCCGGAGTGCATGGAGGTACAGTTCGGTCCATTCCGGTCCTGAAAACACTGGACCATTGGGGGGATTGTCGTCGGGACCCCACCAGAGTTCGGTTCCTGCATCAAAGATCATGGCCCCGCTGAAGCCTTTATCGTGCATCGCCTCCAGGTCACGCGTGATTGCCTCTTTGGTGACATTGCTGTTGAGCCACCACCACCAGCAGCGTGGTCCGTTAGCAGCGACCGGTGCGTTGAAGTTTACCTTCAGGGAGGCATAGGTATCGTTGGCCCCGGAAGCATCATCGGCAGTTCCATTGCATCCGGGAGAGAAGAAAAACAGGAGCGACAGCAGGTAAACAGAAATTTTTTTCATAGACTGCAATTTCAGCATATTTCTATTTTTAAGCAAATGAATACTGAAGCGGACTCCGAATTTACCGTGTTTCTCTGAAACAGATGCGCTATGATGAAGTGCCGGGCAATGGTATATTGTTCAGAATTTACTATCATTATACGCTCAATACGAAATTCATTCACTTACCCATGATGAAAATAGCAGTTGTACTTTTGCCCTTATTGATGCTCCTTGCTGTTTCCTGTTCCGACGATATTTCGCAATGGCGGGGACCGGACAGGGATGGTATCTACCAGGAGAAGGATCTGTTGAAAAAATGGCCGGAAGAAGGGCCGCGGCTTACGATGAAAATTGAAGGTATTGGGAAAGGCTATTCCCAGCCCGTTGTGTATGACAATACAATCTATGTAACCGGAATTAAGTCGGACACAACGGACGTAATCACCGCATATGCGCTGAATGGAGAGAAGCTGTGGGAGACAGTTTACAGTCGCGCATGGGAACGAACATACCCGGAATCCAGGGGCACACCGACCATTGAGAAAGGACGGATTTACCTTATCGGGGGCATGGGTGACCTGGTTTGTATCGATGCAAAAAGCGGGGCGATACAGTGGAAGCACAATCCAAATGAAGACTACCAGGGGGAGTATATGGGTTGGGGGATCGCAGAATCAGCGCTCCTGACAGATACGGATGTACTGTATATTACCGGGGGCAAGGAAACAACGGTTGTGGCCTTTGACAAAAAAACAGGTCAACTGCACTGGAAGAGTAAAAGCACAGGTGGCCGGAAGGCGTATGCTTCCTCGTCACTTGTTGAATGGGAGGGCAGAAAGATCGCACTCATCCAGACTTCGGATGACCTGGTAGGTATTGATGTAAAGGATGGCAGCGTTTTATGGACGTACAATACCATTCAATACCATGTTGAAAAGGGAAAGGGTGAAGCGGCGAATACGCCACTATTTCAAGACGGGGAGGTCTTTGTCACTTATGGCAACAACCAGCCGGGGCTGATGCTCCGGATTCCGGAAAACGACAGTTCCTTTCACCTGAAATGGAAGAACGACGTGCTGGATACCCATCATGGCGGACTGGTGATGCTGGATGGGACCATCTATGGCTCAACAATGGTGCATAATACGAAAGGAAACTGGGCCGCGGTTGACTGGGAGAGTGGTCAAACCCTCTGGGGAAAAGAGTGGTACAACAAGGGATCCATTATTTCGGCGGATGGGATGTTGTACCTGTATGAGGAAAGAACGGGTCATGTTGCCCTGGTGAAACCCAGCCGGGTTGCTCTTGAGGTGATAAGCGAATTCAGGATCAGCGAAGGTACCGGTCCGCACTGGAGTCACCCTTCCATCTACCTGGGAATGCTGCTCATCAGGCACGGGGATGTGCTGATGGTGTATGATATCAGTGCGGAATAAACAATATCCCGCGTTTCTGAGATGTACGATACAGCGATGTACGATACAGCAGAGCCGGATCGCTTACTTACCTTGCATAGTGAAGGAAGTCCCGGTCCGCTTGTTCAACCCCGTGTAGTACAGATCAAAGCCTCCTTTGCCGCCCGGACGGTTGGAGGAGAAGATCAGCATATCGTTCAGGAAAATATCCGGCTGTATAGGGATAATAACGGGCCGGTATTCGTCGTATTCCGAATTGATCTCGGGACCAAAATTCTCAGGGGCTGACCATGTGCCATCGGTATATAAGGAATACCACAGGTCAAAACCACCCTGTCCGCCTTCCCGGTCGCTTGTAAAGACCATCATGTTGTTTACGATATAGGGACATTTATCATCTGCGGTACTGGAGAGGTGATCCATTTTAGTGATCTGCAGTGCACCGGAGGTCTCGATCTTCCTGTTTGCTTCACCCGTGGCCCTGTAGATATCGAAGGTTCCTTCGCGATCAGAGGTGAAATAGCAGGTTTCGGTGTTCGATGCAGCTGCCTGTTTTACTGTCATCTCCTGTTTTACTGCCATTTCCTGGTTTGCTGTTGCTTCCTGGTCCGCAGCCATTTCCTGGTTGGCTGCTGCTTCCTTGATCGTTGGCATTTCCTGGTGGAGGCAGAGGTATCCCTCTTCGAATTCCGTATTCAGGCTGCTGACGCTCACAGCCTGATTGCCGGGTATGGTCGCTCCGCCGGGGGAATAATAGCAGTAGTAGATATCCTGATTGCCTTTGCGGTCGGAGCTGAAAAAAAAGCGACCTGTGTCGGGCAATACTTCATCCTCGTAATAGTACTCCACCAATTCATCGGTCAGGTAGGGTCCCCATTCATTGTACATGCTGTTGATATTGTCTATGATCGGATAATCCTGTGGATCCGGCCAGATATCGAAGGAGATATTCATCTGGTCGAAATTGACAACGCACTGGTAGCTGACCAGGTCAAAATCGGCCCCGTTGCTGTCCCTGTTGGTGGAGAACACCAGGGTAAATCCGTCACCGGCAAAGTAGACCGTGGGTCCTGCTGAATTATAATCGTCGCGCGATGAATTGACATCCGCAAAATTCATTACCTCCCTTGGAACGATTGCGATATCCAGGTTCAGCCTGGACCGGTCGCATGCATGTACGAGCAGAAGTGCCAGGGGGAGCAACAGTATTTTTTTTGAAGGTTGCATGCTAAAAATATCTTGTTAGTCCGAAGTTAATATTCTGAATTCGAACCGGCAGGTAAAAGGTGACCGCACGGTAGCTTTCCCTGTCCATGAAACTGGGTTTGCAGGCGAACACTTGATAGGACAGGTGGATCCCGGTGTATTCGTCAAGTGTATGTTCCACCCTGACGCCTGCGGTACCGGTCAGCTGGAGATCCAGGTCGCTGTTGACTGTATTGACAACGCCCCAGTAGGAGTTGACCGCTGACAGGTAGGGGTGCCGGCAGAGGGTGTACCCGACACCTGTCTGCAGGATGATCCGTGTATCCCGGATGGCGATGGTCCGGATAAGGAAACCGGCTTCAGCTTTCAGGAAGTGGTAGCCACCAGTGGTAACGCTCGTTGTTCCTTCGTCTTCAAAAATTCTTTCATATTCGGCCAGGTAGCGTTTTTCGTTGAAAAAGAGGTATGCATAGCCGGCATCTGCATAGATCCCGAAAATTTTCCTTTTTCCATAGTGGATTATTTTTGCATCCAGGTTCACACCTGGCTGTGCGAACCCTGCCCGGTAGGTAAAACGGCTGTAGGCAAATTCGTCAAAGGGTACAGCGGTTCCTGCACTGAATGATAGTGCATTCCTGTTGATGGTTTCCTGGGCAGATACTGGGGACGCGCAGAAGAAAACCAATGCTAAAAGCAGGAGGGGCGGAATGGTATTGGGGGCCTGTTTTTTCATTGTATTTTTAGGATCAGATTGATCAGTTTCCAGTATGATTGATCAGTTACTAGCATGATTGATCGGTTTCCTGGATGATTGATCGGTTTCCTGAATGGATATTCGAATTTTTGCATGAGCATTTGTTTTCTGTAGGCACATTCGGCTTTCAGAGAGAACAATTAAAGGTACATAAAATCCGGAGAGATGAATGGACACTGAGGACAAAATGTTTATAAACAATTCGGGATTATCATTCATCCTGATAATTAAGATTGTAATTTCATGTGCTACAAAATATCGTTATTGCAAGTGTGTATTCAGTCTTGTAAATATCCTGTAAAACAATTGGTTTGGAATGGTATTTTGGGTATGAGATGATTTTTCCAGACCCCGAAAATTACTGTATTGACAACGTTTTGGGAAATACTGCGTGAAGTGGGGAACAATGCCCTGTTTGTGGTAACGGTGATTATTTTCACCACTTACCTCACGCTCATGGTCTATTCGGCCATTTCCCTGAGGAAGTACCTGCGTAAAAACAGTTATGTGGATTACAATTCCATCATCACTTCCCCTTTGGCCCCCTCTGTTTCAGTTATTGTTCCAGCCTACAATGAGAGTGTTACGATCATAGACAATATACGCACCCTTCTCTCACTCTATTACAATAACCTGGAGATCGTGGTGGTGAACGACGGCAGTTCGGATGATACCATGGAGAAGATCATCGGTGCCTATGAGCTTGAAAAGGTAAATTATTTTTTCGATTACCGGTTGCCGTGTGAAAGGATCAGGGGCGTGTACAAATCCCGCAACAGGGCCTTTAAAAAGCTGGTGGTGATTGACAAGAAGAACGGGGGGAAGGCCGATGCGCTGAATGCCGGTCTCAACGTGGTGAAGAATGAATTTGTGGTGACGGTGGATGCTGATTCAATCGTGGAACAGGATGCCTTGCTGAAACTGGTCAAACCTTTTCTCGAGGGAAAGGACACACATGTGATCGCGGCAGGGGGGGGGTGATCCGGATCGCCAATTCGTGTGAAATCAGTGGCGGCAGGATCAAAAAAGTACAACTCCCGGAAAAATGGCTGCCCCGGGCGCAGGTGATGGAATATACCCGGTCCTTCCTCATTGGCCGGATCGCCTGGAGTGAACTGAATGGACTGCTGCTGATCTCCGGTGCGCTGGGAATCTTCAACCGGGAGATCGTGATCCGGGCAGGAGGTTACAGTACCCGGACGGTGGGCGAGGACATGGAGCTTGTGGTGCGGATCAGGAGGTACATGGCAGAGCGCAAGGAGCCCTACAAGGTGGTGTATATACCGGATCCGCTTTGCTGGACCGAAGTCCCGGCTGATTTGAAAAATCTCGGGCGCCAGTGAAGCCGGTGGGCCAGGGGAACGCTTGAGACACTCTGGACACACCGCAGATTGTTCTTCAATCCCAAATATGGAAAACTGGGATTACTGGGTTACCCGTATTGGTTTTTCTTTGAATGGCTGGCACCGATACTTGAGTTTGTTGGCATTATTGTTTTTATCGTACTGGCAATCATCGGCAGACTGAATGTTCCATTTTTCCTGCTGCTGCTTGGTTTTGTCTATTTCTTTGCTGTGTCGGTCTCCATCTGGTCCGTTCTGTTCGAGGAAATCTCCTTTCATAAATACGAAAAACGCAGGGATGTGCTGAAGCTGATGCTGACGGCTTTCCTGGAACCTCTTTTCTATCACCCGGTGGCCATGCTGATGAATGTGAAGGGGAACATCGATAAGCTCTTCAAAAAATCGACCTGGGGAAGACAGGAGCGTGCCGGTTTCATAAGTAAAAATGAAGGGAATCAAAAGAAACGCCGGATAGTGCAGAAGAAAGCTTTTGCTCCGGAGAAAGAATCTGTAACACCTTCCCCTGCAGCACAATCCGGTTCAGCTGCAATCAGCATCGACAGCGGCAGTAAAAACGGTCGCAGTCCATTCCGCCAAAAGCAACGGAGGTGGATTGTACCCGCAGGGGCGATTTCACTCGCAGCATCTGTTGCAGTTTTTTTCCTCTTCAGAAACGACTTATCCGGCGAAAGGAACAGGAGCGATGAACCAGCAGATGTTCACACGGAATATGCCGGGTTCATTGACGGGGAAAAATTAACTTCTGCTGCTGAAGAAGCTACCGATGCAGCAACCTATCCTGCTCCGGGGGCAGCTCCTGTCACGGAGAAGTTGATCATTGCAGCCACTGGTTCAGATACAACCACTTACTATGATACAGCCACTGATGCACATACAGCCACCGGTCAGGAACAAATCACTGGTGCATTTGCAGAAACAGGCAGCGCAGCAACATCATCTGTAGAAAAAGGTATCGCAGCAACATCACCTGAAGATCCTGCGGCAGAGAGGGAAGATGACAGTTCTACAGCACAGGGTGCCCGGATGGCCCGGGATGCCCAGGTGATTCAGGATGCGGACACCTCAGGCTCCTATCACATTATTGTTGGCAGTTTCAGGAGCAGGGCCAATGCCGGTCGAATGGCAGAAAGTTTTAAGAAGAAAGGGTATGTTACCATGATCCTGACCACGGAGAACCTGTACCACAGGGTGTCACTGGCAGCCTTTTCTTCCCTGGATGAAGCGCTGCATTATACGGGTGAGATGAAACAGGATCCGGACCTGGAGAATTCATGGATATTACAATGGTAGGCTGAACGAGGTTGGGAAGGAGAGAGGAAGTCATCGTTGTCCCGCCGACGGTTTTCAGGATCACTTCCGCTTTCCCGTCGGAATCCAGGTCATACACCGTTACCCCGTCCCACATGCCATTACTGAGCACCGCGGCCACCTGGTAACTGACAGCACCCGATGCATTGTCGGTAAAATTGGATACTGACAACCCTGAAGCGATCAGCTCGCTGTTTCTGTAGAGGTTATATGTGGTCCCATTGTTAAATTCCTGGTATAGAGGTGGATGACCTGGCGCTCCTTTTTCTCAAACAGTTCCTTTACCACTTCAAGCGGTACGTTTTGTTCAGGCTGAAAGATTTCCTTTTCCATGTAGTCAAGTATACTGAACAGCAACTGCCGTGCAGCGGGTCGGTGCTCCGGATCTGACAGGAGATCGGCACTGCACACCATCAGTTTGCCTCCTCCGCTTGCTGCTTCCCAGAGCAATCCCAGTCTTCTGCTGATGAACCAGGTATCAATGGGCTGGACCATGGGCCGGAAATCCGGGGGAAAGTTTTCCAGGTTCATTACCTGTTGCCGGTTCAGGATCTCCCACCATTGCATGTCGCTGTGAAATGCGGTTGGGAAATTGGAAAAGACCGGGTGATCGTCACGAATAAGTACCCCGGTTGTATGGGGCGGACGCATCTTGAACCAGGAGGTGTTCCAGAAAACCGGGGTAAAGTACTGAACCACGTCCCGGCCATTTTCCACCTTACCTGCAGCCATCAGGAGTACCTTGCCCCCTTCGCGCAACACGGAATCTGCCACCGGATCGAGGGTATCAGTGATATGAATACCGGTCCCCCGTTCGGGCAGTTTTTTGGGAAATACCCAGAAATCCCAGCTGTTGGAAGTACCTTGCATCGTGGCACTCAGGGTGAATTTGCGGGCCCTGACTTCCCCTGAAAGATCAAACTGTACGGAGCCAATTTCAGCTACCTTACCCACTTCGTAAGCCCCGGTGCTGAATTGCCCTTCAGCCAGTATCTCGTTGGATTCAGCGGTAATTTGCTCCTCGGGCAATATATCATCCGGTTCACCATTGATTTGCCCTTCAGCCTGTATCTCCTCCGGATCAGTGGTCATTTGCCCCTCAGCCAGAATTTCATCCGGTTCAGCAGTGATTTGCTTCTCAGGCAATTGATCGTCCGGATCAGCAGTGATTTTCCAGCTGACCATTTCATCACTGATGGTACCGGAACTGTAATTGGCAAGCAACAAATCTGCAGAAAAGGTTTCGTCTGCTTCCCATACAAATTTCGGCAGTGTGGCGAGCAGGGTGACCGGACCACAAAATTGCCTGAAATAATCGGCCTCCGCATATCCTTTTGGTTCATAAAAGGCATTCAGCACACCTACGAGGGCGGTTCCCTGCCCCGGAAAGTCATTCAACCCCAGGAGTTGGTAGCCGGACATTCCTTCTGTTCGCAGTGTCGCTTCCATTTCGTACTTGTAACATCTTTTTTGCAGTTCACCGGATGCGGCAAGGAATAGTTCCGACAAGTGATCCATATGGTTTTTCCTGGCGAGGTCACGGAACAGTTCGAAATTGTACGCACGGTAGCTGCCCGTGTATTTATCGATCTCTTTGAAATCGGGGTAAACGCAGTACTGGCCCAGTTCATGGGTAATGAAGGGAGCATCAAAACGGGAGATATTTCGTTCATAGTCGAATGAACTTCCCGGCCGTTGCCTGCTCCATGGCAATCCCCTGGCACCGCCTTTCACATGGAACTCATTCTCCTGGCACTCCTTCCAGCTTCCCCCAATGGATGCCCCGGTATAGATTCTTCGCGGATCCTGTTTTTTCCAGTACCTGAGGAAATCTTCGAGAAAAGCCACGTAATTGCCCCGCGGCTCATTGCCGGAAGCATACATGCAGAAGGAGGGATGGTTCCCGTATTCTTCAAGAATTCGTTCCGTCTCCTCGTAAATATACTGATCAATGGACCTGCCATTGCCGAGGGATGTCCCGTGGTTCGGCCAGGTCGGACCCTCGGGCTGCAGGTAGAATCCCAGTTGGTCGGCTGCGTCAAATGCTGCCTCCGGGGGGCACCATGAATGGAAGCGAACGTGATTGAGTCCATATGCACGCAGCTGCCTGAATATGTCCAGCCAGCCATCCACGTCCATTTCCGGGTACCCGGTAAGGGGAAAGACGGCGCAGTCTACGTTTCCCCTCATAAAGACAGGATTACCGTTCACCAGGATCTGTTTTCCACTTGTGGAGATTTCCCGCATCCCAAAACGTACTGTTTCCCTGCTTTTTTCTCCATTATGGTTCAGCTCTGCGGTAAAATTGTACAGATGGGGTTCAAATTCATCCCAGGTATTCAGGTCCGGACCCATGGGAAGGGTCATTTCAATGGTGACGGTTTTTTGCTCAGTGACGTCTGTACTTTCCTCAATGGTGTCGGTACGGCCCCCAATGCGGTCCGTTCTTTCGCCAATGGCGTCTGTACTTTCCTCAATGGTGTCGGTACGGCCCCCAATGCGGTCCGTTCTTTCGCCAATGGCGTCTGTACTTTCCTCAATGGTGACGGTACGGCCCCCAATGGTGCCTGTACTTTCCCCAATGGTAACGGTACCACCCCCAATGCTGTCTGTTCTTTCGCCGATAACGTCAGTAATTTCCCCAATGTCCTCAGCACTACCCCCAATGTCCTCAGCACTTCCCCCAAACGTGAACTTTTCCCTTACATGCGCTGTAATATGCCGGGGAGCCGGATTGACGGATCGGGCGGAAATATCCAGGTCTATGGTACTTTTCATCGTTCCCGGCGAAGCGATCCGTATAACTGCCTTTACCTCCTGCTTCCCGATGTCCGGGTAGAGCTGTATGCTTTCGATATGTACCAATGGATCGTTTGAGAGGTACATGTCACCGATGATTCCGTTCCAGTTTCCCTGGGTATGGTCGGTGACGCTGTGGGAGTCGGGCCCCACATTTATATCATCCAGCCGGTTGTCGACCCTGATGGTGATGTGGTGATCTCCGGGATCAAGATAGGTGGTCAGGTCGGTTTCGTGGGGTACGGAGAGCGAATGTTGGTTGGAGACCAGTGTGCTGTCGATCCAGACCGTTGTTTCCCAATGCGGTCGCTCCAGGTGCAGCAGGATCCTGTTGCCCTTCCAGTTTTCGGGAATGGTGATCTTTTTCCTGTACCAGGCCGGTCCCACATAATGCTTTAACGGGGTTAGCCAGAAAGGGAATTTTAAGGTATCTCCTGTCCGGCAGGGTTCGAGATGGGGATTAAAGTACCAGGAGCTATCGTAAATGCTTCCGGTCCAGTTGGTTTGCAGGGAGGGATCAACTCCTTTCCCATTTTCTTTCATCGACCCGGGTAATGTTATTTTCCCGTTTAACTCTTCCAGGAACCATTTTTTTGTGACGCCCTCATCCTGGCTGTCCATACGGAACTGCCATTCTCCGTCCAGACTGATAATTTGTTTTGGTCCTGAACGTTCACATGCTCCGGCGAGTATAAAGAAGAAAATCACCAGGATAACCGGTATGGTTTTCTCCCTTGAAACTGCGGGTTTATTTCTGCTGCACGTCATAAAGGTCTATATATAAGTTCGTTAATTTAGTACAGTGGCTGAATCATGTCAGGAAATGCAAAATTTACGCTTGTATATGAGCAATTTACCATGAGCATAACTATAAACGGACATGATGGACAGACACTCTGAATGAGTCATTCTCCCAGGTAGTAACTGGTTACCGGGGGCTGGGTATATCCCATGGAGGCATGGGCAACATCTACCCTGTAAATGGGATCCTGCATCAATGTCACTCTTTTGTCGCGGGCTTTTATCGTGGTTGAATAGATCCGCAATTCGCCGGGTACCGTTGCGATCACCTCTTCCCTCCAGTCACCGAGAATATCGGCTACCATGATGATCTTGCCTTCCACCTGTGCCGGGTAGCTGGTACCATCGTATTTTTCTACATGACTGACGATTTTTTCAGGACTGCCTCTCCAGTCGTATTGCAGTCTTTCCCTGAGCAGGTCGCCATCCCAGAACAGCCAGTTGCTTGTTGAGGGAACACCCTCATTGCGTGCAAGGTAATCGCCATTTGCCGCCAGCATGTAGCTGTCATTCCAGCCTGCCTTGGGATCCTCCGCCGTAAAACACTCCAGGCCCCGATGTTCAGGCATGATATCGGCCACCATGCCGCGTCCGACGTGTACCGTTTTATGTCCGATGTTCCATATCTGTTTGCCGGTGGCAGCATCCACGAGGCAGACGCCATCACCGTTGTTGTGCGTGTCTTCGATGGCGTAAAAGACCTCCAGTCCCTCCCGGTCGGGCAGTATATCTGTCACAAAGCATTTATCGGGGTGTCCGAACCCGGTGGACCATAATGCTTCGCCGTTGTCGTCAATCACAACAGATCCCAGCATCACTTCTTCCCTGCCATCGTTGTCGACATCCACGCTGTGCATGAAGTGGGCACCCTGGTGACGCACAATCGGGTTTTCTTCATCCCCGTCCCAGTGCCAGTGTTTTTCAAGTGTTTTATTTCTGAAGGTGAACGCTTCCAGGAACATGGCTTTGTACGTACCTCTTTCAATCAGCAGGAACGGTGTTTTTCCATCCAGGAAGGCCACTCCCATCTGGTTGCGGTTGGTCCGTACATAATCTCCCAGGCGCCGTGACCTTGGTATCCAGTCGGTCTGTGCCAGTTGTTTGCCGGTCATGCCATCGAAGATGGTCAGGTATTCAGCCCCCGACACCACGCGTCCCACCTCGTCCCGTACAAAATCCTTCCCGGCGGTTTTCGCTGCCACCTCTGCTTTCCCGTCGCCATCCAGGTCGTACACGATATAAGGTGAATACCATATACCCGGCTCGATCCCGAGTCCCAGGTCCATTTGCCACAAAAAGGTACCGTCGTGAAGATAGGCCTCCAGCTTGTAGGTGAGGTCCTTGTCTCCCACGCTCTGAATGCCACGGATACCACCCCCCAGGGTTTTATCAGGCTGCTTGATCACGTAATCGTAGATGCCATCCCCGTTCAGATCAGCAATGGCCACTTTTTCCGGCTGGTAATTTCCCCGGAGTGGGATGCTGTGATACGTATCCGGCAGGGATTGCACCTGCACTGTTTCCAGTTCCCGGTTATCCAGAACGGCACGAAGCTGGTATTTCGTGGTTTCCGAAAGTGATGCGGCCGGGTCGAAGAAGTCGCAGGTTACAGTTACGGGATCACTGTTTACTTTTACATAGTCCCGACCATCAGCTGATTTGTACACATTGAACGCTATCCCATCCGGATCATTGTACAGCCATCGCCAGCTCACATAGCATCCGCTGTCTGTTTGAATCGCGATGGCACCCCGGTCGATAGCTTCCTTCACTTTCTCAGTGGCCCATCCTTCCACGGGTGGTTTTTCAGCGATGGGTCTCCGGTCGTTTTCAGGATAACTCGGGAAGAGGTAGTGATATTCAAGCGGATCTTGTCCGGAGGCCATGAGAGATAATGAAAGGATCGATATCGATGCAATAAAGTTGATGATGTAGGTTTTCATGGTTTTTCAGTTCAGATGTTGGTTGTACCTTCAATGTTGAGGTTGTACTTTTAATATGATGGTTGTACCTTTCATATGATTGCTGTACATCCTGGTTTCTTTTTTTGGTTCCTTCCGTTCTTCAGTTTCCTTCCGGTTTTTTGCTGACGAACCGTGGGCTCAGTGGCACGTTCCATTTTTCGGGATCTGTAGGTGCTGATGGATCATAGTCTGCCGGAAAGTTGACGATGTGTTCTTTCAGCCCGATCTCCTGTTCCATGATCCCCGAGAGTATGCACAATGCGATCTCGTTGGCGCCGAATGCATTGAAGTGCGTATTGTCTTTCAATTCCTTCTCCTGTCCGGGAAAGGTCCCTGCCGGGTAGTGGACGAAGGCTTTTTTCGATGTTTCGGGGCCCCATGCTTCGTACAGGGTTTTTGTCATTTCGTTCAGGTCGATCAGTGGAACCTGCAATGCTTCAGCCACTTTGCGCATGGCCGCAGGATAGTCGCCATGGGTTGGTGAGATTTTTCCTGAATCGTTGAACGACCTGCGCTGCGTGGGAGTGATCAACACCGGTTGTGCTCCTTTTTCACGTGCCGCTGTAACGAATTCTGTCAGCAGGTCGGTGAAAGTGGTCCATGGACCGATTCCATCTCCGGATCTTTTCTGGTCGTTGTGACCGAATTCGATCAGCAGATAATCTCCCGGTTGAATCAGTGTGAGGGTTTTTTCTAGTCTCCTGCTGCTTTTGAAGGAAGCGAGGGATTCACCTGATTCTGCAAAATTGGCCACTGCCACCCGGGAATCGAAATATGTTGTGATCATCTGTCCCCAGGAGGCCCAGGGCTCCCTGTCCTGGTCGGTCACTGTCGAATTTCCGGCCAGGTAGAGGGTGGTAACATTTTTTGCCGGCCGGATCTCAATAGCCTGTACTGCCTGGTTTTGGCCCGAAAACTCCAGGGTCAGGCGGTTATCCCAGTTCATATAATTGTATTCCCTGGATTTCAGGCGTATGGAGTCGGCACCGCTGATTCGTGGACTTCTGATGTTGACGATGAAGGTGACTTCTTCCGTGTGTCCTTTTTTCATTTCAAGGTTGCGGACCATCAGTCTCCTGGACTCAGCTTTGATGGTGGTAACGGATTTGGCAACAGGGTTCCCGATGCGTACGCGCACTTCGTAATTCCCTTCAGGCAAAGCCACACTGAAATAAAAGGGTACAGGTGCGGTGCAAAATCCTTCCAGGGGCTTTCCGGCGCTGGTGATACTGACCGCTTCCCTGTTTTCAACGTCAAAACCAAAGCCCGGGTCGCTGCTGTATTGCACCGCTTCGGTGATAATATTGGTATTGACAGCGTGTGTTTCCCGGCCGAACTCAAATACCCGGGATTCCTGTCCGCCGGCAACCACTGTCGTTGCCAGCAGGATCAGCAAGAGTGCAGAACAGCGTTTGACAGCACCCGGGTGTATGGAAATGGTTTTAATCATTGGTAATTCCAGCTGTTGAGTTTGTTTCCAGGTATTCCAGGAAGCTGTTCATGGTGTTAAGTTCGGGTTCCCTTGCGTTTGCTGATGTAATCTTAGTCTCCAGTCTTTCAGCCGGTTTTGCAATCATCAGGAATTCTGTCCCGCTATCGAGTGTATGTTCAAAATCAGCCGGATCATACAGGATCGCTGCGCCCAGTTCCACCTGTTCGGCGGCAACATCTTCAGGATGCAGTCCCCAGGCGGCAATCAGTCCTTCTCTTTTTTCGGTTTCCTGTCCCGCATGATAATTGATCCCGGTCACGAACTGTACCGGTCCTCCCTTGAGCACATAGGCTTCCACCCGGGCAAACCTGGATCCTGACTGTACGGTTACCCTGACCAATATATCGACGGTTCTGCCCATGTAGGGCACATTTTCGGAGATCATTTCCATGGTTGCATGCTTCAGTCCCCTGGACACCCTGGCGGTTCTCCTGCTGACCGGTTCAAGTCGGACCACTGATGTGCCATCCCATAGTCGCACGCCACCCAGGCCAACGGTATTTCCGACCTTGTAATAGTCTGCCCCCCATCCGTTTTCCTGTTGTTCCACGGTTGGGTACCATCGGGCCTCCTGCAATTCCAGTCCGGGTTTGCTTTTCGAATAGACATCAATGGCGCATTTCTGATCGAAATAGATGCGCAGACCCAGCCATTCATTTTCTACTGCGGGACCATGATGGCCGATTTCACTGTAGAGATCGCCCGTTTCGGAGGTGATTTCTTCCTGGTAGTCGGCACTGTCGGAGCGCATGAACAGGCTGACATCCGTTGTATTCTGAATTTCCTCCTGTTTTTCCAGATTGGCAACCAGCTGCCGGTGGAAGCCGGGGGTAACTGAAAACACGGTCCCGTGTCTTGTTCCGGAAGGAAAGCTGATCGAATCAGACACGTCCTCCCAGTTCTCCAGGTCCTTTGATCTCACTGCACCATACCTGTGTTCCCTGTATTTATCGAAGTAGACATAGGTGTAGTCTCCGATCGTAATGGCAGTGGGCCCTTCAGCCCAGTAATCGCCGGTAATAGGTTCGGATACTTCAGTCGTATACGGTCCGGCTGCATTTGTTGCCCTGGTGATCCGTATGTTCTTTTCCGGTGGGTTGGGATTTTCATTTTTCAGGAACATCACGTACTCACCGTTGTGCTCGAGGAGGGTAGCGTCGATCACGGAGAAATCGGGGTTGAAAAACAATTCGGTGGGCTGAAAGGTTTTGAAATCCCTGGTGGATGTGACATACATCCTGTGGTTCAGACCCTTTTCGCGTTCCGATTCGGCAACGGGAGTATGCCTGCCCGGGATGGTGGTGGCCCAGAAGATAAGGAACTGTTCGTTTTCCTTGTCGTAGAACAGTTCGGGCGCCCAGCTGTTCCTTGCACTGTCCTCGTGCATCATCACGGGGATGATCTGTTGTTCAGACCAGTGTACCAGGTCCTCAGAAGATGTGTAACCTATATGCTTGTCCCACCACCCGGTGGTCCACACCATGTGGTAGGTTCCGGAAGGGCCCCGCACGATGCACGGGTCGCGCATCAGGCGATCTTTTCCTACCTGTGGCGCCAGGATTGGGTTACCGTCATTCAGGGCTTCCCACTTCAGCCCGTCTTCGCTGTAGGCCAGGTGGAGCCCGGTCTCCCCGTTGCCTTTGAAATAGGAGAAGAGGTAGTCGGGATCTTCCCTGTCGGCGCACCCCGTTGCAACGAGGAGCGTCAGGAGCGTAAGTGCTATGATCTGGTGTCGCATGGTTATATGTTTTTCATAAAGTACATTTTTCTTCTGCAGGCATGTTTGTTCCGGGAGGCATGGATGCAAATAGCGCAGGCGATACGACCCGGCGATGCACGGTTATTTGTTTTTCAAGAGGTACATTTCTTTTCCTGCAAGCAGGAATGCCCCCAGGGCGTAATCTTCGAAATCGGGTTGTTTGTCATAGGTAACGGGCTGACCGTCTTTCGGCTCTTTCCCGGTGCTTTGCACGTACCCAAGGAACCCGTTGTCGTGCATGCAATCTTCGGTAAGTGCTTTACATGCTTTTTCCACCACCGGCAGGTATTTCTTTTCTGAAAGGACCCCGTTGTTGATTCCCCATGCCATTCCGTAAGCAAACATGGCGGTGCCCGAAAATTCCATTCCCCCGTAGTGATTCGGGTCGTGCAGGCTCACGTTCCAGGTGCCGTCCTCGCGTTGCACTTTTGCCAGGGCCTTCGACATGGCTTTGAAGTCTTTCAGGTACTGTTTGTATCCCTTCGTGTCTTCTGGGATGATGTCCATGACCCTGGCCAGCGCCATGATCACCCAGCCGTTACCGCGCGACCAGTAGCAGTCTTCGCCATTGGGTTCTGTATAGGGTGGATCGAAGTCGCCATCGCGCCACCAGAGTTTGTCTTTCGGATTGTACAGCCCGTTGTCGCCGTGTTCGTTCCTGGTGAACATGTACATATCGTACATCTTGTCGAAGTATTTGTCATCTTCATACAATACGCCCAGCTTGGCAAAGATCGGCATGCCCATCTGGATGGCATCGATCCAGCTCCAGTCATCATTCTGATCACCTGCCACCACATGATCGATACACTCGGTGATATTGGCGATACGTTCCGGTTGCGGGTCGATGTTGTACAGGTCAATATAAGTCTGCCCGGCACACTGGTCATCGGCATTGCGCGTCAGGTTCCCGCTCCGGAACCCCCAGTTGTGAAATGTTCCCCAGTCCACGGCATAGTTGTAATACCTTTTATCGGGATCAATTTCGTAGAGGGCCATCAGGCCTTCATAATAGACGGCCCGGGTCCAGATGTTGCTGGGTCGTTCCCGGTTGGTAATGATGGTTTTTCCCACATCGGGCCATTTGTTCATGAAATAATCATTGGCCAGCTGCATGTTGGCCAGTATTTCTGCAGCCGTTGCTGTTTCTGCAGCCGTTGCTGTTTGCGCCGACGCTGCCGACTGTGCCTTCATTGCCGGCGAGACGGCCAGCAGCAATAGCGTGCAAAGTATGAGAAGTTGTCTTTTTTCCATGTTATTTTCCGGTTTATTTGGTTTTTACAACGATTTTTCTCGCCATTGTTCCTTCTGCGGAGGTGACTTTTACCAGGTATGTTCCTGTTGGCAGATCAGCGGTATTCAACAGCCAGTTGGAACGGTCTTTCGTTACAGAATCAGCGATGATCTTTCTGCCGTCAAGCCGGAACAACTGTATTTCCTTTATACCTGTTTCAGCTGGAATCCTGATATTCAGGGTATTCCTGAAAGGATTCGGATAAACTTCCAGTTTCTGATCAGGGCTGAAGGCTTCAACGGCTGTGGTTGCCTTTACTACCCTCAGGTATCCCTGGCTGCGGAGCAGGGTGGTATCCCACTCCAGACCGTCTCCGGGTGTCAGTGGGTAAATTGCCGAGAAACTTCCCGTAATTTCGCTGGTGGTGAGCAATATCTGGAAGGCATCTCCTTCGGCATAACTTACACTTCCGAGGTTGGAGAGCATCAGGATGCCACCCACAGAGATATTTCCTGTAACATATACCTGGTCGTGGGCAGATGCCCCCTTATCCAGGTCAATCATAAGTGTTGGGGTCCCCGACATGGTCAGGTTGCCCCCGATATGAATGGATCCGATCTGTCCGTATGCCGGCAGGAGGGAAGCATTGTCCTCCAGGGTGAGGTTGCCCGACATGGTGCCAGTGCCTGCCAGTGCGGCCCCGGATTGCACGGTTACGTTGCCGGTGCCGGTTGCACTGCCGGAGCTGTTTTCAAGGAGCAGTGTGCCCTGTTCAACGATGGTATTCCCGGAGTAGGTGTTCTCGTTGGTAAGTGTCCATTGCCCCGTGCCGGTTTTGATGATGGAGGTCCTGGCACCGCTGTTCTTGTACTGGTCATTGTTGATGATCCCGTTGTACTTGAAGTTGTTGTTTTTCCCGCCAATTTTCCACGTGATGTTATTGGATGCCATTCCTCCGGCCCCCAAAATGGAGCCTGCCTCACCGGTAAGTGCACCGATCTCCACGACCACATCGGCGGACTCACTGTGGATGAACCGGATTTTATCACCCAGGTGAACAGATGCATTTCTGAATCCCGTAGTATTGCCCACGATAAACATTCCCCCGTCGTTATCGGTAATTGCGTTGATGGTTCCGCTGAACTGGGACCAGTCGCCATGGATTTCGTTCCGCACCCACGGGACAAACACGGTAAGTTCTCCTGCACCGGTCAGCGTACCTGTGATCGTGGACCTGCCATCCATATTCAGGGTACCCGATGCTCCTTCTTCTACCACTATGTTCCAGTTGCAGTTGTTCGTGTATGAATTGTAATTGTT
This sequence comes from Bacteroidales bacterium, assembly GCA_029210585.1. GTDB lineage: Bacteria > Bacteroidota > Bacteroidia > Bacteroidales > M55B112. Next base: position 32,702 of record JARGFP010000003.1, read on the forward strand.
ATACATCTGAAGGGTGCCTCCCCTAAAGATCACTTCATCACCCGGACCACTGTAATTGGCATCTTCATTTCCAAGGATCACGGTGCCGTTTTCAATGACCGTACCTTTATGTGCATTAGCTTTCAGAATGATGCTTCCGGTTCCTTTTTTAACCAGGTATCCTTCGCCGGTAAAGGATCCTTCAAAAGTGACCGATCCGCTGCTGTTGGGAATACTGATTCCTCCATCACCGGGACCGATGGTAATTCCCTTATCCGTAGCATTATTTCCCTGGGCAAGGATCTCAAGGGTGCCCCCATCCAGCACCAGGCTGGAGGCATCCGCCGATGCGGCACCGATCCCTGATGCGGAAAAGCCGTTCCTGATATCAGGAATGCTCAGAATGCCATCTTCAACAGTGGTTGCGCCGGTAAATGTGTTCAGGTTATTGATGGTAAGTTTCCCCGTTCCGCGTTTCAGGATCCCACCGTTACCGGTCAGGAATCCTTCGCCCCCGAGGGTAATGTCTTTGGAGGCATTAAAGCGCAGGTGACTGATGCCATAGTTACCCATGATCCGGACATCGGTTGCCTCTGCCTGGTCATTGAACAGTACGGTATCGTTACCGATGAACACATCCGGGGAACCGTTGTTGAGCCAGTTCAGTGTATGATACATATCCCACGTGTTGTCCTCGGAGCCCATCCACGTTACAGTCGTTGCACCCCGGGTTTCAGGTATTTCCAGGATCAGTGTTCCGTCTTCAATTTTCAGTGAATGTGCAATGTCAGAGATTCCGCTTGTTGAGACGGAAGCCAGGTCGCCCGTAAATGCTCCTGTAAATTCGATCAGGGTATAGCTTCCCCGGGCAAGTGTTCCGTCGAGTCTTTGTATATCAATAACCAGGGATCCCCGGATAATGAGATCTCCGTCTATCCGGATCATATCATTGCTTTTCCCGGCGCCATCGGGATCATCGGAAAGGTCCATGTAGAGGGAGTCTTCACCGGCAAAAGCGAGTGATTCATTCACAAAAAGTGTGTCGGCACTGCCACGGGATGTACCCACTGTCATGCTGCTGTATTTTTCCAGGGCCAGTCCGTTGTTGAACCTTCCATTGCCGCTGATGGAAGCAAAACGTTTTACCAGCACCTTGCCTGACAGGCTGCCGGTAACGCATACTTCTCCTGACCATACTCTCGTAATGCCTGTAAATGTGTTCCCGTTGCTGATGGTAAGTTTTCCCTTCCCTGCCTTGGTCAGGCCGGTATGGCCCGAAATCTCACCTGTACCGGTGAAAACAAGATCATACGGTGAGATCACCCGTATGTCGGCAGGCTGCAGTGTTCCTTCAACAGGCACTGTCGCGGTAAGGTTGCCGGAGATATCAAAAAGTACACTGTCGCCATCAGAAAATTTTACCGCTGCACCATCATATGCAAATGCCGCACTTGCATCCTGGTCCCATGTTCCGCCCTGCCAGGTTTTTTGTCCCGGAAGCATCACCGGTGCCGGGGGGATGGAATCCATCTCGAGACCTATGAAAAAACCCGGGTGCGGTGGCTGGTTATAGGAGTTGGGTTGCCAGCCGATGGCCGCCCTGTATTGCGGATCGTGCATGAGGGTATAGATCCGCAGGTCTGTGGGGTTGATGGTTGTATACAGTCTGAACCCGGAGTTGTCTGCCAGTCGCCAGATCACCTCCTCCCGCCAGTCACCGAGGATATCTGCAGTCACACATGGCGTTCCCTTGGTCCAGTTGTTGGACAGCGTTCCGCTGGCCCGCAGCAGTTCCGTGTTTGCCCCGTTGTTGTATTTTGTGATGGTTCCTATTCCGTAGTCTGTGTACCAGGCATGATCGAGCATTTCCCGGATGGGATCGCCGTCCCACCAGATAAAAAAGTTCATGGAGCCGGGGGCGTTCAGATTCGTGATTTCTTTCCCGGTAGCGCTCAGGAAGGGAAAGCCCGATGGTCCCCACATCTCCATGCCGGGGTAATCGGGGGTGACGTCGGCGCACCCGGCCCGTCCCATGTCTCTGCCGATGCTCTGGTAGAAAAGTATTTCGCCTGTTCCGGCATCCCGGTAATTGCCTCCCGTAGAATTCTCCAGGCAGCCAAAATATTCCAGTCCGGGCCGGGTGGGGTTGATATCGGCAAGGTGTTGTGCATCGCCGTGACCGAGGTTGGTGGAATAGAGCCCGGTTCCGTCGTCATCCACACACATGGAGCCGTACATGATCTCGTCCCTGCCATCGTTGTCCACATCACCCTGGGTGAGGTTATGGAATCCTTGTTTGTCGTAATCCTCATTTCCCGGCTGATCGGATGCAAAGTCCCATTGTTTGACCAGTTCCCCGTTCTCAAATTTCCAGGCCGCCAGGGCAATTTTCTCATAGATTCCCCTGCTGATGACCACGCTTGGGGTTTTACCATCCAGGTAGGCGACAGTGAACATGCATTTGGTGGAGCGGTGCGCCAGTTGGGCAATATCGTGTCCGGGCAGTCCCCATTGCGAGATCGGATCGCGGGCAATATAGTCTTTACGGGCCATCTCTTCGCCCGTTTCCCCGTTGAATATGGAGAGAAAGTGGGGTCCCTCTGACAGGAATCCATTGTATTGGAGGGAATACCGGTAATTGGTTTTCCCGTCATTGTTGATATCCCCCACCTGGTTGCCCAGTCCATCGATGGTGCCTTCCGAGGTACGGGTAGCTACCTCCGCCTTTCCATCCCCGTCCAGGTCCCATACCAGGAAGTTCACTTCTTTGTCGTTGACCAGGTTGGGGCCGATATTGACGGACCAGAGGAATGTACCGTCCAGTTCATAGGCTTCCAGCAGGTGGTAATCGGTGGATTCGATTTCTTTGTTAAAGGCGACCCTTTTCACAACCACCTCATATTGCCCGTCCCCGTCCAGGTCGCCCACACTGGCATCATTCACTTCATGCGAAGTGTACCCGCCATTGATTGCCCTTACCGGGATGTCGATGTATTTTTTCCCCCAGACAGCAGCGGATTCATTGAGCACCTGTTCCGCTCCCGAAACAACGGTCCTGAGTTCATAGACAGCGCCCGGTAGTCCTGCTGCATCTGTCAGGTTTGAAGCCCCGGTGATGGGTGTATCATTTACTTTTACACCATCCCTGTAGATATTGTAGGCCACTGCGTCTGCTTCAGATGCCAGTACCCTCCAGCCCAGGTACACGCCTTCCTGTGTTTGAATGGCCACCAGGCCATGGTTGAGTTTTTCCACCAGTCTCTGTCCCGATGCTGCCAGTGAAACTGCCAGCAGACCACATACGCCCAACATCTTTAATATGCTCATCTCGTTCTATTCATAAGTATAACAACTTTCTATACCAAGTTTTCTCTTCCACACTAATTATCGAGCAGGAATAACTGCCTGCATTCTGTACGCTGGTCACTGCTTATGCGGACAAGGTACACGCCGGCCGGGTATTTCGTGAGATCCAGCTCGTAACAGGTAACCCGGCTGCCGGGTTCGACATGTTCAAGCACCACCCCCGTGCTGTTCAGGATGCTGATCTGTGCGATTGATTCGTCATTTGTCATGGATTGCACGGTGACTTTCCCGGTGGAGGGGTTGGGATAGATGTTCAGTTCGTCCCTGCTTACTGCCGCATCTGTTACCGAAACGGTTTTTTCCACCACTTCGATCATTCCGAAAGTATACAGGTTGGTGGTATCCCAGGAGAGTCCCTCGCCCGGGTTGGTGGGGTAGATCGCGGCAAAATTACCCGTGACCTGGTCAGCAGCAATGATCTTGAAGCGGTCTCCTGCCTGGTAATCCCGGATGGAATTATTCAGGATATACATTACCGGGTCATTCAGGATCAGCTTGTTGGCAACCAGGAGATCGCTGCTGCCGTCCTCGGTCAATACCTCAAGATTCAGGATGCTGTTTTTTTGCATCGTAACTGTATTGTTTACAGTAAGTTGTCCGATACCTTCGCCCGGGGAAAGCAGCGCATTGCCCATCAGGCTGACTGGTCCATCAATGCGCCCGCTGCCTCCCAGGATGGCCTCTCCATAAACATTTACCACACCCGATCCGGTAGCGCTTCCGCTGACATTGGTAATCCAGAGGGTGCCTTCTTCAACTTCGGTTCCACCACTGTAGGTGTTTGTGTTTCCGCTGATGAGCAGTCGCCCTGTTCCTTTCTTGACGATGGTATTTCCTTCGATTTTTCCATCCAGGACAGACTCCTCATTCCTGCTGCCGATCTCCCAGTTTGCATTTTGCATCACGGAACCCGGCAAACTTACCAGGTTTCCCAGGGTGATCAGTCCATTGTCGAGGTGATAGGCATAGACTTTGTCATTGAACACCACCGCGCTGGTATTGTATCCAAATGAATTCTTCACCCTGAAATCACCACCATCGTGGTCGGTGAGGACATTGATCCTGCCGCTAAACCCCGACCAGTCGCCATTGAATTCGGTTCGTACATAATTAACATACAGATCCAGCACCCCTTCTCCTGTCAAGAGGTCGCGGGAGTAGACCCTTCCATCCATATGCAGGGTTGCTTTACCGCCGGCAGGAATATGAAATTTCAGATCGGTGGAATTATAGGTATTCCTTGAATCATTGAACAGGATTGTTCCATCAACAAAGTTGATCCTTCCGCTGCCCAGACCTCCGGCATTTGCCGCATCAGAGTGGAACCTTACAGTGCCTCCTGAGATTGTGACTTCACCGGTTAATGTATTTTCACGTGTGATTACCAGGGTACCTTCTCCTGCTTTTTCCAGTGTTCCGCTACCTGTAATTTCACCGTTGATTTCCTGCAGGTCGCTGATGTTCAGGACACCACCGCCTTCACCAATGAGGATTCCCTTGTCGGAGCTTGCATTCCCGGTGATCAGGAGTTCCCCGTTATTCAGTTGCAGTGCTGCCGGGGCAGATCCGGCCATGCCGAGACTGGAAGCCAGGTCTCCATTTTTCAGCTGGCTGATTTTGAGTTGTCCCTCTTCGATCTTCGTGGGACCGGTATAGGTATTTTCGGTGAGCAGTTCCAGGGTCCCGGAACCTTGTTTGATCATGTCTCCTGATCCGGAAATACTGCCTTCACCCAAAAATGTATAGTCCAGGGACGAGTTGAAGATCATCCGGCCAATATTCAGTGTGCCCTGCAGTTCAATTCTGGTTTGCGCCACATTGGATTCCCCGAAGAAGACGGTATCCCGGGGCAGAAAGAATGTTTCTGCATTATCCTGTAACCAGTTCATCGGGCCGGGTACCGACCAGACATTTGATTTATCCCCTTTCCAGCTCAGGTATCCGGGATCCCTAGCAGGCGGGCGCCGAAGGATAATTTCGTCTTCTCCTGCAAAAAGTTCGTAATAGAACCCATCCAGACCACTTAATTCAAAGCCATCAATACTGCCGGTCAGTGTACCTGTATACCTGAACAGGACGTAATTGCCTGTATCAATGGATCCTTCCATCAGGTTAAATTTCACGGTGATGTTGTTACCGAGGGAGAGGTCTCCTGTTACATCGATCATATCATTTGCCCCCCCGGAGGTTCCGGAAAGGTCGAAGAGGACAACCGCATTATTCTTGATTTCCAATCCATTTTCTATGAAAAGTGTATCTCCCTGCTGCATCCCGGGCATCAGTGTCCCGCGGGTCTGCACCACGAGACCATTCTTCAGGTATCCTGAACCGCCGATCCTGCCTCCCTGGCCGGGACCGGCATTTTTGCCGCCCCAGGTTCCCCCGGAAACGAAAACCCTGCTGTTTTCCAGGCTGCCATCCACTACCAGGGCGCCATCGGTAACGATGGTTTTGCCTGAATAAGTGTGCGAGCCAGTGAGCCGAAGGGTTCCTTTCTGTGTCTTATACAGGTTCATATTCCCTGTGAGGCTGCCCTCACCTTCAAGCGTGTAATTGTCCGGAGATGCTACAACAGTGAGCCCGGGGGTGATATTTTCCGAAAGGGTTACTGTTTCGTTGTGGATTCCGTCAAAGCTGAAGATCGCTGTATCGCCATTTTCGAATGTGGTTGGTGCACCATCTGCGCGCACGAAATTGGGAGTGGTAAGATTCCAGTCATTGGCACCTGCACTGCCCTGCCATTTATTGCCGGAAAATACCAGGGGAACAGGAAGGGCCATATCGGGTTCCATGTAGAAGCTTGCATGTGGAGGCTGATTGTATGCGACATTCTGCCAGGCGATGGCGGCCCGGTACTGGGAATCGTGCAGGAGCGAATAGATCTTATGGTCGGTGATATCCGTGGTGGTGTAGATCCTTAAATGCGAGTTGCCGCCATATTTCCAGATGACCTCTTCCCGCCAGTCGCCGAAGATATCTGCGCTGAGGGTGGGGGTTGACTTGGTTCCGTTATTGGAGGAAACAAACGCACCACTGAATATCGTTGTGCTGAAATCTCTTACCGTCGTTCCGTCCAGGAGCTCACTTTGCAGGTCAGCGTCCCACCAGATCCTGAAGTTGGTTGAATTGGGATTCGAACCTATATCGGTTCCGCTGATGTCGAACAGACCCAGTCCGGAAGCCCAGGACTCAAAGCCCCTGCGGCTACTCAGGATATCGGCAGCTACGCCCCGTCCGGTATCCCCACTTTGCTTGTGTTGCCAGATAATTTTCCCTGTTTTGGCTTCCCTGAAAGAGGCCCCGTTGGAGCCGCTTTCATGCGGTGCAAAAACTTCCAGGCCGGGATGGTCGGGATCCATGTCGGAAACATGGAGGGCATCGCCATGACCAAGGCCGGTACTGTATAATCCTGTTCCATCATCGTCCAGGGTCATGGAACCGTATACGATCTCATCCTTCCCGTCATTGTCCACATCGGCCACGGTGAGGTTATGGTTGCCCTGTCCTGAATAAGCGGTCAGCCCCCCGGCTTCTGAATTGAACAGCCACCGCAGGGTCAGTTCCCCGTTTTTCCAGTCATACGCTGCCAACATGGTTCTTTCGTAATACCCCCTGGCCATCATCAGGCTGGGGTGTTCGCCATCGAAGTAAGCCACTGCCGCCAGGAACCTGTCGACCCGGTTCCCGTAGGTATCTCCCCAGCTCCCGACCGATCCGCGTGCCGGCTGGTAATCGATGGTATGCATGGCTGCGCCGGTTTCGCCATTGAACATGGTGAGAAACTCCGGTCCGGTCAGTATCCGGCCAGATGTATTCCTGTAGTCGGCACCGGGATCACCGATCACGTTCCCCAGTCCATCCACAGTACCATCTGCCGTTTTGCATGCCATTTCTGCTTTCCCGTCGCCATCGAAGTCAGCCACCATGAACTGGGTGTAGTGGGCTCCGGCGCGGATATTTCTTCCCAGGTTGACCCGCCAGAGTTTGGTTCCATTAAGCTTGTATGCATCGATGATCACAGCCCCGGTATAGCCTTCGTGGGAATTGTCCTTCGCGTTGCTCGGATTCCACTTGAGGATAATCTCCATGGCTCCGTCACCATCGAGGTCGCCGATGGATGCGTCGTTGGCCGAATAGGTGTAGTCCCCGTCGGGAGTGCTCCCTCCCGGAGGAAGATCGATCGGTACGTCGAAATAGTTGGTATTCCGGGCGGTCACTTCAGGGGAAAGCGACTGCCCGGCACCCCCGGTCACTGCAGCGACCTGGTAGGCATCCCCGGTATTTCCAGATGCATCCATGTAATTGGAAGGTCCGTCGATGGGTACATCATTGATTTTTTCCCCATTCCTGTAAATATTGTAACTTACATCAACCCATTCTTTTCCCGTGATCCTCCAGCCAACAAACACACCATTGCCGGTTTTTATGGCGATGAGTCCCCGGTCGAGTTGTTCAGATTGTCTTTGTCCGTATAACAGGGTGAACGGGAGTAATACGACCAGCAACAGTGTCCATTTTTTCAATCTCATCTTCATCTTCAGCCCTTGCTTCATTTGTTAATACATTATTGATATTACTGGTAGTACACTGGCACCAGGTTCACTTCACCAATTAATCCCGAAGGGGTGGGTTCCCATACTGTGGCATCAAATTCCTTGTAATGTATATTTACCATATTAATTTCATAAAACTTTTTCCATTCCACTCCATTGATCTCCATTTCCCGCAACCGGTTGGCAGGCAGATTGGTCACTTCGATCTTCAACGTGTTTTCCCCTTCCACAACCAGGTCGGAGATATCAAGGCTGAAGGGGTGGGCGATCAGGGCCCCGGCGAACGTTCCATTCACGAATACCCTGGCACTTTCGCGCACATCTCCCAGGTCCAGCCGGTAGCCATCTGCCGTGGTTGCTTCCAGGCGGAAAGTTGTAGTATATACGGCAGTACCTGAGTAACCGGCATATTGTTCTCCAGCCCCTGTCCAGGAGGATAGCTGCGCCATTTCAAGAGCCGGCAGTTCTCCGGCAGGTTCACCGGGGAAGGTAATGTGCCAATCGCCTGTAACCGGGATGGCACCATTGAATTTGCGCGGATACTTCCATTCATCTGTGGACAGTTTTGCTTTGCTCATCAGGATGAACATGGACGCTCCCGGTTCGAGGTACAGTTTCACATCCGTGGTATTTTTGTCGGCATGTGTTTTTGCAATACCCTTTTTGCCGGTCATCGGGTCCAATAGCAGGACTGATCGGGAGGGCGCATTGAAGGTTACATATTCGTCGATCACCGATGGTGTGTGGTTGGCGACAAAATAAACCGGTGCTCCATCCAGTTTTTTACGGATGAATTTCAGTCCTGCGGCGGTGGCTTTTTCACCGAAGATCCCTTTATTGTTCAGTTCTTTTTCCACATCCAGGTCTTCCCTGAACCACTCCGGGTGGGATTGAATCAATTGATGCAACCTGGAGTTTTGCGTTGCATATTCATAATATCCCGGTACGGAGGACGGCTGGCCTGCAAAGAGGACTGTTGCCCCTTTTTCTTTCAATTCCACCAGTTTTTGCATAGTCTCCAGCGGAATGTATTGCATGTCGGGAACAATAATCGCCTGGTAGGAGGCATTCTCTGCCAGTTTGAGCATCCCGTTTTTCGCAGATGCCCCGAGGATGAATTTATCGGAAATGAAATCGAAACCAAATCCTTTCTGATCCAGGGTTTCGGCAATCTCGTAGAAAGAGGTTTCCAGCATCCATTCTTCAATGGAATGTATTCCCAGCTGGAGAAGCAATCGTTCCTTCCCGGCCTGGGCATATGCATCGTACACCGGCCAGTAAAGGAGCACCTCGTTGTCGCTGCTGGCTTTCTGAAGAATCGACTGGCACCGGGCGATATATGCAAAGAGGTAGGGTGCATCGTGCCAGATGGTATTGGTGGGATTAAAGTTTACGGAAGCATAGAATTTAAAGCCCGGCCAGAGACCCTCTGAAGGCGTATAGGTGGACCCGTGCAGGAACATGTGGTTCACCCCGCTGAGAAAAAAGTCGTCTGTTACCGGTTTGCAATGGTGCAGTGCCGTTTTAAAATGTTCCCTTAACCAGGTAAAGGATTCCGACGACACCAGTTCGTTTCCCTGCAGGTGGGCAGCTGAAGAGCTGAATTTCAGCATCATTTTATTGGAGTCGCCTTTCCTGATATTGCTGGTGTCGCGACGATAGCCGGGGATGTCGTAGACCGGGGAGCCGAACATTTCGCATTCCGGTATATCAGCTGCGGCATACAGATCGATCAGGTTTCCCGGCGAGCCATGCGCCTGGTATTTGGTCTTGATTCCGAGCGCATTGCTCCACTGGTCCCATGAGCGGGCAAAATCGTTGATCAGCAGGTCCGACAAGGTTTCTCGGTAGTCAGACAGGATTCTTTCATATGCTTCCCCTTCGGGTTTTTCAAGTAAGGCTGGGAGATGGTCGAGGAGGTCATATTGCCTGTTTTCCAGGAATGTTTCGAGCAGAACCGGGCTGTAATCGGCATTATACACTTCGTAGCTATCGTTGAACAGTGCACGTAAACTACCGGTTGTTTTCGGCAGGGCAGTTTCGTAAGGGATGGCATAATCGTTGAAGGCTGCTTCCGAGAAATGGTCCAGCGTATACCCGTCCCCTCCGGGGGCAGCGCGCTTCACCCGTTGCCGGGTCTTGGCGCAGAAGACCGCATAGAGTTCGGTATTTTCCGAAGGTGTAAAAGTAAGGACACCCTCTTTTACCAGCGGGGTAATGTCTTTTCTTTCGTTGTTGTCGAAATAAAACACATGCTGTAATTCTGCCAGTCCTCTTTGCTTTGGATCATCCATCTGAATGGTTTCATGAAAGGTTGCATCGGCGTCGATCCGGTATTTTTTTACCCAGAGCCTGCTGGCTGCAAATTGCGGTTCCACCTGGGGGCCACCGAAGGGCCAGCCTGTGCCCATGACCATGTCTACGCCGAGGCCCAGCCTGTCGGACTCCTGCAATGTATGTTCCAGCATTTCCATCCATTCGGGTGACAGGAAATCGATGAATTGTTTTTCGTAGCCTTTGACCCCGTATATGGGTGTGATTTCCACACCGCCCAGGCCAGCTGCTGCAAATGCTTCAAGCTGGATAGTGATGTTTTCCTTGTTCACGGTGTTTCCCATCCACCACCACCTGGTCCACGGCTTTTCCTGGGATGAGAATTCCGACCAGATCTCATCAGGATCATTTGATGGGCTGCATGCAGCGAGGAAACCTGCGACCAACAGGGAAAGCAGGAGGGCGTGCACGCTTCGTATAATGGTTGCATAACGTATCGAATTCATTCTGTGTATTTTTCAAAATCCTTTTACAATGCACTCCTCCTGGAGGTCATGTTGATGTTTTCCTTGCGGACCAGCCCTTCACCATTTTCACTGATGATCTCGACATTTTTAAAAGTCCAGTCCTTCGTATAGCTGATGCGTCCGGCTTTCTTGCATGCAATATGGATGTCCCTGAAAGTAAAGTTTTCCAGGTATGATTCCCCTGTACCGGTTACGTTCAGGCCCATTGCTGCCCCGGTAGCGGTGATGTTGCTCAGGTTGACATTGCGGAATACCGGGATTCCGTCTTCCGGGGCAACGGGTTCAAGCAACTTGATCCAGTGGTCAGGCAGGTCTTCAACTTCATTTTCAACCGAGGCATAGCTGTAGGATGGATTCCAGTTCAGGGTCACTTCCATGGGTACCCTGACATCCTCCATCCTGATGTTCGAAATATAGATATCGGACAATCCCCCGCCTCTTGAAAGCGCAGATTTCAACCTGATGGCAGTAGTGGTTCCATAGGCCTCCAGGTTATCCACCACCACATTCCTGATACCGCCGGAGGTTTCACTTCCAAAGGTAATCAATCCACCCCCCTGGTAGCTGATGCAGTTACGCACCACCACAAATTCGGTGGGCCTGTTGACCCTCAGCCCGTCGGCATCTCGACCGGATTTCAGGCATACATTGTCGTCATTGCAATCAATCTTGCAGTTTTGCACGAGGATTTTGGAGGATGAATCGATATCGATGCCGTCTGTTGACGGTCCATGGCCATCGATATTATTGTTGATATTCACGCCATCCACGGTGACATGACTGGAAAACAATACGTGAATGGTCCAGAAGCCTGCCTGTTTCAGGTTCATGTCTTTTACCGTGACATGTTTTGAATCGGAAACAAGTATGGTCCTGACACGTTTACAATCGTAGTCTGATACCCATCGGAGGCCTTTGGGAGTATATTCGGTTCTCATTTTCCAGTAGCGTTCCCAGTGGTACCTGCCCTGGGCATGTATTGTGCCGGTGCCAGTAAGGGCAACATTCTCCTGTTCCAGCACATTGATGATTGCAGCGGGCCAGTCCATCATGATTCCTGCCACACGTGTATGGATTTCCGGGTATTCTTCCAGGCCAATCACCCCTCTCAACTCTACCTCCTTCTCGATGTGGAGGTTGACATTGCTTTTCAGGAATACGGCACCGGTGAGGTAGACGCCGGGTTCGAAGGTTACCCTTCCGCCCCCGTTTGCGGCGCATTGATCGATGGCTTGCTGAATGGCATCCGTGGCCAGGATCAGTCCATTGTTGATTGCGCCGAAGTCGTTTACCAGGTATACATCTGTTGTGTCGGGGAAGGATTTTGCACCCACATCATTCATCCACGCAAGCGCTGGTTCACGGCAGCTGACCAGCGTAATGTTTACCAGGAGCAATACGTGTGCAATCAGGATACTTCGTATGTGTGTTTTTGTCATTTTCCTATTATCTATCAGTAAAGTCAAACCATATATTCATTGCTATTCCCCTGTCACCTTTTTTAATCCTGACACTGTTGGGTTCGCTTTTGGGGCCCATCTGCGACACCGGTTTAAATGCGCGAATAGGGTTAATTTCGTACAGGAATGAGATATCGCCATCCGGGAATCGCGGCAGGGATGCACGCAGGCTTCCTTTGGGTTCCTCCGGTGTAAACAGCCTTAAAAAGAGGCCATCGCTTTCCGAGGCAATGGTCAGTGGTCCCGCCTGCCTGGCAGCCAGTTCGGCCCAGTAAAGATTTGCATGGTAGCCTTTGAATTCGGGGTAGACCAGGTTTTCGAAACTTTCGCCGGTAATTGTATTGTTATAGTCTTTTTGCCAGTGTCCGAAGGTGGTGCCCCTTTGCCTGTTCTTCCAGACCCTGTAAGGACCTTTTCCAAACCATTCGATCCCGGTTGCTTCCTGTTCCGGGAAATTGAAGGTAATTCCCCAGAGGTCGATTTTATCCTCAATATATCCACCGTCAAAACCACCATCGTTGGTTGCTTTATTGAGTGCGATCATTGACATTTTCAGTCTGGCATCCGGGGTCATTTCCCACCGGATTGAATCAATGCCTCCCTTGTACCAGGTGGTGAATACGGCCAGGTCGCCCTCTGTCCTGGCTTCCGACCTGTCGGGTGCTGCCTTCATTCCCACCGGAACCGGTCCCCCGTTAAAGGGGATTTCTCCAGCGGGAGTGTGTATTTTTTCAATGATCCCTGTGGTTCGGTTGAAGCTTATTTCCGTACCATCAGCCTGCAGGGTGACTGTATTTCCTGTGATTGAAAAACCTGCGGATTCGTCACCCGTCCGGGTTACTTTTTTCTTTTCCAGGAATTCACCTGTGAAGCGGAGCGGCCATGTCCAGGTATATATTTCCTTACCGTAGGGATCGTGTGCCGTAACAGCAAGGAGGTCGCCCTCAAAGAAGTTTTCGGGGAGTTCCATGTGAATTTTTCTTTTCTCACCGGGAAGGACGGAGGGGAGGGGAATGTTCCCGGAGGCCAGGAGCTGCTGTTGCCGGTTCTGTTCCCAGGGGCCGGGGATGCTGAACAATTGGTAGCTCATCCTGCATGCTTCCAGGTTGGTAAAGAGGTAGTGGTTGGAAATGCTGAATTCGCCCGTAAATGAAGGATTGATGAACATCGGGTCGAATTGTATGGGTGCCCAGACGTCTTTTATGGTAAAGAAGCTGCCTTCTTTTTCGCGGTAGGGTCCGAGTATGCCATCGGGGGCATGCTGACCATCGGAATCATGCAGGCCGGTATCGGACCGCTTGATGGCGCAATCGGAGAATGCCCATGTGAATCCGCCTGCAAAGAGGGGATGCGTGGTCCATTTTGCCCAGAAATCCTCGAGTCCTGCTCCGTGTCCTTCGTCGTACAGCCCATGCAGGAACTCGGTGGGCATGAAGATCCTGAATCCATCATTGAACCGGTGCACGCCCGTCTGGTACTGTGGATAGTGGTGGGTATCGATATCGCCGTAATCTGCCCACGGATGGATCACGGTGCGTTTTTGCGGGTCCAGTGCAGCAAAAAGCGGATCGACTTCTTCGTTCCACCCTCCTTCGTTCCCATTGCTCCAGATGATCACAGAAGGGTGGTTCACATCCCGTTCGACCATCTCCCTGACCAGTTTGGTGCCGATTTCGGTGCGGTAGGCGTTTTGCCATCCGGCCAGTTCATTGATGTAGAACAGTCCCAGTGAATCGCAGGCATCGAGGAAGTGTTTATCGGTTGGATAATGTCCACGGACGGCATTCATGTTCATCTCCTTGATGAGTGAAGCATCCATGATGGAAATGTGTTTACTGGTGGACCGGCCGGATTCGGGCCAGAAAGTGTGCCGGTTGATGCCTTTCAGGATGATTTTTGTGCCATTGCAGTAGATGCCATCTTCCGGACGCACCTCGATGGTCCTGAACCCGATGCGTTCTGTATGGGTATGCAGTGGTTTGTTTTTCCGGAGCAGTGTCAGTTCAATATGGTATAAATGTGGGGTTTCCGGGGTCCAGGGCTGTATGTTGCTGAATGCGTGGGAGATCCAGGCAAAAGATTCCTGTTCCCTGAGCGCATGTTCGAAGGATCCGATCCTGTTGCCCTGGCTGTCGGTGAGTGTTCCTTTCACGGAAGTGGCTATTCCCGGTTCCGAAATATTCACCTTTGCATTGAAGGTGCCGTCGCCCTTCGGATCGGTCCGGATTGCTGAAATGTGTGTCTCAGGCAGTATTTCGAGATAGACCGGTCGGTAGATTCCCCCGAACAGCCACCAGTCGGCCATTCGTTCTGCGGCGTTCACGGTCCTGTCGGCAGAGTGTTTTGATACTAAAACTTCCAGCAGGTTTTCCTCGTCCGGCACAACCAGGTCCGAGATATCGTAGCGGAACCTGTAAAAGCCTCCCTGGTGGATTTCACCGGCCTGCTGGCCATTGATCAGCACCCTGGTATCGGTCATCACGCCTTCGAAGACCAGGTTGATGGTCTTGTTTTTCCAAAACTTCGGAGCTTCGAAAGTAGTTTTGTAATGTCCTGTTTCATCTGAAGGGCTTTTGCCTCTTTGCTTGTACCACCTGCCATAGGTGTATTCGCCAAAACCTTCCTGTTCCCAGTGCGAGGGAACATTGATTTTGCTCCATTTACCGCTGTTCATCCCTGCGGAGCAGTAGAAGTCCCACTCCCTTGTGTCATCGTACCCGGTTCCGGAGAGGTAAACCACTTCGGTTTGCTGGGCAGAAAGATTGGAAAGCAAAAGACAACCAATGGCTATTATTGATACAAAGCCTTTCAGCATGGAATAAGGTTTTAAGAAAGTAAAAGGATACCTCACCTGCAGTATTGTGAGGTATCCTTTTGTTGATTAACCAAACAACTATCTGACAACTATTTTTTCGGTTCTGACCACACCTTCCCGGGTGATCTTTATCATATGGAGTCCTTCGGAGGCCAGGTTCATTTCCTGTGGTCCGTTCACATTCACATACGACTTATTGAACACGCGTTTTCCGGTGATGTCAAAGATTTCAACAGTGAATGACCCACCATTTTCCACATCGAGGTAGAAGGCGCCTTCGGCCGGATTCGGGTAAACGCTGAGGCCAATGGACTGGCTGTTTTCGATTCCGACATCTTCCTTGCTGACGATTACTTCGACTTCATTACTCAGGATGCCTTTGCCACCGTAAACGGATTCACAAACCACGAAGTAGGTTCCTTCGGCTGCAAAGAAAGGCCTGTATGTATCTGAAAGCCTTGCAGGTGAGAATGAAGCGTATCCTGAACCTGACGTCGTGGATGATTTCCATTCACGGCTGTCGGGAGCGATGTTCTCGGTGACGGTCAGCAAGGCTCCTTCCTCATATTCCAGGAGTTCCTGGGTTTCGGCCGGTGTGATTTCCACAGAAACCACATTGACGATGGCCTCGTCGGACACGTAGGTGTCGGTTCCGTCGGATCCTTCACAAACGACATAGTAGGTTCCAGCAGCATCAAATGAAGCTGTAAGTGTGGTACCGGTTTGTGCCGGATCAAATGAAACATATGTTCCGCCGCTTTGCGTGGCATACTTCCATTCCTGTGAGGTGATACCTTCCGTATTAATGGTGGTCAGCTCGTCCATTGAAAGTCCGACGCCCACATATTGTGCATCGAGTGGGGAGATATCGAAGGATACCAGGTTCTTCACAGTGATCACGGTGAGGTTTTCAGTTGCATTGTATTCATACTCCACAACGAATCCTTCCACGGCGATGATTTGTTCTCTCTGAACCCTGTAGGCAATGTCTCCGGTGTGGTCTCCGGCAATCTCGATCCTGGCATTTTCACTGAGCGTGAACCTGCTGAGGGTTGAATCTGCGGCCCATCGCCAGATCCCATCACCTTCACTGGCGACGTACAGGTAGGCATTGTCCATCATGCGTACGGATCCCCCGCGGGCACCGTCTGTGCCAGTACCCACAATAAATCCCAGACTTCCGATCATGTGGAGCTGCGCGTCATTTTTAAGGATAAAACCGGCATTGTTCTGGTCCAGTCGTCCAAGTCCCTTCATCAGCACCACACCGTTTTCAATAATGATCTTGCCTCCCTGGTACACACCGCCACCGGGAATATACACTGTGTCAAGTGCAGCTTTGTTAATGATAAAATTCACTGAATCTGCACAATAAAGGGTATTGATGGTATCGTTTCCTGCGGTTGAGAGGGTAGGCGGATTGACGTTGGATTCCCTCGAAAGTATGTTCAGGTTGTTGAACCATGGCACCATGATCGGGTTCCAGTTCCTCGGATCTGCTGCATCATTGTTGTATGCCCCGGTCCATTCAATGGATTGTGCGGGAGCATGGGTGTCCACGATTGAAACAGGTACTTCGGGAGAAACATATGTTGCACTGTTCACAACTGCTTCGCAGATTACATAATAAGCACCAATTGCATCGAAATCGGGAATGTATTCATCAACGGTTACGGCGGGATCAAATGAAACATAGGGTCCGCCGGAAGTTGTGGCATATTTCCATTCCACGCTGGTGGGTGTTTCCAGGAAGCTGGCAGAAATCATGCCGCCGGCGTAACCAAGGCGAATGGTTTGTTCTGCAACAGGGTCCAGGGTGACCATCGGTGAGGTAACAGAGACCTGTACCGTATCGGAGAGAATTGTTCCGCTGCCTGTATTTCCTTCCAGTACCACCCAGTAGATGCCAGGGTCAGAAAATGACACACCGGTGAGTGCTTCCCCTGTTTGTGCAGGGTCGAATGAAACCAGGGGCCCGTCAACGGAAGTGGTATATTTCCATTCCCTGGATACCAGGTTCATGAAACCGCGGTTGTGTACAGCTTCCACGTCGGGAACCGTTTCATCGACCAGTACCTGTATCGTGTTGAGGTCGGCAAGGAAAAGCTCATCCTTGGACCTGAGATCTACGATGGTCAGTGCATTGTCTGCATCATAATATGCAAACGGATCAAAATTGATATCAGAAGTGATCTGGTTCCGGGCAATGAGCGTGTTGGCACTGGCCACCCAATCGCCACGTACTTCCAGTATCCCGTCCTCGGTAATGGTAATCACGCTCATCAGGGAGTCTGCTGCAAATCGTCCGGGTTCAACCCTGCAGTGTACTTTCCCGGTACCGCTGATATTCAGATAACCTCCACTTGAGCCGTCTTTCTTGCCCATGAGCAGGTAACTTCTGGTTTCAAGAGATCCCCCTTCAACATTGATGATGGAAGTTGGTTCTTCCAGGTACAGGTTTTTCCTGTATGAAAGGGCACCTGCCTGGAGGGTGAGAATCCCGTTCCAGTATGAGCTGCCGCTGGTATTGATGTCCAGGAAATCGCCTGCATTAACAATAGTAAAATCAGTAGTTGCAACACCATCTATGCGGTTGATCGGGTCATTTGCACCTGTTAGTGTCAGTACGGGCTGGTTGGTAAACTTGAACGCAGAGTCGACACTCAGGATGTTGTTGAAAACTGATCCGTTGGGGGTCCAGTTAAGGGGATTGGTGGCATCGGAGTCAACGCTGCCGTTCCAGACCAGGGTTTCCTGGGCTGCGGCCGTCAGGCTCATCAGTCCGGTTAAGAAAATCAGCAATGCGGTCTTCAATACGGACCGCCTGCCATTCATGTAATTTTTCTTCATAGTAATTAATTTTAGTTTAACGGTTGATTTAAGAGATAATTATTTATTCGGGAAGCGGCAAGAACCAATTCTCCCTCGACATTAGTTTCGCGTGAATTTCGTCAGCTTCAGGATGGTTTCCCTTCACAAGTTTTTCATAGATGCGATCTGCCAGTATTGAAGGATCGTTCTGACGGATGGACAGCCTGACCAGGTCGCCCCAGCGGTTGCCTTCAAAGGCCAGCTCGAGGGCTGTTTCATCGATAATCATGTTTTCAATAAAAGCGAGGGAGTCTGTTCCGTCGGGGATTTCGATATTGTTCAGGAACACCCGTCCCCTGATACCGCCATTCCGGTAGTAAGATCCTCGTGCACCGGGAGGATTGTGGTAGGCTTCTGATTTCAGCCCGTCGAAGTCATAGGGGAATGGTTCCCCGGTGCGGTTAAAGTTTTCGACCACGGCACCGGCGTAAAACATGTTGTCGGGAATGGGTTTGTAACCAATCATTCCGTTGTTCACAAGGTGGTACGCCAGCAGGTGGTGGTTGTCGCGATTGGCTGCTTCGCTGAAGCGCAGGTGCAGGAGCGCCGAACGCTGGAGCATGAATTTCCCGCTTTTGTCAAACGGATCCAGGAGTTCAAATTCCGCGGTGTACTTGGTAATTTCCGGGTTTGCCCCCGACGGTCCAATCTCATAAGAACCTGTTTTGCCCCTGAAATCTCCGGGGAATCCATTGGCCTGTAATTGTGCGTCCCACAGGTCAATAATTGATTGTGAGGGCTGCAACATGTATTCTCCCTGGGATTTGGAGAAGAGGGTAAAAAACGGATTTGCCGGCGGGTAGATCTCATCGAATTCCATCACCCAGATCCATTCATACAGGTAGTCCCGGTCCTGTTCGTTCGTGGAGAACATCCAGGGCCAGTGGTTCAGGGCACTGTTGATGTCCCAGTCCCTGTACCTGTAGTACTGTGAATTGTAATTGTCGACATTGTAGGGATCGTAGGTAATCGGCACTTTGTAGGTGTCGTATTCATCCAGCCCTATGTCTGTGTCCATCACCTGTTTGTACATTACGGCCGCCATGTTGTATTGTTCATCCCACAGGTAGAGGTCTCCCATGAAGAATTTTTTGTCGATGAACAGCACTTCCATCTGGTAGCCGTCGATGGAGGTCCTCATTTCGGGGTCGGTATAGCGCTCGTAGGTGGGCAGGGTTTCCATGAAGCTGACCAGCGAGTCGACCATGGCTTCGATGCCCAGTACGGGGGCTTCGTCCTTCAGCTGGCTGATGGATTCCACGGAAGTGATCGGTTCTGTAATATAGGGAACCTCCCCGAAGTGGATGACCAGGTTGAGGTAGATCCATGAGCGAAGGGTGCCGATATCAGCATAGCGCTGGTTGAAGTCTTCCTGCAGTAATTTCAGGTCATCGCGCATCCGGGTAAAATTTTCCAGGGCGTCGTTGCACTGGTTGATCAGTTCATAATAAGGCACCGGGTCGGCATAGGGATTGTCATTACTGGGGGCTTTGTGCAGGTTGATCTCCTGGAGGAAATAGTGTGCATTGGGTGTCACATCCATCAGGTCGGCCCGCAACTCGTTCAGTACCACGTACTGCTCGGCCAGGTGAAGAAACTTTCCATAAATGCCCTTTACAATGGCATTGGCATCATTCTTATCCCTGTACATGTTCTCCTCGGCAACTACTTCACCCGGGTCAGGATTCATGAATTCACAGGCAGTGATCAATGACGCTACACCAATGAACAACAAAAGCCTGGATATAGTAAATGCGTTGATTTTCATGTTACTTATTTTATATCTTCCTGTCATCGTTTTACATTAAAGTCCTATTCTGATCCCGGCAAAAACTGCTTTTGGCTGGGGTGTCATTCCTACATCAACTCCGCGGAGCAGGGGGGTGTTGCCCAGTGAAAACTCCGGATCCATTCCCAGATAATTGGTCAGTGTAACCAGGTTCTGCCCGGTAACGAATATGTCAAAGGTCTGATTGATCAGGTTATGCAGGGGCAACCTGTAACTTACGGTTACATCATACAGGCGGATATAGGAGCCATCTTCAATCCAGCGGTCGGAGAACCGTGCATTGCCTATGGGGTCCCCGTATGCTGCCCTTGGGATTTCGGTCGCCTGGTCCTGTACCTGCCACCTGTTCAGCGCCACCTGTGTCTGGTTATCCCAGGTGGATAATGATTCGAGCTGTCTTCTGAGGTGGTTATACACATCGTTTCCATAGCTGAACGACAGGGTTGCATCAATGGACAGTCCTCCGAAGCCAAGCCTGGTAAAGACGTTACCGGCGATATCCGGATCGGGATTCCCGATCACCTGCCGATCCAGTTCATTGATGATGTTATTGTCATCCACGTCGTCGAAAATGACATCGCCGGCCTGGAAGGGCACCAGGTCGGAATTCGGCATTTCGGCTTTCAGCCCGGCATCGGCTGCGGCCTGGTCCGAAGTAAATACCCCCAGGGTTTTATATCCGTAAAACTGTCCAAACGGCTCGCCTTCCCTGATCAGCACCTGTCCGCCGTAGACACCCATAATCTCCTGGTCGCCGAAGTATTCGTTTACCGTGGTACTGTATTTCTGAAGGTTGATCCCGGCATCCCATTTGATTCGCCTGTTGATGATCCGGGCATTCAGGTTCAGGTCGAGCCCCGAAGTGCTGATGTTTCCAAAGTTGGTAAGATAGGTGTCATAGCCAACATAATAATCAGCATGAACGACAGTCAGCAGGTTCCTGGTCTGTTTTCTGAACAGGTTGGCAGCGACCGAGATACGGTCGTTGAACAGTCCAAGATCGAGCCCCAGGTTCAGCAGATCATTGCTTTCCCATTGAAGGTCAGGGTTATAAAGATTTCCGCTGACCAGTCCGTAGGCACCCATCAGGTTTTGTGCAACGTAGTATTTTGATGAAGCAAAATTCCCGATATCACCATTGCCGGCCATGGTGATTCCAAGTCGCAGCCTGGCAAGATTGATGGCTTCGACGCTTTGCATGAAGGCTTCCGAGGAGATTAACCATGCAGTAGTCAGGGAGGGAAATATCGCAAAACGATTGAATATCAAAGGGATGCCATTGGCTTTATCGCCAAACCGGGAGGAGCCGTCGAGGGAAAGTCCTGCGGTTGCAAAGTATTTCTTTTTAAAATCATAGTCTACCTGTGCGTAGTAGGTCTGGGTGTTCCAGTTTCCGACGTATCCCCCGAATTCATTGTACAGTCGCACGCCCCGTCCGATGCTGCGCAGTTCATCATTCGGTGAATTATGGGCTTCTGCCCAGTCTTCCTCGGTCTGGTTGACCATGGTACGCATTCCGGCCACGGCAAAAACCGACTGATCGGCATCGAGGTAGAGTTCATACGCGGCCCGCAGGTCGTTAAATACCACAAACTTACTTTCCACCTTATTCTCCATGGTGTTCTCTATTACACCAAGGTCAGATACATAATCGGCCACACCGACATGTGGGACGAAGGTATTGAACCTGGATTTGAAGTAGTTAATTCCCAGTCTGTTGCTAAGTGTGAGCTTATCGGACAGGTTATAATTGACTTTCACACTTGCGTTCGTGGCGTTGTTTCGTTGAACTGCGGTCATATTGTCAATCAGTGCAACCGGATTGCTGACACCCAGGATGTCGGCATCTTCATAGCGTGGAGAGATATCTCCTGCCTGGTTGATGCCGCGGAAATAGAGAAAAGGTGCTTTTGTCATGGCCAGGTGCGCCGGATTTGTCTCCGGAGCTACCCCATCATCTTTCAGGTTCCGGAGTCCGGATACCCAGCTGATATTGGCCAGGATCTGTGCCTTCTGGGAGAGGTTGATTTCGGAATTAAAACGGATGGAATAGCGTTCAAAGCTGGTATTCCGGACGATGCCCTGGTTGCCCATGTATCCCAGTGAAAGTCCGTACAATGCGATATTGTCCCCCCCTTTGATCTTCAGGTTGTAATTTTCCACTGCACCATCCTGGTAGATATGGTCCTGCCAGTTGGTCTCATTGTGATAGGTATTGTAATCCCGGAATTCAGGATCGTCGATCATGTAGGGAAGTGATTGGATGGAATCGGAAGACAGTCCCTGGGACTGCAGGATTTCAGAAAGATAGATGCGGTAACTGGCGGCTTCCATTACCGGGATTTGCTGTGGTGCATACCTGATCCCCCTGTAGGTGCTGAACTGGATTTTTGTTACAGCTTCCCTGGCACGTAATGTTTCGATCAGGATCACTCCATTTCCTCCCTGCGATCCATAGATGGAGGTACCATCTTTCAGTATGGTAACTGTTTCTATGTCGTCAATGCTGATTCCGGACAATGCATTGTAGGCAGCGCCGCTGACCAGCTGTTTGCCGTTGCTGTTGAATTCTGAAATCATCCCGTCGACGATGATCAGCGGGGCATTGGAGGCATTCAGTGAGTTCATTCCCCATATGGACATCAGGGAGCCATTGGCCGGCATGCCGGATCTGCCAGTTACGCTGAGTCCGGCAAATGAATTGCTGAACAGGTATTCTGCAGAAGTCCCGGGAGTTTTGTATGCTTCATCTTCAAACCGGGCCTGCTCGACCGCCTGGGTTGTATACAGGTGTGGTTTGGTCGTATAATCAAGGTGTACATCTGTATGGAAGGAGATGAAACCTTCTTCGTACAGGTGTATGCTGATTTCCTTCAGTCCCTTCAGCGGAACGATTTGCCTGGCATATCCGTCGGCAGTGACGGTAAGGTGGCTGTTTGGGTCATTGACAGGGATTTCGAATTTTCCGTTCTGATCGGTAAAGGTACTGATGGAATCTTCCGTAGAGACATTGGCACCATGGACCGGTTGTTTCAATCCAGCATCCATTACTGTACCGGATATCGTGCCTGGCCCGGCGGTGGCAGTTCCCTGCGCATGCCCCGTCACAGGAATGCCAAGCAGCAGGATGAGTACGATCGAGGTTTTTATGTAATGTATCATATGCATATTATTCAAAAACAGGAACTATTTTCAGATAATCCAGGGTTAGCGTGGTATTGTTTCCCGAACCCACCAGGTGGAACCAGAAATCTTCATAGTAGGCAAACGTGTATGATCCGCAATACTTCTCCTGCGCATCTTCATAGGAGAGATCATCCACATAGAGCAGGGAATCGGAAATCGTCCGGTGTACCGGGAATCGTGTTTCCAGGGGTGCCTGGGGCAGGTAGATCACTTTTTCGATCTTTTGCCTGATCAGGGAATCTGGTTGGGAACCGAAATAGGTTCCTCCGAAATCATCCACGGCTTTCCAGTAAAAGTTATACCTGGTGGCGGCAACCATTCCAGCCTGGTAAACGATCCTGCCGGGGCTTCCGTCGTGGTCGTCGAACACATAATCCAGTCCGCCGCTTGCCAGTGGCTTAATACGGGTGAAACCACCGAACTGGTTCTGTGGATACAGCACCTTGCTTTCAAGTTCACCTTCGACGATAATGGGCGGGAATTTCTGTTCCAGCGAAAGATCACAACTGCTGAGATAGTAGATCACGCCATTGCTTGCATGGACAGTTTTTGAGATTGCTCCGGGTGCGAACGGCACTTCAATGCCGTTGACACTGGTAAGCGATCCCATGATCTCCCCCGGCGTCAGGCTGCCTGAGGCGACAAGATCGATGGCAACCATATAGTTTCTGAACACAACGGTATCCCTGGTATCTGTGGCCGGCAACCTGAAGTAAGGCCTGAAGCGTTCATATTGTTCAGTAAAAACGTGGTTCTCGAGGACCAGGAACGTAAAGAGCGAATCTTCATTCCGGAGGTCCGCATTCTGGAACAGGTACTGGTTGTACCAGATGGTGCCGGACAGTGTATCGTAGATTGGCTGGCTTGTTTGGGGATCATAATCGATGATTGTCGCCAGACTGTCCACAAACAGTTCACCGGTGAGTGAATTCAGAAAATCAACCTGGTTGTTGCCCGGTTCAGTATTTTCAATGTACTCCCAGACATTTGGTTTGAGTTCGATCACGCGGTTCACCTGGTGCAATACACCGTTTGTGGCAATATTGTTGAAGGTTCCTCCTATTTCCTCACCCTCTATTTCGGTCCTGGACATATCAACAGTAACGCGTTTTCCATTCAGCATTTTACAACGGAATTCCTTTTCTGCGATGCTTTTGGGATGCATCCCGTTTGTGACATGATTTTGAATGAACTGCAGCAGTTTACCTGCATCCCCGGTGATATCTTCTGAGAGGCCTGCGAGCGCATCATTGCCAGGGGCCCATACTGTTCTCAGTTTCGTGGGAGTGAACAAATCTTCAGCTGAAGCCTGTGTGATCAATTCAGAAAAAGTGCTGAGCTCAGGTGTGGTGTGAATGACCTCCAGCAGGGTTTGAGTTGCCCTTGCCGTGCTGTACTCATCCAGGTGTTGTTCCCAGGGATCCTCGCATGCAAACGGGATGAGGAAAAATCCAAACATGATCAGT
Organism: Bacteroidales bacterium; assembly: GCA_029210585.1. Lineage (GTDB taxonomy): Bacteria > Bacteroidota > Bacteroidia > Bacteroidales > M55B112. The sequence goes on from JARGFP010000003.1 coordinate 56,988, forward strand.
ATTATGCGTCTTTTCATCTGGTTGGTTTATTTTTTATTGGTCAGGATGTTGTCATGACACAGTTCATCTTCAATAATTTTGGTCATTACTGCCTTATTTCTGCACAGGCATGTAGCCTTCAGGATATTCATAAACAAGTTCACCGTTTCCTTTGATCCTGGGCCAGACCTGGTCCTCATCGGCCGGAATGAAGTGAATCTGGTCAATCCAGATTCCATTCATCTCGTTATTGATCACGTCGAAGCGGACCTGGTGGGTCCCGGTGGTGGGTACCTCGATGGTACCTGCCAGCTGACTCACGACACGTCCGTGCTTGTCGCTGTAATAGAAAGCACTGTCTGCCTCGACCCAGTTGTACCGTTTTAGTCCCATGGCAAGCAGTTCTGCATCTGTGGGGTATGGACTCTTGGGCATTTGTATCGTATTGTCGATAATATTAGGCAGTGTTGTTTCATTAAAAGACACTGTAAACGAAGCTCTGCGGGTAGCCACGTTTCTTGTACAGATCCATACTTTATAGGAGCCTTTTACCAGGAGGGGTGTTTTAAATTCGACCCAGCGGACAACTGCGGTCCGGAGTGTGATGGAGAGATAGTCATCGTAGATCATCGACCCCTGGTTCAGGTTCCCTGCATTATTACACTCGTAGTATATTTTATGGTCACCGTACCATGATACTCCTTCCAGCTGATCGTTGGACAGGGCCAGTGACTGGCCGTAGGTTCTGAAAATTCCCACCATTTTTCGTAGTTCCGGCTGATCGCAAACATCGAACAGGACAGGGAAGGGGTACCTTACCTTGATGAAGAGATTGTCTTCCAGGGCATGGAACACTCCATTGGCGGAGGTACGGTCGCTTTCCTCCCGGATCAGGTAGGCACCCCGTTCGAGCTGCCCGTTGAAAAAGTCCTCGTTCAGCTTGACTGAATCGCCGACGAGCCTGATCGTAACCACTTCGGTCGGAGCCATGGTTTCTTTTGCCTGCTGAACGGCCAGGTCACCGAGGTAGTACAATGCGTTGTCCAGGATATGGTATGCCATATAGAGGTTCAGGCTGTCTTCGGGGGAGGAGGGATTCCCTGTATTGCTGTATTTTGCTTTCAGTTCTTCGTATGATTTGATCCCGGCCTTTTCCAGGGAAGCATTTGTCTGGGCGAATACCGTATACCAGTGTTTCTCCTTTTCGTCTTTCGGGGTCACCTTATTCAATATGTCGTAATACCCGGTCTCCCTGAGTGCTTCGGTGAATATGGAAAATTGGGGGTCGTTTTCGATCAGTACGGCGATCGGTTCTGTGATGGGTTCCAAAACGGTTTTCACGGAGTGTACAATTCCGTTCGCATGCCGTATATCGGCATTGAGAATCTCCGCATATTTATTCAGGTACGATTTCGAATGGCCTTCTTCGAACACTGTGGATACCAGCAGGTATTGTCCGTATATACTGGGTGTTCTGAGTTTTCCGTCGACAAAATCAACGGTCGAAAGGGTATCCAGGATGATGTGGTATTTCACCAGATCGGTCAGTTCCTCAAGGTCTATTTCGGAGACATCGGCCACCTGTTTCTTTTCCTTGTAGGCATTGATTGCCTCATTGGTAGGAGCAAAAACGGTATATGCCCCATATGCTTTCAGGAAGGACATATTTCCTGTTAGCCGGATAATTTCGGCGAATTCCGAATAGGTGGAATCTTCTTCAAGGTATTCACCGATCAGCGTATCAAAGGAAGTTGCGGCCAAAAATTCAGGCTCCTGGCATGCATTCAGGTACAATAGCCCTGTAAGTGCCATGAATACGGTATATCTGTTTATTTTTTTCATATCCTTTTTTTCTAAAGTCCTTTAAAGAATGGATTTTGTTCCAGTTTTGGATTTGCTTCCAGCTCGGTCTCATGAATGGGGAAATAGTGAAACAGTGTATCCCTGTATTTATTGGTAATGGTTTGCAGTTTTTCAGGGGGTGCACTGTTCAGGATCATGTCAACGATGAGTTCCTTGTTGCCATAATTGTTTTTCCTGCCAAAACGCAGCACATCGTACCATCTTTTTCCCTCGAAGGCAAATTCCCGCGTGCGTTCCTCGAGGATATACAGGTCCACATCTTCAATACTGTAACCACCCACGTAGTTGGTGGTGCGCTGGGCGTTCGCTCTTCTTCTTACGATATTCACCAGTTGCATTGCTTCATCTGTGTTCCCCATCTGGTTGAGGGCTTCTGCCTTGAACAGGAGTATTTCTGCATACCGGTAAACGATGAAATTGGCATATGACTGGTCCCTGTCGCGTGCTTCCTCCTCGTTGAGGCCCACAAATTTCCAGAAGGAATAATTGTCGCTCGAATTGAAAGACCCCCCGTCTGCCCTGATATCGGCACTGTCGGGATCGGCCAACGGGTCGAGCGGGAAGAGGTCTTCCATTTTGCCCGGGTTTGCCCGCAGGTACCGGTTGTCCCTGTAGAGTGAGTAATAGGGATTCAGGAAATCGCGATCGAACTGGATCTCAAAGATGCCTTCAACAGAATTTCCTTCCGCATACAGATTGGTGAACCAATCCTGGTTATTGGGTACAAGCGTAAATTTTCCCGAATTGATGATGAAATCACAATAGGTCAGGGCACTTGCATAATCTTTCTTCCACAGGTAGGCATCGGCCAGCATGGCGGCAACCGAATACTTTGTAATCCTGCCTTTGTCGGTGATGTCATCTCCATGGGTAAAGACCACATTGTCATAGGCAATCAGCAGGTCAGCGATGACCTGGTCCAGGACTGCTTCCTTGGGTGTTTTCTGAACAGTGAATTCTTCGCCGTCGTTGGTGGTGGCTGACAATTTCATGGGCACATCCCCGAAACTGCGGTATAGGTAGAAATACATCAGTGCCCTGAGGGCATATGCTTCCGCCTCGTAGCCCAGCAACTGCACTTCGGTGAAGGATGCGTCCACCTTCAGTACATCGCCTGAGAATTCAAGGATGGTATTGCAGTTGTTGATGGTCCTGTAGAAGGCGTTCCAACGGAACAACCTGTTGGCCGGCAGGATATCTCCGGATTTGATATAGGAATATTCAGACCGGTTCCTGCTTCCCATTGCGACCATGTCACCACGGATTTCTCCCCATGTAAACACCAGTTCCGGGATGGTATAATACCCGCTTTCGGTATTCCCCAACAGGGAGCAGTAGGCCCCGATCAGTGCTGAATTCACATCCTCCTTTGATTGCCAGAAGTCCTGGCGGATCACGCCATCTTCCGGTTCAAGGTACAGCCAGTCGTTGCAACCTGTGAACGCAATGCTGAAGAGAATTACGGCCGATATGGAAAGTTGTCTGATGCTCATCTGTTCATTTTTGGAGTTAGAATTTGAAATTTACGTAGAAAGTGACCTGTTTTGGAACGGGCGTTCTTGAGCGGTCATATCCTACGGTAAAAATGCTTGAGCTGCTGATGCTGATCTCCGGGTCCTGACCGATATACCGCGTAAATGTGAGCATATTGTTCAGCGTGGCTGAGATCTTGATACTCTGAACTTTCAGGGGCTTCACAAACCTGTCGGGAAGATCATAGGACACTGAAATGTATTTGAGCCGGACGAACGACCCGTCGTGCACGTACCTGTCGGATCCAAGCCAGTTGTACCCGGCTCCCAGCAGGGCCCTTGGGATATCGGTTTCATCACCCTCGTTTCTCCATCTTCTGAGTGTTGATGCCAGCTGGTTGTCGTAGCTGTACATGTTTTCTCCCTGCATCTGGGTGATATTGATCACGCTGTTGCCAAACCGCCCGTAGAATGTTGCATTGGCAGAGAGCCGCTTATAACGGTAGGAGGCACCAAAACCACCTACAAAGTCAGGGTTGGCATCACCAAGGAATACCACGTCCTGGTAATTGATGTTCCCGTCGTGGTTCACATCCCTGTATTTTGCATCTCCCAGTTCGAATTCGTAGTTGATATCCGGATAGTTGTAGACCATTTTAACAGGTTCGCCACTTGCGTCGTAGATCAGTGCACCATTTTCATCGCGTGCAATCAGGTCCTCCTGGTTTGTATAGACCCCTTCATACTGGTACCCGTAAAATGAGCCAATCGGATTGTCGATCTGCACGAGCAGTTTGTATTCGCCATTTGAAGTGGTCCGGTCGCGTTCGAGATTGTAGTTCTCATCAATCTCCTTCAGCACATTATAGTTTTTACTGATATTGAGGAACAGGGACAGGTGGGAATCCTGGGTGCGCATCACTTCCGAGCGGATATTGAAGTCCCACCCGCGCGATTCGATGGTCCCGATATTACTGAGTATTGACTGGTAGCCTGAAGTGGAGGGCAGCTCAAAGCTGTAATCGATCAGGTCTTCGGTTCTGTTAACATAGACATCGAACTGCATATCCACCAGTTTTTCGAACATGGTCAGGGTAACCCCGTAGTTTTTGGTGATGAAGTTCTCCCATTTCATATTCTCGAGCTGCACATTGTTCGGGTACACGCCGGTTTGTCCCTGGTAGGTCCAGGAGTAGGTGGAATAATTATTGAAGAACAGGTAATTGTATCGGGGAGCCTTGCCGTTCTGGCCATAGCTGTACCTCAGCCGGAAATCCTCGATGAAATCGAACTGTTGCATAAAGGATTCGGAAGAGATTCTCCAGGATGCCGAGATGCTTGGATAATAGCCATACCGGTAGGTCTCATAGAATTTTGAATTTCCATTCCTGGTACCTACCAGTGTTATTATATACCTGTCGAGCAGGGAGTAATGAAGCAAGGCCGAAAGACTCACATCCCTGCTTTGGGAAAGCGAGGAGTTCAGACTGCCTGACTCCTTGTACCTGGCTGAAACAGACGGATCCCTGAGTTGGTCGGAGGCGGTACCATTGCTCTCCATGTAAAAAGAGAACCCCCTGCTGTCGTTGGTGGTAAACTGAAGGGAAGCATTCAGCTTATGATTGTCGTTGACCGACAGGCTGTACATGAGTCTGTTCTTGGTATATACATTGTAATTGTCCCTGTCGTTGTTTGCGGCCACATTCACGGAATTGCTTGTCCAGGTGAGCCCGGTTGCATTTTGCGGGAGAAAGGAACTTTCGCTTGTCGAATTGAGCCTGAAAGCGATATCCGAATTAAAGGTGAGTCCCCTGACGATCCTGTAGTTCAATCCGAGGCTGGTGTTCACATCGTTGTTCACCAGGTTGTACACGGCATTGTTTGCCATCGCCACACTGTTGTACATATTCGGGTAGATCCCCTGGATATTCTGCAGCGGGGAGAAATAATTCGGGGTAACCTTGCCATCCACGTCGTATTCATATACCGACATATTGGGCATCATGGAATATGCATCGCCGATGATATAACTCCTGTAGGATTTGTCATTGTCACCGCGGCTGTAGGCAAAATTTGCACGGAGCAGCAGTTTGTCTGAAATTTTATAGTCGAGGTTCAGCCTGGTCCTGAGTGTCCTGAGGTCTGTACCTATGGCTGTACCCACCTGGTTGCTTATATTCGTTGAGACCCTGTAGGATGCTTTTGAACCGCCACCTGACATGGAGAGGTCATAGTTGTTGGTGTACCCTGTACGCGTAATCTCTTCCGGCCAGTTGGTGTTATTGCTGTAATTATAGTACCAGGTCGGGTCGGTGGGATCGTATGCAAATTCCCTGTACTTGTCTGTGTTCAGTGGCATGCCGTTGCTGTTCATCACTGCCTCGTAGATCAGTGTTGAGTACTGGTCTCCTGTAAGCATCGGGATAGGTTTCGGTTTGAAGGCCACAGAGCCTTTGTAGGTGAAATTGATGGTTGGCTTTCTGCCCATGCCGCCACGCTTTGTTTTGATCATGAGCACACCGCTGGATCCTGCGGGACCCCACAATGCCGTTGCAGCGGCATCTTTCAGCACAGCGATCTCCTCGATGTCTTCCACGGAGATGTTCAGCATCTCTGCGTATCCCTCATCATTTGCCGTCGCGAAGTCGAAATCACTGGGAACAGCCTGGTCCTGGGGGATATTGTCTATTACGATCAATGGCTTGTCGCCGGCATTCAGGGTGCTGACACCTCTTACGCGAATGGACATCCCTGAACCGGGGGCACCTGAATTTGCTACGATATCCAGTCCGGATACCCTGCCCTGGAGCACCTCGTCGACAGATGTAGCCTGTACTTCCGAAACTTCTTTCAGGTCGACTTTGGCAATGGGCATGGCCAGTTCCCTGTCGCTGATGTTCATGCCGATATCTGTTCTTGCTTCTGCAACAATACTGATCTCTTCCAATGCAGTGCTTTCCGGGGACAGCCGGACATCTATTTTCCTGCGGTCACCGATCTCCTCCACTACAGTTTTGTATCCAATGAATGAGAATTGAAGCTTGTGCGACGGATTCCTGACCTCGATGAAGTAATTTCCATCGTAGTCTGAAATGACCCCTTTGATGATCCTGTTGTTATTGTCCAGTTCCACGACTGTTGCTGCGGTAATGGACAATCCGTCAGACGCATCGGTGACCTTGCCGCTGATATTTGCGGACTGGGCAAACAGTGGTGCCGAAAGGGAAATTCCGGTCAGGAGCACCTGGATAGTGAATAGCTTTTTCAGATTCATGATAGTGGGCTTATTCTTTGGTATATTTCAGATAATCTTCAAGCAAATGGATTACAGCATTGTTGGAGAGGATATTGCTTTTTTCATAGATAATGTGCACATCCCTGTTATAATCATCGATGATGACCAGGTCATTCTCCCTGGCTTCCACTTCGACAGAAACGGTTCCGTCATCTGTTTGGTAGAGGGTCCGCGCAGGACCTGAGAACCCGCTTCCGGGGACAATAATCTGACCGTTCAGACAGTGGTAATTGATAAACCTGCCCACTTTATCGAGCTGTGCCTGGTTAAAGTTGACGTCTGTGATCACCGGCAGGTAGCCGTCGAGCACAGCGCGTTGCATGGCCGAATCAGTGGGAATCAGCAATGTATTGGGTTCCTCAGCTTTTATGCTGGTAATTGACTCTGCAACAGGATCATAAATAAGCCCGGGAAGACTGCTGCCACATTTCTGAAGGTACCTGAAAAATTCTCCATAATTGGTCTGATTCAGTCTGATTACAGCACCAATTTCCTTTGTAGTATAATAGAGTGGCTGGTTAACCAGCCAGGTAACACCATTTGTTCCCTGTGCATCGGGTTTGTAGGGAACGACGATTTCTCCATTTTCGAAATTACCTGCTCCGTATACTGAACCATTCTGGAAGCGTATGTATTCTCCTCCGTAGGTCTGGATGATCCCGTTGCCACCAAAGTTCTCCCATGCTTTTCCAAGAATGATGCTCATTTTTATGATCCTGTTAAGCGCCAGTGTTGCATTGGATCCGAGTGCCGGGTTGGTGAGGTTCCAGGAATTTGTTGCACTTTCATATTCCAGCCCCAGGTCGGTGAACGACTCGTTGTCGAGCAGGAAAACGGACATGGTCAGGTCAGGGTTCTTCAATACATCATATATGTTTGTTGCTCTCAGGGCCGCGAGCATCAGTGCATATTCGGGATTCAGTATGATCTCACCGAGGACGGTATAGAAAGCATCTGTTCGTTGAATGGTATTTGTCCCGTAGAACATCCCGTTGCTTCCGATCTTTTTTTCCACCACATTGCTTTCGGGATCGAAGCGTGCGGGTTCCCCGTAATAATTAACGGTGGATGCAAATTTGCTCGGCCACACGGCAGCGCGGAAAAGGTGGGCATTTATAAATTCTGCTATCAGCTCATTCGACAGCACATCAATGGATGGATAATATTTAAGTAACCGCTGGTTGATAAAGGCATTTGCAGCAGCATTATTCGGAGCGAACATGGTCCAGCTCTCCCGTTGGGCATCGTGTTGGTTCCCCGAGGCATAACGCATGTAGTTTTCGCAATTGGGAGCAAAATTCATCAGGTTATACTGCTTCACATAAACGTTTTCCGCAGCGCCGTTGTACTGTGCAAAACGGTTCAGGAATGCTTCCGGCGCCAGGTCGTATTCCAGCATGTACTTTTTTACCAGGCCATAGAAGACGCTGTAATCCGGATTGCCGGCAAGCATATCTTCTATGTTTGGCAGGGGGGGGATGACCTCGTCCACCACGTGGATAACGCCATTTTCTGCCCTGAGGTCGGATTCAACGGTGTTCGCATTTGCGATATTGAATCCTGAAAAGTTTTTTTCCGGGTAGAAATAATTGTAGTCATAATCAGTTAACCCCTTGTTCAGAAAAAAATTCCGGGTAAAATATGGGATGTATTTGTTATTGTTGTCTGTGGAATTAAAATAGGGTCCCTGTTCTGGCAGCTCCAGGACGCCATTCTGATCAATCACCCTGATGTCCTGCCCGTCGACGTTCTCTTCAAAGACCCATTTGTAATACATGGTCCTGCGCCGGAACGCTTCATCATATCTTTGCGTTGTATCGAGCGAAGCATTCTGGTAGTCGTCGATCTCATCCAGGAAATACGCATTGTAGGCAATGGAATATTGCACGATACCCTGCGCGGTTGTGGTATCTATATCATTTACGGATGCATATCCGTTTTGCTGCAGGTAGCGCTCCATCGCTTCATCGGTAGGGGCAAAAACGGTGAAATAGCCGGAACTGGAAAGTGTGCGTTTGAACCCGGCCTTATCGACCAGGGCAAGGTAATGACCGAAATTGCCTTTTTCTTCCAGCTGGTTATAGATGGCTGGTTCAAGCCATTCTGGTCTTTGGTAGTATTCTCTTTTCTTGCTGCATGATGCGATGGTGACGGAGATGCCAACAAACAGAAAAATGATGCCAATTATATTCGAAACCGACAGGCCGGAAGTCCTTTTCATTGGTAGTAGCAATTAGTTAGTTTAGCAATTGGATTGTTCCCCGGTAACCGGGATGCAATCATTCAGTTGAGCATATCAAAATTCCATATTTTTTGAAGACGGGTAGAGTAAATATGTACATCTTATATGCTACAAACTGACTTATTACAGTAAAATTATCCAGCCTATTGTATTAATTATTACATTTGAAAATCACTTCAACTGACAGGAATAAATCTTATATCCCTTTTATGACAGGAAGTTGGAAAAATATCAGGAGACGGGCAACCGGGATCATATGGGTAATTTTGGTTTTGGCAGGACCGCTTTTTGCGCAGGAGTTGGTGTTTGAACATTTTTCCTCAAATCACGGATTATCGAACAACCTGATCCGCGACATCATCCAGGACGATGAAGGGTACCTGTGGTTTGCAACCTCCGGCGGACTGAACCGGTTTGACGGCTACTTATTTGATATTTATAAGCCGACCCAGGGAGATACGCTCAGCATTAGCGATTCCAGGATCAGTGAACTTATGCTAGATCGCAGGGGATTTTTATGGTCGCGAAGTTCGCTTGGTAATTTTCACAGGATCGATTCGAAGAAGAAACAGGTACTGAATCTGAAGGAACTCGGGGTGCTGCCTCCCGGCACCCGGGTGCTGGCCCAGCAATTATCAGCCGACGGTGATTTGTGGTTGCGTCTGAACAGCGGAATGTTGAGGATTTATTATACCGTGGGGAGTGGGGACCGGTTCAGCTATCAATATTATCATGCGGACAACCTGTTGCCGGATAACCAGGTTTATTTTATTTATCCCGATTCACGTCACCAGGTCTGGGTGGGTACAGCAGGGGGGATGGTGCGGATGCAGGTATCTCGTGACAATTCAGAAATCATATTTACCGAGAACTTCTTTGTCGATCAGCCGGAAGCGATATTGTCTGCGAGGGAGCAAAATGGAAAAATATTCTTTGGGACCGGAAACAATCGACTGGTAGTATACGATCATGAGAAACAGCAATTTGAAGAGGTCACAACCGGTAACAACACACCTTCAGGCAATGTGCGGGTCATGATGAATAATTACCGGGATGAAATGGTGTTTGGAACAGATGTAGGTGATGTGATTTTATATGATCCTGCGCTGGGTTCATACGAATACTTTGAGCAGGAGAACACGCCCGGTTTGGATAGTATGGTCATTGGGGAAGTGTTTGCCGACAGTTATGGTATGTTCTGGCTGATCAGTGACAGGCGGGGGATTTACAGCTTTAATCCCGAAAGAAAGGTGTTCAAATACCATGGCTTGAATTTTGCAGACCGGATGTTTTTGGGTGAACCTGACAAACAGTTGATCCTTGAGGACAGTAACAGGGACTTGTGGGTTGGGATCAATGGTGGAGGATTGTTCCTGTATGACCGCGGGATGGATGAATTTATTCAACTACAGCATGATCCCAATAAGACAACCAGTATATCTTCTGACATTGTCCTGTCGCTATATGAGGACCGGTCCAAAAACCTCTGGATAGGTACTTCCTATGGTGGTATTAATAAACTGTCCCTGAAGCAATCACAGTTCACCCATATCACACTTGTGGCAGAACCGAAAACCGATTTTGACAATTATGTCAGATCAGTGACCGCTGATCCGCTCGGAAATATTTATCTCGGAACCAAGGCCGGTAAAATATTTGTATACAGGGGGACGACCAGGATCGGTACAATTCCGGATGATTTGTACGATCCATCCATATTTCCTGTGACCAACATTTACTGTCTTTATTTTGACAATGACCACAATCTCTGGGTGGGAACAAAAGGGAAAGGCCTTTATGTATTTAAATCATTTCTTGGGTATTACAGCAATCTGAATCATCCCGGCATACAATTGCAACACATCACCTCCGATGCCGAAGCAGAAATTTCCATTCATTCGGAGAATGTGTACAGCATTGTAAGGGATTATTATGGACAATACTGGGTGGGAGGATTCACCGGTGGATTATACCTCCTTACAGATCCATTCGGAGACCAGAAGATTACCCGTTTTACTGCAGATGAGCATGCAGATAACAACATTGTTTCGGACGAAGTGCGGCACCTGCTCCTGGATAACGGCCACAACTTGTGGATCGCCACTTCGGAAGGCATTTCGATACTTGAGAACAGGTACCTGCAAAGTCCGGAGAAGAAATTTATTAATCTTCAACCTTCCATCAGCGATACCACGAATCTATCAGGAAAGGTCGTGTACCAGGTCATGCAATCAAGAAACGAAGATATTTATGTAGCGATGCTGGACGGAGGTATCAACCAATTGCGGGCAGAAGATTTCGAGAATCGGTCGTTTCGATGGATCCATCATGAAAGCCCTATCCTGAGCTCAAATGTATACGGGATCCGGGAAGATGACAACGGGAATATCTGGATGGGGACCGACAATGGTTTGTTCCGGATGCACAGAGACGGGCAAATGATTGAACGATTCGATGTGGGAAGTAATATCCTGCCACTTACTTTTTCTGAAAGCTGTGCAGCCGGCACAAACCGGCACGAACTTGTTTTTGGCAGCAATAAGGGATTTATTTTATTTCAACCTTCAGAAATACATAAGGATACTACCCAGTTCCCACTTGTATTCTCGCGACTGGAAATCAATGGCGAATGGATCAGCAGTACCCATTCCGGCATCCTGGACCTGGACATAGATGCACAACGATCTGTGGTACTGGACCATACACAGCGAAACATTACCCTTCATTTTTCTGTGCTCGATTATGATCATCCTTCGGCGGTACAGTATTCCTCTTTTTTGGAAGGATTAGATAATTACTGGAGTAAACCATCGACGGTCAACTATGTGAATTACCGGCAACTGGATCCGGGAGATTACGTGTTGCATGTACGGGGTACCAACAGCAGCGGGGCCTGGCTGAACGAGGAAGCCACGATGACCATCAGTATCAATCCGCCTTTTTGGAAATCCATTGAGGGAAACCTGTTAATCTCGTTGATCCTCCTGGTTTTCCTGGTTGCTGCCGCGATCATTGTTTTCAGGCAAATCAGGATCCAGAATAAACTGAAGATAGAAAAGGCGATTACAGAGAAGCGCATTGAATATTATACAAATATTTCGCACGAGTTCAAGACGCCCTTGTCACTGATTTTAAATCCTGTGGAAGAGATCATCAACAGTCACAAGAGTTCAGATTTTTCGAGACAGAAAGGCGTTCAAATAAAGAACAATGCAACCTACCTCAAGCGGCTGATCGAACAAATGCTGGATTTCAGGAAATTGAGAGAGGGAAGGATGCAATTGAAGATTACGGAATTGAATCTGGTTGCGTTTTTTAATGAGATTTACCTGATTTTTCTCCCTTTGTCAAAGAAACTGAATATTAAATTCAGTTTTGAACATAACCTGGATGAATATTTTGGTTATGCAGATTTTGCTCAACTGGAGAAGATCACCTACAATCTTTTATCCAATGCATTTCGATTCACCCCTGCCGGGAAAGAGGTTACATTAAACATGCAAATAGATGAATCTGATAAAAAGCTGGTCTTCACAGTTGAAGACGAGGGCCCGGGAATTTCGGTAGATGAACTTCCCCGGATTTTCGACAGGTTCTATATGAGCAAGAGCAGTACCGGTATCGGACTTTTCTTCACCAGGGAACTGGTGTACCTGCACAAGGGGGAAATTGAAGCGGGAAATAAGGAGGAGGGTGGAGCTGTCTTTACCATCAGTATTCCTGTTGGACCAGCTTCCTACACCAGTGAAGAGATGCTTCTTGAGAGTGACAAAAAACTTTCGTTTGACTTTCATCCGATCGATGATATTGAGACCATCGTTTCCACTCCGTTGCATGTTGGAGAGGAGCATATTCATGTGAATTCCTACATGGCCTCTATCCTGATTGTTGAGGACAACACAGAGATGCTGAATTACCTGGGTACCGAACTCTCTAAAAAATTCAAGGTTTATAAAGCGAGAGATGGTCAACAGGGGCTGTCGATGACCCGGAAACATTTGCCGGATCTTGTTCTGAGTGACGTAAAGATGTCGGTGATGAACGGATATGAGCTTACACGTGCAATAAAAGACAATTACTATACAAGCCATATCCCCGTGATCCTGCTTACTGCCGAATCTTCGGAAGAGATGAAGATCGAAGGTATTGCCAGCGGGGCAGATGATTACATTGAAAAGCCCTTCAACCTGAATTACCTGTTTACGAAAATAGACAAAACCATCCTGCAGCGAAAAAAGCTGATCAAACGTTTTGACAATGAAACCAGGGAGAACGTAATACAGGACAGGAGGCGTGGAGAGGATGACTCAGAATTTATCACCACGGTGCAGAATTTAATCAATGAGCATCTGTCCAACAGCAACCTGGATGTTGAATTCCTGGTGGAGCAGATGGGGATCAGCCGCACGTTGTTTTTCAAAAAAGTAAAGGCCTCCATTGGATTTTCTCCGAATGAATACATCAGGATCCTGAGGATGAAGGCGGCAGCCCGGATGCTGAGTTCTTCCAGGAACACCATCAATGAAATAGGGTTTTCCATCGGATACAATGATCCCAACTATTTTGGTAAAACCTTCAAGAAACATTTCGGGATCACACCTTCCGAATACAGGGCTACTGCTGAAAAAAGATAAGGGAACCCGGACACTGGCAATGAATATATAAAGTAACAAAGATGATCAACAGCTTATGATTTTTAAAACATCAGTATTGAAATACCTTCCGCGTTCCGCCGCATTCCATATTTTCAGCATTGTTCTGCTGACCGTGCGCATCTCACTGCTGTTTTCAACTCCACAGCTGCCAGAAACACCACCAAAGCTGTCAGAAACACCACCACAACCACCGACCATTTTCATTGCCGGAAACTCCACTGCAAGCAATGGTGCAGAGAACGGATGGGGAAGCCACCTCCAGGTCTTTTTTGATCCGGAAAGAGTGGCCGTTGACAACCGGGCAAGGGGAGGTCGCAGCAGCCGTACTTTTATCACTGAGGGTTGGTGGGACAGCCTGAACAACGATCTGCGGCCGGGCGATTATGTGCTGATTGAATTCGGACATAATGATGCAGGGAAGATCAATGATGACTCTCGGGCACGGGGTTCCATCCCCGGGATCGGGGAGGATACCCTGCAGATCATCAACCAGGTGACAGGCAAGCCCGAAACCGTGCACACCTTCGGGTGGTACCTGCGGAAAATGATCGGCGATGTACAGGAAAAAGGAGCCACCCCGGTTGTGCTCAGTATGACTGCCAGAAACGTATGGCCGGGCGGTGAAATCGAACGGGATAACAAATTCTGCAACCTGTCAGCGGAAGTAGCGGCACATGCAGGTATAGACTTTATCGACCTGCGCAATATGACCGCAGACCAATACGCCATGCTGGGCCCGGTGCGGGTCAGGGAATTGTTCCCCGTTGACCATACACATACGGGTGCGGAGGGGGCTTACATGAATGCTGCCCTGGTTGTAGCGGGATTGCGTGCCATTCATCACCCGCTGGAGGAAAAATTATCGGCAAGCGGGAGGAGTGTTACCCCCTATGGTCCCAGCGTGATGGTGAAACAGGTGGAAGAATGGATGACATCCACATGGATGCCCGGTGTGCAGCCGGAACGGGATCCCGGTCTTCCCACGCTGTATACCATAGGAAACTCCACAGTGCGCAACGGTACAAAAGGTGATGGTTCCAATGGCGAATGGGGCTGGGGAGCTCCTGTGGCTGATTTCTTTGACCGCTCGCGGCTGAATGTTGAAAATCGCGCCCTGGGAGGAACCAGCAGCCGCACCTTTCGTACCCTCGGGTTATGGCAGTCGGTATTGGATGACCTGCAGCCGGGGGATGTTGTGATCATGCAGTTTGGTCACAACGACAGCAGCCCGGTTAACGATGAAAAACGGGCACGGGGGACAATCGCCGGTAATGGAGAGGAATCTGTTGAAATTGAAAACCTGCTAACAGGCAAAGCTGAAGTTGTACATACCTATGGCTGGTACATCCGTCAGTATATCAGGGAGACCAGGGAAAAGGGGGCAACTCCCATTGTCTGCTCCCCCATCCCCAGGAACCACTGGACAGATGGAAAAGTGAATCGTTCCGTAGACAGTTACGGGCAATGGGCAGCAGCTGCAGCACAACAGGAAGGAGCGGCGTTCATTGATCTGAACCAACTGATCTGCGATCATTATGATGCAGCCGGACAGGAACGTGTAACAGCACTGTATTTTCCCCCGGGAGAAACCACACATACCAACGCCATGGGGGCGCAACTGAATGCAGCCTGCGTAGTGGAAGGTGCCAGGGAGTTGCAGGGAGTTGTGCTTGCCGGATATCTTGCCGGATATCCTGCTTTTTATGAAATACCCTGACCGGGTTCGGCCCGTTCCTTTTCAAAAGCGTTTCTTTTTCTCCATAAAGCCAGGAAATCATCCTGGCAGTTGGGATTTTGATCCGGACCGCACCCGGTCTTACTTTCGTTCAGAAAGTACCTCGGATTCGTAGCGTTGAATTTCAGTGATCAGGTCCTCCCCCACGGCCACACCCTCCTGCAGGCAATAGTAATCCCAGACAGCACCAAACGGTTTTGTCCTGAGTTCTTCCCGCATGGCCAGGCGCTCGAAAAGCCTGCCTGATTCTTCGTAAGTCTTCAATTTTCCGGTGGGTTCCAGCAAAGCGATCATGAAGGCTTTTTTTGCGGCGCGTGTTCCCACTACATATGCACCAATGCGATTGATCGAGGCGTCGAAGAAATCCAGCCCGATGTTGACCCGGTCCAGGTAATTGCCCCGCACCGATCCTGAACAGTTTGCTTTCCACGGCATCTTTCATATGAGCTGCTGGATATTCGACAGCCATCGCCTCGTCCAGCGATGCTTTCAGAATGGCCCTGTGACCGTTGCGGTCAACCGGTGTGTCCTTGGAGCCATCGGGGATCCAGGTATTGTGTACACATGGTGTGCCCAGCTGCCTGCCGATTTCAGTATTAAGGAGATATGTTATCAACTGGGTTTCAGCTCCGTTCATTATTTCAGTCGTTATTTCAAGAAGAAGACGGGGCTCAGTCCGGGCGAACTGCGGCAAAAATTTGCATAACTTTTCCAGGATGAGAGGCTGCTGCTGCACATATCATTTGTACAAAAAAGTCCGGCCACATGTGACTGTGACCGGACCTGAATTTGCTGCAATTCGTACTTAATCAATCATTTACAAGAAAAATGGTGTCCAGTTGGGTTACCTCACCGAGGCTAACCTCAACATCTTCAACAGCGACGGAATCCAATGCTGCAGGTTGAATATACAAATCGTACATACCTGCTGCAAGTCCTCCGATTAGGAATTTACCGGAGATCGTATCGGCAAAGGTTCCCACGGTGTCGTCGTCTGCCGAAATGCTCATGACGTAAGCATTGCTGTTCGCCGGATCCACCACGCCTTTGATGGCGCCACTAATGCTTTCTGTGTAGGTCCGGATCACCGGTTTCAGGATGAATTTCCCATTCCCTGTCTCAACGATGGAACGTGCTGCATCAAAATCAATCCACAGGTCATATACCAGTCCTGCCATCAGTTCGGCGTTGACCAGGAACTTCAAACCTGAGGTTTGTGCAGATGGGGTTTTCAGGTCGTAATACACGCCATCTTTTTTCACCTGGTTGTTTTCGCCGAGGACCAGCCGCATCTGCGAGATGGTTCCGGTGGGCAGGGTTTCCTCTGCCAGCAAGGTATCCAGTCCGTTGGTGAAATCGAGCAGGTTATATACACCTGCATTTACAACTTCAAGCGATTTCCAGCTGCCTGAATCTGTTTCACTGGTAAGGTGGTACATGACATCTACGACGTCAATCAGCACTTCCTCATATGCGGCAGGGGCATCTGTCAGGTGTACCTTTAACACGGCATCACCTTTGGTATCAGTTTCTGAGCATGCTGCGCCCAGGATTGCAATAAATATTCCTAAAACTACTTTTTTCATACTTTTTCCTGTTTAAAATTCATATTGGTTTTTGTATTTCATCTCATTCATGAACTGATGACCGTAAGTATCCGGAAAGCCCGGGATGATCCAAAAGGTTTTGAATACCTGAAGTTCTCTGAATCCCGGAAATCCCGGCAGGTCAGGTCATCAGGTCCCCTTTGCTTTTGTCGGGGTGTGACGTTTCGGTCCGCCAATACCCATCAGGCATTTTCTTTAAAGAAATTCCTGATGCTTTCGCCGAGATCGTTGAAGTCGTGTTTCAGTTCCTCCCTGAATTCAACTGCCTTCTCTTCGGTGGTTTCACCAAGCACCTTAAGTTTGGACTCAATCCTGACCGCCTGCTGTTCCAGGCTGTCGATTGCGGTGCGGGTGGACTCGCTGATCTCTTCACCTGCGGCTTCTGCCTGGTTTTCGAAAGCATTGAGCCTGCCCTTGAACCCGGTAATGACCTCTTCAGCTTCGGCTTTGAATGATGCAGTTTCCTCTGATGTCAGTTGTTCGATCTCGGTTCCGACATCTTTTAACTCTGCTTTCAATGCTTCCAGGTTTTCGGAGCGGTCCGATACATTATTTTCCATTTGATTTTCATCGCCTTCAGATCCGTCCTGCTGGTTGCAGGCAGTGAATGATGTGAATGAAATTGCGATTACCGTGACTATACTAAATAAAGCTTTCTTTTTCATGATCATGTGTTTATTATTATTGTTACTGTTTCGTTTCTACTACTGCGTATCGCGTGATTTTCCAGAATTCTGCAGGGTCTTTAATCTCGATGTAGGATACAATGGTATCGTTTTCCACCATCTCGTATGATGCGGTCGGGTGTTCTGTGATCAGCTCGGCTTTTTTGGAATTGAGCATGATCCGTTGGGTTTCGGTGATCACTACCTTTTCGAAAGGTTCTTCACTCAGGTCCGGGGTCAGTGTTTTGCTCTTCCCCAGTCCAAGGAATCCGCCTTCGCGGGTGATCAGACCTTTTTCCTCCAGTTCCTTTGCACTTCCTGTTGCAACAAATGCCTTGTTGAGTTCAGCGAACTGTGCATCCACCATCTGTTCATAGGCCTGGATATCTTGATTTTTTATTTCTATATCCTCATGTAAGCTATCGACAACCACGTTCAGTTCAGCAAGTTTAAATTCCTTGTCGGTAAGTTCCACCTTCAGAATATTTAATGAACTGTCGCGCATCGCCAGGGTTTCCTCCAGCGACTGCACCTTATCGTTCAGTGCAGCGATTGTCACACCCGACTTATTCAGTTTATTGGTTAAATCCCTGATCCGGGCCTTGTTTTCTTCAAGCAATGTATTGATGTCCTGTATTTCTGCAAGAATGGCTTCCCTGATGTCGGGGGTAAGTTCAGGATCGTTTGATTTTTCGATCAGTGATTGTTCTTTTCCCTGTAACGCCCGCAGGTCTTCTTCAATGAGCACCATTGATTGCATCCATGCATTCACCAGGGAGTCGTGTGTAAGGAGTTGTTGGGTCAGTTCGGTTTTCTCTTCTTCCAGCCGACCGATCCTTTGATAGCCATTGTTCAGGTAATAATACGCTGCCCCACCGCCTGACAGGAGCAGGATAGCTGCAACTGCAGTAATGAGGATCACTATGTTCCTCTTGTATCCTTTTTCTGACTGGCTGCCGGATTTTTTTGCGTTTCCGCCATTCCCGGTTTGATCCATTTGATTCTTCATTGTATATCGTTTTGGTTAAACATTCAGACCATGTTCAACCAAATGGTATACCAGAACACGTAAAAAATCATAAAATATTGAAAATCAGTAATAAAGGATTGTGACATATTCGGATAACTGCCTCAAAATGAAAAATATTTATCATTTTGATACAGGTGTTGGTGCTGACTTGGCACTTTTGAGCATCCTGTAGATGGTGGCTGTTCCGATGTTGAGTTTTTTTGCCACCAGTTTTACGTCGTTATTGTATTTACTGAGGTAGGAGAAGACGATGCGTTGCTCGTATTCCTTCAGGGTCAGGTCCCCTGGTATTTCGTTTTCCAGGAATTCTTCGCTGCTGAACAGGATATCGGCTTCGGAAATCTCCTCGCTGTCGGAAAGGGTAACTGCCAGTTCGATCACCGATTTTAGCTCCCTGATATTGCCCGGGAACGGGTGTCCGAGGATTTTTTTTCTTGCGCCGGCTGAGATTTTTTTGGGAGGCAGGTTGTTTTCCTCGCAGAAGGTGGTCATGAAATATTTTGCAAGAATCAATGCGTCCTTATCTCTTTCACGCAGAGGGGGGAGTTCAATGGGCAGGCCCATCAGCCGGTAGTAAAGGTCTTGTCTGAAATTGCCCTTTTTCACTTCCTGCGAAAGGTTTTTATTGGTGGCGATGATGATGCGGCAATTCACTTGTATGTCCTTGTTACTGCCGACCCGGGTGATTTCCTTTTCCTGGAGGGCCCGCAGTAATTTTGCCTGGAACGCGATATCCATCTCCGCGATCTCATCCAGGAACAGTGTTCCGCCGTCGGCTTCTTCAAATTTTCCCTTGCGCTGAAAGGATGCACCTGTAAATGCCCCTTTTTCATGCCCGAACAATTCACTCTCCACCAGTTCTGAAGGAATGGCGGAAACATTCACAGCGACAAAAGGTTGTGACTTCCGGTTTGAATTGTAATGGATTGCCTTGGCAACGAGCTCTTTCCCGGTCCCGGTCTCGCCTGATATGGAAACGTTGATATTGGTGGTCAGGGCCTTGTTGATCAGGTCATGGATGTTTTTCATCACGTCGCTTTCGCCGATGATTGTATTGCTGAACACGTACTTTTTCTGGATCTCTTTCCGCAGGGCAGTGATTTCATGCTGCAGCCCGATATGTTTTTGTATATTCTGAATGGTGTTGTGCAGCCGTTCCCTGATATCATTTGTCTTTACAATATAGTCATACGCACCTTCCTTCAGCAGTTCAACAACCACTTCAATGTCGTTCTGCTCGGAGATGAGGATGACCTGGATGTCCTTGTTCTCCTGTTTGATCCTGCGCAGGACCTCGATGCCGCTCATGTCGGGCAACCTGTAGTCGAGGGTGATCACGTCGGGTTCCTGGTGCAGTTGATCGAGGCAATCGCGGCCCGAAAAGAAACTTTCGATCTGGTAATCAGGATTCAGGGAAAGGTTGTGTACCAGCAGCCTGTTGTACCAGTCATTGTCTTCAACGATAAATATTTTAAGCGGTTGGTTGCTCATAGGTTTCATGATGTTGTATTTGCGGGGGATTGCGGAGCACTATGCATTCAGTTGCTCATACTGCGCATTGAGACATTGCACTGCGCGGTTCGTTAATGCTTCCGCTTCATCCAGTAGTATAACAATTTCACTACCGTTCTTGTTATCGGCAAGTGTCTCTATCTCCTTGAGTTTGTCCAGCAGCCGGGTAATTCTCAGGTGCCTGCTGGCTGGTGCAAGTTTGTGGGCCAGGTCTGCCACTGCTGAATAATGCTTCTTTTCGAGCTCCGACCTGATTTCCCCTAGGCCTTCCAGGGTGGAATCTTTGAACTGGTCGATCATTTCCCTTACAAACCCGGTATCGTTCCCGGAATCGCGCAGCAGCCCCGAAAGATCGGCCATGTGCTCCACATCCTGTGATGCTGGCCGCCCTGCCTTTGCTGCCCCGGTCTCCCCATCTCCCGGTCCCCCGGTCTTCCCCTCTCCCGGTCCACCGGACTTTTCCCGTCCTGTGATGGCGTCGTACAGCTCCTCTTCCAGGAAAGGTTTTACCAGGATATGGTTGAAGAGTTCGTCCAGGTTTTCATCTGCGTGCCGGGAAATGTCCGCGGTGATGCCAATGACCACCACTTCCTGTCTTGAGCGGCCGAGTGTTTCACGGATAAATCTTGTGGCCATGATCCCGTTGATCACCGGCATTCTCACATCCATCAGGACGACATCATACGGTGTTTTTTTGATCAGTTCGATTGCTTCCAGGCCGTTCTTTGCCACATCGAAGTGAACGTTCCATTTTTCGAGGATCATTGCAATCAGGTCCTGGTTGTAGGGTTCATCGTCTGCCACGAGTATGCGCAATCCTTCCGGGAGGATTAACTGTACCGGATCTTCGCGGGAGGCCACGATCAAATCCGGATCCCCTTTTGGGAAGACGAGGTTGCAGGTAACCTTTGTGCCCGCGCCTTTCCTGCTTTCAATGTGGATCTCCCCGTTGAACAGGTCCACCAGTTTTTTCACGATGGACAATCCCAGGCCGGTACCACC
This sequence comes from Bacteroidales bacterium, assembly GCA_029210585.1. Taxonomy (GTDB): domain Bacteria; phylum Bacteroidota; class Bacteroidia; order Bacteroidales; genus M55B112. The sequence goes on from JARGFP010000003.1 coordinate 78,045, forward strand.
GTAACGGATCGAGATATCATTATCGGCCTGGGAATATTCCTCGAAGATCTTGTCCAGCTTGGAGGATTCGATCCCCATTCCATTGTCCTTTATGACGAGCCGCAATTCCAGTTCATGTTCAGTCAGCTCCCGTGCGAAAGCCTGGACATAGATGATTCCATTTCGGGTAAATTTAACAGCATTGTTGAGCAGGTTGTAGAGTATTTGCCGGAGCCGGTGTGTATCTCCGAACAGCACCAGGTCTTTCAGCCGGGCGGTATCCTGTTTGATCACGTTACCGTTTTTGTCGGCCATTTCGCTGAAGATCATGCATACATCGGAGATGAGGACTTCCGGTCTGAAGTGAATGTTGTTCAGCGACAGGTTCCCGGATTGTAACTTGCTGAAGTCAAGAACGTCGTTGATCAGCCTGATGAGCTGGTCTCCGGCGGCATCCACAATTTTCAGCCTGTCTTTTACCTCCCTGTCGATGGGACTGGAGAGGATCTGCTTGATGAATCCGGTGATGGCATTGAGGGGTGTGCGGATCTCGTGGCTGACATTGGCCATGAAGTGTTCTTTCGACCTGGCCAGGTCTTCGGCATCCCGGCGTGACTTAATGAGTATCTTGTTGTAGGCCTGGTTTTTGCGGATGTACTGTACCAGGATAAAGAGTCCGAATACGCCAAGCAATATTCCGAAAAGAAAAAAAGCGCCCATCAGCCGGTAGGCTTCACTGGCCAGTTGATCCACCTCCTGCTGGTTGTGTCTTTCCAGTTCGAGTTCATATTCTTCCAGCTGGGTGAGGAGGGAGATAAACGCATCGAACAGGAGGTTGCTTGTAAGCGCCAGCCTGATCTCATGTTCTGTCAGGCTGTTTTCGAACTGCCGTTCGTCGCGTTCCAGCTCTTTAAGTATTTCAATGACCTTTGCATCAGTGATCGACTGGCGCTCCCTGTTGTTAAAGAACAGCCTGTCGATGATCCGTCTCGAACTGTCCGGTACAACTCCTTCCGCCTGGATTTCGTCGGTAAGGTTCGATATCGATTTCGAAGAGGTACTGCGTTCCCAGATATTGCTCATTTCCTGCCAGAGTTCCTTCTTCTGTTCAAAAAGCATATTGATGGTGTCGATCTTCGAAGTGAACCAGATGTCTTCGGGATAGTGGGTATACAGCACGGTGATGTTGGAGTCGATTTTCTCAGTCAGCTGATTGTAATCCCGGAGGTAGGACCTGTTGCGGGTGATCCCGTAAAGCCTGATATAGTTTTCTGCCTGCTCCATGGAAGTGGTCAGGTACCTGATCGCCGGAAGCCCGGTCTCGGCGGCCTTTTCCTGGTGAATGGTATCTACCACCTTCACCAGGCTCCTGTAGGACAGGTACCCGCCTCCAATGATGACCGTCAGGCCGATGAAAAGCAACATTCCGATCCTTACCGGTATTGGGATCCTGGGTTTTGGCATGAAATGGTTACAGGTTTTTCAAATAATTTTCCACGATGATGCTGCACATCTCGGGGGTATGTTCATATTTAACAAGACTGGTATACATGTTGTTCCGGGGTTTTGCATTTCGCAGCCGGTGAATAACCTCTTCCGACTGTGACAGGATGATAATTTTCACCGTTTCATTCATCTCCAGTAATTTTCCCGACAGTTCTGTCCCGGTAATGCCTCTTCCCAGGTAATAGTCGATAAATGCGATGGTCTGCCTGTCTTTTTCCAGCACAGGATCCGCCTCCTCCAGGAAATGACCGGGATCGAATACCTGCCTGATCCTGAGCTGGTAATTCAGGTTGATCTTTGGGTTGTGATTCAGGTCATTGAGTCGTTTTGCAAGTAAATTATTATAATAATGGTCATCCTCAAAGATCAGCACATCGACTTCTTTCATAATCTGTCGCTCCATACACTGCAGTATTTAAATTTATTGATCTGCACATATGGTTCAACAATTGTACCCCGGACTGCGCCGGCAGAGTATACGCAATATAATCAGCTACTTATAGATAACAATCCCTGGCTGTGGTTTATTGTTTTGAGAATGGATTATCAAAATGAGATTGATTTCCGTTTTTGAATTTCGTACCTTGTACAAAACCCCAAATCCCTGGCAACATGGAAAACTATTTCATTTGTCCCCATTGCCGCGGGCATCTCAAGGTCGGGGACCGGATCATATTCAGGGTCCGCAATCAGAAAAAGAAATGCGGACTCCTGCTGCTCTCACCGCTGATTGGTAATTACGACAGTGTGAAACACCCTAAGTTTGAATACAGGGAGGGAGAACCCCTTGATTTTTATTGTCCGCTATGTGGCCATATCCTGAGCACCTCCATTGACGAGAATCTGATTTTCGTGGTCATGATCGACGACCAGGACGTGGAACACAATATCTATTTTTCCCGGATTGCAGGAGAGAAAAGCACCTACCAGGTGACCGGGGACCAGGTGATGGCCACAGGTGAACATTCAGGAAAGTATACGTACTTCAGTATGTCGGACCGTTTCAGGCAGTATCTGAGGCGGTAATGGTCAGATCCTTTCAATTTTCCTCTCCACCGGGTTCCACCGTGTCCTGCAGTTCTCCCGGTAGGAGATATCTGCCATGGCGAGGGTCACCGCTTCAGGATAGGCCTTCTCGATACCCGATGAAGGAGTGCCCCCGTTGCGTATGCAATCGATCCACTCCCTCAGGTGCAGGTGGTTGGGATCCCATTCTTTGCCCCCGATGTTCGTGGAGACAAGTCCGCGGGCGGCATAATACTGCACAGAGGCAGATGTAACGGCATCCAGCGCAGAATCCAGGCTGGCTCCCTGCCGGATCTCGATCATGGGCCGTGACGGATCCACCAAACCTCTCTTTAGCAGGTCTGCATATTTTTCCGAATCTCCGTCAGGGGTCAGGGTCAGTTCACCCCCGAAGGTCATGGAGGCGTCCCTCCCATATACTGTTCTCGGCCTGTTTTTGGATGATGTAAGATTGGCGCTGTAGGTGAGGGTGTATCCCTTGTCGGGAAACTCAAAATTGGTATGCAGCACATCCGGCATCTGGCCGTAGTAATCGGTGTAATAGTACTGTCCGCCCGTTGCCGCCACCGTTTTCGGGATACCCACATCAAGCAGTTGGTTGACCGCGTCGTATTCGTGTGAAAACAGCTGGCCATAGAGCCCGGTATCGTAGTCAAAAAAGCGCGCCCAACCATAATAACGTTCTATGCTGAAGGGTACGTCGGGAGCCTTGCCCAGCCATTGTTTCCAGTCGATGGATTTTGTATCTCCGGGCTTGGGGTTCCCTTTGCTGTCCAGGTGGCGGATCCATGCGCCGGTGACGGAATTGCGGTTGGTGGTGGTCTCCATGTGGGAGATATCTCCCAGCATGCCGCGGCGGACGATCTCCCTTGCCTGCTGGAACGCGGTGGTCTGCATGTACTGGTGCCCATGCTGGAAGACAACATTGCTGTTTTTCACTGCAGCATAAAGCGGCTCAATTTCATCTTCCCTGTGAACCACTGCCTTCTCGCAGTATACATGCTTGCCTGCCTTCACTGCATCGATGGTCATCCTGGCATGGTGGTGGTCCGGTGTGGAAATGATCACTGCATCGATCTCCGGATCGGCCAGCATGTCATGGTACCTGAGGTACCGCTTAACCCCGTGTTTCCTGGCGATTTCACCGCCTGTAAAAATGTCGTGTCTCGCAATATCCAGCCCCCTTTCGGCATGCAGGTCGAACACATCACAAATCCCGGTGATGGCCACATCCAGGTTTCCAAATTCCAGTTGTGTTTCCAGCCTGGCTTTCGACAGCGATGCATTATTCTTCAGTGCTTTCTCCAATTTGTCCTTTGGCATGAACCCCAGTGATTCAGAGAGTTGGGTTCCCCGGACACCAAAGCCGATGACCCCGATCCTGATCAGGTGCCCCCCGCTTTTTGCAATGGGTTTCACAACATCCGGCAGGTCTTCCAGCCCCAGTTCCTTCACGATCTGTTTCCTTGCGTTGTGCTTGTCATCATAATCCAGCTTCCTGAGTACCTGGACCCCAAAAAGTCCTAATACAGGTACCCCTGCAAGGGCTTTGAGCATGTTCCTTCTTCCCAGGCCGGAACGGTTCTTCTCTCCGGAGGAAATAACGGGTTCGTCCGGTCCCCCGGAAGCTCCACCCGGAAGTTGTTCCCCTGCACGGGCACTGTTCGTCTGCCGTCCTTCTTCAGACGCACCATTTGGTTGCTGTTCATTCCCGGAAGTCTTTCCATCCTGCTTTTGTCCCCCGGCAGCAGTGCCCGGCTGTTTCGCAGATCCGTGTGCATCCGGTGATTGTTTGTTTTTCCCGGGGTTTTTTCCCGGTTGTTTTTTATTATCCTTACCTGAAGACATAGGTTTATTTCTTTTTTCTGTTGTTTTCAATCAGCATATCCAGCCCGTACCTTTTGGCAGCGGGCGATACCGCAATCAGCACCAGGGTCACGGCTTCGATCAGGTTCTTGTTCACCAGCAGGTAATTTCCTTCCATTGGAACAGAGGCTCCTGCACCGATAAAGGGCGGGTTGAACAGGTAATACAGCATAAGTAAAGCTGTTCCGGCGATGGCAGCAGGCCTGGTGAATAGTCCGAGGACCAGTCCGAGTCCGATGGCGGTCAGTCCCCAGGTATTCAGCAGATCCACCATGTGCAGGATCCCTGCATCTGAGATGATCCATTCGGCGATCCCCGAAAAAATCCATTCCGACTGAGCGAGAAAGGCAATGGAGGACCATTCGGGATGGACGAGTTTATAAATTCCTTCGTACAGCAGGTGCCAGCCGATAAGGAACCGAAGGGTGATCAGGATGGCAGACTGCCACTTATTATCAAGTTGCGGTTTGTTCATAATGGTATTTTTGAGCGTGTGAAAATACTGATTTTGATTGGTAAATTAAAGGATAAAAGGGAGATATCGGCCTGAAGAGCTAACGAAAAACGAATGGTTTGCAGAAATGGGGTTGTGGATGTATGGTTCTTTCGGATCCTTCCTGTGAATCTTTCGATAAACCTTCCTGTGATCCTTCCTTCAATCTTTCCTTCGTCTCTACTGCAATCCTACCTTCAAACCTACCTTCGATCTTTCCTTAGGCACTACTTCAATCCTGTCTTCGATCCTTCCCTTTGGACATAGGATTTTGTAAAATCACCGAATAATCAGATATTTGGAACAGATTTGTGGGGAGGGAACAGAGTAAAAAGTACAAAGAAAGGTGAACTTATGCCGAAAACAGACACATACAACCTGACCGAATGGGTGGAGACCTATACCGATGATCTTTATTCATGGGCGCTGCATAAGGTGTCGGACGCAGAGCTGGCCAGTGACCTGGTGCAGGATACCTTCCTGGCAGCAGCGGAAAAGCTCGATAAATTCAAAGGGGACAGCACGCCGAAAACATGGCTGTATTCCATCCTTAATCACAAGATCATTGATCATTACCGAAGAAAGGTCAGGCAACCTGTGCGGGTGGAAAAACAGGTATTTTCCACTTTTTTCGATGAGGGAGGCGACTGGAAGAAAGAGCGACGTCCCCAGAAGTGGGGCGAGGAAGAGGATACGCACCTGCTGGATGATGTTGAATTCATCGAGGTGTTGCAGGAATGCCTGGGAGCACTGCCTGAAAAATGGAATACCTGTGTGCAACTGAAATACCTGATGAATAAAAACGGTGAAGAGATTTGTCAGGAGTTGGATATTACTCCTACTAATTTCTGGCAGATTATTCACAGGGCGAAACTGCAGTTACGAAATTGTGTGGAAGAAAACTGGTTCAATTAGGAGGAACGATGAAAAAAATTATGCATACCATGTTCTTGTCATGTCTCAAGGCGACTGAGCTGATTGAGAAAAAAATACATTTCAGGTTGTCGGCAAAGGAAAGGCTGCAGCTGAAAATGCACAAGATGATGTGTGATGCCTGTTCGGGTTATGAAAAGCAGAGTGTTTTTCTTGAAAAGGGAATCTCCCTGGATCAGAAAAAGGAGTTCTCACCGGATGAATTGAAAAACCTGAAGCTGGCCATCAACGAGAAACTCTCTGAAATGAAATAGTCGCATATCTGATTCACCCTGAGCGCAACATCCAAATTCTATTTTCAGCTTGCTATTAAAAAGCACATTCCGGTGCGTCACCAGTATATCAAATAATGCAAAAGCTTTTCAGAGCCTGATATTTCCGGACAATACTACCCTGCTGTAAGGTTTCCACTTTTCTGCGACTATCTGTTCAAACGTAAAAAATTACTATGAACAGATATCTTTATTCCATCGGAATGCTGCTTGTTGCGGCAATAGCCTCGGGGCAGCCAGAGAAAGTCAGTCAACTTCATTCTTCTGAGCTACAAAGCATTTTAGAAAACGAACGGGTTACCCTGATCGATGTCCGTACTCCTACAGAATTTGCCAATGGTCATATTGAGGATGCGGGTCAGCTGAATTATTATGCATTGGATTTTAAGAAAAAGCTGTTGCTGCTTCCCAAAGACAAACCAGTATACCTTTATTGCAATACAGGTTACAGGAGTCAGCGTGCCGCTGAGATCCTGGTGAAAAACGGGTATGAAAACGTGTATAATCTTGAACGCGGCATCATGGAATGGGAACTGCTCGACCTTGCCGTAGTGGTGGAGCCGGATGCCCGTCCGGATACCAAACACAAGATGGAATCTGATGAATATTTTGCCCTGTTGGAATCTGAACGGCCGGTTTTTATTGACTTCTATGCGCCGTGGTGCGGACCATGCAGGCAGATGATGCCCATGATCGACAGTCTGAAAACCGCCTATGCAGGAAAGATTGACGTGGTGAAGATCAATGCGGATGCCAGTAAACGACTTGTAAAGGAGCTGCAGATTGGCAGCGTGCCTTATTTCAGGATGTTTCACGGGGGCGAGGAGGTCTTTACCCATTCAGGTTTGCTTACCCGTGAGAAGGTGACGGGCGTATTTGATAGTTTCCTCTAAACAAATTCATGCGTTATGTTCCGTCAGCTGCTTCCGTTCATTTTTGGGATCAAGTGCCGGCCCTCTTTTCCCAGGAGGCCACTACAGGTAATGATACCCTTATTGATAGCGATCCGGTTAGCACAGCAAAGTCATTTGCCTGGGGAGGAACACCGGTGTTATCCTATGATTCGGACCTTGGATTGCGTTACGGGGCAGTGATCAATCTTTTTGATTACAGTGAAAAAAGCCTTTTGCCCGATTATGTGCAGCATGTCAGGCTCAGGCTCTACAACAGCACCAAAGGAACATCCAATTACTCTGTGCTGTACGACACGGAACGGCTGATGCCCCGGTCGGTGTTTACTTTCGAGGCATCGTATATCGAGGACATCGCCCTTGATTTTTATGGGTTCAATGGGCTGAATACTGCCTATTACCCTGAATTTACTGATGCTGAACATACCGCGTATATCAACAAGTACTTTTATTCCCACCACCGTAAACTTATGTGCGTACGGGCCCTGCTTCAAAAGCATCTCACCTCCAGTGAGTTTCGTTTTTTTACCGGGGTGGAATACAACCGGTACGCAATGAGTGACATTGACTATCAGCGTTTTGATATTCCGGATGATTCGCATGGTAACAGCGCCGAATCTACCACTTTATATAAAAAGTATGTCGACTGGGGGGTGATTCCGGCAGAGGAGCAAGCCGGAGGTGATTTGCTGACCTTTTCTTCCGGAGTTATTTATGATACACGCCAGGGCAAGATCCATTGCAAGGACGGAACCTGGTTTGAGAGCTATTTCATCATTTCTCCACCTTGGGTAAGCAGCTCGTTTTTTATCAGGCATGTGACTACGCTGCGTCAGTATATTCCGGTTCCTGCCGTCGGGGCAATTGTTGCCTACCGCCTGAGCAGTCAGCAAAAGATCGCCGGTACCATTCCCTTTTATGCCCTTCCGGTATTTCATTCAAGTCTTGAAAATCATGACGGTCCGGGTGGCGCATTTACATTGCGGGGCATCAACAGGAACCGCATTGCAGCAGACGGCTTTCTGCTTGGGAACGTTGAGTTCAGGAAAAGTCTGTTTTCATTCAGGTTGCCGGGTCTCGGCTGGCACACGGAAGCGATCTTGTTTAGCGATGTGGCGATGATCACCGATACCTGTGATTTTGCCGATGGAGGGATTCCGTTAACATACCGCGGCGACCTGTTCCGGGACATGAAGCAAAGGCCGCATGCCACTGTGGGTGCAGGATTGTATTTCATTTACAACGCCAATAATGTGATCTCGGTCAATTACGGCTATTCTGCAGACAGCCAGATGGGAACCCGGGGACTGTATATTGGCTCCGCCTTCCTGTTCTGAAATGTGAAACAGTTGTTAAAAACAGCAAGCGCGTGTCAGTATCGGAAAAACCAACTACTCATTGTCTGAAAGAAATTTTTAAACATTAAATCAAATATGCTGAAAATTACCTGGTTTATTCTGTAAGGTTTCGGGGATTTTCCGACTCTTTCATCAGTTAGTACAACATCCGCTTTTAGAGATTTATAAGCACCGGGGCATGACCACAATATTGATGTACATACTGAGGATTATTTCACATCTGAGGCCAGGTATCTTTAACAGATTGACATTAAGAGCATCAGATGAACTATAAAATTTAAAATTATTAAAATGAAAATTGGATTTATCGGCCTGGGGAAAATGGGTCACAACATGGTACAGCGTTTATTGAATGACAACCACGAGGTGGTGGTATGGAACATCGATCCTGCCCCTGTCAAAAGTCTGGAGGAGCTCGGGGCGACCGGGGCCTCATCTGTCGAAGAGCTTGCAGGAAAACTCCCTGAAAGAAAGATTGTATGGCTCATGGTACCTGCCGGAAAGCCGGTGGATGAGAATCTTGATCAACTGATTCAACTTCTGAATCCCGGAGATATTGTGATTGACGGGGGAAATTCGAACTGGAAAGAAACACAGGAACGTGCTGCCAGGGCATGGGAGAAGGAGGTCTTTTTCCTCGATTGCGGAACCAGTGGAGGTGTATGGGGACTTCAGAACGGGTATTGCCTGATGTACGGTGGAGATAAAGAAGCAGCGGATTACGCTGAGCCCATTTTTAAAACGCTGGCCCCGACCGACGGATATGTCTATTGCGGTGACTCCGGAGCCGGCCATTTTGTTAAAATGATCCATAACGGCATCGAGTACGGTATGATGCAATCCTATGCCGAAGGGTTTGAAATACTCGAAAAATCGCCTTTTGGCATTGACCTTCCGGCTGTTGCAGATGCGTGGCAATACGGCAGCGTGGTGCGTTCATGGTTGCTGGAACTGGCAGTGAATGCACTTAAAGAGGATCCGCGGCTTGAGAAACTGGAAGATTATGTTCCCGACAGCGGGGAAGGCCGCTGGACCATTCAGGCTGCCATTGACCTGGATGTGCCAGCACCGGTGATTACCAATGCATTGTTTGCACGCTTCCAGTCACGGCAGCAGGAATCGTTTGCCATGAAAATGCTGGCTGCCCTCAGGAACCAGTTTGGAGGTCATGCAGTGAAATCGAAAAAGTAAACAGTGACTGCCTGTCATGTAGGAGATTATTGATCCCGAACATGATGACCGGCCACTTGAATCAAATGATAACAACTATACATCGATGGAAGAAAGTTTTATTTATGTCATATTCGGTGCTTCGGGTGATCTTGCAAAGAGAAAACTCATTCCCGCCATCTACGCACTTTACGTGCAGAACCTGCTGCCTGATAATTTTGCGATCCTGGGAGTTTCCCGGACCAAATATTCAGATGATGCATTCAGATCGAATATGGTGAAGGCCCTGGAACAATTCAATGAAACAAATAACAGTGATAAAATCAGTGAGTTTGCGGAGCGACTTCATTATTCTGCACTTCAGTATGATGATGCAAAGGCTTATGAAATGCTCAGCAAACGGCTGTCAGTGTTAGAAAAGCAACATGACATCCAGGGGAATACCATGTTTTACCTTTCTACACCTCCTGAACTATATGGTGTTATTCCGCAGAAACTTGCTGCGGCGGGCCTCAATAAGCAGGACAAAGGCTGGAAACGGGTAATTATTGAAAAACCATTCGGATACGACCTGGACTCGGCCCTGGAACTAAAAGACATGTTGCTTGAGGACTGGGAAGAAGAGCAGTTATACAGGATCGACCATTACCTGGGGAAGGAGACCGTACAGAATTTGCTGGTAACCAGGTTCTCCAACGGTATTTTCGAACCGCTCTGGAACAGCAGGCATATCCATCATGTAGAGGTGACCTCTTCAGAAAGTCTCGGGGTGGAAGGACGTGGTGGTTACTATGAACGATCGGGGGCGCTGCGCGACATGGTGCAGAACCACCTGCTTCAGGTGGTTGCCCTGACAGCAATGGAGCCGCCGGCCACATTACGGCCCGATGCCATCAGGAATGAAATATTGAAGGTGTTTCAATCGCTGCGACCCATCGGAAAAGAGGATGTCAAAGATGCAGCCCTCCGCGGTCAGTATGTGGCTTCAACCATAAAGGGATTGGAAGTGCCGGGTTACCGCGAGGAAGAAGGGGTGCAGAAGGATTCCACGACAGAAACCTTTGCAGCACTGAAATTCTATATTGATAACTGGCGCTGGGGCGGGGTGCCCTTCTACATTCGCACCGGGAAGCGGCTGCCTACACGGGTCACGGAAGTGGTCATTCATTTTAAACCCACACCCCATTCGTTGTTCTCCGGACAGGTCGATTGCAGCACGTGTAACCAGCTGGTATTAAGGATCCAGCCCGATGAGGGCATCCTGATGAAATTTGGCATGAAAATTCCCGGTGCCGGTTTTGAAGTGCAAAATGTGAACATGGATTTTCATTACTCCGATCTTGCCAACCAACGTATGCCGTCTGCGTATGAACGTCTCATCTTCGATTCCATCAAGGGAGATTCAACGCTATTTGCGCGTACAGAGGAGGTAATTGAAGCATGGAAATTTGTGATGCCCGTGCTAGACGCCTGGAAAAATGATCCGGAAATCCCATTGCACGGATACCCTGCCGGTACCTGGGGACCTGAAAAAGCCGATGACCTCATCGATGATCCGGGCATGACCTGGCGCTATCCCTGTAAAAACCTGGCCAGTGACGGCACCTACTGCGAGTTGTAGGTGTGATAGCAGTAAAGGTTCTGAATCAAAGAAGAGAGGTTCCTTAAAAATTCGGGTACATCTGGAAAATCAACCGGCTTAGTTAGAAATACATATGGCCCCTGCAACCGGTCATATTAATAAAAACTTAAGAACAATGAAGACAAAAATTGGTATCGCATCAGATCATGGAGGACACGAGATTAAACAGCTTTTAAAGCAGCGGCTGGAAGCACAGAATTACACAGTTGTGGATTTTGGCAATTCCCGGTTCGATGCCGGAGATGATTATCCCGACTATGTCCTGCCGCTTGCAAAAGCAGTTGCCAGCAAAGAAGTTGTAAAGGGGATAGCAGTTTGTGGAAGCGGCGTTGGTGCATCCATCGCTGCCAATAAAGTAACTGGTGTTCGTGCGGCCCTCGTCCACGATCATTTTTCGGCCCACCAGGGCGTGGAGGATGATGATATGAATGTGCTGTGCATGGGCGGGAGGATCATCGGTAGTGAAAAGGCGTACGAACTGACAATTGCATTTTTGAATGCAGAATTTTCAAATGCAGCGCGGCATCTAAGGAGGCTTAATAAGATCGAACCTCCTAACTCAGTCTATTATTAGTGCTGAATTGTGCTCGCAAAAACCGGGTTTACAAGTCCGGCGAAACAATAATGCCAATAAATTCAGGCTTTACGCTCAGCGCTTTATTTTCAGGCAAGGCTAAATCAAAGAGGGTTACTTTACTGACTAAATACGCCAAAAATTTCAGGCAGGATTCTAACAATTCATGGAAAATTTTCAAAGTCACAAACAGATAAAAAATATAATTATGAACACAAAAACAAAGGCCCTGAACGAACAGGGCGTCAGCCTTTGGCTGGACAATATCACCAGGAAGATCCTGGATGACAGAACACTGGAGAAGTACATCACAGAACTGTCGGTAACTGGTTTAACATCAAATCCCACCATCTTCGACAATGCAATATCGAAGTCGGAGGATTATGATACGGCGATCAGTGAATCCGGCCAGGACACTGACAGTGAAAAGCTCTTTTTTACCCTGGCTATTGAGGATATCCAGCGTGCAGCCGACCTTTTTCTGCCGGTTTTTGAGCGGACAAATGGTGTGGACGGCTTTGTATCCATTGAGGTCTCGCCGCTGCTGGCCTATGATACAGAAAGTACCATCAAGGCGGCAAAAACCATTTTCTCTCAGGTGAACAGGCCCAATGTGTTCATTAAAATTCCCGGAACTCCGGAGGGATTGCCGGCCATTGAGCGTGTGATTGCTGAAGGGATCCCTGTGAATGTTACCTTGCTTTTCTCGGCAGATCAATATGAAGCTGCAGCCAATGCCTGGCTGAACGGAGTGGAAATACGTGCGGGTAAGGGGCTGAACCCTGATGTACGGTCAGTGGCTTCGGTCTTTGTGAGTCGCTGGGACAAGGCAGTAGCAGGCAAGGTACCGATCGGTTTGGAAAACAAACTGGGACTTGCGGTTGCACAAAAGACATACGAAGCCTACCGGCAGTTTCTTCAGTCGGAACGGGTGCAAAGGCTTTTGAATATAGGTGTTTCACCTCAGCGTTTGCTTTGGGCCAGTACCGGCACAAAAGATCCTGCAGTGAGCGATGTGCTTTACATCGAAAATCTTGTTACCCCTTTCTCGGTCAATACCATGCCGGAAAACACCCTGCTTGCATATGCCGATCATGGTGAAAAAGGCGATGTGCTTCCCCCTGCTTGCCAGGTCACTGAGGAGGTTTTGAAGCAATTCAGGGAAGAGGGCATTGATATACAAGATCTTGCAGCTACTTTACAGGAAGAGGGCGCAGCTTCATTTACCGATAGCTGGAACCACCTGATCAGCAGTATTGACCAGAAAAGGATTCAGGTAAAGCACACGAATAACTTGTAAGAATGCAGTGGTTATAACGTGAGGCAAATAATCCCCTTACGCAAAAAATAAATTAGTAACAGATTAAAAAATTAAACTTTAACCAAATTATGTGCTTTTAAGAAATGCAGTATTTCTTCAGGCTCAGATGATCATAAATTTAAACGAATGATGAAGAATTTAACAGCAACAGATGGATGGGCCAGGCTGATTGCCCACGTGGACGAGATAAAACACACATCGATCAAAGAGCTGTTTGCGCAAAACAGCGACCGGAGAAACGATTTCTGCATTGAGGATGAGGGGATCTATTTTGATTATTCAAAACACAGGATCAACCAAACGACCCTTTCCCTGCTTATCGGTCTGGCAAGGGAACGCGGTCTGGAGGACCGGATCAGGGCCATGTTCACGGGGGAGAAGATTAATGCAACGGAAAAACGGGCTGTTTTGCATACTGCCCTGCGTGCCCCGGCAGATGCCGATATCAGGGTTGACGGAGAAAATGTTGTGCCGGAAGTGCACAGGGTGCTTGGTAAAATGAAGGGATTTGCGGAACAGATCAGGGATGAATCATGGAAGGGTTTCACGGGGAAGCCCATCAAAAATATTGTCAATATCGGCATTGGTGGATCAGATCTTGGTCCGGTGATGGCCTACGAAGCCCTGAAATTCTATTCCGACCGATCGCTTACCTTCCGGTTTGTATCCAATGTCGACGGGAACGATTTTGCCGAAGCGATACAGGGATTATCTCCTGAAGAGACCTTGTTCATTGTATCTTCAAAGACGTTCACTACGCTTGAAACAATGACCAATGCGCGGACGGCCAGGGAATGGATTTTAACTTCACTTGGCGATGAGCAGGCGACAGCAAGACATTTTGTGGCTGTTTCCACCAATGAAACAGCAGTTGCAGATTTCGGAATTGATACTGCGAATATGTTCGGGTTCTGGGACTGGGTCGGGGGAAGATATTCCATGGATGCTTCCATCGGACTTTCCACAATGATTGCAGTTGGACCCGAAAACTTTCATGCCATGCTGAAAGGCTTTCACCAGATGGATGAGCACTTTCAGAATACACCGTTTGAACAAAATATTCCGGTGATCATGGGGTTGCTTACTGTATGGTATACCAATTTCTTCGGAGCGCAAACCCAGGCTGTCTTCCCTTATGAAAACAACCTGAAGCGTTTTCCGGCCTATCTGCAGCAGCTCGCCATGGAGAGCAACGGAAAATATGTTACCCTGGAGGGAGAAAAGGTAGCGTACCGGACCAGCCCGGTATTCTGGGGTGAACCGGGCACCAATGGACAGCACTCCTTTTACCAGCTCATCCACCAGGGAACGCACCTGGTTCCTGCCGATTTCATAGGGTTTAAGCATGCATTGCATACCCTTCCACCTCACCAGGACTACCTGGTTGCCAACATGATCGCACAGGGAGAGGCCCTTGCCTTTGGCAAAACTGCAGATGAGGTCAGAAGCGAGGGGACAGATGAAGCGCTTGTTCCGCATAAAGTATTTGAGGGGAACCGGCCCTCGTCCACATTTTTCCTGGAGGAACTTACGCCAGGGGCCCTGGGAAAACTGATCGCCATGTATGAGCACAGTGTCTTTGTGCAGGGAGTGATCTGGGGGATCAATTCCTTTGACCAGATGGGGGTAGAGCTGGGTAAAGTGCTGGCGCAAAACATTATACCCGAATTGCAGGAGAAAGAGGTGACCCTGGGCCACGACAGCTCAACCAATGCATTGATTGAATATTATCGTAAATAGAAAGGATCATGATCAAAGCAGTAATATTCGATCTGGACGGGACCCTGATTCAGACCGAGGTGTTAAAGGCGAGATCCTATGCAAGGGCGATACACCAGTTAACAGCCGGAGCGGTGTTGGAAGAAAAAGTGCTGACCGGCTTTAACAGGTATGTGGGTCTTTCGAGGATGGAGGTCGTTGAAGGATTGTTCCATGAGTTCTTACCTGAATTGGCAAAGGTGTACCCTGAGAATAGGAAGGTTGAAGATATTCAGCAAAGCATGCTGACCCGGCGACTGGAGATTTACCAGGAGATGATCGCCGATGCAGACCTGTTGTCGGGATTTTTCTGTCCCTTTAATATCGGACTGTTGCACGGGGTTCATGCGGACCGGTATACCACTGCCCTGGCCACCATGTCCCATCGGGCTGAAGCGGAAAGGATGCTGGATGCAATGCAAATTAAGGATAAACTGTCTGTGGTCGTGACAAAAGACAATGTCTCCAGGGGAAAGCCTGATCCGGAAATATATCTGAAAATCAGCGAGATGCTTGAGCTGTCTCCGGAAGAGTGCCTGGTGATCGAAGACTCGGTGAACGGAATAAAAGCCGGGATCAATGCAGGGATGACGGTATTTGCCGTTACCAATGACATTACGCGGGATTCGGTCCACAAGTCGGCGCTTCTTGACGCAAGGTTTATCATCGATGAACTTTCAGAGCTGAAGCCGCGGATCTATAGTTTTCTGGCACATTGAATCCCGCACCATTGAGGGCCGAAACTTCAGGAATATAAAGTAATACATACATGTGCCTGCAGTGAACGGTTTATCTCATTTGGTTCGTACGCAGTCGATGAAGCTTTCGATGAAGCTTTCGCCGACGGCCGAAGCCTTTGGCGAAGGACTTCGCGTAAACGACCGGGCACCAACACATACAATGGAAATTTAAATGATTAAATGACAATTACTTAATAAATATTGAAAGTGGAAGAAATAGCAATTACCAATAATAATTTACCGAGGGTGGTTATCATCGGTGCGGGGTTTGCAGGGCTGCACCTTGTTAAGATGCTGGAGAAGAAACCGGTTCAACTCGTATTGCTCGATCAGAACAACCACCACCAGTTCCAGCCGCTGCTGTACCAGGTGGCGATTGGCGGACTGGAGCCTGATTCAGTGGTTTCGCCGGTGCGTAAATTGTTTAAATCATGCAGCAACATGATTTTCAGAATGGTAAAGGTGGAGTCCGTGGATGCAGAAAACAAACGGGTGATTACCAACCTGGGATTTGTAAAGTACGATTACCTGGTCATTGCCACCGGGAGCAGTACCAATTTTTACGGACTGAAAAACATAGAAGACAACAGCATCGGGCTGAAAAGCATCAATGATGCCATCAATCTCAGGAGCTGGATTTTGCAGAACCTGGAAAAAAGCATTGATGGGATCGGTGAGGAAGAGAAGCAGAAGCTGATTAAATTTGTTGTGGTTGGAGGTGGTCCGGCAGGCGTGGAGATGGCAGGGGCACTGGCTGAATTCAAAAAATACCTGTTGGCGAATGATTATCCGGAGATCAACAGCGATTACATGAAGATTTACCTGGTTCAGGCAGGTGACCGTGTGCTCCCGACCATGTCGGAACGGTCCTCTTTCCATGCCATGAAAACACTCCGGAAATTAGGTGTTGAGGTTGTACTGAATGCGCGCGTGAACGATTACGACGGACAGCATTTACACTACAGCGGCCCTGGCGGGAAAGATCAGATCTTATCCGGGGTGATCATCTGGACCGCCGGGGTGAAGGGGAATGCAGTAGAAGGCTTTAAACAGTCATCCATCGTGGCCGGAAACCGGTTCGCAGTGAATGAATACAACCAGGTCGGTGATTACAAAGATATTTTTGCCATCGGGGATATTGCGTTCATGCAGACGCCTGCTTTCCCGGCCGGGCATCCCATGGTGGCACAGGTAGCTATTCAGCAGGGCAGGAACCTGGGCAGAAATATACTTTCACTGGTAAAAACCGGTGAAGTGAAAAATAAATTCAGGTACCGTGACAAGGGTTCAATGGCCATTATCGGGAAAAAAGATGCGGTGGCTGACATAAAAAGTATTTTCTTTAATGGTAAATTCGGTTGGTTGATCTGGTCGGTGATCCATTTGATTTCACTTACCGGGTTCAAAAACAAGGTGGCGGTAGCGGTCAACTGGGCCGTAAAGTATTTTACCTATGAAAAAGCCAACCAATTGATTATAAGGAGATATGCACCGGGTAAAGTACAGCAGTAAAGTTTAATAATAGACTATGGCATATCAGAACATTGAAAACTACGGGATGATCGGGAACATGCGGACCGCTGCCCTGGTGGGGATGGATGGATCCATTGACTGGATGTGTTTTCCGCATTTCGATTCGCCCAGCATATTTGCGAAGATGCTGGATGCGCACAAGGGAGGGCATTTCAAAATTGCCCCGTGCGATACGGATCTTACGCAGAAGCAGTTCTACTGGCCGGACACCAACGTGTTGGTCACCCGTTTCATGGGTCATCATGGTGTCTGTGAAGTGGTGGATTATATGCCGGTAGGGACCACCAGGATCGGGGATCATCAGAACCGGCTGGTCAGGCTGGTCCGGATTATCCGTGGGAAAATGAAGATACGGGTGGAATGCACTCCGGCGTTTAATTATGCACTTGCTTCACATGAAGTGAGCGTGAGTGCGCATGGTGCTGCTTTTCATTCTGAAGCGCTTTCCATGGGGCTGGCTACTTTCGTTCCGTTGAAAGTCGAAGGGAAAGGGGTCACAGCTGAATTTGAATTGTCATGTGAAGAAAATGTCAATTTCGTGTTGCATGCACTGGAGAAAGAGAAAGCCTGCGAAACCTGTTTTTCTGACGAGGAGGCCCGGGAGGGACTGGTGGATACGATTGAGTTCTGGGATCGCTGGGTCGAAAAATGCACCTACAAGGGCCGCTGGCGGGAGACGGTAATTCGTTCCGCATTGACATTAAAGCTTCTGACCTTTGAACCCACCGGTGCCATTGTTGCTGCTCCAACGTGCAGCCTGCCCGAATACCTTGGCGGGGAGAGGAACTGGGATTACCGGTATACCTGGATCAGGGATGCGGCTTTTACGGTATATGGACTGATGCGGATCGGTTTTACCGAAGAAGCGGAGCGGTTCATGCACTGGATCGATGAACGGTGCCATGAACTGCGTCCCGACGGGTCCATGCAGATCATGTACGGGATCGACGGCAGGCATGTCCTGGAGGAAAAACAACTGGATCACCTGGAGGGGTATGCCGGGTCTTCTCCCGTTCGTATTGGCAATGGGGCCTACAACCAGATGCAGCTGGACATTTACGGGGAACTGCTTGATTCGGTCTACCTGTACAATAAATACGGGAGTCCCATTTCCTATGATCTCTGGACACAATTGCGCAGGCTGATCAACTGGGTAGCTGATAACTGGCAGAAGAAGGATGAAGGCATCTGGGAAGTCAGGGGAGGCAAACAGCACTTTGTTTACTCGAAACTGATGTGCTGGGTGGCGCTGGACCGGGGGATCCGCCTGGCAGAGAAGCGGTCATTTCCATCGGAAAAAGGTCGCTGGCTGGAAGAGCGTGACAAGATCTACGAGGAGATTATGGAAAGGGGATGGGACACGGAACTGCAGACGTTTGTTCAGCATTATGAGAGCAAGACACTGGATGCGGCCAACCTGATGATGCCGCTCACTTTTTTTGTTTCCCCCACCGACAAGCGTATCCTGAAGACCATCGAGGCCACCATGAAAAGTCCCGAGGAGGGCGGACTGGTATCCGACAGCCTCGTGTACCGTTATAATGTGCAAGAGACGGCAGACGGGTTGCGCGGGGAAGAAGGCACCTTCAATATCTGCACCTTCTGGATGGTTGAGGCACTTACCCGGGCAGGCCATAACGATGAGAAAAAGCTGGACCAGGCCCGGCTCATGTTCGAGCAGATGCTCACCTATGGCAATCACCTGGGACTGTATGCCGAAGAGACCGGTCCGCGCGGCGAGGCACTTGGTAATTTCCCTCAGGCCTTTACCCACCTCTCATTGATCAGTGCGGCATTTAACCTCGACCGGGCGTTGAAGTGATGCTGAACTCAGCCTTTTTTTAGACTCATATACCAATAAAAAAAAGCTTCGGCATTGGTCTTTTTTAATTTATTTATTTTGGTAAATATCGGGTCCTCAATTAACCATTCTTTAATCTCTGACGGATTTTTAAATCTTTCTATTTTCGGGTTTTTCCCGCTATTTATTAAGGTAGTCAGGTAGGCCACTTTAGATGCGGCAGTTATGGCCTCTTCTATTGCAAAACGCTCAACCGTAAAATTCGTAAAGTTCTTAATTCCTAATTGCAGGTGATTGTATTCCTCTGATTTTAAGTTTCTTTCAGAGAGCGTGTAACAGGCTTGCCAGGTATCTTTTAATACTTCACCCGCATTTACGTTCAATTTTCGGTATCCAATTTCTTGTTGTACAACTTTTGAATAACTGTTCCTGATAATGTTGAGATCAATTATCCTGTCAAACAGATACGCGATGTCGTATAACTGTTTGATGATTTCAACCGGCCGGTTTTTGGAATACAGGATACCGGTAGTTTTTGGTGCAAATGCGGTAAGTTTATCACCCAGGATTGCTTCAAAAGTTGGCAAAACAACCAATGTGTCTTCGCCCGATGTTGCCAGCCAATTGTGTTTTACCGGATATTTCCTGGTCTGGGGATATGGATTCGGAGCATACAACAAATCGAGTAATATTGGTTCTTCATTTCCATCTACAACACTTTTGTAAAACATTTTGAAATGCCCTACCGGAGTGCCGTGAGAAAGTTTCCTGTTGTTGTCGTCTTCCCAGCGGATAAACATATCCAGTTTGCTTAACTTATCAAGAATCATCCTGATATTATTTTCCGTTTCATGGGTAATAATGTCTATATCTATTGAAACCCGTTTAGGGGTTTCAGTTGTCAGCAACAATGCAGTCCCGCCTTTAAAAACAAACTCCAAACCGTTCAACTGCAATTGTTCAAGAAGGGTTATTGCATAAATTACCTTTTCAATCAGCTTTGGGTCAATGCGTTTTCCTATCTTACCCCTCAGACTGGTAATCCATTCTATTGTATATGATTTCTTATCTATCATCAGGGAATATAATATAGGCACACTGGCTGTTATTTTGCCAAACTTATATTTATTAACTCTTTCACTTCATTTTCCCTGTTTCTGCGAAGCGCGTAACGTTTCATTTTTTTTTCATTTATTGCATACTTCTCTATTGCAGTTTTTACAATATATTCTGTTTCGTTTTGCTGGGCCGAAAAGAGATTTCTGTCTGTCAACATGTCAACCAAAAGTTTTTCCAATGCCGGAATAACGATCTTTTGAGATTCCGCTAAAGGAGCTTCTGAAATAAGGCTTTTGACAATAATAACTCCATCCAGGTTTTCAATATACCTGGTAAATATTTCTTCAGATGGGTTCAGGAAAACATTATTGGTTGTTTCATTGAGAAATCCAAAAACAGGTTCAGAAGCGTCTTTTTCCACTTCAACAACAGTGTAATATTTAAATGGTTGGTGCCGCATAAAATCGTTAAGCCATCTGCTTTCCCAAACACAAAAATTTATATACAGAAACTCCCGTTTGATTTTGTTGTATATTTTTATTAGAGAGTTTGAAACGTTGGGACTGAACAGGGCTCTGCTGCCCAATTCATACAGCCCTTTGGAAGGTGTACTGATTGTTCCCTTTCTTTTCAATTTTGACAAATACATATTAATTGTATTGTCAGACCAATGAGGAAAGTCTTCCTTTATTGATGCAACTATTTTCTTTTTAGAAAGCCTGTTGCTTTCCCGGAAGTAATATTCAATATGTTGTTCCAGTGTTTCTATCAGAATTGTCTTTTATTGTAAATGTAATATTAATTATTATAAAAAAGGCAATAAATACATTAATTTGCCGAACTTATATTTACATTATTCGTTAAAAGCATAGTAAAAATTACTTACAATTAAATCCATTTTGTTCATGGGTAATCTTTGTAGCGCTCAAGTTTGACCGGGCGTTGAAGTAATGCCGTCCTTTCAGTAAGGATTCCCATCTGAAGCCGACTCTTTCTTCATGGAGCGCGTTTCACAATTTCGGAACACGACTCCTGCATTGTATACATTGGACGTACTTAACAGGAATGAATCATGGGAGCTTCAGGAAAGGAAGAGGAACGCCTCGGCGCGCATTACACGTATGGAAAAAACTGGCTGAAGTGGGGGCCGTACCTTAGTGAAAGACAGTGGGGTACCGTGAGGGAAGACTATAGTCACGACGGGAAGGTATGGGAGTATTTTCCTCATGATCATGCGCGAAGTCGTGCTTACAGATGGGGAGAAGATGGTATCGCCGGGATCAGCGATGCATTTTGTAACTTCTGTTTTGCCCCTGCTTTCTGGAATGGGAAAGATCCTATCATCAAGGAGAGGTTGTTTGGATTATCCGGTAATCAAGGCAATCATGGTGAGGATGTGAAGGAACTTTACTATTACCTGGACAGCACCCCTACGCATTCCTATATGAAGCATCTCTACAAGTATCCTCAGAATGAATATCCCTACGATGAACTGATAGCTATCAACAATAAACGGTCAAGGTCTGAAGGAGAATACGAGCTGCTGGATACTGGAATTTTCGACGAACACAAGTATTTTGATATCTTCACGGAATATGCCAAGGCGGATGAGGAGGACATTCTGATCCGGATCACTGCACATAACCGGGGAAAAGATACTGCGAAGCTCACCGTCATTCCAACGCTTTGGTTCAGAAATCTATGGAGTTTTGGCCAGGTGAAGCAAAAACCGGTCATCGCACCCGCAAAGACGGCTTCAGCCTTTGGACAGGTAACAGCTAAGCATCCGCAGTTGGGCACCTACTTCCTGAGCTTTGAAAATCCGGATTATCAGCTTTTTACTGAAAACGAGACCAACCAGGAGCGGTTGTTCGGAGTTCCGAACGCGTCGCCGTATGTTAAAGATGCCATCAATGATGCCATCGTCACCGGTAAGTATGAACTGTTTAATGACCATGCAGAGGGAACAAAGTTCGCCCCGGTGTATGAATTACAGATCGGTGGCGGAGAACATGCGGAGGTCAGGTTACGTTTATCAGAAAAGCAACCTGAGACAAACCCTTTACTGAAAAATTTTGAAAGGATTTTTCAGGATCGTATTGCAGAAGCTGATACATACTATAATGCTTTATGCGTGGCTGATCAGGAGCTGAAAAATATTCAGAGGCAGGCATTTGCAGGCATGCTTTGGAGTAAGCAATACTACAATATCGATGTTCCGCGATGGATCAATGGAGATCCCGGGCGGCCCGCTCCACCTGCCAGCCGGAAAAATGGACGGAACAGTGACTGGTTCACACTGAACAACGAGGACATTATCTCGATGCCTGATAAATGGGAATATCCCTGGTATGCTGCCTGGGACCTGGCATTTCATTGTGTTCCACTGGCGATGGTGGATGCTGAATTTGCCAAGGGGCAGTTGATTTTGTTTTTGAGGGAATGGTATATGCGGCCCAATGGGCAATTACCGGCATACGAATGGAATTTTAGTGATGTGAATCCGCCGGTGCATGCATGGTCCTGTATGAAAGTTTACCGGATTGAGAAAGACAGGACAGGGAAGGGTGATATCCATTTCCTGAAAAAGGCATTCCAGAAGTTGCTGATCAATTTTACCTGGTGGGTGAACCGGAAAGACCACAACGACAACAATGTTTTTGAAGGCGGTTTTCTGGGGCTTGACAATATCGGTGTATTTGACAGGAGTGCATTTATTCCCGGAGGAGGACATCTTGAACAGGCCGACGGGACAAGCTGGATGGCCATGTACTGCCTGAACATGCTGGATATGGCCCTCGAAATTGCCCAGGTGGATGCTTCCTTTGAGGATGTTGCAACAAAATTTTTCGAACATTTTGTATACATCGCAGAATCTTTGAACAGGATAGGAGAGGACTGGACAGGAGCATGGGATGAAGAAGAAGGATTTTTCTACGATCTGCTGGCCAAACCAGGTGGAACATACATTCCCCTGAAGGTACGTTCACTTGTGGGGTTAACTTCTTTTTTTGCTACGTTGGTTCTTGACAAGGAACGCCTGAGTAATGTTCCTGATTTTGTGAAACGGCTGAACTGGTTCCGTAATTACCGCAGGAAAAATCAGTTCTATACGGTTGTTGAGGAAATGAAAGCGGGAGAGGATATCCTGTTGTCATTGACACCCCGGAACCGGATTGAAAAATTACTGACCGCATTGCTTGATGAAAATGAATTCCTGTCAAAGCATGGAATCCGGAGCTTGTCAAAAATTCATACAACGCCCTACGCAGTTCATATTGAGGGTGTCGATTATGGTCTTCAGTATGAGCCGGGAGAAAGCAACAGCAACCTATTCGGCGGAAATTCCAACTGGCGGGGTCCTGTATGGTTGCCTGTGAACTATCTGCTTATAGATTCACTCAAGACCCTGTACCGGTACTATGGCAGTTCGCTGCTTCCGGCGTGCCCGGCCGGTTCCGGCAGGATGGTCAGTCTCGACCAGGTGGCAGGAGACATATCCCGGGGACTGATTTCTCTTTTTGAAAAAGACAGCAAGGGCAACAGACCTGTACACAGTGATCATCCATTGTACCGGAGGGATCCACATTTTAAGGACCTGGTATTGTTCTATGAATATTTTCACGGTGACAGTGGCAGTGGTCTCGGCGCCTCTCATCAGACCGGGTGGACAGGTCTTGTTGCAGAATTAATTGCCGGCCTGGAAACGGATGGACATCCATGAGCAGGCAGAGCCGCCGTATGTACAAGCGGAGGAGGAAGAATTGTTCGTAAGCCTTAACAGACAAGTACCCTTCCGACTAACTTGCACAACAGCTTAGTGTCGAAACATCTTTACCGAAAGTTATTGCTGCCAGTTTAATACCTTCCCCCAATGTCAGGTACGGATAAAAACTATTTGCTAAATCTTCAACGGTAATCCCGTATTTGATGGCCATGCTCAATTGCTGGATAAGTTCTCCGCCTTCTGGAGCAACTATCCTGGCTCCAATGAGTTGATCGGTTTCAGTATTGCGGATGAGTTTGATAAAACCCCGGGTATCATTGGCCGCCAATGCTCTTGGCACATCTTTAAGTTCCAGTTTGGAAACTTCAAACGGGATATTCATTGCTTTGGCCTGTACCTCATCCATTCCGGCGCCAGCCACTTGCGGATCGGTGAACACCACCCAGGGCAGGGAACTGTAGTCTGCATTTTTTCCCGTCCCTGAAAAGGCATTTTCGACAGCAATTTTCCCTTCAAACGCTGCCGTATATACAAAGGCAGGCGTGTCGGCCACATCACCGGCGGCGTAGATATTGGGCAAGTTGGTCTCCATTTTTTCATTTACCTTTATATGCCCGTTTTTGGTCAGTTCCACCCCCAGGTTTTTTAATCCCATGTTTCCTGTATTCGGACTTGTCCCTGTTGCAATAAGGATCCTGCCACTTTCAACAAGCCGGATAAGAGAACCATCCGGTCGTTTACAATGAATGATGACATCATTCCCGCTTTTTTCGAATTTCATGGCCCGGTAGTTAGGTAATATTTCTATTCCCTCTTTCTGCATCTGGGTTTCCAGTGTGTCACTGATGTCAGGTGTCTGGGTCCTCAGAACACGGTCGGTAAATTCAATGATACGCACATTTACTCCCAGCCGGTTGTATGCCATGGCGATTTCCAGGCCGATATAGCCTGCACCCATGATTGTCATACTTCCCGGTTTTTCTTCCAGGTCGAAGAGGGACGCATTGGTGAGATAATCAATTTCATTGATGCCTTCAATAACGGGAATATTGGTGGTCGCTCCCGTGGCGATGAGAAACTTCAGGGCTTTGTATTCTTTACCGTCTGCAACGATGGTTTTTCTATCTTTAAATGTTGCCCAGCCCTTCAACAAAGTTAAAGACTCAAAGTCACTTACTACATCCATGTATTTTTTTTCCTGTAAGCTCGCAACCAGCTTCTTCTTGTCCTTTATAATTTGTGCAAAATCTATATCTGCTCCTTTTGGCCGGATGCCGGTAAAGTTGGAATGACTTGCGTGGAAGGCTGCTTCTCCTGCCCTAACCAGGTTCTTTGAGGGAACACACCCTATGTTTACACATGTTCCGCCAAAGTCGAGGCCTCCATTTACCATGAGGGTTGACAGTCCCAGGCTTTCAGCTTTGATGGCTGCGGAAAAAGCCGCCGAACCACCTCCGATGATAATCAGATCGAACGAGGAGGATTCATTGTTCTGAGATATTTTTTCACCAACCACCTGGTAATGCCCGGTGCTGTTAACTATTTCAGATATTTCTTCCTTGCTGATTTTTCCGGGATCGTATTCAAACCTTCCGCTGGCATCCGGGTAACTGATGTTTTTTGATAAAATACCGGTTTTGTCTCCAAATTTTTTGGCAATGGTTTGCGCACAATGGTCACAGGTCATGCCCTTGATTTCGAATTCTACTATTTGCATTATAAAATATTAATAATTTAATTAAAAGCTTAAATAATTGAATAATTTTTTTTATTGGCTTCCCAGGACCTTGTAGCCAGTATTGTTGATTGCTTGTTGAATCTGAGCCACATCTACTTTCGACTGGTCAAATTGTACTTCAGTGGTGGCTTCTTCATAATTGGCTTTCACTTTGAGAATTCCGGGCAGTTTGTTGACATCATTTTCCACGTGTGCAGTACAACTGTTGCAAGTCATCCCTTTAACCTCAAAAGCAACCTTTTGGATCTCGGAAGCATTAACGATAACTACTTCTTTTTGATCATCAGTAGTGTAGAAGATATGTTCATAATGAGGAAATGCAAGCATTATCACAGAAAATATAGTTACAATGCCGAGAAATTTCCCGGATTGCCAGAAATTGGGTTTACCTGCATTGACGGCAGACTGGGTTTCGTCTTCGCAGGCGCACTGGATTTCTTCATCAGTTCGTGGTTTAAGTTTTTGATACCAGGCAAAACCCAGTACCAATATCGTGATGCCGATCAGATACGGTCTTGCAGGTTCCATCCACGAAAAGGAAGAAGCTACACCAGAGGCTCCTGAAATAATGGCCAACACAGGGGTAATACAACAAAGCGAAGCAGCAATTGCGGATAGCACTCCCGCTCCAACAAGCCTATTTG
The DNA here is from genome assembly GCA_029210585.1 of Bacteroidales bacterium. Taxonomy (GTDB): domain Bacteria; phylum Bacteroidota; class Bacteroidia; order Bacteroidales; genus M55B112. Next base: position 104,096 of record JARGFP010000003.1, read on the forward strand.
TGTTTTTTGTCATGCTTTTTCCTTTTTAGCATTATCAATTAAATTCTTGAATGTCTGTCGCAATAATGTCTCCTTTCCTGACATGAGAGAGTAATAAATGGTCTGCCCCTCTCTTCTGCTTTCTATTAGGTTCCCGTCTTTAAGTTTTCTCAGGTGCTGTGAAACGGCCGGGACGCTCATTCCAAGAATATCAGATAAGTCGCATGGGCAGAGCTCATTTTCTTCATCCAAAAGGAACAATATCTTTAGTCTTACCTCATTGCCGGCAAGTGCTAATATTCTACTTTGCCGGCTTAAAGCATTCTGATTCATTTGAAGTATTACCCTGCAATTGTCAATTTGCACTTCATCGGCAAACAGCCGGACACAAGATTGTTTATTTTCCATTTTTATCCATTATAGTGTATTAACACAATAGACTTATAAATGTTTGCTTATATAAGCAATAAATTAAATAAATATTTGTTTAGTGATGGACTATATATAAGTGGAGAATAAGGCATTCAAAAATTAAATTATATTAACTTTCCTGATCTATTCAAGTAAGCCACTACTATGTTTAATACGCTTTAATCCTTAATGGTTGATATTTCTAAATAGTACCATTTTTAAATTTAAAAAACCATGCAAAAAATTCTGATTTTGATTAACGATGCGCCCTACGGAACAGAAAAGGCGTATAATGGATTACGTCTGGCCAACCAATTGAACAAGGCCCACGAAGATGTGGAAGTTCGCGTTTTCCTGATGGCCGATGCAGCTTCCTGTGCTGTGGCCGGACAAACAACACCCAATGGATATTATAACATTGAGCGGATGATGAAATACTCTATTAATAAAGGCGCCAGAGTAAAAATCTGTGGCTCATGTGCCGATGCACGGGGGTTGAAAAACGTTCAGCTCATAGAAGGCGCAGAAATCAGCACCATGGCAGAATTCACACAGTGGGTGGTTGAAAGTGATAAATTGATCTCATTTTAATGCAAAACAATATCTTTGACTCCCTGGCTGCTGATAAATGGAACCAGGTTTATTGAATACAAGGTCTCGATTTACAGGAACAACATACCCTGAAGCAGGAGGTTCCTAATGATAAAATATGGGATCTAAATCATGACAGGCAGTGGTATTTATTATTCATAAAAACGAATAAAACTATGATGAAGACAAAGAAAATTTCTACAATTGTCTTGCTGATCCTTGTTTTTTCAGCAACAGGATTGAAGGCGCAGGAACCCGATCCTGCCAGGACAAATCAGAGCTCCGATTCACTGGTTATCCTCTGGACCAGTGACGATCCCATGCTCGCTGAACGAATGGTACTGATGTATACCCATGCTGCAAAAACTGCCGGTTGGTTTGAACATGTAACCCTGATCATCTGGGGACCATCTGCAAAGCTGACAGCAGAAAACATGAAGATTAGGGAGAAGCTTACGGCCATGCAAAATGACGGTGTGGTGATCGAAGCCTGCGTAGCCTGTGCAAATGCCTATGGTGTAACCGAGGAGCTGAAAGCACTCGGGTTCGATGTGAAGGGCATGGGGAAACCCCTCACCGATTATCTGAAAAGCGGTAAGAAGGTGATGACTTTTTAGAAAATTGCATTTATTTTGACCAGTTTGCGTTTTGTTTTGGTATATGGATGACTTATAATAATTCCCGGTATGAACATCAATTGATAATTACTATTCTTCACTTTTATTATAAAAGTCAGCAAATAATTTGCATCCTATAATCAATTTCCTTTTTTTTGATGCAAAAATTGTATGGCATCGGTTTATGGAAAAACATGGTGGGGTCAGCAATGGCTCAATTCTCTGAATAATATCGACTATAGCAACCGTTTGCCACGTGGAGCCTCCTATGCACGCAAAGGGGCGGTAAAAAAAATAGGCATAAATGGTAACCGGATAAAAGCAAAGGTGGCCGGTAGCCGGTCCACGCCGTATAATGTAGATATCATTATTCCCCCTTTTTTCGATCCCGAACTGGGCAATTTCCTTAAAGACATACAGCAGCGCCCTGTTATTATTTCAAAATTGCTGAATCGCGAACTCGACCCTGCTGTACTTGAACTGGCAGAAAAATCAGGACTAAAGGTTTTTCCACATCAGTGGAGCGACCTGAAAATGCAATGTTCGTGCCCCGACTGGGCGGTCCCCTGCAAACACCTGGCCTCGGTTATTTACAAAGTAAGTGCGGAAATTGATAACAATCCGTTCCTGGTATTTGAGTTGCATAGAGTTGATTTACAGGGAGAAATGGCTAAAGCGGGGGTAGTAATCAACAGCATGTCTATCGAAGTCCCGCGTATAAATAACCTGTTGTTCGGAAAAGCGACAAAGAATACAGCTTATGACACCGAAACAGCTTATCAGAAGATGGATTTTTCGGGTCTGGAGCCCCTGCATGAATCATTAACTGCGCTGCTTTCTTCGATGCCCGCTTTTTACACGGCTTCGTCAACCGATTTCCGCGACAGATACCTGGCTACACTTAAACGAGTGGTAAAAAACACCCAGCGTGCTGCTTCAGGAAAAGTGGCCTTGCCCGAATATTTCAAAAGCGCTTACTCCGATAACATCAGCATAGGCCACCGTTCCACTCATTCAGTAACGCTTGATGAAGCTTTGCATGCCAGGGTAATTAGCGATGAAAATGAATTTACGGTAAGTGAGTTTCTGCAACAAATCTCGCATATACCGGGGACACGCACCCTCGATTTTCAGCCTTCCACGGCCGCCCTGCACACTGCCCTCCATCTGGCGTTGCAACTTACTGCCAATGGTGCCATCATACCCCAAATAGTGCAATTACCCAATAAGGAGTATTCGGTACGCTGGCTTCCTGCTTTATTGAGTAAGAAGGTGATGAAACTGTGTAACGAACTGGATGAGATACTTCCTCCCGATGTATTTACCGGAATAAGCCGCAATGCAACAAAACCTGTGAATAAAGACCGGGCTGTAAATTTGCTGTCTTTGCTGATTACTGAAATGGTAGATCTTGCAAGTTTTGAAGTTAACAATGACCCATTTCTGGAGCTGTTCTTTAAAAATGTAAGCTATGCCTTTTCCAGACCCGGAGAGGAATCCCTTGCCGGGGGAATCATGGCGTGGCTTAAGAAGTTCTATCTGTCGCAGGGTGATGCCAAGCCTTTACTTGTTGTGGAAGAATCCGGCAACGAGCGGTTCAGGGTGAACATTGATGTTCGCCTTCCGGATGGAACATTAAAAAACAGTGTCTCGCTAGAAAGTGTGCTTACACAAAAGGAATTCGAGCACCGCAGGTATGAAATTTTACAGACGCTGGCACTACTGAGTAGTTTTATTGAAGGGCTCGATGATTACATTAATTCCTTTGGGAAGAAAGAGATTATCATGGACGGTACCGTTTTTGCCACTTTTCTGATGAAAATAGTACCGGCCATTCAACTGCTTGATATACCTGTATTGCTGCCGAAATCGTTGCAAAGTATTCTCAAACCAAAACCAAGTGTCAAATTAAAAACCAAAGGCAAAGTCTCAGGGTTTTTACGACTCGATAAGCTGCTTGATTTTGAATGGCAGGTGGCCGTGGGCGATACACTAATGGATGAAGCTGAATTCAGGCAATTGTTACAACAGTCCGAGGGCCTGATACGGTTTAAGACGAATTATATTTACGTTGAAAAAGAGGAACTGGAAAAACTATACAAGCATTTTACATCATCAAAACAGCTTACCTCCTTTCAGCTGATGAGGGCAGCGCTTTCGGGCGAATACCAGGGGGCTGCCATTGCCTATGACAGTGAAGTGGAACAATTGATACAGGAACTTAGCGGGGTGAATGAAACGCCTTTGCCCGGGGGGCTTGTAGCAAAATTACGGCCCTACCAGCACCGCGGTTTTTCCTGGATCTACCGGAATGCACGTGTTGGATTTGGTTCGGTACTCGCCGATGATATGGGGCTGGGTAAAACCCTACAGGTCATTGCCACAATACTTAAATTTAAAGAAGAGGGACACCTCATTCAAGAAAAAGCACTGGTTGTGGCGCCAACCGGACTGTTAACCAACTGGCTGGCTGAGATTCAAAAATTTGCCCCCACACTCCAGGCTGAAATCTATCATGGACCAAACCGCTGTTTTGACAATACAGATAGTTATGATGTGCTGATTACCTCATACGGTATTATGCGAAGCGATGCCGATATCCTGAAAAAAAAGAAATGGTACATGATGATTATCGATGAGGCCCAAAATATAAAAAATACCAGTACAGCACAGACCAAGGCTGCAAAATCCATAAAAGCCGAAAATTTCGTGGCTATGAGCGGCACCCCGGTCGAAAACAGGCTGAGTGAACTGTGGAGCATCATGGATTACAGCAACCGTGGGTTTCTGGGGAGCGCTAAAGAATTTGCCGGCACTTATGGTAATCCGATCGAACAACTGAATGATGCCGATGTAGCCGATAAACTTAAAAAGGTAACAGCACCATTTCTGATGCGCCGTCTGAAATCGGACAAAAGCATTATCAGTGACCTCCCTGATAAATTGGAGATAGATAGTTTTGCTGCGCTTACAAAGGAGCAGGCAAGCCTTTACGAAAAAACACTTGAGAAAGCCATGATGGAAATCGAGGGGATACGAACCTCGGACCAGCAATCGCTTTTTGTGCGGCAGGGGCTTGTACTCCAGATGATTCTTGCGTTGAAACAGGTGTGCAACCACCCAGCGCAGTTCCTGAAAAATGGAGAAAATGATCCTTCCCTCAGCGGAAAAACAGCATTGCTGTTTGATAAACTTGACAGCATTGTTGACAGCAATGAAAAGGTATTGCTTTTTACCCAGTTTACTGAAATGGGCAGGCTACTGGAACAGTTTATTGCAGAAAGGTATGGCGACAAACCCCTGTATTATCATGGTGGATGCAGCCTGAACCAGCGAAAAGAAATGGTAGAACGATTCCAGACCAACCATGCCGATAAAATTTTTCTGCTATCGCTTAAAGCTGCCGGAACAGGACTTAACCTTACTGCAGCAAGTCATGTAATCCATTACGACCTGTGGTGGAACCCCGCCGTGGAAGCCCAGGCCACCGACCGGGCCTATCGTATTGGACAAAAAAACAATGTGATGGTACACCGATTTATTACCAGGAATACTTTCGAGGAGCGCATCAACGAGATGATTCAACAGAAAAAAGCACTGGCCGAGATGACTGTTTCCACAGGCGAAAACTGGATTGGCAACCTGTCGAATAAAGAGTTGCGGGATATTTTTGATTTGGAATAGCCGGAGGAGTTGTGAACAGGTGAAGCGCTTATTCACTGCGTTCAAACCGTTCTGCATTGCGATCATAGATCATTTAGGGCATGGTCTCTCAGGGGTATTCCGGAACGCAAGATGAGCAAATGGAATATTACCATGGATGCTTCAGTGCGGTTTTGAATATGAAATAAATATTATGAGCAGAATAAAAGTAATTCAACACGAAGAAGCCACCGGAAGGTTAAAAGAGATTTATGACGACCTGATTACAAAGCGGGGTAAACTGGCCGACGTACACAAAATACAAAGTCTGCGCCCCGAAAGCATTGTGGCTCATATGGATTTGTATATGGAAATCATGTTTTCGAAATCGGAACTTTCACGTGCCGAGCGCGAAATGATGGCAGTGGTAGTCTCGGTTGGCAATGGTTGCGAGTACTGCCAACTACACCATGCGCAGGCATTAAACAACTATTGGAAAAACGATGAAAAAACCAACCGGCTTCGCAATGATTTTGAAAATGCAGACCTCACCTCCCGTGAATTGGTGTTGTGCAGCTTTGCCAATCTTTTAACAATACATCCGGAAGTCTACCAGGATGAAAAATACTTAGCTCCTTTAAAAAGGATAGGAATTACCGATGACGGTATTTTAGATGCCACTTTGGTTGTAGCCTACTTTAATTTTGTAAACCGCATTGTGTTGGCGCTTGGGCTGGAAGCAACTGAAGCCGAAGTGAAAGGATACAAGTATTGATTCCAGCCCTGCTAAAAAGCAAAACCAGCCGTTACTCCGAATCGTAAATCGCGGCTGTATCCTTTATTTAATTCAGTTTCTCCGCTGCCTGGTTCACCTTCTTCTGTTATAAATACTGGAATACCATAACCAGCAAACACCGACAATACCAACCGGTTGATGTGATATTGATACCCCGCATTCAGTCCGGCAAATACCGCATGGTAACGATGCGATAATCCACTTACTTCAATCGAATTTTCCTGGCCTGCACGATATTTTGAATACAATCCGGCAAACAATCCATTGGCCATCTGCTGGGTTTTTGAAAAGTAACGCCGGTATTCCAATGCGATGGAATTGAGCGCTTTATCTTCATCCTTAAATATGCCGTTGAAGTGGTGTTCGTAGCCAAGCCAAACCGATTGTCTGTTAAAATAATGTTCAAAAGAGACTACTGAACTTCCTACTGGGATTGCCAACAGGTTAATCGCTGCATTGTTTTTATATTCATTTTTTGAAGGTTGTGCGTTTATTTGAAAACTAAAAGTAAAGGCCAGAAAAATAAACCAGGTTTCCCTTTTCATGTTTACGGATTTTTCATGTATACATTCAGTTGATTGTATAGATCAACAACCCAAAAGCTATTTGGTTCCGGCTTTTTTCTAACATATGCGATGTAGCATGCATGTAGCTGAGAATTTCATGCAACTCTGTAAGGAATCAATATCTCTTCCGACCATATACATGAAACTCAGAACGAAAAGAGATGAAAACAACAATGTTTATATCAACTCTGACGGGTAACTGGAGGGCACGCAACTTACCACTTCTGCGAAATTCGCCGCAGCCATTTTGTTCAATATTCCTTTTAAAAAGAACAAATTAATTTTTTACTAAAATATTAGCCATGAGAAGAATTTCAATTCTACTGACAGCAGTAGTGATTGCACTTTCATCGTGCAGCGAGGATAACATGACCGACCCGGTCGTACAGCCCAATAATACGGCTGGTCCGAATGAAAATATGAATGATGATAATGGCTGGCTGATTCCATTTGACGAAGTACGCGACGGCGGCCCAGGCAAAGACGGGATTCCGGCCATTGACGATCCCAAATTTATCAAGGCAAACGAAGCAGATTATTTAAATGACGATGATTTGGTACTGGGATTTGCTGATGGAGGCGAAGTACGGGCATATCCGCATAAAATTCTCGACTGGCACGAAATTATTAACGACGACACGCCGAACCACTCGCTGGCCGTAATTTACTGTCCGCTTACCGGTACCGGAATTGGCTGGGACCGCAATGTAGGTGGTAAAAAAACCACTTTTGGCGTATCGGGGCTCTTGTACAATTCCAACATTATTCCCTACGACCGGGCAACCGACAGCAACTGGTCGCAGCTTTTACTGAAATCAGTAAATGGAAAACTGGTGGGTACACGTCCGGTTATTCACAACCTGGTAGAAACTTCATGGAAGACCTGGAAAACCATGTTCCCCGATTCAAAAGTGTTGTCACTAAGTACCGGGTACAATCGCAATTACCAGCATTATCCATATGGCACCTATAAAACGAATGAAAGCCTTTTATTCCCGGTTAGCAATACCAATTCGCGCATTCATCTGAAAGAAAGGGTATTGGCTGTGATTGAAAATGACAAGGCCATTGCGTTTCGCTTTGACCAACTTGAGACAAATGAGCATATGATTACTGCCCGGTTGAATGATAAAAACCTGGTCGTTACCGGTAATAAAAATGCAAACCTTATGGTAGCTTTCGACAGAACATTGCCCGATGAAACCGTTCTTGATCTCCAGCCTTTAAACAATCAAATCCCAAATATATTAACGGATAACGAGGGGAATATATGGGATGTTTTCGGACGGGCAATTGATGGCCCGAGAGAGGGAGAAAAACTTCTTCCAGTTCCTCAAATGATGGGCTACTGGTTTGCTTTTGCAGCCTTTTATCCCGAAATAGTGTCTGTTCATTAAGTCCGATAACTGCGTTACTGCAAAAATTCTAAATCCTCGAATACATTAGTATACTGCGGTTTATAATTTTTGCGTGCCTTGTTCTCGAACTTTATGATCCAGCCACGTTGACTCTATTGACATACCCGAAATAGAATTGTAACATGCATCAAACACGGTAGCGCATCATTTTAACTGAATAATTTACGCTGCATGTGTAAATTTCCTGTTTTTGCTATAAATACGTTTTAATGGGCAGGGTTTTTGATATAGATGCGGCAAAGGAATTTCAGCGAAATAAACTGAAAAAACAATAAGATGCTTTGGATGTCCGGTATGAAAAAGCAACCCGTGATTTTCATACTATTTGTCAAATGATCATTCTTGATTTTCAACCCACCGCAATCTACCAGTGGGGTTCATTGCTTGATCGGACAAAATTTTCCCATATTTCAGATATCGATATTGCCGTGGAAGGAATCACCGATGCCCAGGAATATTTCACACTTTTAAGAAGAGCAGATGAGATGACCGAATTCCCGGTTGATATAGTTCAACTGGAAAAGATACATCCCCTGCACAGTGAAATGATTATTAACAGGGGCGTTAAAATTTACAGAAAATGAAGCCTTTGCTCTTCCCTCTTTGCACTTTCCCTCAATCTAATATTCACCAGCAAAAAAATTTCAGGATTTTAGTAAGGAGTGGCAATTTCTCCGACTGTTCTTCCAAACAAATAAGAATAGTAAAATGAAAAGGAAAAAAGTGTTCAGGATCATTGCAATTCTTGGAGTTGCAGGATTGCTAACAGGCGGTGGCGTCGGACTCTACATGTTCAATATGCCACAGCGGGATGTCCAGTCGGCAGACACCGATTACTCAGTCACCACCACCCAAATCGTACAGGAGTATCTTGAAAACAAAGATGCTGCCAACCAGAAATACCTGGCCTCCGACGGGGATTCAAAAATACTGGAGGTCACCGGTGTTGTAAGTGATATCTCTGAAGATTTTAACGGTCAGAAGGTGGTATTGCTCAAGAATACAGAAGATCCGGCCGGTGTCAGTGCAACCTTTACCGAGGAAACGGAAAGCAGCCTCAACGGGATCGGTCCGGGACAAACCATCACCATCAAAGGGGTGATCCGCTCGGGTGCATCCTATGATGAGGACCTGGGTTTCTATCTTCATGTAGTACTTGAAAAGAGCGCCGTCATATAGCGCTTCAGCAAAAAAACAACCAATTCATTGTAAGGTTTGAAGAAAGCTTCGACAGTTACATTGATCAAACATAAAAGCAAGCTTTAATCAATAAGAAAACAAGAAAGCATGCATGACCGGAACGATTGCAACAGCGGTCGATGATCATGCGGATTTCAAAAAAATTTAGTAACATAAAAACAATCAAAAATGAAAAAGTCAATTTTATTATCTATTGCAGCAGCCCTCTTTATTTCGGTTGCAGGTTTTGGGCAGAGCGGCTCAAAACTGGTGAGTACAAAAACACAGATTACCTTCTTCTCCAGCACACCGGCTGAAGATATCCAGGCCCAAAACACCGCCGCGGTCAGCACCATTGACAAGAGCTCCGGTGAGGTAGTATTCTCAGTCCCCATGCAGGGCTTTGAATTTGAAAAGTCATTGATGCAAAAGCATTTTAACAGCGACAATTTCCTGGATACACAAACATTCCCGGATGCCAAGCTGAAAGCGAAGATCACCAACCCGGAAAGCATCGATTTCGGAAAAGATGGCAGTTATCCGGCCACAGTAAAAGGAGAGCTGACAATCAAGGGTAAAACAAACCCCATCAACGAATCCGGTACTGTTACTGTAAAAGGAAATACCGTGAAGGTGGACAGCAAATTTGATGTCACCTTGTCGGATTACGGGATTACATTTGCGAAGGGAAAACCTTCCACAAACATTGCCAAAACAGTTGAAGTTACTGTTCAGGCTGAATATAAGTAAGATAAGGTGTTGGGTTTCCGCAATACCCTGTGCTGCCAATTCAGCACAGGGTCCTGCGGATTTTTCCGACGGACGTTTATTTTGCGTTCATTCTATTCTGTGTTCATTTTTTACAGATACAAAACTTAAGCAACAAAAAATCACAACCATGAAAATTATCACGTCTATCATCGCTGTATTTCTTATGATCTCAGCAACTGCAAATGAGCCTGTTCCTTCCCCCGGGAAAGCTGCAAACTCCGGAATTGAATTCCACCAGGGATCCTGGGATGAGGCACTGAAACTCGCCCGGGAAACGGGTAAACCTGTTTTCCTGGATATTTCCGCCAGCTGGTGCGGACCCTGCAATGCACTGAAGAAAACCACCTTTCCCAACGAGGAAGTGGGTGTATTCTATAACGAAAACTTTATCAATGTGCTGGTTGATGGTGATAAAGGAGAGGGGATTGATCTTGCAAAAGAGTTCAGGGTAAGTGCGTATCCATCGATGCTCTTCCTGAACAGCAAAGGTGAACTGATCGCCAGGACCTCCGGTTACCGGGATCCGCAGAATTTTATTGCACTCGGACAACAGGTGTTGGAACAATAATTTTTTGAATCAAGCGGATGCCCTGTAATGAGGTAGATCGCTACAATGATATAAGAAAGATCGCTGCATTGAAATGAACAAAATTGCTACATTGATATAAGAAAGATCGCTACATTGAAATGAGAAAGTTTGCCACATATCCATTTATCCTTGTCCTGGCCGTTGTTGGGTTATTGAACACATCGTTCATGGAACCGGAGCCGGCGGGAGCTTCAGAAGAAGCCCTGCTTTTCAGAATAGAAAGAAGCAGGGATGCGGATGAGATCTGGTATTCAGTCAATCTGTATCCTGATGGATCAGTGGACCCTGAGATGCCTGTGCGGGTTTTCTGGGTGAAAAAGAGCGAGGATAACAAGGTAGAACCGCTGACCCGCATACAGGAAAGGTTTTCCTATGGGATCCAGTCCATTGATCCGGACCCTGCGGCAGGTGACCAATGGATATTTAAGCTGGCAGCCTACAAAAACAGGGACTTTTTGTTGAAAAAAGCAGCAGGAAACCGTTACAGCGTATGCACCATGTCGCATGGCAGCGAGGTTGAAGTTAAAAAGTTGTTCGTACAATTCGATGGAGGAACCTTTTTGGCACCCTCCGTTGCGTTTGTGCAGCTTTCAGGAACTGACCGGCGCACAGGTGCAGAAATACAGGAGATCATCACAGGGAGTTACAAGCAATAACGCGCATTTGTAGAACAGTAACTGGAAATAATAAGTAATATACCCAGCCACGCAGGAGCAATCATTACCAAAAATTACGGATAGTAACACGCATCAATAGCAGCAAACCAGATAAAATGGAATTTCTGATCATCACTTTCATAGCCGTTTTGATTACCATTATCGGCGCCTTGCCATTTGGACTGGTAAACCTTTCGGTGCTGGATGTCTCTTACCGGAGTGGTACCGACAGTGCCATGCGTCTTTCACATGGTGCCGCGATCGTCGAAGTGGCTTTCGGACTGCTGGCACTGACCGCCGGGGGATTGATCGCCCATGTCATCAGGAGCAGCCCGGTAATTTATTACCTGGTGCTGGCTGTACCCGCGATTGCAGGAGTTTATTTTCTTCTGAAAGGCAGGTACAAGCAGCCTGAAGATGCAGGCAGGCGACAGGGTTTTTTCAGGGGGATGCTGCTGAACCTGGTCAGTATACAGGTGTTGCTCTACTGGTTGTTTGCCATGACTTACCTGCTGGCCGTGCGGGAGATTGATTTCAATGTGTTTACCATTGTTTTTTTTGCAGCCGGTATCTGGCTTGGAAAGATGGGTGTGCTCTGGCTCTATGCTGTTTTCAGCAAAAAGATTTTCTGCAGCATGGGCTTCCTTGCAAGGAACATTAACCGGGTTATTGGTGTTGTACTATTGTTTACCGTAGTAATCCAGCTTGTTAAGCAGGGGCTGTAGTGGAACATGAGGGCGCATTCCCGGGAATATGTATACCAAAGTACCATATGTACACCAAAGTTCCGGGCATGGGAAATATGATTTTTATTCAGGCACATAACCTTTAAAATACGAATAATGAGAACACTATTTTTAACTATTATCATATCTTTTATTATGACAAACATTCATGCACAGGAGACCAGGAGCGTTGACGAGGCCAGTGGACTTGAAGCAGGAACAGTAGCTCCGGATTTCCGCGCCATTGATGCTTCCGAAAAAGAATTCCATCTTGCCTCGGCGCTGGAAGGTGGTCCGGTGGTAATGATCTTTTACCGCGGCCACTGGTGCCCGGTTTGTAATAAGCATCTCGGGGCAATCCAGGACAGTCTGCAACTGATCATGGACAAAGGCGCCACGGTGGTTGCTGTCTCTCCGCAGAATCCTGAGTATCTCGATAAGATGGCTGAAAAGTCAGGCGCAACATTCAGGTTACTTTATGATGAAGGGTATGCCATCGCAAATGCATATGATGTCACCTTCACTCCTGAGAAAAAAGAGTTGTTTGTTTACAACACCGCGCTGAATGCCAAATTGAAAAAATCGCAGTCGGATGATTCCCAGCGATTGCCCATTCCGGCTACCTTTATCATCGGGCGCGATGGAGTGATCGTATGGAGACAGTTTGATCCCAATTATAAAAACAGGTCGTCAGTAGAGGTGATCCTGGCAAATCTTCCTGAATAGTGCATCTTCACAATTTCCGGTTCACGTTTACCCAGATACCGGGCAGTGTGATCTGGTCATGTAGATTTTTTTGAACACGTGATATTATTTACTAATTTGACAAACTATATATTATGAAAGCGATTTGGAACAACAAGGTCATTGCCGAGAGCGATGATATCATCAAGGTGGAAGGAAACAGCTACTTTCCAAAAGACGCCGTCAGCAAAGAATACCTTCGGTCAAGTCAGCATCATTCTGTCTGTCCGTGGAAAGGCACCGCATCCTATTACGATGTCGTTGTTGAGGGAAAGACCAATAAAGATGCGGCCTGGTATTACCCGGAGCCAAAGGATGCAGCGAAAGAAATCAGGGGCAGGGTAGCCTTTTGGAAAGGCGTTGAGGTTACCGACGCATAACTGCAAAGCTGTTGAGAATTTTGCAGGCGTATTGAGATCGTGGTTATACCAAGCGGATGCGTTGAGATTACCGAAGTATAAATAACATAGACAACCAACAATTATACGACTGATTATGAAGAATTATGATGCAATTATCATTGGATCCGGGCAGGCAGGTACACCACTTGCTTTTAAATATGCCTCGCAAAAAAAGCATATTGCCTTTATCGAAAAGGAGCATTTTGGCGGAACCTGCCTGAATGTGGGGTGTACTCCAACAAAAGCATATGTGGCCAGTGCAAGGCGCATGTTTGATGCCACGCACGGAGAGGCGCTTGGGATTCATATTCCTGAAGGAGCAACCGTCGACCTTGTAAAGGTTAAAGCACGGAAAGATGCATTGATCAAAAAATCGGTAGACGGGATGACCAGTGCCTTCGAAAATAACAAGTACATTCATGTTTTCAGGGGGACCGCAAGTTTCAACGGTCCGAAGGAGGTGGTCGTCAACGGTCAGCAGCTTACCGCCGAAAAAATCTATATCAACGTGGGTGCCAGGGCCAGGATCCCTTCTGGATTTGAACATGCAGACGTACTGACCAACAAGGAGATCCTGCAGCTGGAGGAGGTCCCGGAACACCTCATCATTGTGGGCGGCAGTTACATCGGGCTTGAATTCGGGCAGATGTTCAGACGGTTTGGAAGCAAGGTGACCATTATAGAAAAGAGCGACCGCCTTATCGGAAGGGAGGATCCGGAAATTTCCGGTGCCATCAAAGAAATCCTCGAAAAGGAAGGGGTCGAATTCAGGATGAATGCCACCTGTCTGAGTGGTGCCACCAATGAGGACGGGCATGTTACCGTAAAAGTGGATTGCACACAGGGGGCTCCGGAAATTTCAGGGACCCACCTCTTGCTTGCCGTGGGAAGGGTTCCCAATACGGACACGCTGAATACCGAAGTTGCCGGGATTGACCTAAATGACCGGGGCTTTATTGCGGTAAATGATCAGCTCGAAACCAATGTTCCCGGCATTTATGCCCTGGGTGACTGCAACGGGAAGGGCGCCTTTACCCATACTGCATATAATGATTTTGAGATCGTTGCTGAAAACCTGTTTGAAGGAAAAGAGAGGAAGGTTTCCGACAGGATCGTGACCTATGCACTTTTTATTGATCCGCCACTGGGTCGTGCCGGGATGACTCTTGCGCAGGCGAAAAAGAGTGGCAGGAACATTAAAACGGGAACCAGGAAAATGCAGGATGTGGCCAGGGCCCGTGAGAAGGGTGAAACCGATGGGTTCATGCAGGTTATTGTCGATAGTGATACTGACAGAATCCTGGGAGCAGCCGTGCTGGGAGTGGGAGGCGATGAGGTGATCAGCAGTATACTGAATGTGATGTATGCCGACCGGCCCTATACAGTGATACGTGATTCGGTGCAGGTACATCCAACCGTTTCGGAACTAATACCCACCATGCTGGAATCTTTGCAGCCGGCAACAAACTGACGATATGGAAATTTCATTTGAACTCTGGTACCTGTTTCCCGCATCCATTCTGATTGCCACCATCGCCATGTCATCAGGAATTGGTGGTGCGGTTTTTTTCTCACCACTTTTTATGCTGGCACTCAGGCTGGAGCCGCAGATTGCAATCGGATCGGCACTGATAACAGAACTTTTTGGCTTTTCAAGCGGACTAATTGCCTATTATAAGGCAAAGTTGATCGATTATAAATTAGCGGTGAGCATTCTTCTTTTTTCAGTACCTGCGGCCATCATTGGAAGCATCTTTGCAGATGTTTTTCCGGATATCGTACTGAAGGCCATATTTGCAACGGGTCTGATCTTTATCGGCACGCAGCTGTTTACCTCATGGAGGAAGGAGGAACGGGAAAAGCATGAAAAACTGCATATTAAGGAATTTGAGACAGAATACGAATCTGAGTTGACTGACAGTACCGGGAGGGTATTCCGCTATACTGTGTGCAATAAGAACATGGGGCGGTTTTTTTCCGCTATAGGCGGAGCATTTGTGGGAATGATATCAGTAGGCCTGGCAGAACTGCAGGAATACCAGTTGGTAGCAAGGTGTAAGGTGCCGACCCCCGTTGCTGTGGCCACCTCAGTTTTTGTGGTTGTAATTACGGTGTTGGTTGCTTCTGTTGGCCATGTATATGAATTTGCCACAGAGGGTGGTGATGTGCTGGGCCAGGTTATCAATATCGTGATCTTTACCATTCCCGGTGTGGTCATAGGGGGACAGATTGGTCCTGCATTACAGAAGTTTTTGCCCGAAGATAAGATGAAAGTGAGTATATCAGCGCTGTTTCTTGTCATCGGGATTTTCATGTTTATAACATTAATATAAAAGGATTGTGCATGCAAAGCATGATCGGTACCGGGGCAAATGCATATTGATCCCTGGTAATACAATCGGGCTACTGTTTTAAAGAACACATAAAAGAAAGTTTTCTACAGAATATAAATTGCAAATTATACTTATTTATGAGAGGTCCCGCACACCAGAAAGAGACATTGGATCCTGCCCCAGGAGTGGTAACTGATCAGA
The DNA here is from genome assembly GCA_029210585.1 of Bacteroidales bacterium. Lineage (GTDB taxonomy): Bacteria > Bacteroidota > Bacteroidia > Bacteroidales > M55B112. The sequence continues at coordinate 119,715 of JARGFP010000003.1, forward strand.
TTTCCATCACAAATTTTCTACAGGCAGAGAATGAATATGAAGTGATTGCTGAAATATTCAATGGGCTGACGGCTGAAAAGAAGACGATTTCCAGCAAGTATTTTTATGATGACACAGGTTCGCAGCTGTTCGAGCAAATTACCTTGTTGCCCGAATACTATCCCACGCGTACAGAAAAATCCATCTTACAACGTGTGGCCCGTGACATTGTTGCTTTCCATGGGGCACCGGAAATCATTGAACTGGGAAGTGGTGATTGTTCAAAGATTTCCATCCTTCTTGATGCATTTCAGGAAGGCGGGTTTGAAAGCTTGAGTTATTTACCGGTGGATGTGAGTGAAGCTGCTGTTATTCAATCCTCAGAGGAGCTGATCGATAAATACCCGGGACTGCAGGTCCAGGGTATCGTGGCTGATTTCATGAAGCATCTCGATGGATTGCCGGATGGCAATAACCGGCTGATCTGTTTTTTTGGCAGCACACTTGGCAATCTTGGGGAGAAGGAAGCAACTGAATTCATTTGCAGTGTAAAGCGTATCATGAAAAAGGGTGATTCCTTCCTGCTTGGTTTGGATATAGTAAAGGATACCAGGACATTGGAATTGGCGTATAACGATAAGCAGTGTATTACAGATGCATTTAATAAGAACATTCTCTCAGCTGTCAACAACCTTGCTGCCACCAATTTTCATCCGGAGGATTTCAAACACCGGGCATTTTTCAATGCTGAGCGTTCACGGATCGAAATGCACCTGGTCGCATTAAAGGATCTTGTGATTGAAAGTCCTCATTTTTCGCAAAAGATAACCCTGAAGAAGGGGGAAACCATACATACGGAGAATTCACGAAAATTCACCCACGAAGATATTCGTCAGATGGCCAATGATTCAGGGTTGTCGATTCAGGGAATACACACCGATCATCATGAATGGTTTTCATTGGTTCATTTTATTTGTAACGGATAATCCAGGATGAACATGAAAAGAAAAATTAAACTATGTGACCTTTCAGAGCTTGGGGAAAAAGTACCCGCTCACTATATCATCAATGATTTGGATCTTGTGGCAATCAGGTACGGAAATGAAGTTTCAGTACTCTATGGCCGCTGCCTGCACCGTGGTGCGTTAATGGCGGACGGTCATGTCGAGGGTGACAACATCATCTGTGGCGTGCATGGCTGGGATTACCGTTATGATACCGGGGTAAGTGAATACAACGATGAGGAGGTATTGTACAAATTTTCTGCTGTTGTTGAAGAGGATACTGTGTTTGTGGACCAGCAGGAGATTGATGACTTTTTAGCCGAACACCCGCAGCCGTTTCAACGGGATACCTACCTGGGAGCCTATGCCGATACCCATCCTGAGGAGACTGAGCCCTATACTTCCTATATCAATGAGCTTTCGAGAAACGGGTTAAAGAATTTCGGACACCATGGTCCGTCTGCCGCGATGGGAGTGGACCGGAACACCTTGCCCAAATGGGAGGATATTCAGTTCCTGCCTGCCCAGCTGGCATCAAAACCTTTGCCCGATTCGGATAAGGTAGATACAAAGGTGATCATTGGTCCGGCTGCCCGGCAACCCCTCGAACTTGATATGCCGGTGTTCGTTTCCGATATGAGCTTTGGCGCACTCTCACGGGAGGCCAAGATCGCCCTTTCAAAGGGCGCCGAGATGGCTGGCACCGGAATCTGCAGTGGTGAAGGGGGAATGCTCCCCGAAGAGCAGGAAAACAACTCCAGGTACTTCTATGAACTGGCTTCCGGTAAATTCGGGTTTTCCTGGGACAAGGTAAAAAAAGCGCAGGCGTTTCATTTCAAGGGAGGACAAGGAGCAAAGACCGGGACAGGAGGACATTTACCAGGCGACAAAGTTACAGGTGAAATTGCAAGTGTGCGCGGGCTGAAAGCCGGGGAAGCAGCCATTTCGCCGGCAACTTTCGCCGACCTGGTCACCCCGGCAGATTTTAAGAAGCTAGCCGATGAGGTAAGGGCGGTGACCGGGGGAATTCCTGTCGGATTCAAAATTGCCGCCAGTCATATCGAGGCCGATATTGATTTCGCCGTTGAGGCCAGTGCTGATTATATCATCCTCGACGGCCGGGGCGGAGGTACCGGGGCGGCACCAACCATTTTGCGTGACAATATCAATGTGCCTACCATCCCGGCCCTGGCAAGGGCCAGGAGGCATCTCGATAAAATCGGGGCAGGTCATGTTACCCTGATTATCACCGGAGGACTAAGGATTGCGGATGATTTTGCAAAGGCACTCATGCTGGGTGCCGACGCAGTTGCAGTCTCTAATTCCGCACTGCAGGCCATTGGCTGCCTGGGAATGCGGGCCTGTCACACCAATAATTGTCCGGTAGGCGTGGCCACACAGAAGGAAAGTTTGCGGAGCAGGATCCAGGTCGAACTTTCAGCAAAGCAACTGTATAATTTTTTCACTGCCAGTAATGATCTGATCAGGGTGATCGCACGGGCATGCGGTCACCGTTCAGTCAGGGATTTCAACTTTAACGACCTCTCCACCTTTAACCATGAGGTTCATCAATTAACAGGTATCAATTATGCAGGAATACAATCAAACAGATAAACAAGTCCACTGGCTCAGCCAGGTAATCGCAAAAGTCAACCGCACATTTGTTCCGGGCAAGGACGACGACAGCCATACCAATCTTTATTTTGATGCCATGGGAGGCAGGCTCTTCGGCCGCTGGATCGATGGTCCGGACGGCAGGATCATTTTAGCGCTAAATCTGCAAACCTTCGCTTTTGAATGGATGGATGAACGACAGCACGTGCTGCATGAAGTGCAGGTATTTGAGAAAGATCTGGTTCAGCTGGAACAGGAGGTGGCAGCATATCCCGCGACCATTCATTTGGATACGGACCGCTTTTCAGTACCCCTTCATTTTGGTATTCCCGAATATGGATTTGAGGTGTTACACCAGGGTGATGTATCGTCTGGGGGCATGCAGCAGTGGTTTGTTTTCCGGGAACTGGCCAACCGTTCCTGTCAAGCGATGCTGGGATATCTCCAGGCAGAAAGTGAGATCCGGATCTGGCCGCATCATTTTGATACCGGCATTTATGCGATGGTAACCCCGGATCTCGGACTGGGATTCGGCCTGGCAATGGAGGACGCGATGGTCGGCAGTCCCTATTTCTACCTTTCCGGGTATAACCAGCGCAAGCCTGTCAGCTACGAAAATCCCAGCCGGTTGACCAAAGGAAGTTGGATCACCGGGGAACACTGGAACGGCGCGGTACTTACGCTGGAAATGCTGGGCAATACTTCAGAGGAGGAGTCGGGACTCATACTGCAGGAATTTATCTCCGAAGCAACCGGGTGGTTTTTGAAACAGTAGCAACAGTCATGTCTTAGATGAATATGTAATTATGTCTCAGGAAACAAAATGGTACAAAATGCTCGACCGGAAACAGGACCTGGCTCCCGGCCGGGTCATGACCGTGACGGTAAATAACAAGCAATTTGCCATCTCTCATTTTGAGGGAAAGATATGTGCACTGGACAACCATTGTCCGCACCAGGGAGGTCCCCTTGGGGAAGGAAGTATTGAAAACGGGATCCTGCGCTGTCCCTGGCATGGATGGGATTATCATCCCTGTACCGGCAAAGCTCCGGGATTTGATGATGGAGTCGAACCTTTTCCTGTTGAGGAGCGAGATGATGGTATCTACATTGGCATTCCGGAAGAAAAACCGCACGAACCCACCCTGTCTGATATCATGACTGAGACCATGGTCAACTGGGGTGTGGATACGGTTTTCGGAATGGTCGGTCACTCCAACCTGGGTCTTGCCGATGCATTCCGCAGGCAGGAGGAAAAAGAAAAACTCAAATTTATTGCCATCCGTCACGAGGGAGCCGGGGCCTTTGCAGCCAGTGCATACGGTAAACTGACGGGTAAGCCGGCGGCTTGTTTTTCCATTGCCGGTCCCGGGGCGACAAACATGTTTACCGGTCTCTGGGATGCGAAAGTGGACCGGGCACCCGTTCTTGCGCTTACGGGACAAGTGGCCACCCAGGTGGTGGGGACAGGTAATTTCCAGGAGGTGGACCTTGTGCGGGCTTTTCAGACGGTAGCGGAATTCAATCACCGCGTGCAGGCCGACAGCCGGCATACTGAACTGATGGCCCTTGCCATCAAGCACGCGATACTGAAAAGAAATGTTTCGCACCTCACGTTTCCGGATGAAATCCAGGAAATTCCGGCAGGGGATGCAGGAGCGCAGACTCCGGACGGAAGGATGGGAGATCTTCAGATTACCCCTTCCCGTGAGAGTATTCAAAGCGCCATCGAACTTATCGGCAACTCAAAGAGACCGGTCATTGTTGTCGGGCATGGGGCCCGGTTCCATATGGAGGCCATTACCGCTTTTGCAGAACGTCTGAATGCACCGGTACTGACTACATTCAAAGGGAAGGGACTTATCCCAGACCATCATCCGCTGGCGGCAGGAGTGTTGGGCAGAAGCGGTACTCCGGTTGCTTCGTGGTTCATGAACGAAAGTGACCTGCTGATTGTGCTGGGAGCTTCATTCAGCAACCATACCGGCATTACTCCCAAAAAGCCCACGATACAGGTGGATTTCGATCCGCTGGCACTGAGTAAGTTTCACAAGATTGATGCGCCGGTATGGGGGGAGTTGTCTGTAACAGTGGATCTGTTCCTGAAGGCGCTTCATGATCCCGTACACACAATCGATCAGCGACCCGAGGTGGAAAAACGAAAGAAGATATGGAATCAGGAAAAAGAGAAACGGTTGCGGGAGGACCGGGGAAAAGGGGTGAGCAGTGTGGCTGTATTTGACCAGCTCTCTGCGCTGGTGCCCGACAACGCGGTGATGTGCGTGGATGTAGGGAACAATGCCTATTCACTGGGAAGGTATTTTGAATGCAAACAGCAAAGCTTCCTGATGTCGGGCTACCTGGGTTCCATCGGATTTGCATTTCCTGCAGCACTTGGTGCATGGGCGGCCACCCGGGGCAAAAGACCCGTGATCGCCGTGGCAGGTGATGGTGGTTTTGCACAATACATGGCTGAGCTGGTCACTTCAGTGAAATATGGCATGGATATAAAAGTGATCCTGCTGAACAATGCAGAGCTGGGAAAAATCACCAAAGAACAGCATTCAGGAGGCTTTGCTAAATTTGCCACCGACCTGCATAATCCTGATTTCACGGAATTTGCGATTGGTTGCGGGGCGCTGGGGGTCCGGGTTGAGCATAAAAGCGATCTTGGCAGTGCCATGAAGAAGGTTTTGGATCACCAGGGAACAGCCTTGCTGGAGATCATGACAGATGTAAAATTAGTGTAATTTCGTGCTGTCCAAACTATCTGTTAGCAGCATTTCGTTCAACTGGTAATTGCGCAGTAGCAAAAGTAAACGCTGAATTTCCCAACCTTCGCCACCGTTAAGTCCTTCGCCAAAGCCTTCGGCCGTCAGCGAAAGCTACTGGCGGCACGCGGTCGCATGACTGGCAATCGAATATTACTGACGAATTACTATATTCTAAGATTAACGATTTAAAATACTATATCCCGATGAGCAAAAATATTTCTTTTACTTTGGCGATCCTGTCACTATTATCAATTACAACCATGGCACAGAAAAATCCGAAAAACCTTGATGTCGACTGGAAAACAGACTTGTCCAACCATGCTGTTCCCCTGAAAGAATTCACGGTTTTACTGGAACCTGACGGGATTCCACCCATCGATGATCCGAAGTTCTGGGACTGGGAAAAGGCCGCAGAGAATTTTTTTACACACGAGCCGGTCATCGCAGTAGAGGTGAACGGACAGGCCAGGGCTTATCCCCTGAGTATTCTCACTTACCACGAGATTGTCAACGACCGAGTGGGTGGTCAACCCATATCGGTTACCTACTGTCCGCTGTGCAACGCTGCACTTGTCTTTGACCGGCAGTTGTCCTTTAATGGAAAAGACTACCTGCTTGATTTTGGTGTATCCGGAATGTTGCGGAACAGTGACCTGGTGATGTGGGACAGGCAGACCGAAAGCTGGTGGCAGCAGTTTACAGGTACGGCACTGGTGGGTGATCTGACAGGAGCCACGCTGGACATTATTTCTTCCATGCTCATATCACTGGAGGAATTTTTTGATACCTATCCTGGCGGTAAGGTGCTTTCTACAGAAACAGGACATTTCAGGAATTATGGTACCAATCCGTATACAGGTTATGATGACCTGGAAAATACGCAGCCAAGGCTTTTCGATGGGGAGGTGGACGCCCGTCTGCCGGCCATGGAACGGGTGATCGATGTACATGTGAAAGGGAAGTACAAGGTGTATCCATTGTCAGGGATCAGCCGTGAAGGGGTGATCAATGATACATTCAATGGCCAGTCCCTGGTGCTTTTTTATACATCGAAGACCGTATCGGTGCTGGATGAAAGTGAAATTGCCGCTTCCCGGAAAGTAGGTTCTGTCACGGTATTTGTTCCCGAGGTAAAAGACAGGCAGCTTACTTTTATCAAGGAGGGAGAGCATTTTAAGGATACCCAAACCAGTTCAATCTGGAGCATCACCGGGAAATGTATTTCAGGACCAATGAAAGGGCAGGCATTGTGGCCCGTGACCCATGGCAATCATTTCGCATTCGCCTGGTTTACTTTTCATCCTGACTCAGAAATTTACGGACAATAAAGAAAGATCGTCATGGAAATTATAAGAACTTCAGTGATCACCTGTCCGAATTGCTGACATCAGAAATTTGAAACCATACCGGAAGACGCCTGCCAGTTCTTCTATGAATGTGAAAATTGTCATACCCTGCTGAAGCCTGAGCAAGGAGACTGTTGTGTATATTGCTCCTATGGTTCTGTGAAGTGTCCTTCTAAGCAGGTATAAAATATTTCTGCCTTCGGATGTAAGGTTTACGTTATCTTACGACCATTCAGGAAAACCTGAATTTCCATCACCCTTAATTCACAGTAAGAAAATGACAACTACAGCAAAAGAGAACCTGTTACAGTTGAAAGACCTGGTCCAGGCAATCGGCATAGAAAAGTACAACCAGGCATCGGAGATTCTTTCCGGGGCAACCGTTGGTCAGCATATCCGCCACATCCTGGAATTTTACCTGTTGCTGGTTTCCGGTTCATTCACCGGGACCATCAGTTACGATAAGCGTGAGCGGGATTTGCGCATTGAAACAGATCCTGCATTTGCCAATACCATTATTGGCAGACTCCTGTCCGGAATCAGCACCCTGGATGTGCATCAGCCGGTGCGGTTTGATGCCGATTACAGCGCGGCGGGGGCTGAAGACAAAAGGATCTCCAGCTCTGTCGGAAGGGAGCTTGCCTACTGCATTGAGCACAGCATCCATCACCAGGCGATCATCAAAGCCGGGTTGATCGACCTGAAGCTTGCGCACCTGGTCAGTGAAGATTTCGGGGTAGCCTATTCAACCATTCGTCACCGTAATGACTCATGTGCACAGTAACCTATATACCACCTTTAAAGGGGAATGGATTCATCCTGACTTCCAACCGGGATGAACGCGCAATGCGGCAGACCACTCCTCCTGCAAAGTATGGAGAAAATGGCTCGTCTTTGTGGTTTCCGCAGGACCAGGAATCGGGAGGATCCTGGATTGCAGTCAGTGAAAAAGGGCGGATCAGTTGCCTGCTCAATGGCGCCTTTGAACCACACCGGAAACAGGAGCACCATACCCTGAGCCGGGGAAAGATCCTGATGGAACTGGCTGCAGAACCGGGTGATGTGCATGCGTATTTTCTCACCAGGGACCTGGCGAATGTGGAACCTTTTACCATCATTTCCATCGACCATCAGCAAGGCACAATTACGGGAATGAGTCAGTGCATATGGGATGGTGAAGGGAGGCATTACCGGAAACTGAATCCGCGCAGTCCTTATATATGGTCATCTGTCACTTTATACGATGAGGATCATCGAAACCTCAGGAGGGAATGGTTCCACAAATTTTTTGCCGAACACCGGGAGGAGGTCCTTCCCGGAGAAATCCTGAAATTCCACCGGGCTACCCACATCAATGACTCGTCTGTGAATGTGATCATGCAACGGGAGGGGGGATTGCAGACGGTCAGCATCACCCAGGTGACACCCGGGCAGGATAAAATATTGATGAACTATTTGGATTTAATTGTGGAAACGGAATACGAAATTGAGATATGAGCAGGCGTAATGAATATAGTGGATTTGCCATCGCACTGGCCTGGCCTGCAACATACTGCAAGGAGCCGGGTTCCTGGTACGATCCTGTCACCCGGTGGCTGGGAATCAGCCATAACAATTATTACAGGGCGGGACATGCCGCACTGGTGTTGATTGACAGGGAAGAACTGAAGTGTCATTATTTCGATTTTGGCAGGTACCATGCACCTTTTCAGCATGGCAGGGTGCGGGACGCAGTCACGGATCATGATTTAAAGATGCATACGGAACCCCGTATTTCGACAGATGGTAGAAGCATTGAAAACCTGGATGAAATACTTTCAGAGTTGCAGCACAATGCTGCCTGTCATGGCGAAGGTCCGCTTCATGCTTCCTATACACGCATTGATTTTGCACTGGCCTCTGACAAGGTACTTGCGATGCAGGAAACAGGACCCATCCCTTATGGTCCTTTCGTTCCGGGTGGAAGCAACTGTTCCCGCTTTGTACATACAGCCCTCATGGCAGGGAAACCGGGTTGGAACAATCGTTTCCGGCTGAAATTTTTCATGCCGTTCACCCCGACACCTCTGAGCAATGTACATGCATTGCACCATAAAAAAGTTGTGCCGGTTTTACGAGAAAGTGTCCCGTTTTTCCCGGCACGTCCGCTTGGCCGGGATGAATTGGGGACTACCTTACCCGTCCCTGTGCGTCACCCGGATATTCCTGGAGATGCACAATGGCTGAGTGGGGAAGGGGCCGGTTCATGGTTCTCGCTGAGGTTCAGGGATGTGTTCCTGATCGTCACCCGTTATGCCCCGGATGGGAAAGAGGAATGTAAAGGCATGTACCAGGAGACTGTCGGAGGGGGAGGAAAAATGAACAGTTCTTTATTGCGACAAAATAAAGCCGGGTACTTGCTGGATTACCCGAGCAATTGCAAAGAGGTGACCCTCATACACCAGGGCGTAAGGCTGCGGTTTGAACGGACTGTGCTTGAGCGAAAAATGAGGATGGACAGGTATCCTGTGATGGCCAATTGAATCTTTCTGCAACAGGAAGCGTCACTCCAGAAGTTCAAAACACACCAGCTTTGCATCGCTTCGGGCGTAGATCTTTCTGCCGGCAAAAGCCGGGAATGCCCAGTTCACTCCACCGCGCGGATTGGGTGAGACACGCACCGGTTTCACCAGCTGCACCCTGCCCAGGTCGGTGAATCCTTCAGGGGAGATCGTCCCCAGTACCAGTTCTCCCAGCTCATTGAAGGCCCAGATCTTGTCCCCCTGCTCCACGAAATGCGCATTGGCCCAACGGCCGTAGGGCACCAGAGTGCTGTCGGTCCATACCCGGTCCCCGGTCATGAGTTCCAGGCAGCGGAACTCCCCGTAGCTGTCGACCCCGTATACATAGTCTCCTTGTACAATAGGGGTCGATATGATACAATGCAGCGCATCGGTGTTGCGTTCACTTTCACCGGCACGTTCCCATACCAGGGAAGCATCTGTCCGCTTTTCATTCAGATGCACCAGCATGGAGCCATCGTAGAAACTGCTGAGGAAAATGTAGGCACCTTCGACCACCGGCATGGAGATGTTAATCACTGATTTTCTTCTTTGGTAGGGGACCTTCCAGAATACCTCTCCGGTTGTCGGATCAAGTCCGGCCAGGTTGTCGCCGGTCCAGCATACCAGCACCCTTTTTCCTGCCTGTTCAATCACAATGGGTGCTGAATAGGATGCATTGTCATTGAGTGCGGTCCATACCGTTTCTCCCGTATATTTGTCAAGCGCCACAATGCATGCATCCGGTGTTCCGCCCATCTGTACAATCAGCAGATCCTCCTCCACCAGGGGAGATGCTGCGAGTCCCCAGATGGGAAAGCTGATGTTGAATTCTTGTTGCCCGTCGACATACCAGTGCACCTCCCCGGTGGCGGCATCGAAACAATAGAGGTCTCCCATGGTACCAAAGGAATATGCACGGTCATCTTCAATGAGCACAGATGCACGTGGTCCGGTGGGATAACCAACGGTATAGTCGCTTTCATAGGAATGGGACCAGTTCAGCTTTCCCGTGGAAGCATCGAAACAAAGCACCCTTTCTGATTTCACATCTTCACCTGCCAGGTCCATCAGGTAGACCCGGCCATCAGCCACCGTGGGACCGGAGTAACCGGAACCCACTTCAGCTTCCCAGATTTTCTGAAGGTCACTACTGTCGAGGGAATTTTTCTGAAGGTCAAGCTGCCAGACCCCGTTCCGCTGAGGCCCCATCCATTGGGGCCATTCGTTGGTCTGTAGCGTCTGACTGTCCGAGCATGAGCAGAACAGAAGGGCTGCCAGCAGGAAAAGCGTGGTGCCCGGGAGTCGGGCAGCGCATGCGTTGATCGTTGTCCTGAACATATTCATGGTTTTTGTTGTGGAAGCAAAGAAAGTAAAATTTATAGAAACGCCTGTTGCATCATTCCCCGCTGAGTAGGAAAACCCGAAATTACTGCCTATTTTTAGCATCATAAAAATAAATAACGTACAATATGGCATTAAGTGAGAGTGCTGCAAGGCTCAGGGAGATGATTGAAAAAGCGATCGAGGACCACAGGATCACCCGGAAGGAGATGGACCTGATCATTCATATTGCAACAGAAGACGGGCATATCGACCCGCAGGAGCAGTCGTTACTGGAACAGCTCAACGACATGATCGAAAACCGGGAAGTGAAGATCGTACCCTAACACAACGTCAACATTGCATGCACAGATGATGATGCATTCCTGGCAATGGGAAGACCAATAGAAAACTGATGATCCGTACGGTAACCTGAAAGTGCTAACCCGGAACATGTCCCGGAAGCTTAATTTAACCTGAAAATTCTCTATACGTTCTGAAATAATTAATTTTATCTGCATGACAAGGGGAAAGATACTGGTCACCGACGATGAAGATCAACTTCGTAAGGCACTATCAAGAATCATCGAACTTGAAGGCTACGAGGTTATGCAGGCAGAAAATGCTACAAAGACGCTGAAAATTCTTGAAAAGGACAATGAAATCTCGCTCGTTATTTGTGATGTGAAATTGCCGGACCTGAGTGGTATTGAAGTCCTTAAGCGCATTAAATCAAAGCACGTAGCGGTGGAGGTTATTTTGTTCACGGCCTATGGAACGATTCAGGATGGTGTTTTTGCGATGAAGCAAGGTGCCTTTGATTATATTACCAAAGGCGATGGGGATGAACAAATACTTGTGACCATTGAAAAGGCTGTTGAAAAGGCCAATATGCGGAAACGCATCTTGGAACTGGAGATCAAGTTGGAAACACGGTATAGTTTCGACAGGATCATAGGGGAATCCAAGATCATTCAAGATACAATTGAGCTTGCAAAGAAAGTTGCTCCGACTGATTCGACGGTACTGGTTGAAGGAGAAACCGGAACCGGGAAAGAACTTTTTGCCCAGTCGATTCATAATGCAAGCCTTCGCAAGAACAAGCCTTTCATCGCAGTTAATTGCAGCGCATTTCCCAATGAGCTGCTGGAATCAGAGATTTTCGGACACAAAAGGGGCGCATTTACGGGTGCAAATTTTGACAAGAGAGGACTTTTCGAAGAAGCAAATGAAGGTACGCTTTTTCTTGATGAGATCGGAGAAATGCACCCGGAGCTTCAGTCGAAATTGTTAAGGGTACTGGAGGAACAGACCTTTACCAAAATTGGCGATACAAAATCCACCAGGGTCAATGTACGGATCATCGCCGCCACAAACCGTGACCTGTTGGCAGAGATCAGGAATGAACGTTTCAGAACGGACCTGTATTACAGACTGTCGGCTTTTAAGATCCAGGTACCGGCACTCAGAGACAGGAGCGAAGATATCAAGGTGTTGACTGAGCGTTTTGTTGCATTTTATTCCTATAAGATAAACAAAAAAATCCGGTCCATATCACCCGGTTTTATTGAAAAACTTGAAGCCTTTCATTGGCCGGGGAATACCCGTGAACTAAAGAATATCGTTGAACGGGCAATGATACTGACAGAGGATGGGAACCTCACCCAGGAACTTCTTCCCCTGGAAGTGTTGTTTCCGGAAAAAGAAGCCAAGGGAAAGGCTTACGGAACGCTTCATGAGATGGAGTTGATGCATATACAGAAGATGTTGGCTTTCACCAGGGGAAACAAAACCAAAGCTGCCGAAAAGTTGGGAATTGGCGTACCCACCCTGTACAGGAAACTTGAACAGTATGGTTTGAAGTAATACTCTTTCAATTTAGAACAGTACCCTTTCATTTTAGAATGCTATTTATGGCATGATTACTACCGGCAGGAAGTCTTAGCTGTGACTACCTCCTGGAGATAAGCGAGTTGAATCTCACCGATACAAAGGAGCCTGTTTTCTGGTACGGCTTTTGGCTTTGTTGTTATCTGTTTTTCATGGAAAACCGGAGAGTGGGCCGGTTCATAACAACAATACCAAGAGATTATGAGGGGAATTATCAATTTCAGGATAGTATTCAGAATTCTCACACGAATTCTCATGATCATTTCTTTCGCCCTGATCATCTCTGCCATGGTCGCACTCATCTACGATGAACCCTTACTACCGTTCATCTGGTCCGTTCTCATTTCCTTTTCAGTCGCCGCAATTATTCATTTTTTTGGAGGGAACAAGAACCAGGACGAGCATGAGGTGGTTGGTAAAAGAGAAGCATACCTTGCTGTTACTTTGTCGTGGACAGCCATAGGATTGATTGGCAGCATGCCTTACCTGTTTTCCCATTCAATCCCGTCATTTTACGATGCAATGTTTGAATCGGTATCGGGCTTTACAACTACAGGTTCTTCTATCCTGAATGATATTGAAAGCCTCCCGAAGACCATCCTATTTTGGCGCAGCCTGACACATTGGATCGGAGGTATCGGTATTATCGTTTTATTCATCATTGTTATGCCTGCGCTCCAGATAGGTGGATACAATCTGTTTACACTTGAATCATCACTTCAGGAAAAGATCAAACCCAAGATCAAGTCGGTCGGATACCGCTTGTTGTTGATTTACCTCATTCTGACATTTGCAGAGATTGGCTTGTTGTTATTGGGCAAAATGAATCTGTATGAGAGTGTTTGTCACGCATTTGGAACCATAGCTACAGGTGGTTTTTCTCCAAAAAACACAAGCATAGCCGGCTATTCACCTTATATTCAGTATATTGTTATGGCATTCATGCTCCTGTCAGGTACCAATTTCGTTATCCATTACTACCTGTTCAAAAGGCAATTTATGAAGGTCAGGAACAATGATGAAATAAAGTTCTATTTTGGGGTAATTGGTATCATCGGCGCAATCATAACAATTGCAATTGTTGTGATGATGAACAAACCTGTTGAAGAATCTATAAGGGAGGCTTTTTTCCAGACGATTTCAATTGTGACATGTACAGGTTACGCCACCGCTGATTACATGCAATGGCCCATATTTGCGTGGGTAATTCTTTTTTTCGCGATGTTCCTTGGGGGAAGTACCGGGTCAACTGCCGGAGGAATAAAGATGGCAAGACATGTGGTGTTGATCCGGAACGTCCGGCGATTCTTCAGGAATATCATCTCCCCCAATGCGATCATTCCTGTCCGGTTGAACAAAAACGTTGTGGATGATGAAACCAATCACTCTATCCTGTCTTTTGTAATGGTTTATTTAATGGTGTTTGTCGTTGGCACGGTACTTATGTTTGTTATTGGTGTTGATGGTATGACCGCTACAAGTTCAGTTGCTACCTGTATGGCAGGTATCGGGCCTGGTTTGGGAAGTGTGGGCCCGGTCGGGAATTTTTCCCATTTGCCTGATATTGCCAAGGTGCTACTCACTATGGTCATGCTGATCGGGAGGCTTGAAATCTACACAGTGATATTGATTTTTACACCTTCATTTTGGAGACATTGATTCATCGGGTTACGGGCATTTTTTGTCCTGGCTGGTAGTAATAAACGATCGTGAATAAATTTATCCTGAAATATCTGGTGCTACTTATTTGCCTGCTGGTCCTTGGTACCATGCTGTATGATATTGGGTTCAGCCAGAAGGCCCACATTTTAGTTCTTATTCATCAGCTTTATTTTGCATGCCTGTTGGCCATAATAGTTGCAGTTCCTGTAAGGCACATCATACATTCAGGCAATCTTAGGAAAATGAGAATCTGGATCATTGATCTGGTGTTGTGGTTCTTCTACATTTATCTGATATTTCGCATTGATTTTAGTGAACTGTCAAAAGGAAATGTGCTTCACGGGATACACGGAAAAATCTGGCTGTTCCTGGCATTTTTCATTAGCCTGTTGCGGGAGTTATCGGTGATGAAATTGGATTGGCGTTATAAACACACCAATCCTGCAGCCATATTTGTCATTAGTTTTACCTTACTAATATTTGGAGGTACGTTGTTGTTGACATTGCCACGGGCTACTTTTACCGGTATTAGCTTCATTGATGCATTATTCACTTCAACAAGTGCTGTCTGTGTAACCGGGCTGATTGTAGTCGATACAGGTACCTATTTCACGTTCTTTGGTCAACTCATCATATTGGTGTTATTCCAGTTGGGGGGTATAGGTATCATGACATTCACCAGTTTTTTTTCTTATTTTTTCATGGGCGGCTCCTCTTACAAAAACCTCATTATGCTGGGAAATCTTACCAATGAGAAAAAAATTTCCGAGGTAATCGGTACCCTGAAAAAGATATTGTTTTTCACATTTCTCATTGAGTTCGCCGGGGTTCTCCTGATCTACATCAACATACGTTCAGGTTATGCGATGAACCAGCCGGAAACAGTCTTTTTTTCGATATTCCATGCGGTATCGGCATTTTGTAATGCTGGTTTTGCGACCGTTTCAGACAGTTTCTATCACATTGATTTCCGGTACAATTACTTCCTGCACGTAACAATTGCGTGTGTATTTATTATCGGGGGATTGGGGTTTCCTGTGATTATCAATGTCTATACGTGGTTAAAACACCTTTTGATAAACGGGTATCTCAGCCTATTTAGAATTCGCCGGATTCGCTATCGTGCCCAGGTTTTTTCCCTGAATTCTAAACTGGTGATTTATACAACGCTCATCTTATTGTTTGTTGGCACCCTGGTCTTTTACCTGACAGAATATAATAATACACTGAGCGATCACCAGGGCTTAGGCAAACTTATAGCTGCATTCTTCAGTGCGGCAACTCCCAGAACTGCCGGGTTTAATATGGTAGACACTGGCGCGATTCGAATTCCTACACTAATGTTTATCATATTATTAATGTGGATAGGAGCATCGCCTGCTTCTACCGGGGGTGGTATAAAAACAAGCACCCTTGCACTGGCGCTGTTAAATGTCATCAGTCTCGCCAGGGGCAGGGACAAGGTTGAACTATACCGGAGGCAGATCCATGATGCTTCACTGCGTCGTGCTTTCGCGTTTATGTTCTTGTCGTTGATTATTATCGGTTTTGTGATTTCACTATTATTTATAACGGAACCTGATAAATTCGCTACTGACATCATCTTTGAAGTCTTTTCCGCGTTCAGCACGGTAGGACTGAGCCGTGGAATTACCGGAGATTTATCGGATGCAGGTAAGTACATCATTGTATTTACGATGTTCATTGGTCGTGTGGGTGCTTTAACCATCCTGGTTGCGGTAATTAAAAAATCAACCGGTAAATTTATACAGTACCCTTCAGAAGGGATTTTAATTAATTAACATTATTCGTATGAATTTTTTAATTGTAGGTTTGGGAAATTTTGGTGTTGCCCTTGCGGTAAGGCTCACACAAATCGGACATGAAGTGATTGGGGTAGACAGCAATATGTCCAAGGTAGAATTATTAAAGAATGATATTACCCATACCATTTGTGCCAATTGCACAGATTATCATTCAGCAAGGGAACTGCCGGTGAAGGAAGCGGATGTGGTGATCATCTGCATTGGTGAAGACAATGGCAATTCAATAATGGCTACCGCAATTATGAAACAGCTGAATGCCAAAAGGATCATTGGCAGGGCAGTGTCTGATACCCAGGAAACGGTACTCCATGCCATGGGTATTGACGAGATTGTTCATCCGGAACAGGATTCGGCAGAAAAGCTGGCGAGGAAACTGACCACGGAAGGGCTGATTGACTCATTCGATCTGTCGCCGGATTACAGCATCGTTAAGATTGATGTGCCGGAAAGATATGAAGGAAAGGTACTTAGTGATACAGATATTCGTTCCAATTATGATATTACAGTATTGGCGATATTTTCAGGTAAATCAAGCAGCAACTTTTTTGGAATAAAGTCTCCTTCGAATGAAATAAAGAGCATTGCCAAGGCCGACAGTCTTCTTGGGAAAGGGGATATCATGGTGGTATTCGGAAAGGTAAGGGATATTGAAAAATTTTTACAAGAACATGACTGATTTCAGGATGCGCTTATAAGAGGTGGGCCGGGAACAGAATACAAAAAAGGAATGTACGAAAATAAATTGCCGTAACGATGATACGACTCAGCTTAAAGAACAAGTTATTGTCAGGATTTGGTTTCCTGATTTTCATGATTGTATTGCTATGGATCGTGGGGGGGTATTTTATCTATGATCTTTCCAACAGGTCGGCAGCCATGCTGGCAGAGAATTATCAGACTGTGAAATCTGCCCGGCACATGGTAGCGTCCATCGATGAAATGAAAAACCAGCAGATCAGGTTTTTCATTGCAGACGGGAAACATTTTGATGAAAAAGCATATGAACTGGGCAGATCGGAGTTCCTGTTGAACCTGGAAGCTGCGGAGAACAACATAACTGAACAGGGAGAGGAACAAGTGATTCAGAATCTGAAAAGTGCGTTTGCGCTATTTTCTTCCCAGTTTGATCAGATCAGAATTGATTCATTGCATGACAATATCCTGTTTCTAAACGATGTAGTTCCCCTGTATACCAGTACAAGAGATGAAATTCTGACCCTGTGGGATATGAATATGGATGCGATCAGCCAAAAAAACAGCATGCTAAAAAGTACGGCGCACAGAGCGTTTGTATTTATTTCGATGATCGGAACCATCTGCTTCCTGATCTCTGCCTTGTTTTTCTTCAGGTATCCCAGGAAAATCGCCGGTCCGATCGGCGAAATGATCAGCGGTATCATTGAGATCGCCAATCGAAACTATAGTAAGCGGCTCTCATTTAATTCCAACGATGAACTGGGAGAACTGGCAGAGGCATTTAACAATATGGCAGCCAAACTTGATGAATATGAGCACAGCAACCTTTCGGAGTTGCTATTCGATAAAAAGCGGATTGACACCATTATCAACAATATGCATGATGCGATCGTGGGAATCAATGATAAAAATGAAATTATTTTTTCCAACGCTACTGCGTGTCAGCTGCTAGATATTGAAGAAAAAAAACTTACAGGTAGGGACGCCAGGGAGATTTCCTCACAAAACCCGGTATTCAGAGCCATTATCCATGATATAATCAATGAGTCGGAACCAAAGTCGTGGGACTTTAAGCCTGTCAGGCTGATGGTTGAGGAGGAGGTGCGGTACTTCACACGGGAAGTGCTGAACGTGAATGTTCCACGCACCGGAGAAGGAGAACCGGTGTATGCAGGGATGGTGATTGTACTCAAGAACATTACCCATTTTCTCGAGCAGGATGAAGCAAAAACGAATTTTATTGCCACGATTTCTCATGAACTCAAGACGCCCATTTCTTCCATGCGTCTGAATTTGAAGTTACTGGACGATTCCCGCATCGGATCACTTAACAGGGAGCAAATGGATATTGTATCTGCATTAAAAACAGAAAACGGACATATGCTGAAGTTGATCTCTGAACTTCTGGACCTGGCGCAGGTAGAGTCAGGAAATATTGCGCTTAAGAAAAAGAAAATCCGTCCTGATCAGCTGATCGGGTACATCAGGGAGACAGCTGAAAATCATGCTTCAGGGAAAAAGCTCAGGATCAGCTATAAAGTTGATCCCGGCCTGCCTTTTATTTATGTTGATGAGGAGCGGACAAGGTGGGTGATGATGAACCTGCTCAGCAATGCCATTCAATATTCTGATGATGGCGGAGAAATCCTGGTTGCTGTGGAAGAGGAGCATGGCCGTGTTGTCTTCAGCGTACAGGATCATGGTCCCGGAATTGATGCGGCTTACCACGAACTTATTTTCGAAAAATTCTTTCGTGTGCCAGGAAGCGAAAGGAAGGGGACCGGGCTTGGACTTGCCATTTCCAGGGAGCTGATAACGAATCAGAAAGGGAAAATATGGGTCAACAGCACACCTGGATCAGGAAGTACCTTTTCATTCAGTTTGCCAGCCTACACAGAAACAGAAAATTGATGCTATGCAGCGGGCCATGACACCTCGCTTTGCCATTCAGAAATAAATTTCAGTTCATAACCGGCACCTCCAGTACGATCACGGACATGGCCGGGATTTTCAGAGTAATCGCCCCGTCTTTTATTTTAGCTTTGCTGAATTCCTCGGGGAGTACATTTTCAGGCTTCATAAACGTATTGTAACTTGTCATCTCATCGGCAGTAAGGATCCTGCCTGTCACTTCTTTCCCGATTTCCATACCGGGGGAAATGGTGAGATGAAAGCTGTTTTCGGGATCGATATTGACAATCGACATGTGCATCATTCCATCTTCATTCCTGGAAGCACTGATGCTGATGGCATCCAGTTCCTGGTTGCCATAGGTATATTTCGGGCTTTCAAAGGAAAGCGGCAGCATGGTGGCATCGTGGTGCACCTTGTACATCTCGTAGATGTGGTAGGTAGGGGTGAGGATCATATGTTCACCCTCGGTGAAGATCAGTGCCTGCAACACGTTGATGGTCTGCGCGATATTGGCCATTTTTACCCTGTCGCACCGGTCATTCAGGTAGTTAAGTGTGAGTCCGGCCACCATGGCATCACGCATGGTATTCTGCTGGAACAGGAAGCCGGGATTGGTGCCGGGTTCCACGTCGAACCAGGTGCCCCATTCATCAAAGATAAGGGCAACGCGTTTCCGGGGATCGTATTTGTCCATGATGGCGATGTGCCTGTCGATGGCATCTTCAATTTCCACGCAGCGCCGGAGGACATCAAAATAGAGCGAATCGCCGAATTCAGTAGCCGAGCCTTTATTGCGCCAGTTGGTGGTATAATAGTGCAGTGAGATCCCCTGCATCATATGGTGCGGGATATTTTTCATCAGTGTTTCGGTCCAGTGATAGTCGGTGCTGTTTGCACCCCCGGCGATTTTGTACAGCCGGTTGTTGCCATAGTTCCTGGCATAGGTGGCATAGCGCCGGTACTGGTCGGCATAGAATTCAGCGGTCATGTTGCCGCCACAGCCCCAGTTTTCGTTTCCAACGCCCCAGTATTTCACCCCCCAGGCCTCGTTACGGCCGTTGGCCCTGCGGAGATCTGCCATGGGACTGATACCGTCGAAGTTGAGGTATTCGACCCATTGTGACATTTCCTGCACGGTGCCGCTACCCACGTTACCGCAGATTACCGGCTCTGTTCCAAGCTGCATGCACAGGTCCATGAACTCGTGGGTGCCGAAGCTGTTGTCTTCTGTCACACCTCCCCAGTGCGTGTTGACCATTTTCGGACGTTCCGACCGTGGACCGATGCCATCCATCCAGTGGTACTCATCGGCAAAACAACCCCCGGGCCACCGCAGGTTGGGAATATTAATGGCCTTGAGGGCCTCCACTACATCGGTGCGGATGCCGTTTTTATTCGGAATGGGAGAATCCTCCCCCACCCAGTAACCTCCATAGATACAATTTCCAAGGTGTTCAGAGAAATGGCCGTAGATGTGACGGCTGATGGTTTCCTTAGCCTGTTCGGGGTGGAGCGCGATGGCCGCTTCATCCGCTTTCTGGGCAAAAAGGGTTGAGCCGGTAAAAATAATAGCGGCGATAAAGATGATGTTTTTTTTCATAGTTCAGCAGTTAGTTAATTTCGACAACAGATATTCGACGTTCGACGTTCGACGTTCGACGTTCGATATTCGCCAATCGTCAACCGTCAATCGCCATGAAAATACGAAAAAAAACTTAAAAAAGCGGATTGGTGATGGAGGCGGCGTCGGCATGTTCCGAAGAGATCTCTTCCGCAATGGAAATGGACAGGTTCATCATGCGCCTGGCTTCGTTGTAATTACGCAGGTACAACCACCTGGATTCCTGTTTCTGCCACTCGGTGATTGCCGCGCTCCTGAAGTGTTCGGCCAAAAGGTACTTCTGCCTTTCCGTCTCATTTTCCCGGATCCCCGGTATTGATGCAATAACCTTTTCATATTCCATGAATTCCTTCAGCGGTGGTTCCTGCACCACCATGGCCATCATCATTAGCAGGATGACCATGGAGATCAGCAGAATGATGATGGACCTCATCGATTCTGACCAGCTCATGTTTGTCATTGTACTGGTCGCTCCTGAGGTGGGTCAGGACCAGTAGTTTATTTGTGAGTTCATTGAGACTTTTGATATCCTGGAGTACGGAGTGCATGATTTCGCGGTATTCTTCCGGACTTCTTTCCTGCATCAGGGCCACATCCAGTTGGACCGTAATGGAGGTAAGCGGGGTGCGCAGTTCGTGGGATGCGTTGGAGATCAAGGATTTTTGTGTTGCGAATGCAGTATCCAGTCTGCCCAGCATCTGGTTGAACGTATCGGAAAGTCTTGAGATTTCGTCTTTTCCGCTGCCGGCGTTGATCCTTGCATTGATCCTTAAGATATCGATCTGGTCCACCTGGTCCACCAGTTGAGCAATGGGATCAAGTGCCTTGGCTGCAAAAAGACGGCCAAGGAAATAGACGATCACCAGGCTGAACAGGAATACCATGGACAGAATCAGCCTGAGTTGATTCAGTTTTTGCCTTCCGAAGAGATCCACTGCGGAGCAGGAGACGAAGACTTCCTGTTTACTGCCGGTGTAGTGGCAGGCAACGGTTTCAACGGGCCCGTTGCGTGAAAAGCGTGTTCCTTCCTGTTTCAGGCCGGAAAGATCGACCGATCTGGCAGTGCTTTCCAGGGGGTCTCCGGAATAGTATAGTAATTTCCCCGAGGGATCCACCACCAGTATTGTTTCATTCACCAGGCTGGAAGGGCCGTTTCGTTTCAGTCGTTCGAGCAATTTTGTATCCAGGCTGTCGGTTTCCCCCACAAGCTGGCCGATGGATTTGGCCTTGTTCCCGAGTCGTTGCCTGAAATCGTCCTGGCGGTAAGAGGAAAACAGCAGGTAGATCACGACCATTGTCATCAACAGGAGTCCTGCGGTAATGGCCGTAAACTGGTAGGATATTTACATAAACATCTACCACGTTGGTGCCTGTGTCGAATGAGATTTCCCAGACTTTTTCCGAGATGTCGGCCCGGGAGAGCACCTTCCCGCGGTTGCGCATAAAATATTTCAGCAGGGAGAATTCCTTTGCAGTAAGGTTCATAATTGGATCGGATATTCGTGATACAGGGAGGATTAATTGGGTACCGTGGACTCTTCTTTTTTCATTTTTGCGGAAGACAACTGGTAGTTGAACCGAAGTTCGGCTGCCTCCAGGATCTGCTGAAGCAATTCGGCATAACCTGTTCCCCTGATAGCGGCCATTTTTGCCAGGTGTCCGTCCCAGCACCAACCCGGGTTGGGGTTGACTTCCAGCAGTTTCGGGTTTCCCGACTGGTCCAGTCGCCAGTCGAAGCGCACGTAATCCCTGATGTCGAGCCGTTCTGCCAGCTTCAGGCTGCTGGCAACGATCTGCTTTTCAGTTTCGGGTTCAAGGTGGGTTTCTATCGACCGTAATAGTTTAAAATAGGGAGAATCCTGGAGCCATTTGGCTTCGTAACCGCATATTCTGGGCAGCTCATCGGGCAACGCATAATAATCTTCTTCCACGATGGGCAGTACCGTATAGGATTCCGGCGGATTTCCAATGATCCCCAGTGTAAGGTCCTTGCCCGGCAGGAATTCCTCAACCAACAGCGGTTTGTCATAGCCAAGTTTTTCCCTGACCATGATGATCGCGTCGTTCAGTTCTTCGACATTACCGGCCACACTTTTCTGACTGATCCCGAAGCTTCTGTCTCCGTAGTTGGGTTTGACGATCACCGGAAAGCCGATGTTCATCTCGAAGATATTATCTTCCGGTTTTATATAAAATGCGTCTGCTACCGGAATATCCATCTCCTTGGCAATTCCCCTGATCAGTGATTTGTCGTAGCAATAGGCCAGGCACTGCGGATTGGAGCCGGTATAGGGTATTTTCAGCATTTCCAGTAGTGCCGGAACGTGCAGTTCAAGTGTGACGATGTTATTGAACCCTTCATCACACAGGTTCAGGGCAAAGTCGATCTGTGGTTTTTGCCTCAGCAATGTATTGATGAGGGTATCATGGTTGTCGAAATAACTGAACCTGTAGTTCTTCAGGGAACTGAGCGCCATCTTCAGCTGGTCAATGGTATTGAAATCATCATCATCGAAGACGGCATCCGGTTTCACCTGGTCCCTTTTCTGGGGATCACCCAGTATTACAGCAACGTTTTTGATGCTGGTGATCTTTTGTTTCACGGGCGACCATTCCTTGATGACCTCGGAAGTGATCAGGATCCGGCGTTCCATCATGCCCAGGTCCTGTTTCCTTTCCGAGTCAGTTACGTATTCGTCGTGAAAACGATCGAGTCCGTATACATTCCTGAACCCCCTCCGTGAGAGTTCCAGTGCGTGTCGTCCCTGTCCACAGGCCAAATCGAGAATGACATGTCCGGCGTCCATGTTCAGTATATTATTGAACAGGTCCAGCTCAAAGGAGGTGATTTTTTTATCCTCCACCACGTCTGCATCTGTTTTCAGGTACATCGAATTGAATATCCTGCGCCACCAGTCGGGTTGCAGGTAGGCCTCCAGATTATTCACCGGTCCGAGGCTGCTGGCCGCTTGTTTTCCGTTCTTTTTATTCCTGGAAGGGGAAGGGTTGTTTTTATGGTTCACTGATAAAATATTATGTTACGTTATTTAAAAAATTATGAAAGACAGCGCCTGAATATTCTTTTCACGGCACCCTCCCGGTTATTATTTGTCCTTTTTACACGGCTAAAAGCCTTTGGTTTCTACCGTGGTGCAAAATTTCGCTAAAAGTCTGCCGGGGAAATTAAGGTTGGATAAATCTGAAATTAAATTTGGATTAAAATATGGGTATTTTTAATCGGTTTTTAATTTGACTTTCATTGGCCGTTAATGCCAATTGACGTATTTTACAGAAAATGGATCCAATGACCCGCAACAGGATAATTATAATGACGCAAGGTCATCATTCATTCGCATTGATCAAAGGTATTCTGCCAGCTAACCAGGACGAGCTCCACCAGCCGGCCATGCAACCCTGGCACCAGGGTATAACCGATAAAATTAAACAGTAAAAACAGATGAAACATTTCTTTAAACCAGAGGAAGACCGGGGGTACAATTCTTCGCTGGACCGGGAAGAGAGCGCCTACAGTAAAAACTACGGGCTCAGGCCCTTGTATAAAGGTCATACCAAAGCACTGAGAAAGAACCTTTACAAGTAGCTCTAACGCCAACAATCGTCAAAAGGAAGAAAAAGACAGGGTACCCGGATGGGCTGGGCGCCATGAAAAATAAAAAGGCCGTGCAGTAATGAATGCTGCACGGCCTTTGGCAATATATATAAGGAAATCCTGCTAATTCTGATAGGGCATGTGCTCAGAAGTCGATGATCTCCGCGATTCCAGGAGTTTATCTCCGCATTGCGCGTCTTCTTAATTTCTTGTTTCTTTTCACCTGCTTCTTATAGGAAGCAGAACCTTTGAATTTGCTTTTGTTCCTGCGGTATTCGGATTTGTCCTGCATCATCAGTCCCTGTCGTATTGTATCGGTCTTGCTTTGCCTCGTGGTGGCGCAGGAAGGAAAGACAAAGCCAATCATCATCAGGAACAGAACAGTAGCAAAAAGGTGCCTGGTGTTGATGTGTTTCATGATCCTGGTTTTAGTTTGTATAAATGTTCATTAAAAATGCCGGGGTCCTCTTCTTCCTTACGTAATCTTTGGTGAAAGGTTATGCGTTGATAATGAAGAAACTAATGTTATAATGTCAACACAGTTTCGAATCACCTCCGTTGTTTGTTGAGACGAAGTATATAGTGAATGATGGCATACAGGATGACCAGGAATCCAACGGTGAACAGGAGCCAGGGAAATCTTGCCGGGACATATTCCTGTGCTGCTTCCATCAGGCGGGGATCGCTGATATTCAGCAGCTCCCCGAAGGAAAACGATGCAAGCATATGTTTCATATAGTCGGTGATAAATGCGACGACTACAATGACTGATCCGGCGATGAGCCCGGCCCACTCCAGGGGCCACAGCCGGGTGTTTTTTCCTCTTTCCCCGTTTACCAGGATGGCCGCCGAAAGCAGGAGTATCAAAAGGGTGATCAGCAGAGGAGTAATCACCGGGCCGGTCCAGGTGGCCGGTATGAGGAACAATACATCCCATGTCATGAGCGATTCGGGCCATCCCAGCAGGAGCCAGAGGAACACATAATAGAAGATGTCCCAGATGGCAAAGCTGTAGACAAACCATGCAAAGCGCTGACTGAAGGATTTGGCTGCCAGCAGACCAATGCAGACCAGCATGCCCAGCGTTGAGGCCTCCCTGAGAATCTCCGTGAGAACCAGGTGGGGATGGATGGGTGCCAGTGGGAATTTAAAACCTTCCGGGTACATGATCTCACGCAGGTAGATTACCACGGCACTCTCCAGCAACCCCATTGAAATGGCAAAAACAGTGATGATGATGAGTTTATTACGCAGTACCAACATCTGAATTTTTTTTTTCGTAACCTGTCTGCTCAGATTTTTCCCGCTTCCTCCTTCGCCCTGGCGATGATTGTGTCTCCTTTCTCTTCTGCTTCCTTTACCAGGCTGGCAGCTTGTTTTTCTGCCTGTTTTATCAGCTCTTCCGCCGCTCTATTTGCCGCGATCTTTTTTAGCGGATTATTCCCGGCATCTTCGACCAGCTGTTCTCCCTGTTTTCTGGCTTCCGCTACGAGTTTGTTGCCCGCTTTCTGTGCCTCTGCCACCAGTTGTGCTTTTTCCTCTTCTGCTTTGCGGATCAGTTCCTCAGCTTTTTGTTCTGCTTCATCCCGTACCTGTTCTTCCACCTGTTCCACCTCTTCCGTGACGCGTTCCTTCACTGCCTCCTTCACCGTTTCCCTTGCGGAGGTCAGGTTACCACGCAGATCCGTGGTAACCGTCGGATCTTTAAATGTCCCGGTAATGTTTGCTTTCACCTTGATGAAGTCGGATTGGGGCACACTAAAACCAGCACCCGCAGCAAGATTGCCCAGGCTGTTCATTATTTCGTTGGCCCCTGCGCCCATGTCACTTTTGGCAATCTCCATATCCAGGGTGTAGTCCATGGTCTGGTCAATCCCGTGCGATCCATACGCGGTGATCTTTGAATCCTCGAAATCCATATCGAACGGCTCCACGATCACCCGCCCGTCCCTGATGGAGAACCGGATATCTGCTTTTTCAAGCTCCAGGTTCCTGAGCTTCTCATTTTTCAGCGCGGCGGCGAGTTTTTCCAGGGAGGCCGGCTGCTCCACTTTCAGGTCGCGGGCAAAGAGGTGGCCATCGGCATCAATGGTGCCGTACAACGGGTTAAAATCAGCGTCCAGCAGGGTGGTCAGTTGCATGTCCACATTTGCTGACCCTTCAACATGCTGAGCAATAGGGGCAAGTCGCTCGATGGCAACGAATGTTTCATAGGATGACGGGATGTCAATGTCTGATATGTCAATCTGCACATCTGCTGATGTGAATGCTCCACGGGGGTCCACAACACCGGCCAGGGAAACATTCCCTTCCAGGAGTTCCATGGTGAGTCCCTCCAGGAAAGCCACTCCTTCCTGCACCCTTGCATTCCCTGTCAGATGCTCAATGACAATGTTGTCGTAGATCACCTTTTGCATGTCCAGGGTAAGCACGAAATCAATATTTTCGGGTATCTTCATTTGCGTGGACGGTGCCAGGGTGTCAGCGGACATCTCACCGCCGGTACCAGTTCCTGTATTCCCTGTGTCCTTATCTTTACCTGGATTTTCAGCATTCATGTCCTTAATTTCACTTCCAGCAGTACCGTTCGCCTCCATGTCTGGTTCTCCACCGGGATCATCGCCTTGATCTGTATTTCCGCCAGATCCGTCAGATTCCCCTGCTGCTTCCCCTGTTTTCTCTTCTGCGGGCATCAGTTCATTGACGTCCAGCAATGCGGAAGTCACGTTCAATGACCCGCCCACGGTCTGGTCATCGAACACATACGGTATGAAATTGGTCAGCCTGCCGTCCAGGTGCAGATCGGAAGATCCCATCACCAGGTCGAGGGTTTCCAGGTTCACATACCTGGGCGTAAAATACAGGGCCATTTTTTCCAGTTGCACAGGAACGGAGATGTCCGGGGCTTCGACCACCATTCCTTCCACGATCAGCTTCCCGTCAAGGTTTACCTTTTCAAACTCCTCATTTTCGATGGATGACATCCGCGTGTTCCATTGCATGTCGGCATCCAGGCGGCCCGACAGGTTGAGATCCTCCATCGTGACAATGTCCTGCAGGGACGAAAAATCGATCACCCCCCTGATCATCCCCGCCACCTGCATGTCGCTGAATGGTGTAGCTACCCTCACCTGCATATCGAAAGGATTGCCTCCCAGCAGCAGGTGGAATTTTTCCAGGTCCACCGTTGTGGCATCCATGTCCGATCCCCTGTAATCCACATCCAGGTCGATTGCGACTTCGGAGACATCTTTTGGAAGATCCGGGTAGGAGAAGTACCCGTCCCTGACCTGCAGGGCGAGGGTTACATCGGGGAGAACTGAGTCTTTCATCACTCCTGTAACGGTCCCTTCAAGTGCCAGGGAACCGCTGGTTTCAAGGGCCTCGAAATCCTGAAGGTAGATAGCAGGGACCAGGGAGAGCAGTGTTTTAAAGGAGGTTTCCTGCGAGAAATACCTGATATCCGGAATGATCGAGCCATCCTCCGGCATTTTCACGGTTCCTTCGGCACCCAGCACGAGGCCGTTGATCCTGATCTCGTTCTTTTTCAGGGAATAGATACTGTTGGCCATATCTGCAGCGGCGGTGACATCCATTTCAATCGTGCCATTGCGCATGTAGCCGATGCCCCCGGAGCTGGCACGGATGCCGCTGATGGATATGACCATCTCCATATCGGTCTGTTCCATGCCGAAGTCGCCCCTTACCTCCAGGTTGAGGTCACCAATGGCGGCTGACAGGTCCGAGGCAGCATCGGTATAGGTCACACGGCCATTTATGATCGCGAATCGCTCCAGGGAGATGTTCATCGCAGCACCACTCTCTTCTTCCTCCACCGCTGAGCCAGGCTCTGCGTCTGCTTTGTCCGCCTTGCCCGCTTTGCTGCTTTGGTCTGTCTCTCCTTTATCTGCTTCCTGCATCGCTTCGGTTTTCCCTTCGGGTTGCCGGTCTGCTGCACCGGGAGCCGGTGCAATGTCCCAGTTGGCAGTTCCATCCTCCAAAACCACCGCATTGATCACCGGGCGGTTCAGCAAAATCGATTTCACTACAATGTCTTTTTTTAGCGCCGAAAAGGGACGAACCCTGAATTCAAACCTGTCCAGGTACATCAGTGTGTCACCGGCAAAAACATCTTTCCCGGTTACCGAGAGTCCGTGGAGGTTGACGCTAAGGTCGGGAAACCCCCGAAAAAAGGTAAGGCTGAATTTATCCCAGTCCACCGTCGCCTCCACCTGTTTGTTGACCTCCTGTTTCACAAGTGCTTCGATCTTCGATTTGAACAGGATGGGCAGGGTGATGAGCAAAAGGAGGATCACGCCCAGGGTGATAACGATAATGCGGATGATCTTTTTCATGGCAGAGGCAATTTATGTTTCAACCAAAGATAAGGAATCGTCATTGAATTTTCTGCAGTGTTGCAATGTTCCTTAACGCAATATTGTGTTCGATATATTCCATGTGCGCATTGGGTCATGGCAGGATATTTTTCAGATATTTTATAGTTTTGTATTCGCAGAATCTGAATACGTCATGTAAAAAAAGAAACCCCAAATGAGAAACATTTTATTTCTTTTCTCCGCAATGATATTGTTTTCAGGCAGCTCCGGGAATCATGGGAAACTGAAATATTTTAAGGCCGATCCTGACAAGGGATATGAATTCCCATTTTATCTTTTCATCCCCGACGATATTTCCCGGGGAGATTCCAGCTGGCTGGTCGTGGAGCCGAATAACACCGGGATGGTCAGCGACAGGCTCCGCGATCACCGAGAAAAAGCGCGAAGGACGGCCTCCCTGGATTACTATATTGGGAATTATGTAGCCACACGGCTGGATTGTCCCTTGCTGGTGCCGGTTTTTCCCCGTCCTGCATCCCAGAATAAAATGTATACACACTCTCTCGACAGGGATGTAATGCTCCAAAAGAATACACCGCTGGAACGGCTCGACCTGCAGTTGCTTGCAATGGTTGAAGAAACCCGGGACTACCTGGCAAGACAGGAGATCAGGATCCCCGAGCGGTTTCTAATGACAGGGTTCTCTGCTTCTGGCACATTCCTGAACAGGTTTACATTGATGCATCCCGAGCATGTGGCGGCGGCGGCTGCCGGCGGACTGAACGGGTTGCTTGCACTTCCGCTCGAAGAACTTGACGGCGTACCGCTGGAATACCCGCTGGGAACCTATGATTTCGAACAACTTTTTGGAAAAACCTTCGATCCGGAGGAATTCAGGCAGACACCCCAATACCTGTTTATGGGAGCGGAGGATACCAACGATGCCATTCCCTATGCAGATGGCTATGATGAACCGGAACGGGAGAAAATCTACAGGTTGCTGGGAGAGGAGATGCAGCCTGCAAGATGGGAACGATGTGCTGGGATCTACAGGGAACAGGAGGTGGATGCAGTGATCAGGACCATTCCGGGCCTTGGTCATGCGCATCCTGACAGCATCAAGGATGAGATCGTACAGTTTTTCAGGGAACATATCCGGTGAAAATTACTTTTTTTGGGAGGTGGGTATTTTTCGATTCCACGCTGAAGAACTGAAGGCATGAAAACCCTGCTGATCATTGGTACTTTTGAAGCCCTGTTCCTGATCCTGCTGATCATCAGCAAACGGGAGCGGCGTATTTCTGATTTTTTCCTGGGGTTTATCTTTTTCAGTTTTGCACTGAGTATAGGGTTCACCTGGCTTGAAATATTCAATGCCGAAAACGGGTATCCTTTCCCCTGGGCACTGAACATCAGCTGGATATTCATCTTCCTGCACGGACCTGCGTTGTGGTTCTACATAAAATCTCTTTCCGTTGAGGGGTTCAGGTTTCATCCGGTCTACCTGTTGCACTTTGTTCCTTTCGCAGGATTTTTCATCGCGCAGTATGTTGCATTCTTTTCACTCGAGCCATCGCACCGCACCCAGCTGGTCATCAGCAACGCGTTCCAGGAATGGCCGCTCTACAAGGTTTCCGTGATCGGGATTGGCATCAGCACGTTTACATATTACATGTGGGGGCTGAAGCAGATCCGTGACCGCCGGAAGCGGTTGAAGCGTCATTTCTCGCGGATTGACAACAACGACCTGGAATGGCTCAGGATCCTGATCATTGTCTCCCTGGTGGTGTATGCCGGTAATGTCGGGTTGTTCAACCTTGACCTTGTCTTTGATATTGCTCCATACCATGTATTGATGCTGGCGGCCTACAGCTTTGCCTCCGTGTATATACTTGTATTGGGTTTTTTTGGATTACGACAGGGGAATGTATTTATCAGCAATATGAACGCCCCTGCTGATCCCGGCATGCGTGCTGAGCAGGAAACGGCTGTGGATACAGCCCGGTGGAAGGTATTGGAAGCTGCCAGGGGAAAAGTAGCGGAAACCGACCAGGGGAAAATAGCGGAAACCGACCAGGGAAAGCAAGCCTTTATCATTCAGCTCACGCATTTCATGGAGGAGCAAAAGCCATACAGGGAACCGGAGATCACGCTGTCGAAACTGGCCTGGATGATGAAGGTGACCCCTGAATATCTTTCTGAAATACTGAACAAACATCTGCACCATTCCTTTTTTGATTTTATCAACCAGTACCGGGTTGAAGAATTCAAGCTTGAATGTCTTGCCGGTGAAAATGCACATCTTTCGATCATGGGCATTGCCTATAACAGCGGATTCAATTCAAAGGCGGCGTTTTACAGGGCATTCAGGAAATACGAAAAAATCTCTCCCACCGAATACATGCAGCGTCTCAGAAAAAAGTGAGACCCCTCCTCCTGTAAAGTGAGACCGCACAAAGGTAAAGTGAGACTTTCCTTTTTCAAGTACGTGGTATGTTTGCCATAGAAATCAAACAATCACGAACATGAAAACGAAATGTTTACCAATCGCAATCACCTATAAATTCAAATAGTTATGCTTACAGAAGAAACATATTTTCGATTGATCAATTATGCCTCAAAAGCGCCTTCCTTGCATAATACCCAGCCCTGGAAATTCGGCAGGGAGGAGGATGCGATCCTGCTTTACCCCGATCTTTCCAGGTCACTACCGGTTGTTGATCCCGACAACCATGCATTGTTTATCAGCCTGGGTTGTACGCTCGAAAACCTGGTTGTAGCAGCGGGACATTACGGGTTTGATACCACAGTGGAGGTCCGCCGCGGGCGCATTGATGATCCGTTACGCGTGAAGCTGTCTCCGCTTCCGCCGCTTCCAGACGGAGCCCACGCGAAATATTCAGCATTATTTGCACAGATCAAACCACGGCAGGTGACGAAGGGTACCTACAAAGAGGATACACTGGACCGGGATACTGCAGGAAAAATAAGGGAAATACCGGTAGAACCGGGGACAAATGTGCGCCTGATCCTTCCCGGTGAAGAAAGTGAAAAGCTGCTTCCACTGGTGGTTGAGGGCAGCGACCGCCAGTTTGGCAACAAGGCTTTTGTGCGTGAGCTTGTCGATTGGCTGAGATTCAACGAAAAAGAGGCCATAAAAAAGGGCGACGGCATCTGGAATGCGACCATGGGGTTGCCGGCAACCGGGAGGGCAATCGGCAGTTTTATCATGAAACGCCTGGTTACTCCGCGTTCAGAGGCCAAAAGGTGGAAGAAATTGTTCCGAAAATCTGCAGGGTTCGTTCTTTTTTCGGTGGCACAGCATGATCCGGAACACTGGATCAGGCTTGGAAGATCGTTCCAGCGGTTTGGACTGGAGACCACTGCCATGGGATTGAAACATGCACATATGAATATGCCGCTGGAGGAAGAACTTGTCAGGGAAAAAGTGTCCGGGGCATTCGACCTCGGGGAAATGATGCCCCTGCTGCTGTTGCGGATCGGTTATGCGGATCCTGGCCCGTATTCATTCAGGAGAAACCTGTATGAGATGATAGCGCAGCAGCACGGGCAGGCTTAATATGGTGATCCACTGCCTGGCGTACCCTGAAATACTGCGTATCGATCGTGACCCGACATCATTCAGAAAATCACATATTAACCACTATTGCTGATGAAACCATTCATTATTACCCACAAACAGCTGTACAACATTTTAGCCGTTCTGATATTGTTTATAGTTTTAATTGCGCAACTCACATCATGTACAAACCTCAAGGATATGGAAAGAAATGCAAATCCCGGCAATCCAGCGGAACCGGGGCAGCCGGAACTGATCACTGCATCGGAACTGCAGCAACTGCCTCCTCCTGTTGCCACATGGCTTGAAAGATCTGGAGTCGTTGGAACACCCCACGTTCACAGGGTATGGCTGTCGCAACAATCTGAAATGCGGATGTCGCCTGGAAAGGAGCGCTGGAGCAGTGCAACTTCGGAACAGGTTTTCAATGCGGATGATCCTGCGTTCAGATGGCAGGTGAAAATGAAAATGGGGCCTTTCAGCATCATTAAAGGAAAGGATGTTTTTGAGAATGGAAACGGAAAGATGAACATCCGTTTGTTCGGGCTGATTCCCATTGTCAATGAAGCAGGACCGAAAATCGATGAGGGATCCATCCAGCGTTTCCTGGGTGAGATTGCATGGTTTCCCCAGGCTGCACTGAAGCCTTATATCACGTGGGAACAGGTTGATGCGAATACTGCAAAGGCGGTGATTGAAAGTCACGGAACCCGCGGGGAAGGTACTTTTTACTTCAACAACGAGGGGGATTTTGTCAGATTCGCAGCACTGAGATACAAAGGGAACGAGGCGGATGCGGAACGGAAGGAGTGGGTGATCACCGCAAATACCCATGCATCCTTCAGCGGCATCAGGGTGCCTTCAAAGCTGGAGGCTACCTGGAAGCTGGAAGAGGGGGACTGGACCTGGCTGAAGATGGAAATAACAGATGTGCTGTATAATGACTTTCATATTTGACCAGGAACCAACCGGAGTCAGAAATTTACCTGGATACCGCTGCCAGCAGATCTTCAAGGTAGACCTCGTCCTTCATAGCTGCGCTTTTCCATGATGGGTCAAGTTGGTCGAGCAGGAATGCCATGGCGGCACCGCTGTTATAGAAACGGTTGTCACCTCCACGCTCCCCGAGTGATCCAAGCTGCTGTTTACGTTCCATTTCCCAGTAAGGATTTTTGTTTTTGAACGAATACTGGTCAGGATCCAGGTAAGCGGCTATATCATACGAAGCTGATTCTGCATATTTTGCAGACCCTTCCAGCCATTCGAGTTGCTTTTCTGTATGTATGATATCCTGATTGATTCCGGAACTGTTCCTGCGGTTGGTGCGCACCATCAGGAAGCTGTCCACAAACATTTCCATCTCAGCCTGGTTTTCTGCGTACAATGCCTTCTGCAGGTAGAATCCTTCCTTGTTCCATGATTCAATAAAGGCCTCGTTATCGTACGGGTAGTTTTTCAAAAACCGGTGTGATCTATCGGCCTCCAAAAATTTCTCCTCATTACATATGCCCTGGTAGGCATGAAACATTTCGTGGACAATGCCCGCTATGTGCATCTCTTCTGAAACAGAAATCAGGAAGAACGGAAAGATCCGGCCGATAAAGGATGGCATTTCGCTTTTAATCCCATTGTACATTTCCCTGTTCATCTGCTGTTGCACACCCAGACTTCCTGCCCAGGTATCACCCAGTTTTACGGCAAATGCCTGGGGATTTTCAGCATTTTTCCTGTACCAATGGTCATCTTTGATGATATCCTGTGCGTCCAGGCAGGTGTCTTTTGCCAGGCCAAGGATAAACTCATACTGGTCGTTATACAGGACCAGCGGAATTCCTGTGGTATCAAACCCCGGCCAGATTTGTTCACCTGCTTGTTGCCTGAGATGATAGACAAATTCGGCTGCAGCAAGTTCACGATCATTCAGACAAGCATCTTCAACCGGGTTTTTGTATTTGGAGGTCTGGACCACATTATACACCATTAATCCGGCAATGATTGTCACAACGAGCAGGAAGATTCCTGCAAAAAATTTAAAGAACTTGTTTTTCATTTTGATATACTATTATTGGGTTGGACAAAGTTCCAGGCAGATTTTAATTGAAATTTTCTAAGCGGACCACTGAAATCCATACATATAATATGCCAAAATTCAATACAATTAAAATTCAATGCATACCGGTTTCGGGGCATTGATCTCATCCACGGGGGTGAGTTGCCCTGTTTTCCTGTTCCGCTTGAATGAAACGATGTTGTTGGAATCCTGGTTCGCCACAACCAGGTACTGGTTACCCGGTGAAAGATTGAAGTTCCTGGGAGTCCTGCCGTTTACAGACTGGTGGCCTGCCGGGGAGAGTTCACCACTTTTTTTGTTTACCGAAAAAACCGCTATGCTGTTGTGCCCCCGGTTCGATGCATACACATATTTGCCGTCGGCAGAAACCATCACATGGGCACAGGTGTTTTTGCCCTCAAAATCCTCCGGAAGCGTTGAAAACGAAGGTCCCAGCCGGTACCCGCTTCCTTCTCGCTCCACCAGTGAAACAGTGCAGTCCAGCTCGTTTACCACGTAGATCCACTTGCCATTTGGGTGAAAGTCGAGGTGCCGCGGTCCTGCACCCGGAGGCATGGCAAGCTTGTGCTGTGTGACAGGGATTAATTTTTGATTTGACCTGTCAATTTTTGAGATCCACAGGTCATCAGTACCCAGGTCGACGGCAATGACATTGTCATTCACCGGGTCGAACCATGCTGAATGTGCGTGGGGTCCTTTTTGTCTGCCGGTGATGCTGCTTCCTTCATGCTGCTGCAGGTCGAGAAGGTCTGAAAGCCCGCCTTGCCGGTTCATTTTCAGCAATGCCACATTCCCGCCGGTATAATTGGCGACGAGGACATCCCCTTCACTGTGCACCGTAATGAAACATGGATGTGCTCCACCGGATGTGGATTCACTGATGAACACCAGGGAGTCTTCCATGATCCTGTAGGATTTCACAAAGCCCACATCATCTTTTGAACTAACCTCGCTGATCGCCAGGAGGTATTGTCCGTCTGCAGACCTGGCCACAAAGGAGGGATTTGGCGTGACTGCCGCCAGTCCGGTTGAATCCAAAGTGCCGTCGTTGTGGAGCAGGTATTTGTAGATTCCCTGGCTCTCTTCCCCGGTATAGGTTCCGACGTAGAACGGTGTGCCCTGCTGTGCGGAGAGGCTGGTCATTGCGATACTTGCCATCGAAAATGCTATTATTTTATGTATATCAATTCTCATTGTTGAACAGTTCATGTGGTTCCCAAATATACTATTTTTCCACCAGGTACCATGTGGCGGGCTGGGTGCCGGCCATGAAACTGATTGCATTTTTTCCTTCTTTCACAACAAGGAGCGATGCAAGCCGCTTTCCTGAAGCATCCAGCGGGGTTATGGTGACTCCCCTGGTATTCTTCAGTCCGGAAAGTGTGATCTTCCCCACCACGGGTTCGATCATAAAGGGCATTTCGCCCCAGGCTTCCAGGCTGGTTCTTGTATCATTCCACACGGCGTTGCTCAGGATCGAAGTGGAGGTTGCGGAAAGGAGCAGTTTGCGGGAAGTTTCAATGGTGTTACCATCCATGGAGGTCAGCAGCAGGGTGGCAAACCTGTTCTGAAGTGCAGCCAACAGGTTCCGGGTCCGTACCTCCTTCATTTTTTCTGAAAAACCAATCAGCCCCTGGGTTGCGGGTGCGTCGATCACTACCAGGCCGTCGGTTTTGGAGCCAATCCCTGTGATTTCATTCTCTCCGGATTTCTTTTCACCAGGCTCCTTCGCACGCGGCTCCTTCGCTACCGGCTCGGTTGAACCAACTTTGTTCGTTCCAGGCTCGTCTGCGTTGCCATAATACCACGTAAGTTGTCCTGTTTCGGAAATTACCTGCCCGGTGTCATTCAACGCCGGAAATTCATTTGCGCCGCCTTCAAAACTCCGGATTCTCGTCCTGTAGACGAGCGGTGTGGCGGGGGCAAGCCCCGGGGTAAAAAAGGGCATGGGAGCAGCATCGCTCCGGATGCCCTCCACCAGGTCGACAGGAGTGTAATTCCTGAACACCATGGTTGCTGCGGGTGTGAGATCTGCCCGGTGGAACATCAGGCCTGCAGCAGCCAGATTGGAAAGTTTGGCAGGATCATGCATGATGTCGAAATAGCGTGGGGTTTTCACTTTCCAGCGCGACGGATCATCATGTTCAAAAGTGTAGAAGTAGATTCCGTCCCAGTCCTGCAGCAGTGCATAGGCCCCCAGCACGGGAATTCCCTCGCTTGCGTATTCATTGGGATAGGGGTGATTCGTTTCAGAAACGGTATAGGGCTTCCCTTCCACGGCCGACCTGGCGAGCTGTGCCACCGTTGAGTGCCACGGGTCGTTGACCATGGGCGTATTCTCAATGGAGAAGGTATTTTTCCCGGTCTGCTCGTCCCTGTAATACCTGGGGTGCTGCCAGTAGACGTGCCCGTCCACGAAATCCAGTTTTGAAGTATTGGAGAGCAACGCGTACCCACTCTTCCAGTGGTTGTGGTCGCTGTTGGCTGCCACCCATTGGTTTACCTGTACAGAATCCTTCAGGAACCGGTACATCCCGGAATAGAATTTTCCTTCTGTTTCAATGATGAACCTGGCTTCAATTCCGAACCGTTCCGTACTGGCTCCCTGGAACTCCTCTGCGTTGAGCCGGGGCACGGGCTCATCTGCGCCTGTTCCTGCTTCCTTGCGGAGTGATGCAATCAGCCCTGGAGATGCATTTTCCCGCAGCCAGTCATTGTATTTCTTTGTCAGCTCCCGGGCATAGTATTCCGGAATATCGATCCAGGTACTGGTTTGGGTGGTATTGTGGGTTCCCTCCAGGTGGCCCCGGAACCAGGCTTCCACCAGGGAATTCTCATTGACGATCTCTACGAAGGCGAGCGCCGGTTCGTTGCGGTATGCATTCCCGGTATATGGATTCTCATGTGTAAGCAACTGCCATGCATACTCTTTTTGCAGGGCAATGATCCTGTCGTCGAAAAGCGTAACCGCCTTGGCGAGCCCGAGGTATTCATGGTACGGGACCTCGTCGCCTTCCCTGAAATTTCGACCTACGTTGAGATTGAAGTTGGAATAGATGCCTGCTTTCTTCAGTTCGGCGACAAAATAATCCAGTTTGTCGAGCTGTCCCGGGTCCAGCGCCCGGGTGGTATTGGTATCTGCCATGAACACAGAACTCTCCGCACCCCAGTCGGAATCGAGGAAATGGAAGCGCACCGCGTTGATGCCCAGCGAGGCAAGCAGTTGTGCCACCCTGGGTGCAAGCGTTTTATCTGGGTAGCAGGAACCACCGGTGAGGTTCACGCCCCAGATCCTGAAACGTTCCCCCCGGGGTGTGTAAAAATGCCCGTCGCTGATTTTGAGAAATCCTTCCTTCCCTGCCGGCTTGTCCAGCAAAAATGAGAGGTCAATCTCCCCTGATGGAAGCTCTTCCCAGTCAGGCTGGAAGACAACGAGGGTATCCGCCGGAAGCCCCGCTTCGTCAAGTGCCTTTTTGTTGCCTGCATTGCTGCACCCATGGGTGATGGACATCGCCAGGAGGACCGCACTGGTTATTCGGATTGTTCGAAACAGTTGGATTGTTCGAAACAGTTGGATTGTCTGAAA
This sequence comes from Bacteroidales bacterium, assembly GCA_029210585.1. Lineage (GTDB taxonomy): Bacteria > Bacteroidota > Bacteroidia > Bacteroidales > M55B112. The sequence goes on from JARGFP010000003.1 coordinate 157,088, forward strand.
TGATCGGATCATCTGAAGCGGTTGCATTGTTAGCATCAACCGCATAGCTGTAATCTTACCTTGTGCCGGATATTTCATAGTGAGTAGTTTTAGTACAACTAAGATACTGATTTTTATTATCATATGATGTTCGTGCAGATATGCATCAGGGGTGGTTGGGAGCAGGTCCCGGGCTAAGGATCAGTGCGGGTGCTGCGATGCTCTCGTGGAAGTGAACAGAAGCGCATTTCAGGTGTTTGATTCTGTATTATATTTGTGTGCCTGGCAGGATAAAGGTTTCCGGCAACAGGGCAGCTATTAAAAGTGTACGAATGACAACAAGAAAGATTTATCCATGAAAAACCTTTTCCCCATAATGATGGCCCTGGTATTCCTGGTGGTGCTGGTGGGTTCCAATATTTACCTGTCCCGCAGGGTCGCCTGGATCCTCTCTGCTGAAAGCAGGTGGTGGCTGCATGTGATATTTGCCGTGGTCCCGGTCCTCATGATGGCGGGCCTGTTTGGTTTCTCCAATGCCACATCCGCACTGGGCTCCGTCCTCTACAGCCTGTCAGCATTCATTACCGGGTTTGTTTTATTCTTCCTGGTGTCGATGCTGGCCACCGAATTGGTGGCGCTCGCACTGAAGCCCGGTCCGGTATGGTTCGGCGTATTTGCATTGTCGCTTACCCTGGTGGTTGCATCGCTCGGGACCTGGAAGGCCTTCCGGGTGAAGCTTACCCACAAGGATATTGCCTTGTCTGAACTCACCAGTGAGGTCAGGGTCCTGCACTTATCTGACATTCACCTGGGCCATTTTCGCGGAGCATCATTTCTCCGGGAAATTGTCAGACTGGGGGCGTCGGCTGGTCCCGACATGGTGGTGATTACCGGTGACCTGTTCGATGGCAGGAAGCAATTGAGGCTGGAGACCCTTGCACCATTGCAGGAGTTCAATGTGCCTTTGTATTTCGTGGAAGGGAACCATGATGGCTATTCGGGGGTGCAGGAAATCAAAAAGTTACTGCGCGAGACCGGTGTGCACGTGCTGGAGAATGAAGTGGTGACAGAAGGTCCGTTGCAACTGGTGGGACTGGATCACATGCGTGCCGACAATGACGCACCGGGGATGCATGCCATGCAGAATGGGAAAACGATCAGGGAGGTGCTGTCCAGGCTGGAGGTGGATCCGGAACGTCCCTCTGTGCTGTTGCACCACAGTCCGGATGGCATTGAATACGCCAGCGCGAAAGGAATCGACCTGTATCTCGCCGGACATACCCATGGTGGGCAGCTGTTCCCGGTAACCTACATGAATGATTTGATTTTCAAGTATAACCGGGGACTTTCAAGCTACAATGACACCCAGATCTTTGTTTCCATGGGAGCCGGCACCTTTGGTCCCCCGATGCGCATTGGCACCAAAAGTGAAATTACAATGCTCAGGTTGGTTCCGGGGAACTGAGCAAGTTGTTTTTTTTGCTATATTTCATGTTGTTTCAGACTAAACAACTACAACATGAAAAAATCCGGAATTTTTCTGATTCCCATGGCGGTTGCATGGCTCAGCCTGGCGATCCCTGCCTGTACAACGAAATCCGATCAACCCCATGACTTAAAGCTCAATGAATTGGGATATTTTGAGTGCGGGGGCGTGAACTTTTTGGTATTCAGCAACTGGTACAACGGGATGTTCAGTGATTCGAAGATGAGTGGAATCGAAGTGATCCACCACGAAGTGCGTACCGTTACCAATGGTGATGTGCGTCTTGGTCCGACACCAGAGCAATGGGATCCGATCCCGGTGTTCGTGGACCGGCATGTGGACACGGCAGGCGGATTCATCGAGGCGGCCCTCAGTTATCCCGATGATGATTTTCATTACAGTATCAAAGCTACTGTGGCGGGGAGTGACCTGGTAGTGCAGGTGATACTGGATACACCATTGCCGGCAAAACTTGCCGGCAAGGCCGGGTTCAACCTGGAATTCCTTCCGTCTGCCTGTTTTCACAGGACCTACATGATGGATGGCCATCCACGCATTTTTCCTGTATATGCTTCGGGTGATATGGAGATCACGGAGGAAGGAACGAATCAGCCCCTGCCACTGGCCACTGGCAGGGAACTTGTGGTGGCACCGGAAGATCCTGCACGAAGGATCACTGTGTCCAGTGCTGCCGGTGATATCTGTTTTTATGATGGCAGGAACAAGGCGCAGAATGGCTGGTTTGTGGCTCGTACACTTATTCCCACGGAAAAGACGGGGGTGGTCGTGGAATGGACCCTTTCGGCCTCTTCCCTCCCCAATTGGAATCGGCCACCCGTGATCGGTCATTCCCAGGTGGGTTACCATCCCGACCAGCAGAAGGTGGCTGTTATTGAACTGGATGGGAAGAACCGGCTCAGGGGGAGTGCCACGCTGATCAGAATCCTGCCCGACGGGTCAGAGCTGAAACGATTGAGTGGTCTGATCAAAGAATGGGGACAGTACCTGCGGTACCATTATGGCACTTTTGATTTTAGTGAAGTAACCGGGGAAGGAACGTATGTGATCCAGTATGATGGATACAGGACAGATCCGTTTATCATCGCTCCGGATGTATATGAACATGCGTGGCAACCGGCGCTGGATATTTTCTTCCCGGTACAGATGGACCATATGCTGGTGAACGAAGCGTACCGGGTATGGCACGGGGCAGCACACCTGGATGATGCCCGCCAGGCGCCGGTGGATCATGTGCATTTCGACCTGTATGCACAGGGTCCCACTACAGATACCCCCTACGAACCGGGCGAGCACATTCCCGGGTTGAATGTCGGCGGATGGTTCGATGCCGGTGATTATGATATTCGCACACAATCGCAGTATGCCACAGTCATGGGACTGGTGCAGGTGTGGGAGCGTTTTGGAATTGAACGCGACCAGACCCTGGTGGACAGGGAAGCGAAATATGTGGACATCCACGTGCCCGATGGCGTGCCGGATATCCTGCAACAGATCGAGCACGGAGCGATCGCCTTGCTGGCACAGCATGAGGCAGTGGGCCACGCCATCCCGGGTATTATTGTACCCGATATATCCCAGTATACCCATCTTGGAGATGCCCTTACCATGACCGACAACCTGTTGTATGACCCTGACATGGGCATAAATGAATCAAATGGCTATTACAGCGGCAAAGCAGACGATCGCTGGGCGTTTACAAGCAGGTCATCAGCGCTTAATTATGGTTCAGCTGCTGCACTGGCGGCCACCAGCCGCGTGCTCAGATCGTACAATGGTTCGTTTGCTGTAAAATGCCTCGAAACAGCCGAACGGGTATGGACGGAGGAGCATGGCAGGGAACCGGACATCTTCCGCGTTGGGAACACTACCGGCGGCAGGCTGGAGTTCGAGGAACTGCGCGCTGCAGTTGAATTGCTCGAGGCGACCGGCCGGCCGGTATACCGGGAAAGGATCTTGGAAATGATCCCTGTGATAGAAGAAGCATTTGGCTATCATGCGCAGCTGGCAGTCAGGATCATGCCATATATGGATGAAGCTTTCCGGAACCGGGTAAAGGAGCTTACAAGGAAATATAAAGTACAAGTGGACTCGCTGTCATACCGGAATCCTTACGGCGTTCCCATCACACGCGGTGGTTGGGCCGGCAATGGCACCATCATGACACATGCAGTGACCAATTATTATCTCTACCAGGCTTTCCCCGATATCATGGAAAAGGAAGATGTGTTTGAAGGTGTACACTATATCTTCGGACGGCATCCCGGATCTTCGGTATCATTTGCTTCAGGTGTCGGCGTACGCCCCAAGATGGTCGCATATGGTATGAACAGGGCCGATTTTTCCTTTATAGCAGGCGGCGTGGTTCCCGGGGTGCTGATCCTTCCGCCTGATTTCCCGGAAAACAAGGAAGACTGGCCGTTCCTCTGGGGAGAAAACGAGTACGTGATCACCATGGGTGCGCCCTATATCTTCATGGTAAAAGCAGCAGCGAAACTGCTCAATGAATAATATCCCAAAAATGTTATAGTTTATAATACACTAAAAAACAATTATATACAAGCTCAACTGTTTATATATTCATCACTGTATATAAATTAAACACATCTTATAAGAAACTGATAAACAGAGTCATATAGGACATGTCGAATATGAGTGTTGAAAAATACAACGCTTCATTGCCTGTTTCTTCTCCATATACAAAATCATAACATACTGTAAAACAAGCTGATAAGGCTTGAAATTTTACTTTGGCATCATGTTTGAAGGCACCGGTGTGAGCAGTGATGTATTTATGGACTGTACACTAAATAAAAAACAGGTATTATGAAAAATTTGATGATGTTAATTTGTTCCGTGGTGTTGTTTGCGGGTACGCATCCGTCCTCAGCCGCGATACCGGAGAATCCTTCTTCGGGGGAAAAAGAAGTAAAAATTCTGTGCAGCCCGGATCTTTACGATGTTCTGGATGATTGCCTTGCTGCTTACCGGCAGGAAGGGGGATCGACTCCTGCAAGTCTGACGATATTAGGGGAACAGGATATCAATGCATGGATTGCTGCACGGGGACAGTTGGCCCTGGTCACTAAATATCACCTGGGAGATGTTGATCCGCAGCAATCCAGGATGTTTGTTGTTGGCAGGGAGGTATACGTTCCTGTGATGCATTGTAACAATCCTTACAGGGAAGAGATCATGCAGCGGGGGATTTCTCCAAGGGAATTCACGACACTCTACTGTGTGGAGAAAGATGTTTCATGGGATGATGTATTGCAGAATGGCAACAAGCACAAGGTAAATGCATACAGGACCTCCGATCCTTCCTTCACTGCTTACCTGGCTGATTTTACAGAAGCTGATCCGGAGATGATCCGTGGTGCTGTCCTTCCTGATTGTGATATGGTGCTTGCGGCAGTATCAAAGGATGTGCATGGAATCGGGTTCTGCACGCTGTCGCAGTTAAGGAAAATGCACGATTCAGGAGATCCTGTTGCAGTTGCGATGATTCCGGTAGATATGAACGGCAATAACAAGATGGATCATTTTGAAGAGATATATGGCAGTGTGAGTGATTTGTCGAGGGGAATATGGATTGGCAAGTTTGCCGGTTCATTGTACAGCAGGATCTTTGCAGTTTCATCCCAGGGCATGGTTGGATCTTCGGAGCGGGAGTTCCTGGGATGGATGGCCGGACCGGGGCAGGAGATTCTTGCTGCAAACGGATATTCGGCATTGCTGGACAATGAACAGGCTTCATTAATGGCCAGCCTTGAGCAGGTACCTGCGGTTGTGGCACAGGAGGAGGTCACTGAAAAATGGGCATATGCAGGCCTTGTGATTGTTGCGATTGTGATTGGATTAGGACTTATTAACTACTTGGTATTCAAGGTTTTCAACGATAAGCGGCGCACTCCCGAAGAATTGTATGAGGCAGCAGGGACCAACTTTGTTGCAGCATCTTCAGAAGTTCCCGGCGGATATTATTTTGACCGGTCCCACACCTGGACGTTCCAGGAGAAGGACGGGAATATCAGGGTCGGGGTGGACAATTTTATTCAAAAGCTGACGGGTCCCGTTACCCGGGTTGAGATGAAGCTGCCGGGTGAAAGCATTCGCAAGGGCAAGACGTTGTTCACGCTGGTTCAGCATGGCAAACGCATGGAAATGAAGTCTCCTGTTTCAGGTAAAATCGTATCTCATAATGAAAAACTGAATTCAAAATCTTCACTCATCAATACCGCGCCATTTTCAGAGGGCTGGATATATATGATCGAACCCTCTAACTGGGCAGAGGAATTCAGCCTTTACCTGGGTGCCCCGAAATACCGCGAATGGATCAAATCAGAATTTGCCCGGCTGAAGGATTTTCTCACCAACATCAGTAAGCCCGGAACCAATACCGTGGTGGTACTGCAAGACGGAGGAGATATCAGGGATGGTGTTCTGAAGGATCTTGGCCCTGAAGTGTGGGAAGATTTTCAGTCAGATTTTCTTAGAAATTAAGTGATTCAGATGAACTATAAAAATATTAGATAATGGGAGTAGACAGAAGATTTTTTTTGAAAGCGCTTGGATTGACAGGGGCTGCAATTGGCACAGGCAAGCCGTTGGGGGCATCACCTGTGGTCAGTGAAGACGAGACGGAATTTCATGGAATCCTGTTCGATTCAACGTGGTGTGCAGGCTGCCAGGGATGTGAAATAGCATGTGCTGAGGCGCATGGGCTTGAGGGTCCTGCCCTGGAAGATGTACCTGAGGTAGGTAAGAAGAGAAAGGCCAACGAATACCGCCGTACGGTTGTAAATGCGCACGAAACGTCGGCCGGGGAGTTTTTTGTCAAAACACAGTGCATGCAGTGTGCTCAGCCTGCATGTGTTTCAGCTTGTCTGACCAAGGCGATGTACAAGCAGAAGGATGGTTCGGTCATCTGGCGCGAGGAAAAGTGCATGGGGTGCAGGTATTGTATGATATCGTGTCCCTTCGATGCGCCAAAATTTGAATACCACAGTACAAATCCGAAAATCCAGAAGTGCGATATGTGCTACGACAGGGTAAAGGAAGGTTTGCTGCCTGCCTGTGTAGAGAACTGTCCTGCGGAAGCTGTCAAATTCGGAAGTCGTCGTGAACTGATCGCAGAGGCCCGTCAGCGAATTGCTGACTTTCCTGGTATGTACCACGATGTGATATACGGTGAGCATGAAGCGGGAGGAACCGGTTGGCTTTACCTCTCGTCAGTTCCTTTCGAGGAACTGGGGTTCAACACGAAGGTGCAGAAAAAGCCCTATCCTGAGTTAACAAAAGGATTTTTATACAGTGTGCCTTCTGTTTTTGTACTGGCACCTGCAGTGCTCCTGGGAATACATAGCGCAACCAAGAATAAATCAAATCAAGATAACGAAAATGAATAATACGACAGCAATTGAGCAACCCAGGAATGGGAAATCAACCTGGAAATTCCTGGCAGAAGAACTGAAACCCAAGGGCAAACCATTTACCTGGTTCAACATTATCTCCGTGCCCGTCATCACGGCCGGTATCGTGATCATTATCCTTCGGTTCATACATGGATTAGGGTATGTAAGCAATATCGACCAGGAGGTCCCCTGGGGATTGTGGAAAGGATTCAACGTGGTTACCGGTGTTGCATTTGCCGGTGGGGCGTATGTCCTCACATTCATCGTATATATTCTCAATGTGCAGAAATTCAAATCCATTGTGCGTGTCACAGTGCTGAATGGTTTCCTGGCCTATGTATTCTATGCCGGGGCGCTGGTACTGGATCTTGGACGGCCATTGAAAATTATTAATCCCATTATCGGTAACAGTTTTGGGGCAAATTCCGTGCTTTTTCTGATCGCATGGCATTTCCTTCTATACATGATTGCCCAGTTGATTGAGTTTTCTCCTGCCATTGCTGAATGGCTGGGTGCAAAAAGGGCACGTAAGATCCTTTCAGGCATGACCATTGGTGCAGTGATCATGGGGATTACCCTTTCAACGCTTCACCAATCCGGTCTGGGAGCCTTGTTCCTGATGGCCAGTGAAAAAATTCATCCCTTATGGTACAATGAATTTATTCCCATTCTCTTTTTGGTATCCAGTGTGTTTGCGGGATTATCCATGGTGATCTTTGAAGGATCGATCAGTAAAAGGGTCTTTGCTGATAAGATCAGTGAAAAGAACAAAACCGGCCACAAAGGAATTATTCACACCTTTTCGCAGATATGTGCCTTTGCCATGTTCGTGTATTTCTTCATGCATATCATCGTTTTTGTGCATGGAAAGAACTGGGCGTATCTGAATTCACGCATGGGAGTATGGTACCTGGTTGAGATGATCGGTTTTGTACTGGTCCCGATGGTGATGTTTTTTGTCAGTTACAGGAAAGTGAACATCACCCTGGCAAAAGTGGCAGCCATTGTAACGATGCTTGGGATCGTGATCAACCGACTGAACGTTTCCATTATTGCATATCGCTGGGATGCTGAGGTACCTTACTATCCTACCTGGATGGAAGTGGTGGTAACATTCACGATCATCTTCATAGAAGTATGGGTCTTCAGGTGGGTTGTGAACCGCATGCCGGTATACAACGAATCTCCCGCATGGGCGAAAGAGAATGAACATTAGAAAAAATCAAACAATTATAATCAAATAAAAAATTATGGATGCATTTACCTATACAGATATTTTCGAGACCAAGGGCATCGAATATCTGGTCATCATCGCATTTTTGCTGATCCTTGTGCCAACATGGATTTTGCTGAACAGACCGGTCAATGTGAAAACACAACTGATCGAATCCATGAACGGACTTACTGCTGCGCTGTTAAGGATACCGCGGGGATTGTTTTATAACAGGAACCATACCTGGACCTACCTGGAGAAATCGGGGGCGGCCAAAGTGGGAGTGGATGACCTGTTGCTGCATATCACAGGTGGTGTAAGCGTTGACTTTTTGCGGACCGAAGGTGAACAGGTGAACAAGGGTGATCTTATTGCCACGGTTTCACAGGGTGACCGGCAGCTGAAGATAGCTTCTCCCATCACGGGGAAAATTCAGAAACTGAATACTGCCGTTCATGAAAAGGAAGGTCTGATCAACAGCGATCCTTATGACAAGGGGTGGATCTGTAAAATGAAGCCGGAAAACTGGAAAACCGAGATCAATGATTGCAAAATGGATGATGAGGCCCTGGAATGGTCGCAGGAGGAGTTAAACAGGTGCAAGGATTTTATGGCTGAAGCTGTGCACCTGATCAATAAGGATTCAGCAAGGGTCGTTCTCCAGGAAGGTGGCGCACTGGCCGATTTTCCACTGGCCGACATGCCGGGCGAGGTATGGAATAAATTTCAGAAGGAATTTTTAGATTAGCTGTTTTTTCGTAATTTAACCGTTGTTCAACGGGACGAACAGCTTGTGCTGAATATACCGGGGGATTGTGTATATACATTTCCCCCGGTCTTCATCTTGTCGGGGGCTCATTTCGATTAATTTTCATTTTAAAACCAGGGTAATATGGCAGGGCCGCTTGTCGGATTCATTAATAAAAACAGGGATAAAAAGTTGATCAGGAATTACATGCGTTTCAGGTCATCGATCTACGGACGTGTGGTTTTTATCATTGCAGGATCACTGTTTGTGCTTTTCATCCTGTTTAACATTGTGTTTCGCACCATCTATCTTGATTTGTTTGATACCACCATACGGCAAACCGGCGACCAGGTCAGCTCCATTGCGGAAGGGGCATTGTATTATTCAATGCTTGAAAATGACAAGGCAATGTTGCAGCGAGAACTTGATGTCATCAGTACGATGTCGGGGATCAACGAGGTGAACATGTACAATGAACATGACCAGCTGGCATACAGTTCCATGTCGGCAGATTTTGCAGATATCAGGAATCCGAACTGCAGTGAGTGTCACGGCAACCTGTCTGCCATGTTTTCATACATGGAAAAGGATTACAGGATCATCGAGAATCTGCCTGAATGCGGTGTTTTTCAACATGATGGCAGTGAAAGACAATTGATCATCCGGAAGCCGATTTTGAATGAGCCGTCCTGTTACACTGCATCCTGCCATGCACACGATGAGACAGAGGAGGTGCTGGGCTCCCTGGTAATCAACCTTCCGCTCAGGGACCTGGACACATTTATTGGCAGGTCATCACGTGACTTTATGTTACTTGCACTGCTGATCACAGGGATCATGGTAGGATTCCTTATTGTTTTCACGAGACGACGGATCAAGAACCCGATCAACTCCATTATCAAGGCGAGCGAGGCTGTATCAGGGGGAGATACCAGTATCCGGCTGCAGATCGAACCTCATTTGCTGGATGATATGCGGATGGTTTCCGAGGCATTTAACAATATGCTGGACCATATTGATGATGCCACGGAAGAACTACAGAACTGGTCGCAGCAGCTGGAGTACAAAGTTCAGAAGAAGTCAGAAGCGCTTTCAGAAGCGCAAAACGAACTTATCCATGTGGAGCGGATCGCTTCGCTGGGTAAACTCTCCTCATCGGTGGCGCATGAGATCAATAACCCGTTATCGGGTATCCTGGTGTATTCCAAATTAATCACGCGACAGCTGAACAGTTCTGAATTCTATCATCCGAAAAAAGATTCGATACTGAAGAATCTTCACCTCATTGAAACGGAAACCAAGCGCTGCGGAGATATCGTTAAGGGACTGCTGGACTTTTCACGGAAGGACCGTGACGATTTTGAAATAAAGGGATTGAATAGTGTATTGAAAGAGACCTACCAACTGATGCGGCACACCATAAAAATGGCAGATGTTACGTTTCACCTTGACCTGAAGGCAGAAACTGACGAAGTGCTCTGCAGTCCGAACCAGATCAAACAGGCCTGCGTTGCTATGCTGGTAAATGCCACTGAAGCTGTCAGTGAGAATGGGGAGATCACCATGCGCACCACCAACCCCGAACAGGACAAGATCGTACTGGATATCACCGACAATGGAGTGGGGATAGCCGAGCAGGAACTGTCACATATCTTCGAACCCTTTTACTCCACCAAACGCGAGACCAGCGGGATCGGGCTGGGACTTGCTATTGTACATGGTATCGTTGAAAATCACAAAGGCAGGATCAGGGTGGATTCAACACCGGGAAAGGGAACCACGATCTCAATCACCCTGCCATTGACCGAAAGAAAAAACTAAGGATTATGGCTGATAATGTTTCTATTCTGATCGTTGATGATGAAGAATCTGTAAGGGATTCTCTTTACGACTGGTTCATTGATGACGGTTATGATGTGGATTCCGCAGAGGACGGAAAGGAGGCACTCATTAAGCTGGAGGCGAAGGAGTTCGATATCGTTCTGGCTGATATTAAAATGCCGGGAATGGACGGCATGGAGCTGCACAAGCGGATTAAAACCCTGGCAAAGGAACCGGTGTTTATTATCATGACCGCGTTTGCTTCGGTTGATACCGCGGTGCAGGCATTAAAAAACGGTGCTTTCGATTATGTTACCAAGCCCTTTGATCCGGATGACCTGTCACACCTGATCAGGAATGCGGCAAAGCAGGTAACATTGCAGGCAGAGAATGAAACACTGCGTGAAAAGATCACCTCCCTGGAAGATGTGGATGACATCATCGGTGAAAGTAATTCATTGAAGAAGGTGCTGCATGATGTTGAAAACATTGCTCAATCGAGCTCCTCGGTGATCATCACAGGGGAGTCGGGCACTGGGAAGGAATTGATAGCAAGGGCGATCCATTCAAATTCTTCGAGAAAATATTTCCCTTTGATCAGTGTACATTGCGGGGCACTTACTGAAAGTTTGCTCGAGAGCGAGCTGTTTGGACATGAACGGGGCGCATTTACAGGGGCCAGCTTTACCCGCAAAGGTCGTTTTGAGATGGCCGATGGTGGAACGATCTTCCTGGATGAGATCGCAACCATATCACCCAAGATGCAGGTGGAGTTGCTGCGGGTACTCGAGTCGAAGACCTTCATGCGGGTTGGGGGAAACAAGGAGCTGACTTCCGATTTCAGGGTGATATGCGCTACCAACAAGGATTTGGAAGGCATGGTGAAGAACGGCACGTTCAGGGAAGATCTTTTCTACAGGCTCAATGTGCTGAATATCAAAATCCCGCCCCTTCGCGAAAGGAAGGAGGACATCCCCCTGCTGGTGAATCATTTCATTGCAAAATACTGTAAATCAATGAGCCGGGATATGCTTACCATTGAGCCTTCAGCAATGAAACACCTGATGAACTTCGAATTCCCCGGGAACGTCAGGGAGCTGGAGAACATGATCGAACGTGCAATCGTAGTGGGAAACGGAAAGGAGATCCGGCTGAAGGATCTGCCCCTGGGTAGCGAGATGATGAGTAGTTCAGTGGAGAGCCTGGGCGAATTGGAGCGAAAGCATATCCAGAAGATCCTTGAAAAATATGACTGGAATATTTCACGCACGGCCAAAGCATTGAATGTAGATCGTGTAACGCTCTACAACAAGATCAAGAAGTTCGGACTGAAGAAGAAGTAGTGTTTTCAGGATTCCGCGGAATCTGAGAACTGATTTTTCCATATCAACCGGGAAGTCTTTGAGAAAGAAGAAGATTATTATCATCACCTGCGGCATGTTCGAGAAGAGGACAACCGGGCATATTATGGCAGCGATTGCAAAATCCTTTCATGTAGATGTCGACCTGATGGAGTGCACCATGGATCTTACCCGGTTTTATAATCCCGGGCGTCGGCAGTACAATGCCGATCATTTGCTGGAGGCATTGACTGCACGTGCTCCAAAGGGCTATCTGAAATATATGAGCCTGTTCCGGGGCGACCTGTATATCCCCATTTTGACCTATATTTTCGGACAGGCGCATCTGAATGGACAGTTCGGAATTGCTTCCCTGTTCAGGTTAAGGAACGAACTCTACGGGTTGCCGGAGGATTATGAACTGATGCTGGAACGTTTCACCAAGGTTGTCATTCATGAACTGGCACATACTTTCGGACTGATCCACTGCACCCACCCGGTATGTATCATGCGTTCCAGCACCTACGTGGAAGACCTGGACCAGAAGGAGAACAGGTTCTGCAGGGATTGCAGCGAAAAACTGGCAGCTCACCCGGATGCAGGAAAATATCTGCCTTGAGACCTGGTTTCTTATGCAATTTTCGAGGCCGGAAAATATCGGAACTGTTTTACGGTGAGGCAGGTCGCATTGCCGTACTACTTGAATTTTATGGTAAAAGGGTTTAACTTGACCTTCTAAAACCATGATCATGAAAAACCCCCTGATTACAATTGTAGTACTGTTACTCCTGTCGGCCGGATCATCGGCACAGGAGGTTATGACTATGCGGCCCTATGTCAGGGCCGGCCTGAATCTTACTCCTCCATCGCTTGAGGACCTTTCATATTCGGGAGATATGCCCGGAGCTGAAATTATTCGCAATCCCCTGTCTGTAGGTGCGGGAGTCCAGTTCAGTCTTCAAAGGAGTGGATTGGAGTTCGGTATGGACGTCGGAGCCACCACCATGTTCGTAAATACGGTCCGCTATGACCAGGGGGTGGGTGTTTCCAACTATGTAGATGAAGAGTATAGTGTTTACCTGCTCGCCTTCTTACAGAAACCCCTGGGAGAGAATTTTTTTATACAGGGAGGTCTGGGTCCGCACATCTGTCCCTGGAACTACGAATACTACTATGAATCAGTGAATTATACTGACAGCTATGAAGACTATTCCGGTGTGGGGGTGAGCCTGGGCCTGATGTTGGGTCTGGGGACGGAAGTACCCCTCAGCCAGAAAGCCAGTTTTTTCCTGCTGGGTAAACTGGACGGGATTTTCAGGTATGGAATCATGCTACCTTTGACGGTAAATGCCGGTCTGAGTATTGATCTTTAATACGCGTCTTTCATGTCAAAAAACCCATTCAACCTTGCTTAGCGTTTTATCCTTGAGCTCTCTGCCCTGCTTTATTCAGGTTACCCCCTGGCTGCCCTGGTCTTCGGTATCGCGATCATCATTCATTATTTGTTGTCGCTCGACAGGATAAAATGGTTGTTGAACCAATAGCAGGCGCTTCATAGAGTACTGTGCCAGGATCAACAACTGATCAGGCAACTGAAAAATTTACAGTGAAAAACCGATCATGATCTCCACGAAATCAGCATCCTGGGCGTGTGCTTTAACATTGATACCCGCTAAAATATGCTCGGTGAACCTGAACGATAATCCGTAGCGTTGATAGACAGGATGTACCGCCTTCACCGGAGCATAGAGGTATACTCCAAATTCCTGAGAGAAGATAAATTTACCGAAGAGCCATTCGATCCCTGCTGCCATCGATCCCCTGTCTGGCGGTGGGATGTTTCCCTCCTCATCAACGATCTGCCTGGCTGTGGCCAGTTCAATCAGGGACCGGTCATGCAGCCATTCCGCAGCGGCTGTTAATGCAAAGATCCGTCCCACCACCCGACTGTATTTCATCCCAAAATGGAGGACCGGGTAGATGTTGTTATGGAGTTCATATGAAGCTGGTTTTGCTGCAGCACCCAGGAGCAGGTCGACCCTGTTTTTGTCGGGATACAGATCGGTGTTCGGATCTTTGTTGTAAGCAGGAAAGAGCGGCTTGCTAAGACTATAATCCAGCCCCATATTCAGTGAGGGGAAGTTCATGCCCAGGTTGGGTTCTGCATAACCTCCGTTGGAGATATGATTGTAGTTGGCGGCCAACCGGACAGAAAAAGCATCAGTACACCGGTAATTGACCGCGATATTCAGCAATGCGATGAAACTGAAATGGCTGCTGAAAAATAGATTGTCAGGGTTGTTGGTTTCATCATAGATCTTTGAAACATACGCCGGCCCCAGGCCAAACCGGATGGAAAAATTCAGTTGTTGTTGCGGCCGGATGTATGGCTCTATATAGGGATAAGCAGCGACCGCGCTTCCAATGATCTCAGGCAGGTCAAAATTCACATAGCCGAATGCCAGGCCTGTGCGCGGGAAACAATAACAATAATCCCACACCCGGTCGCTGCGTAGATGCCAGTTTAAATCAGCTTCGATCATCCAGGGATTTGCACTGGCAAATTTATCATTCAGCTTTTTAGAATGCTGAATGATAAAGCTTTTGTGGTACCTGGCACCGATGCTGACCAGTGCCGGGTCATTACCATGGTCCTGGCATTGGGATGGGATCGGATATAAGATGACTGTAATAATCAAAACGGCAGCCAGCAGTATTTTGTGTTTCATCATTTGGTGTAATTAGTCTCTGTTAATAGAGTCGGCGTGGCTGGTCAGTCTAATTATTCTTCCGGGTACACCTGCGTATGAACAGGATACAATTTACAAAAAAAAGGCGATCCGTGCGGACCGCCTTTTGGTACAATAAGCTTTGCAACTGCTAGCTACTGTTGTTACTGCTAGAAATAATACCTGACAGAGGCAGCACCTCCATCATATAGAAAGTTATTGGTGCCAATCAAATTAAGACCTGGCTTATAATCCAGGCTGATGTTGATCGGGATCTCCTCGAAATTGTATTCGATTCCTATTATTCCATCAATACCTATTGCTATATAGTTACCTGCTGGATCGTTCCAGCCGATGGTATGGGCACCGTTCCAGAACCCGATATGTCCACCTACGCCATAATACCAGTTCAGCCTGTCCACATCGAATGCATTGTCGCGATGGATTTCATACAGAACGGTAATATTGAAACCGCTCCAGCGGGTAGCCAGGATTCCTTCAATAGCACTTTTTTCTCCCAGGAACATTTTGGCGGTGATCCCATTGTAATATCCACCACGAACTCCTATGGCTTTCTGGTAGTCCTGCGCATTGCTGAGGGCAGTCATGGACATAATCAGTGTCAGGGCGAGTACGATCTTTTTCATGATATAAGATTTAGTTGATAAATAAGGTCCTTTGGCTAGCAAATGTATACAATTTTGATCTGTTTGTAAACTGCGGAAGTGTATTTATCTGCTGTTTCTGAAAAAATCCGGTGCGCAAAGGTTCATTCACCAATGGTTTTCAACAGTACATGAGGCCAACTAAAAAAGTAGTAGATCAACTAAAAAAGCAGTTGATAATATTTTTCCGGTCGTAGTGCTTCAATTGTCCCCTTCAAGTTATGCAATCATTTTTTTTGCGACTACCAGTCAAACGGCGTCACCTGGTATACATAGTAGTTCAGCCAGTTGGTGAACAGCAGGCTGGCGTGTGCGCGCCAGCGGATCACCGGTGGTTTCGAAGGATCATTCCCGGGGAAGTAATTTTCGGGCACAGCGATCTCAATTCCCCTGGCGATATCCCGGTCATATTCATTTTTCAGTGTCAGCGGATTATACTCCAGGTGTCCTGAGATGAAGATTTGCCGGTTGTCGTTGGAAAGCACGACATTGGAACCGGCATCTTCCGACCATGCCAGCAGGGTCAGGTCAGGGTGCTTCCGTATATCCTCGATGCGGTTTTCGGTATACCTGGAATGTGGTGCGGGAAAGACGTCGTCGAATCCGCGCACCAGGTGGTGTTTCCGGTCGGTAATATGGTGATCGAACACGCCGAAGATCTTTTTCGGGAGTTCATATTTCTGAATGCCATAATGGTAATAGAGCCCGGCCTGTGCCCCCCAGCAGATGTGCAGGGTGCTGGTGACGTTCGACTTGCTCCATTCCAGTACCTCGCAGAGCTTGTCCCAGTAATCCACTTCCTCGAACGGCAGCAGTTCCACGGGCGCGCCGGTGATGATCAGCCCGTCGTATTTCCGGTGCCGGATTTCTTCGAAGGTTTTGTAGAAAACATCCATATGTTCCCTGGGCGTGTTCTTCGATTCATGTTCATCCATATACAGGAGGTCCAGTTCCACCTGCATGGGGGTATTGGACAGGCTCCTGATCAGGTCTGTTTCTGCAACTTGCTTCACCGGCATCAGGTTCAGCAGGGCGATCCGCAGGGGGCGGATATCCTGGTGAACTGCGCGGTCCTGCTCCATCACGAAGATATTCTCCTTCTTGAGTTCGGCAATGGCCGGCAGGCTATTTGGAACATTGATCGGCATGGTTCATCAATTTATCAGGTTCATGCTGCAAAGATAACCTATATGTTCTTAAACATGACAGGTTGCGGGAAAGAAGTTCTGTCCGGGGGATGAAATTCACCTGAGGGTATATCCCTCTTCGGGTTCTGAGGGGCCATTTTTAGAATTTATATACCTTAACTTTTCTGCGTCATTGAGATCCATGATCCTGGTCGAACTTGATTTTATTTCCAGCAATGTTTCCAGGTCGATTACCGAAACAGACAGTTCTTCGATTTTTCCTGTCATCCTTTTTATATAGGCGGATTCGAAATCGGCCTTCAGGATAAATGCATCCAGAATTTCTATCAGGTTATTATCGCGCGGGATATTGATCTTGTGATTTTCAATGAAGTGCTTTATTGCATCGTGCGACCGGACTTTGTCAAAGCCCATAGAGACAAATGCTTTCTCCAGTTGCTGTAAATTCTCCTTGGATTTGCCTATCCAGATATCGAGATCAAGCGTTGCTCTTGTATAGCCATGGAAGTTCACTGCCTGTCCACCCACCACCAGGTATTCGACCCTGTGTCTGTTCAGTGCTGTCAGAAAGCTTGTATAGAAGGCAGCTAAAGGCATGATTACCTGAGTGTATATCCTGTTTTCATTCTCTCTTCCAGTTCCTCTTTCCAGCGCTGATTGAATTTTTTGCTCCACTCGGTAAGCTCCCGGCATTTATTCATACGTTCCTCATGCGACATGTTCCGGGCGATGGAATAGATATTTGAAGCTGACATACGTGTTTTGTTTATTAGTTGATCAATAAGATTCGGTCTTCACCACAAATTTACGGAATTCAGACCAACTAACAAGGTTTACATATCCGTTTGAACTTTCAGCATGTTACTGTTCGCTTGCTTCAGATCTGGGGGTTGATGTCCCATGTCATGGTTACTGCCTGCCTGGTTTACGCTCAGTCCGTTAAAATTCACTGCTTGCGTCCCAGCAGTGCGTGCATAGTTTTTCCTTCGGAAGTCCGATTGCTTCCACCAGGTCGTCCAGGTCCTGGTACATCAGGGAATCGATCCCGAGGTTCTCTGCAATTTTCTCCACCATGATCCTGTATCTTTCGCTGGTAGGATCGGCATATTCTTCCAGGTGCTTCTCCTCGCCTTCCAGTTGAATGATCGCTTTGCGTGTGGCCAGTTCCGTGGTGGATCGTGATTGCGAAAAATTGAGGAAATCGCAGGGGAAGGAAAGAGGCGGACAGGCGATGCGCATGTGGATTTCCCTGACCCCGGCTTTCCTGAGATTCAGCGTGGTATCCTTGAGTTGGGTGCCACGCACGATAGAGTCATCCAGGAAAACGATGCGTTTGTCACGGATCAGGTCCGTGTTGGGGATCAGTTTCATTTTTGCAACAAGATCACGGGTATTCTGGTTCTGGGGCATGAAGCTCCGCGGCCAGGTAGGCGTGTACTTGGTATAGGCGCGTTTATACGGAATCTTTTTCTCATTCCCGTATCCATAGGCATGACCCACGCCTGAATCAGGGATGCCGCATACAAAGTCGGCCTGCACATCGTCGCGCTTTGCCAGGGCGGCACCGCAGCGGTACCTGCTTTCATCCACGTTGATGCCTTCATAGTAGGAGGGAGGGTACCCGTAGTACACCCACAGGAAGGCACATACCTGCATGTTGTCGTTGGCAGGTTTCAGGGTCCTGTATCCCTCGCTGGTGATCTCCACAACCTCCCCCGGTCCCAGGTAATATTCAATTTCGTATCCTGTGTTCGGGAATGCCGCCGTTTCTGATGCAGCGGCGAATGCTCCCTCCTTTTTCCCGATGATTACCGGCGTCCTGCCCAGTTTGTCACGCGCTGCTATGATCCGGTCGGGCGTCATGATCAGCAGCGAACAGGAGCCCATGACCTGCTGATGTACGTTCTCAATTCCGGCAACGAAATCATCCGCTTCGCAAACCAGGTTGGCCACCACCTCCGTGGGATTGACGTTTCCCTGGAAATTCTCGGTAAAGTGTTTCTTCCTGTCCAGGAAATGTTTTTCCAGCGCATCGATATTCACAAGCCGGCTGACCGATACAATCGCGAATCTCCCCAGGTGGGAGTTGAACAGGATGGGCTGCGGATCGGTATCACTGATGATCCCCATCCCGATTTTTCCCCTGAGTTTATCAAGATCAGGTTCGAATTTGGTCCTGAAATAATCGCTCTCAAGACTGTGAATGGACCGCCGGAACCCTTCCTTTTTATTGAAAAATACCATCCCGGCCCGTTTTGTACCCAGGTGCGAATGGTAATCTGTACCATAGAAGACATCGTATACACATCTTTTTTTTGAGACTACCCCGAAGAAACCACTCATAGTGTATGGCAGATTTTTGTTTCGTAGACGGGCCAAACTTACATAAAAAACATGTATTATAAGTGTATATATTACAATTCATGTTATCTTTGAAAGTGAATGTCGAAAACCCTTGAACAATGTACAGGAAAAACAAAAAATTTCATGTGGCGGTCGATTGCATCATCTTTGGATTTGACCGGCAGGAATTGAAATTGCTCTGTATCAAAAGGGATTTTGAACCTGAAAAGGGCAGGTGGTCGCTCATGGGTGGATTCCTCAAGGAGTCGGAGGATATTGACCAGGCAGCGGAACGGGTATTGTACCAGCTGACCGGCCTGGAGCATATCTACCTGGAACAGCTTCAGGCCTATGGTAAACGTGAACGTGACCCGGCAGGCAGGGTAATCAGCATCGCCTACTATGCGCTGATTGATTCGGTGAGGTTCGATAAACAGATTTCCAGGACATACGATGCAAGTTGGTTCAGCCTGGACCATCTTCCCGACCTGGTCTTTGATCACCGGGTAATGGTGGACAAAGCCATCAGGCGCCTGCAGCGAAGGTGCAGGACACAGCCCATAGGATTTGAACTGCTGCCTGAAAAATTCACATTGCCCCAGCTACAGCTGCTGTATGAGGAAATTTTCGGGAGGGCATTTGATAAGCGGAACTTCAGGAAGAAAATCCTCGCCATGGGCATCCTGAACAAACTGGAGGAGAAGGACAAGGAAGGAAGCAGGAAGGGCGCATACCTGTACCAGTTCGACAAGGATAAGTATGATGCGATGATGAACAATGGATTTAATTTTGAAATATAACAGATATGGAACCAATGAATTATGAAGTATGGTTCATCACCGGCAGTCAGCACCTGTACGGTGAGGAAACCCTGAAACAAGTGGCGAACAACTCCGGTGAGATCGTGGATGGACTGAACCAATCGCCTGTGATACCCGTCCGACTGGTTCACAAACCTGTCCTGACAACCCCTGATGCCATCACTGCAACAATGCAGGAGGCCAATGCTGCTGAGAAATGTATTGGAATCGTGACCTGGATGCATACATTTTCTCCTGCCAAGATGTGGATCAACGGGTTCAGGATCCTGAAAAAGTCTGTTCTCCACCTGCATACACAGTTCAACAGGGACATTCCCTGGGAATCCATCGATATGGATTTCATGAACCTGAACCAGAGTGCGCACGGCGGAAGGGAATACGGGTTTTTGCTTTCCAGGCTTCGGAGAAACCGCAAGGTGGTCGTGGGACACTGGAAGGACAAAGGGGTACAGGAACGCGTTGGAAGCTGGACGCGTGCGGCACTTGCCTGGCATGACTGGCAGGGAATGCGGGTTGCCCGCTTTGGTGACAATATGCGCGAAGTGGCAGTTACCGAGGGTGACAAGGTGGAGGCCCAGATCAGGTTCGGATATTCCGTTTCAGGATACGGCGTGGGAGATCTTGTTGCTGTTGTAAATGCCGTGAGTGATGACCGTGTCGATACGCAACTGGCGCTTTATGCACGGGAGTATGAACTGGCTGAAGACATTCTTGAGGGTGGCAGCAGGCGCAGCAACCTCCGGGAGGCCGCCCGTATTGAACTGGGAATGAAAGATTTTCTTGAAAATGGAGGATTCAAGGCATTCACCACAACCTTTGAGGACCTGCACGGTCTGAAACAACTACCCGGACATGCGGTGCAGCGACTGATGGCTGCCGGATACGGATTCGGAGCAGAAGGGGACTGGAAAACTGCTGCACTGGTCAGGGCCATGAAAGTAATGGGTACCGGTCTGGAAGGAGGCACTTCCTTCATGGAGGACTATACGTACCACCTTGATCCCTCGGGAATGAAAGTACTGGGAGCCCATATGCTCGAGATATGTCCCACCATTGCCAGCGGGAAAGCCTCAATGGAGGTTCATGAGCTGGGAATCGGCGGTAAGGAAGATCCGATTCGCCTGGTCTTCGACGTGAATAAGGGCGCGGGAATCAACGTGTCCATTATGGATATGGGCAACCGTTTCCGGATGCTCGTGAATCCATGCAAGGTAGTGGAGGCCGATCAACCACTGCCCAAACTTCCGGTTGCACGCGTACTCTGGGAACCCGAGCCCGACCTGCCCACAGCTGCAGCTGCCTGGATCCACGCCGGAGGTGCGCACCATACCGGGTTCAGCATGGCGGTGAACGCAGAGATGATGGAAGATTTTGCAGACATGGCGGATATGGAGATCCTCATGATCGACAATGAAACCAGGATAAGGGATTTCAAAAAGGAGATCCGCTGGAACGATCTGTATTACCATCTTTCAGACGGACTGAAAAAATAAATAACTGCATATGCATACAGAACAGCTAAAAGTGGAAGTCTGGCAGGCCAACCTTGACCTGGTAAAGCACGGGCTGGTCCTGTTCACATGGGGCAACGTCAGCGGGATCGACCGTGAGAAAGGACTTGTGGTCATCAAGCCTTCCGGTGTTTCATACGACGAGATGCAAGCCGAAGATATGGTGGTGCTCAACATGGATGGAGAGGTCGTTGAGGGCAACCTGAAACCTTCCAGCGATACGCCCACCCACCTGGTGCTGTACAGGAATTTTCCGAATATTGGCGGAATCGTCCATACCCATTCAGAATGGGCCACCAGCTGGGCGCAGGCCGGGCGACCCCTGCCTGCCTTCGGGACCACCCACGCCGATTATTTCTACGGCGAGATTCCCTGTACCAGGGACCTGACAGAGGAAGAGGTCAGGCGCGCCTATGAACTGGAGACGGGCAAGGTGATCGTGGAAACATTCGCCGGCCTGAATCCCGACGCCGTTCCATCGGTGCTGGTAAAGGGACATGCCCCGTTTTCATGGGGTGCATCCCCTGGCAACGCAGTCCACAATGCGGCAGTGCTGGAATATGTGGCGAAAATGGCCTTCAGGAACCTGGTGCTTGGAAATGAACAGCCCATTGCACAGTTCCTGCTGGACAAACATTACCTGAGGAAACATGGGAAAGATGCGTATTACGGGCAGACGGGAAAAAAGTAATGAGGAATAACAATACCCTGGCACCAGAACAACAGGTTGATTACACACACTGAAAAATATATAGTATGAGTGCTAAGTATACCATCGGACTTGACTACGGATCTGATTCCGTCAGATCACTGATTGTGAACACCCAAACCGGCGAGGAAGTGGGGACTGCCGTGTTCCATTATCCACGCTGGAAGGAGGGAAAGTACTGTGATCCCACGAAAAACCAGTTCAGGCAGCACCCGAAAGATTACCTGGAAGGCCTGGAGAAAACCATAGTTGAAGCACTGGAAGGTGTTTCCGATAAAGTAAGAAAAAATATCGTGGCCATCTCGGTGGATACGACCGGATCTACCCCGGTGGCGGTGAACCGTGAAGGCGTGCCTCTTTCACTCACAGAAGGATTCGAAGAGAATCCCAATGCAATGTTTGTACTCTGGAAGGACCATACCGCCGTGAAAGAGGCAGAGGAAATCAACCGGCTGTCCCGTTCGTGGGGCGGTGAGGATTACACAAAATATGAAGGAGGTATTTATTCCTCGGAATGGTTCTGGGCGAAGATCCTGCATGTGATGCGCGAAGATGAGGCTGTCAGGAATGCTGCCCATTCCTGGGTGGAACACTGTGACTGGATTCCGGCAGTGCTGGCCGGGGATACTGATCCCGGCACCATGAAAAGGAGCCGTTGCGCGGCCGGACACAAGGCCATGTGGCATGAGGATTTTGACGGACTTCCTTCGGAAGCGTTCCTGGTGCAACTGGATCCCCTGCTCAAAGGGATCAAGGAGAGGCTGTTCAAGGACACCCATACCTGCGATGTGAAAGTGGGCAACCTCTCCCCGGAATGGGCTGAAAAACTCGGTCTGTCAACCGATGTCGTAATCGGCGCAGGCGCCTTTGATGCGCACCTTGGTGCTGTGGGAGGAGAAGTGGAACCGTACTACCTTAGCAAGGTGATGGGGACCTCTACCTGCGACATGCTGATCGCTCCGCCTGATGAGATCGGTGAACACATGGTGGGAGGTATCTGCGGACAGGTGGATGGTTCCATACTGCCGGGAATGGTCGGACTGGAAGCCGGACAATCGGCCTTCGGGGATATCTATGCCTGGTTTTCAAAATTATTGATGTGGCCCGTTGAGGAGATCATTTCGAAAATGGACTGGCTGGAGGATGCATCCGTCGATCGCATCAGGCAGGAGACGGCCGAACGGATGATCGTGTCGCTGAGTGAAGCTGCTGCAAAGATACCGTTGGAGGAATCCTCTGTCGTGGCCCTTGACTGGATGAATGGACGCAGGACCCCGGATGCCAACCAGTCACTGAAAGGGGCCATCAGGGGACTGACGCTGGGATCGGATGCACCTCGCATCTTCCGGGCACTGGTGGAGGCGACCGCGTTTGGCTCTAAAATGATCAATGACCGGTTTATCTCCGAGGGTGTGCGCATCGACGGGATCATTGCACTCGGGGGCGTGGCAAAAAAATCGGAGTTCGTAATGCAGATTGTTGCCGATGTACTCAATATGCCGATCAAGGTGGCACGTTCGGAACAGGCCTGTGCACTGGGATCTGCCATGGCAGCTTCGGTGGTTGCGGGTGTGCATAAAGACATCCCTTCAGCACAAAAAGCGATGGGCGGCGGCTTTGAGAAGGAATACCTCCCGGATCCCGGACGAGCGGCGGTATATGCAGCACTGTATGAAAAGTACAAGCGGTTTGGTGCGTTTATAGAAGAGTCTACCGACTGAGTTTCCGGTGCTTCGGATTTTAGTATGACGGGGTTTTCATTGACCGCTGAACCTTCAGTCCATCCTTGGTGTGACAGGATCGTGGTGATGTGAAAATTCAGGTGTGGATGACCTGTCCCTTTGCTAGATCTCTAAATATTTTCCCGGATTGTCAAGGAGCAGCATCCGGTAGTCATTTACCTTCAGCCAGAACAGTACCCAGCATACCAGCCCTCCAAGTAATGCCAGGATATTGATGTAGGGGATGATCACCGCGCTGATGAGAATGCAGTAGGCCATTCCGATATTGTATGCCGGTCGGCGCTCATCGGCATAGACGTTTCGCTTCGTAAGCTCCAGGGCCAGGGAATCGGACAGACGGGAGACAATGAAATATTGCCAGATGATTCCGAACAGTGGAATGAGACTGAGCCATACCTGTTCAGGAGGCATCTTACGGTTTTTCGGGCTGATCTCCTTCAGGGTCCGCTGCAGCGTTAGCAGGTAAAATATCAGCGGGAAGATCACCAGGATAATAAATACCAGTACAAAAAAGAAAG
This sequence comes from Bacteroidales bacterium, assembly GCA_029210585.1. Classification (GTDB taxonomy): domain Bacteria; phylum Bacteroidota; class Bacteroidia; order Bacteroidales; genus M55B112. The sequence continues at coordinate 181,293 of JARGFP010000003.1, forward strand.
CCGGTCGTCCGGTAATTGCCAGGAATACAGGTTCAGGCATATGTGTACGTGTTGTTTTGTAATGTTGTAAATATAACAACAAAGTTTCAATAGGAACAGGTACCGGGACCACAGTTTCTTTTCAATTTCTTGTCGGGGCACACCTGTTTTGTATGACCCCGGTGCAAGGGAAATATTTCATTTGTATATTGTATACAAAATAGTATATTTGTTTTGACATTTTACCAAATCCAGCATAAAGTCATTGGCGATGGAAGTTGAACCCATTCATCAAACAGACCTCTCATTTCGGGTGTACCAGCGTATCAAGGAGTTGATCCTGAACGGAACACTCAGTCCGGGGGAAAAAATTCTGCAGGAAAAGATAGCAGCACAGCTGGGAGTGAGCAGGATGCCACTGCATAAAGCATTCGTCATGCTGGAAGATGAGTTCCTCGTGGAAAGCATACCAAGAAGGGGTATCTTTGTTGCAAAGCCTGATATCCAGGCAATCATCGATGCCTTTGAATGCAGGGAGGGCCTGGAGGGGATCGCTGCACGCAGGGCTTCAGAAAACCTGACGGACCATGAGATTGATGTATTGGAAGCACTTTTCTCAGAGGCCCTGGCAGGTAACGAAATGAATCATGCCAACTACCAGCAGGCAGACCGCACTTTTCATGAGGCAATCATAAAGGCAAGCGGGAATAATGTAATGAGAAAATTAAACAGCGTCGGAAGTGTGTTGATCCGGACTTACCCGAAAGGCATCATCCTTCCCCTGGAGGAATCGATGGCGGATCACAGGGAGATACTGCAGGCATTCCGTGACAGGGATGCTGAAAAAGCGGAATTACTGATCAGGAACCACTCCCGGAAAGCAATCCGTATTTTGCAAAAAGAACTTGAAAAAAAGGACGACACCGTTTTTTGAACGCATATCCGAAAACACAAATGAAATGCAAAAGACCTTTGTATAACCCGCTGCCGGACATAAAACAGGTTCTTTTACCATTCAGAAAAAATATAAACACTACATCAATACGAATGGAGATTCAGGTTATTAATACGCGTAACAGATGACAAAAAACTATCACATTGCAGCCGTGCCGGGAGATGGTATCGGACATGAAATCGTACCCGCGGGATCCAGGGTGCTGGAAGCAGCAGCCTCTGCATCCGGCTTCGGAATGCACTTCGATCATTTCGATTATGGCGCCGGGTATTATAAAAAGCACGGTGTGTTCATGCCCGCAGATGGACTGGCAACATTGAAGGACTATGATGCCATTCTTTTCGGTGCGGTGGGACTTCCTGATGTGGATGATACCCTGCCCGCGAAAGATTATACATTCCGTGTGCGTACACATTTCGAGCAATACGTGAATTACCGTCCGGTCAGGAATTGGAAAGGGGTGCAACGTCCCCTGCGCAGCAAGCAACCATTCGATTTCGTGGTAGTCAGGGAAAATACAGAAGGGGAATTCGTCCAGGTGGGCAGCCAGGTAAAACCCGATTCGGCAGACGGGATGGGGATCGATACCAGTATTTTCACGAGAAAAGGCATTGAAAGGATCGCGCACTATGCCTTCCGCCTGGCGCGAACAAGGAGGAAACATGTTACCACGGTGACCAAATCCAATACCCTGATCAACAGCCTGACCTACTGGGATCGCGTGATCGGTGAGGTGGCCGGGCAATACCTGGATGTGGAACACCGCTATATGTACATTGATGCCACTTCGGCCAATTTCGTGCTGAAGCCATGGATCTTTGATGTGGTGCTGACTTCCAACCTCTTTGGAGATATTCTCAGTGACCTGGGCGGCGCACTCATGGGCAGCCTGGGACTGGGCGGAAGCGGCAACATCAACCCGGAAAAGGAGTATCCCTCGATGTTTGAACCGATCCATGGATCTGCACCTGACATTGCCGGAAAAGGGATCTCCAACCCGGTGGGAATGTTCTGGTCTGTGGCCCTGATGCTGGAACACCTGGGCGAGTCCGAAGCAGCAAACGCAATCATGGAAGCAACGGATAAAACACTTGCAGCCGGATACCTGCCGGTAGATATCGGCGGATCAACAGGAACGGAAGCACTTGCAGACAAAGTAATCCAGCACCTTTGATACATGGAAAAAAGGCGCATTACAGATATAAGCATGACCTTGCAGGAACCCATGCGGGGATTCAGGAAATCAGTGGCCAAAACACTGCAGGCCGACGGATGGAACGCATCTACCCTGGAAATATATTCCCATGCGGGTACGCACATGGATGCGCCCTTGCATTTTGAGGCGGGGGAGACTACCATCAATACCATCCCGGCGGAGCGACTTGTATGCATGTGCCACGTGGTACGGATCAGGCATTGCCTGCCAGGGATGCTGATCACCATGGACCACCTGGACCAGGTTGCCCGGGCCATACAACCCGGGGACGGACTGATCTTCCAGACAGGCTGGAGTAATTTTGCCGGCGATCCTTCGGTGTACCGTGACCAGTTGCCCAGGATCAGCGAAGCCCTGGCCAGTTGGATGGTAACGAAGAAAATCAATCTCGTGGGCGCGGAGCCCCCTTCCATAGCTGATGTAAACAATTTGAAAGAGCTGCAGCTGATTCACCACATCCTGATGGAAGGAAACGTACTTATCCTGGAGGGCTTGTGCAACCTTGAAAACGTCCGGGGCAATTATGTGCAACTGGTGGCACTGCCGCTGAAGATTGCCGGAGGGGATGGTGCCCCGGTACGCGCGGTTGTGATTGAGTAGTGAAGAGTAATGCAGCCCAGGGCAACAGGCCACCCGGAAAAAATAGAGAACAACGTTACAATATGAGCATGACAGACGGCAACATGTCGGATGGAAATATATTATAACTGATTTAAAAATTGAACTTTAACTAAAAAATTCAGCTATGAAACCCAAATTGTATCTTGTCATTCTTTCATTCACACTGCTCCTTTCTTCCTGTAACGAGGAGCCTGCGGTGAAAGTATCAGGGGATCTGAAAACCTGGCACAAGGTCACCCTGGAAGTTCCCGGCCCATTCCTCGAGGAACAGGGCGATCCCAATCCCTTCCTGCAATACAGGCTGGAGGTGACTTTTACCAATGGTAGCGATACCTACCATGTTCCGGGATACTTTGCAGCTGATGGCAAGGCTGCTGAAACCAGCGCTTCTTCCGGTCAGCTGTGGAAAGTACATTTCTCCCCCAACCAACCCGGCACCTGGGAATACACGATCTCTTTCCGGAAAGGGAAGGACATTGCGTTATCCACAGATCCTGATGCAGGAGCCCCTTTGCCCGCTGATGGGATCACAGGTGCTTTTACCGTGTTATCAACCGATAAGCAGGGAGACGATTTCAGGGGAAAGGGGAGGTTGCAGTATTCCGGCGAACATTATCTGTTTCATGCCGGTACCGGAGATTTATTTTTGAAAGGCGGGGCCGACAGTCCGGAGAATTTCCTGGGCTACCGGGATTTCGATGGTACCTGGTACGGTGGAACCAACAAGCAGCGCACAGGTGAAGATACTCCCAATGCAGGACTACATGCCTACGGGCCCCATGTGGATGACTGGAAGGAAGGTGATCCGGAATGGCAGGATGGCAAGGGGAAAGGGATCATTGGGGCACTGAATTACCTGGCTTCAAAAGGGATGAATTCTGTCTATTTTCTTACCCTCAATATTTTGGGCGACGGGGAAGATGTATGGCCTTATACCGATCGGAATGAAAGGTACCGGTTTGACTGTTCCAAACTGGACCAGTGGGAAATTGTGTTTGCGCATATGGAACAATTGGGGATCATGATGCATGTGGTACTCCAGGAAACGGAGAATGAGCAGGTGCTCGATGGCGGGTACCTTGATGTGCAACGTAAACTCTACCTGCGGGAGCTCGTTGCCCGCTTTGCACATCACAATGCCATCACATGGAATCTCGGCGAAGAGCATGGACCGGTGGAGTGGATGGATTACGCCCAATCGGTGGAGGATACAAAACGCATGGCAGATTACCTGCGGGAGATCGATCCTTATGACCATTTCATTGTGCTGCACACACATCCAAATCCTGAAAACCGCGCAGCATACCTGCCGGAATACCTGGGACATGCATCCATCGAGGGACCGTCCATTCAGACCGGAAATCCCAGGGATGCGCACCGTTCCACTTTAAAGTGGCTGGAAGCTTCCGCTGCTGCAGGTCAACCATGGGTGGTGTGTATCGACGAGATCGGCCCCCACTGGAAAGGAGCCCTTCCGGATGCTGATGATCCATTGCATGATACCATTCGTAAAGAAGTGCTTTGGGGCAACCTGATGGCCGGTGGGGGTGGCGTGGAATGGTATTTTGGCTACAGGTTTCCCCATGGAGATCTGAATTGCGAAGTCTGGCGGTCACGAGATGCCTTGTGGGAACAGACCAGGATCGCACTTGATTTTTTCAGGGAACACCTGCCCCTGGTGGATATGAAAAGCAGCGATGCACTGGTGTCCGGGGAAGGCTATTGCCTGGCCAGGCCCGGTGAGTTCTATGCAGTGTACTATCCGAATGGAAATATTTCTCCGCTGGACCTTCGCGATGCAACGGGAGACTTTGAAATCCGGTGGTATGATCCCATGGCTGGCGGACCCTTGCAGCGGGGATCGGTGGAACTGGCCGGTGCCGGGGGTATGCTGGATCCGGGGCTCCCCCCTGCGTTGAAAAGCAGCAAGGACTGGGCTTGCCTCGTTACGAAAAAGAGATAACCCGTCTGTCCATGCATGAATCATTCGAACAGATCAGGCAGAAACTTCACCCGGAATATGACCGGGAGATCAGCATGCATGGTGCATGCGTTGATCATACCCTGGTGGTACTGGACGATGATCCCACCGGTTGCCAGACGATCCATGATGTGCCTGTTCTGTTCTGCTGGGATGTTGCGACACTCACGCATTATTTGTCACGGGAAACCCGCATGTTGTTTATCCTTGTGAATACAAGAAGCCTGCCGGAAGAGGAAGCAGTGAACATCATATCTGAAGTGATGAATAATCTCAGCCTGGCATCATCTTCTGCCGGGCGCAAATTCCTTGTTATCAGTCGCAGCGACAGCACCCTGAGAGGACATTACCCTGCTGAAGTGGATACAATTGAGCAGCAGCAACTCCTTTTGCGGCTGACAAAACATTTGGGTATCGTCATTCCCACCTTGGGAGGTATATCGAAGAAAAAACCCGCGGTCGTATTTTTTCCGGCCAGGTCCTTTCCTTTTCGGTTGACGAAATGCGCGAAAGGGGACCAGGCTGGGTAAAGGATACCCTGATCCACTCCACGGCACCGGCATGTATTGTGAATGCCATGGCGCAATCCGACCTGGATGTTTTTGCCGCGGGGGCATGGGAAGCTATACTGGAAGGAAAACAAATGATTTTCAGGACGGGGGCATCATTTCTGAATGCGATAGGATGTATCCCTGTGAAATCTCTCCTGGAACGAAACAGCCTGAGAAGCACAGACCCAAATGGAGGATTGTTCATTGTCGGGCCCCATGTTCCTAAAACCAGCACGCAGCGTCATTTCACAGACCGGCTGATCTCGGGAGAGCCATTCGAAACCGGGGGAACGGATTACCTGGAAAGCCTGGTAGTCCAGGAAGCAGTATATTGCAGCGCAGAACAAGAGTCACCTGTAAAAGTCGGCGTATGATCCGGATACAGTCAGGAATCCCTGGAAAAAAAGCACCGTAAATTTGGCTGTTGATTTGGGTGCCAGCAGGGATCCCGGGATAGAAATTGCAGGTTGGATTGGAGGTTGTCCCCCGGATTGACAGGGGTGCAGGGGGAGATTGTTGTAAAGATATGATTTTGATCAGCAAAGCAACTGTGGTCTGAAAAGGGTTGAGTATCTGAATAATCTTTGCTATTTTCGGTCTTTTTAATTAGCACGATTGTCGATGGCGAAAAAGCGGACGTTTGTTACACGGTTACTGAACACGACGGAAAAAATTGGAAATGCGCTGCCACACCCGGCAACGCTTTTTCTTTTATTTGCACTTTCCGTGCTGGTGTTTTCTCTGATTGCCCACTGGACCAACTGGTCGGGAGTACACCCCGGAACAGGAGAGGAGGTGCATGTAGTGAACCTCATGTCGAAAGAGGGATTTCACAGGATATTACTCGAGCTGGTCACCAATTTCACCGATTTTGCCCCACTGGGAATCGTGCTGGTTGCCATGCTGGGAATCGGTATCGCTGAGGGAAGTGGGCTCATCGGGGCGCTGATCAGGTTGCTGGTGCTTTCAGCGCCCAGAAGATTACTCACCTTTGTGCTGGTTTTTGCCGGTATTGTCTCAAATTTCGCGTCAGACATTGGTTACGTACTGCTGATCCCATTGGCCGGTATTATTTTCCAGGCAGTGGGCCGCAACCCGATTACAGGTATGGCAGCTGCTTTTGCGGGTGTTTCAGGTGGATTTTCAGCCAACCTGTTGATCGGCTCGATCGATCCGCTGCTTGCTGGTCTCAGTACAGAGGCGGCCCGGATCGTTGATCCGGATTATTATGTCAACCCTACGGCGAATTACTATTTCATGATCATCTCTACATTTATTATCGCTTTTGTCGGAACCTTTGTTACGGAGCGTATTGTTGCCCCGCGGCTTGGTGATTATGACAGTAAAGGGATTGAGCACGATGATGAGTTCGGACCACTGACTCGCCTGGAGAAAAAGGGCATCAAGTGGAGTGGTGTTGCAACACTGGCTGTTATTGCAGTGATCCTGGCTGGCGTGATTCCCGAGAACGGTTTTCTCAGGGGTGAGGACGGAACGGTGATCAACTCCCCGTTGATCAGGGGTGTGGTGGCCTGGTTGGTAATCCTGTGTGCCGCCGCCGGTATTACTTATGGTGTGGTGACTAAAAAGTACAAAAGCGATGCTGATGTGATGAACAGCATGGGCGACGCATTGAAATCGCTGACCACTTATATGGTGCTGGTCTTCTTTGCTGCGCAGTTTGTTGCCTACTTTAAGTGGAGCAATCTTGGACTGATTATTGCCATCAAGGGGGCGGGCTTATTATCGGCCATGAACCTGGGATTGATACCACTGGTGATCATGTTTGTGATCTTTGCTGCAACCCTGAATATGTTCATGGGAAGTGCATCGGCCAAATGGGCACTGATCGCACCCATTTTCATACCGATTTTTATGTTCATGGGGTATTCCCCGGAGCTGGCACAGGTGGTCTTCAGGATTGGCGACAGTGTTACAAATGTCATATCCCCCATGATGAGTTTCTTTGCGCTTATCATTGCATTCTTTCAGAAGTATGATAAAGAATCGGGTATCGGAACAGTCATTGCAACCATGCTGCCCTACTCCATTGCTTTCATGATTGCCTGGACCATCCTCATTGTGATCTGGGTATGGATCGGCCTGCCACTCGGACCTGATGCAGGATTATATTACCAGGGCGGATAAAGGAATCAGCTGTCAATACGTACACTCCTGCCGAAGGGTGAAATGGCAAATCCGGCCAGCTTGAAATGCTGGGCTCCCCAGGGCAGACCTATGATGGTGAGGCTCAGGAGCACCCCGAAAATAAAATGGGTGAGCGCAAGCCAGAATCCTGCAACACCCAGCCAGATAAGATTCAAAAGGAGCGAAAGACATCCCGGGAGCTCATTGTTGATCCCGAAGGTGCTTCCGAAGGGCCACAGGCACAATACGCCGATTTTGATGAGCTGGAATCCGAAAGGTATGCCAATGATGGTAAGCATCATCACGAGTCCGCCCCAGATATATCCGATCGCGGTAAAAAAGCCGCCAAAAACCAGCCAGATAATATTGCCAAGGATATGCATCATTTTTGGGATCAGATATGTACTGCTGAATAGTCCAAACCTGACGATGAAGGGTTTATGAATTAAATGTAATCATTTTTACTTGTTCCTGTATATGCAGTTTTTGTCATTGCAGAGGTTGCATGTGTAATTGTTGAACCTGACCTCCTTCCCGATACCAATGATGCCACTGACCGATTTCATTGGTTGCATCAGTGAAGAGGAGGTGAGTTTGATCCCAAGGAATTCCTTCGGCAGCAGGCCGAATAATTTTTGCTGTTCCGCAATGTCCCAGTCACAATACCCCGGGCTGTAACGATTGGTGATCTTCAGACCTTCTTTTTCCATATGCCCGGCCAGGTTTTCCTGCACCCGGTCCATGGCTTCTTCCACCACTGCATTGGCAAGAACATCCACCACATACCCCTTGATCAACTCTCCTTCCTGCATCAGGTTTTTGGTGGTTGCAGAGATCTCTTCGCCTGCGGTACATGCAAACCAGGCGGCCTTTTCAGACCTGCGCAGTTGATGAGTCACAATCTGCCTGGTCTCAAACCATTTGTCATGACTGAAGATCCGTTTGTTTTCACGATCGACGATGATGTCGTCAATAACGACATATCCCCCCCTGATTTCGCACAATTCGGGACCCATATCCATCACCTGCACAATGGTTTCGGAGATTGGCCCGGGGCAGGTCCCGGGCGCGGTATATCCCATCAGCTGTTCCAGCAGTTCTGATGTGATCTTCAGTTCATCATAGGAAAATGTGTATGTTACAGGTGCGTGGATCATGATGATATATGAAGCAATAAAAGTATCAAAAAATCTGTTGCAATGCGCCTGGCCAGCGACCAGGCGGTCGGCCTCAATGATCCCGGAGCAGCATCTGCCCGATCTCTTCCCGGGAAGGTGCGGAGGGTTGTGCGCCCATGCGGGTGACCGCGATGGCCGATGCTGCGGATGCAAATGCGACTGACTGTTCCAGGGTTAGTCCCTCGGTAAGTGCCACTGCCAGGGTGCCGCAGTAGACATCCCCGGCTGCAGTAGCGTCCACTGCTTTTACAGTATAGGCAGGGATCTTTTCGCGGAAATCCTTGCCGGCGATGTAGGATCCTTCTGCACCAAGGGTGATGATGACATTTTCAGCACCCATGGATTGCAGAATGGTTGCAGCATCCCGGGTTTCTGCAGGCGTCGTAACCGGTTTCCCGGAGAGGTAAGAAGCTTCCACTTCGTTCACAACAAGCGTATGAAGCATGCCGATATGTTCCGGATCGCAGGGGCCGGCCGGGGCGAGGTTGAAGATCACCTTTTTCCCCATTTCATGACAGGTTTCCAGGATGTGGTAGAGGGTATCCGTGGGTATTTCGTATTGCAGCAGCACATATTCGGATACTTCCAGCAAATGCCTGGACTTGTCGATGTGTGCAGGGGTCATCCTGGCATTGGCACCGGGGGCCACGGTGATCATATTGTCACCATCACCGCCGATCATGATCAGGGCAGTACCAGTGGCGCTGTCTTTTTCCGTGAATATATGCGAGGTATCGATGCCATCGTCTTTAAAATTTTCGATGGATTGCACCCCGTAATGATCGTCCCCGACGCAGCTGATAAAAGTCACATTCCCCCCGGCGCGGGCTGCGGCGACTGCCTGGTTGGCTCCCTTACCACCGAATGTTTGCATGAATGCACCCCCGGTCAGGGTTTCGCCCCTTGCCGGGAGCCGGTTCATTTTCATGATCAGGTCAATGTTGGTGGATCCGATTACTGTTATTCCTGGCATAAGTTCAGCTTGTAAAAGTTAATCTATGCTATCCTGGCGACAACAATCAGCACCAATCCCGAAAGAAAGAACAGGAACATGCCTTTCAGCAGCAGGTTGGTGTTTTTCGGTGCTCCTTTGAATTCTTTCCAGATAAAGACACCCCACAGTGCTGCCACCATGGTAGCTCCCTGTCCCAACCCGTAGAATATGGCGGGCCCGGCCGCATCCGAGGCAAGTATACTGAATGACATGCCGATGTTCCAGATAATACCCCCCCCAGGATGCCGATGCCGTGGAGCCTGAAACTTCCTTTCCTGAAATAGTCGGCATACGTTACTTTTTCTCCCGAAACAGGTCGGTACATGAAATAGGAATTGAACAGGAAATTTGATATGAAAATCCCGATGGTGAATACGAAGACTGCTGCGTACGGGGTCAGTTGCCCGGGTTGCACCGCGGCAAAGTTTTCCGGGAGTGTCTTTGCCACGAAACCAAAAAAGAACCCCATGATGGCGCCCGAGTGGACCGACAGGATGATCCCTTTTGCTGAGCCTCCCGTTTTGGAATCCGGCATCCTGTTGTAGGCGATTGCATTGATCAGGATGGCTCCCAGCACCAACCCGATGGCGTAGTCCCAGTAATAAAGTGAATAGGCCCAGTCCTTGTTGGCCAGCTTAAGGGTGTTCTCCCAGGAACCCCAGCACAGCATGGTGACCACACAAAGGATCACTGCTATGATGTACGATTCGATAATTACCATGTTGGTTTGGTTGGTAGTTGTCCGGACTAAAATTAGGTCATCCGGGCGAAAAAAACAACAAACGTGTGCAGGATGTCGCAAACACCCGGGAGTACACTTTTCCACGGCGAACGGCATATTTTCAATGAGGGCGGAATTTTGCGTTGTTAGAGTTGTTAGCGTTGGGCGGGTATATCTTTAAAATAGAGCATCCGGACTGTTTACACAGCCCGGATGCCCCGTTTTCACAGATGTAAGGACGGCTTCGCCCGCTTCAGCTCACTTGAACAAACCGGCTGTATCGGATACAGCAGATTCTCCGGTCAAAGTGCATGGTCGATAGAAGTCTTCGTCCCTTCGTTCAGGTTAGGTGTATCATTAAATGGCGCTGCCACCCTTTTCGCCGGTCCTGATGCGGATGCATTCTTCCAGGGGCAGTACGAAGATCTTGCCGTCACCAATCTCCCCCTCGGTACCTTCTTTGGTCCTGGAAGCTTTGATGATGGTGTTGATGGTGATATCGAGAAATTCATCATTTACAGCAATTTCGACCTTGATCTTGGGGATCAGGTTCGGGATGATTTTCTGTCCCCGGTAAAATTCTTCCTGCTGCTGCTGGCCATGACCGGACACTTTTGAGACGGTGATCCTGGAAATCTCTGCTGCAATGAGGGCTTCACGCACTTCATCCAGCTGTGCTTCACGGATCACTGCGATAATCAGTTTCATAGGTATTGTTTTTCTGTTGTTAAAATGATAAAGGTATGATCCTGTTAATTTGGATTGATCAATCCATAACCGCGTTCACCATGGTAGGATTGGTCAAGGCCCGCCATCTCAGCTTTATCAGTAGAACGGATTTTAAAGAGCTTGTCCACGATGAAAATGAGGATCAGTGTAAGCACGCCTGCATAGGCTATGGCAATCCCCACAGCAGCTGCCTGAACTCCCAGTTGCTGCCAGACCGTCCACGTTCTGCCTGCTGCTTCTGTAGCATCCGCCATCCAGGATGGACGGATGAAAAAGGTGAGTACAAGTGCACCTACGATACCTCCGACACCATGAATGCCAAATGCATCGAGCGAATCATCGTAGCCCAGTTTGTTCTTGTACATGATCGCAATGTAGCAGATAAAGCTGGCAATGGCACTAAGTACCAAGGCCCCTGAGGGTTGTACAACCCCGGCTGCCGGAGTGATGGCCACCAGTCCGGCAAGGATCCCGGACGCAAAACCCAGCGCGGTGGCTTTGCCACGGTGCAATCCTTCAATGATCATCCAGATGAACGCCCCCGAGGCAGCTGCCGCCTGCGTGGCAGTGAGTGCCTGCGCAGTGGAGAGTCCTGAAGAAATACTGCTTCCCGCGTTAAAGCCAAACCAGCCCACCCAGAGCAATCCGGCGCCTAACATAGTGATCACAAGATTGTTGGGGCGCACTGCGGTGAACGGAAATCCCCTGCGGACACCAATATATATCGCTGCCACCAGTCCGCTGATCCCGGCTGAGATGTGTACTACTGTCCCGCCTGCAAAATCGAATGCTCCCGCTGCTCCCATATTGAACAGGAAGCCGTCTTCGGCCCAGACCCAGTGACATAAAGGATTATACACAAGGATGCCCCACAGCGCGATGAACACAACATATGCCTTGAAAGACACCCTTTCGGCGAAGGCTCCCGCAATAAGGGCAGGGGTGATAATGGCAAATTTTCCCTGGAACATGGAGAACACGTACTCCGGTACACCACCTTCCATGATCGATTCGTCGATGCCTTTCAGGAAGACGAAATCAGGGTTCCAGCCAAACCAACCCCCCAGGACGTTGGGACCAAAGGCCATGCTGTAACTTACCGCAACCCACAGGACACTCATGATCCCCATGGCGGCAAAACTATGCATGATGGCACCCAACACGTTCTTTGACCGTACCAGTCCGCCATAAAACATGGCCAGACCAGGGGTCATTAATAGTACCAGCGCAGTGGAGGTCAGCATCCAGGCTGTCGCGCCACTGTCAATTCCGTTTCCATCCGATGCATCGGCAATGGTAAAGACCGATAACAGGATGATCAGCATAAAAACTACTCTTCGGGCGTAGGACTTCATCTTAAAATAGGTATAGGTTAGTAAAAAATAATTTTCCGGGGGAAAAGTAAAATAAAAATAGGGGTAAACCCCAAAAAATAATATATAAAATTAACTTACCATATAAAAAAATAGGTCTGAAAGATGAAAAAATAGTTAATAATGCGTATAGGGGGTATTTAGAAAGGGGTATAATTTACTGGAATTAATATTTCCGGGATCAAAAAGGGGGTGAAGGAGATCAGAATGAATATTTCCGGGATCATGAGCCAGGTGGAAAATTCTTTTCTAAAAGAATTACGGGAATAACGGAGGAGCAAATCAGACCGCAGGCAGATCCGGGCGGATTGATTTAATTTGATCTTGATTGACTCCGGGTAAATAATTCAGGTTGCTATTGTTCAGCCAAATCTTTGTTTCGCAGCCTCGAGGATGGCGATGGTGGCAGTGGCACCTATACGGGTGGCGCCGGTTTCCATCACCTCAAGGAAATAGTCCAGGTCGCGGACCCCACCGGCAGCTTTCACTTTTACATCCGGACCGGAATGTTTGCGCATCAGCCTGAGGTGTTCCAGGGTGGCGCCCTTGTAATTGTAATCACCGTTTTCCTGTTTCACGAAGCCGAACCCGGATGAGGTTTTGACATAGTCACACCCGGTTTTTGTGCACAGTTCACATAACCTGATAATATAGCTGTGGTCGGGCATGTAGTCATTTTCGAAGATCACCTTCAGGATGGCACCATTGCGTTTTGTAACGGCGACAACGGCTGACAGTTCCTCTTCGATGTATTCCCAGTCCTGTTGGAGGGCTTTCCCGATGTTGATAACCATATCGATTTCCGTGGCGCCATCCTGGATGGCCACCTCGGTTTCGAATACTTTTACATTGATGTGGCTGTTGCCATGCGGAAAGCCGATTACGCATCCGACGTTCACATCCGAGCCTTTCAGCAAGTCAGCTGCCTTTTTCACCGCATATGGTTTTACACAGACCGAGGCCACATCGTACTGAAGCGCGACCTGGCATTCCTGTTCCAGTTTTTTGTCGTCGAAGGTGGGGTGCAGGATCGAATGGTCGATCATTTTTGCGATCTGTGTCACTTTGTCCATGTGTATGGGTATTTTATAGTTATCGTGTCAGATTTAGCGCTGTTCCGGGCTCCCTGTGATCATGGGTGCCTCTGCTCAGTATGGGTTCTTTTCAGCATCCGGTGATTTCCATGTACGCACCATAGGGTAATCGTTCTTATTATTGTTACCTGTATTCATCAAGTGCTTCGATCATCGCGACCATGTTCTCCACGGGCACATTTGCCTGGATGTTATGGACCGTATTGAAAACGAATCCACCCTCCCTTCCGAATGTTTCACAGGCATGTCGCACTTGTTCCCTGACCTCTTCGGGGCGCCCGAACGGAAGCACTTTCTGTGTATTCACTCCTCCTCCCCAGAATACCAGTTGATTTCCGAATTCCTCTTTCAGGATTTCAGGGACCATGTCCCTGGCATTGATCTGCGCCGGGTTGATGATATCGAATCCGGCGTCAATGAAAGCCCGCATCAGGGGTTTCACCGCACCGCATGAGTGTTTGAACGTTTTCCAGTCCGTAATGCAGCCGGAGGTTCCTGATTGCCATCACATGGATGCCGGTAACTCCCGTTCCTCCGAGATCGAGCGGAATCGGTCCGGCCTGGTGGTCAAGCGCTTTCTGAAGTTTTTCCCTTGATGTCATTTATGTATGTTTTAGCATGACTTGTTCGTGCCCGCCGGGCAAAACTGCCCGGGTTGAAAACGGTGGGCACTGTCTCCTGTGATGGCTACCTGTTCCTTTCTGCATGCCGGATCTTTGTCCTGCAGGCTAATTTAAGAAATAATATTGAGGTACAGGAGCAGGAGGTAATGGAGAAGCGTGCATTCAAAAAGAATTACGCAATTAATTGTCAAATTAATTGCGTAATCCGAGAGACTTAACTAAATGTAAAACAAAAAACTACCAAATTACTACTTAACCAAAACTAGAGTTTCTTCTGAATGTTTTCAGTGACGATATGGCCGTCAAAAAGCTGGATGATCCTGTGTGCTTTTTCGGCATCGCTGGGTGAGTGTGTCACCATAATAATGGTGGTACCATCCTCGTTCAGCTCGGTGAGCAGGGCCATGACCTCGGCACCGTTTGCTGAGTCAAGGTTACCGGTGGGCTCATCGGCAAGGATCAGTTTAGGATTGGTGACCACGGCACGCGCGATGGCAATCCGTTGTTGTTGTCCCCCGGACAATTGTTGCGGGAAATGGTTTCTCCTGTGTATGATCTTCATGCGTTCCATCACATCTTCCACCTTCTTCTTGCGTTCCGATGCCGACATCTTCAGGTACAGCAGGGGAAGTTCAATATTTTCATACACTGAAAGTTCATCGATCAGGTTGAAGCTCTGGAAGACAAAGCCTATGTTGCCTTTCCGCAGGTTGGTGCGCTGTTTTTCCTTCAGGCCCGCTACTTCGGTTTCGCCGAAAAGATAGGAACCTCCCGAGGGATTGTCGAGCAGGCCGAGAATGTTCAGCAGGGTTGATTTTCCGCAGCCTGATGGGCCCATTACGGCGACGAATTCACCATCCTGCACTTCGATGTTTACCTTGTTCAGGGCAGTTGTTTCCACCTCATCTGTGCGGAATACTTTTACGAGATCAACGGTTTTAATCATTTTTATTGAATTATCCGGGTTATTTGGAGTTACCTTAATCAATCCATATGCCAAAATAAATAACTCCCACAATAACAAAGATATAGTTCTTTTTGGAAAGGGAAAGTATTGTCCATAAATGCAACGATGGTGTTCGATACCGGACATTTCCGGCATTACACTTCTACAGTTCCCTTACCGAGAGCGACTGCGTAATATTCAGTGCTGTGGTCATTGTTTCCAGGTCGGTATAGATTTTTCCGTCTTTGCCTGAATGGTGTCCCCTGCCAATCAGTTCCATTTTATATTCCGTTACACCGTCATTGAGATCTACCAGTGCGCGGTAGATCAGTGAGGGCTGACATGAGGTTTTGTACACCGGGTCATCGGGAAACTTGTTATTGGTCCAGTATTCATTCCAGTCCCAGGTCTGGTTGACTTCGAAGAGTACATAGAATCGCTCGGGCCCGGGCGTATCGAGCCGGGTGTTCAGTACAAATGAAATCTGCGGGGTGGCCCCTGTATAGGCATCTGCTACAGCATTCTCGGGTGTGGGCACAAACAATCCGTCGGGTTCTTTCACGCCGCGGCTGTGTGACCAGACCGGCAGCGCGGCCGGTCGCCGGATCTCGGCCGGGAGCCATTGTCCCGACGTGGCATCGCCGTGCTGAAAAATCCCCTTGCCAAGTGATTCCGCCACATACAATGTCTGGATGTAGTTACCATCTGTATCCTCTGCCCAAATTGCCATCAGCGGATGGTTATGGGCTTTTCCCCTGATGAATTCAACCTGCAGGGCCGGACCCTCTCCCGTAATATTGGAAGAAAATTGTTCAGGCACCTCGGTTTCGGGTACCCGGGAGCTTTTGCATCCGGGAAGAACCATCAGGATGGGTACCAAAACGTATAGGATCTGAATGTTTTTCATCTGTATGTTTTTAAATATTTATAGGTCGTTTGCAGACAGACAGAACGGTTCAACAGGGTCGCCTGCCTCCGGTAATGAAATAATGTCGGTCGTGAGATTCAACCCTGTTGTAATATCTTTTTTCATTGTTTTCAGAATTTTATAATAATACCAATTGATGGGAGCAATGTGCCCACGCTGGTGGTCTCTGGGATCATCCGGTAACGCTGTTCTGCCAGGGGTGCCTGGGGGTTGGCGATCACCGGATCTTCACCGTCAAATTCCTGCACAAGGAATTCTGACCCTGCGGTTGTGTAATTATACAAATTTTGAACATCAGCATACACATTTAGCGTGAGTTTATCAAGGAACCATTCTTTGTCTACCCTTACATCGAGCTGGTGGAAAGGACTGAAGCGCTCACTGTTGTACCTGGTGAGGTCCAGTATTTCACGCCCTGTATAGTCCCAGTTAAAGATGTTGGCACTGGCTTCCACGTCAATGGGGGTATAGGGAACACCCCCCACGAAACGCCATTTGAAACCTATCTGCCAGTTTCCCTTGAAGCTCCTGAAGCCTGTCAGGTTCAGCAGGTGACGGTTGTCCCAGGTGGTGGGAATCCATTCGCGGTCCGGCAGGGCCTCTTTTTGTGTTTTCGACTCACTTCTTACGAGCGTATAGGAAAGGATCAGGTTGAACCCGAAAAGATCCTTGTTCCGGTACAACACCTCTGCACCGTATGCCCGGCCTTCTCCCGTGGAAGTAACCGGTTCACTTCCATAGATCCCGAAATCGGCTCCTTTGCTGGCAAGTGAAATGGAGTCATTCAGCGAAAAGGGATAACTGTTGTAGTACTTGTAGAATCCCTCTACGCTGAATTTTGATTTTTCGTCGGGCAGGAATTCGATCCCGGCAACGTAATGGTCGGCCTGGATGTAGGTGAGGTCGTTTTGTTTGTTGACCGCCACATCATTTTCATCCATGTACCCGAGGGTGGTGTAGGCGGGAAGCTGGAAATACCTCCCGGTGTTGAAATTCAGGTACAGTCCGGTGGTAAGCAGGAGCGATGCAGAAACCCTGGGTGAAAACTGGTTCAGCAGGTTGCTCATATGGTCGTTGTAATTGTTTGCATCCATCCGCAGACCGGCGGAAAGTGCCAGGCGCTGACCGAAAAATTCCTTGCTTGCCTGGGCGAATGTTCCCCATTTGTGCAGGGAAAGTTCCGAGACATAATCAAACTCGACGGGTGCATTGTTGATGTAGGTGAGGTTATAATTATCGGTTTTGAAGGTTGCGTATTCATAATTTACCCCGAAGTTCAGTCTTAATCCGTTATCGAACCTGGAAACATTTTCGTACCTGAATTTGATTTCAGCTTCATCTGAAACATAATTGAGCAATGTATCGTTGTTCTCATCATTGTCCACATATTTCCGGGCCACGTTGTTCAGGCGGTTGCGGCTAACCACGAAAGTGTCGAATCCTTTTTCCCTGAAATGTTTGTATACTCCTCCGAAAGCGTAGCTCCACTGGTCGTTTTCGGGAAGGTACCCCAGGATATACTTCTGTGCGTTGGTCTCGTTGGCATCCAGGTTCAGGGCGTTCACATCGTAAGCACCCAGTCTGACAAACGTAAGTTCATTTTTTTCATTCAGCCTGGATCTTACCTTAACCTGGTAATCGGTGTATGTGGGCAGGAACGGCAACTCCAGTACAGAAAAGAGGAATTGCAGGTAGGAGCGCCTGACAGAAAACAGGTAGGTGGTTTTGTCTCCGATGGGTCCGTCGGCTGTCAGCGCCAGGTCGGAAGCACCCACTGCACCCTTGAAGCGGAATTTTTCCTTGTTGCCGTCAACCTGGTACATCTCAATCACCGAACTCAGGGCTTCGCCACGGTTGGCAGGGAAAGCCCCGGAATACAGGTTCACCTCCCTGAGGAAGTCGGCATTGATGATCCCCACCGGTCCCCCGGACGCCCCCTGGGTGGCAAAGTGGTTGAGATTGGGAATTTCCACACCATCGAGATAAAAGGCATTTTCGCTGGGACCGCCGCCGCGCACGATTACATCATTCCGCTGTGCAGGAGTGGAAGCCACCCCCGGATAGGACTGGATCACCTTGGAGATGTCGCGGTTGCCCCCGGGTGCTTTTTCGATCTCTTCGATGTTGATGCGTTGCAGCGATACCGGGCTTTCCTTGTCCCTCCGGAAAGGAGATGCCTTTATAACAATCTCTTCCAACTCGTAATTTGCCTCCTCAAGCGGTATCTCAATGAAGACCTTTCCTGAATTGGTCACCTGGACCGGTTCCGAAATATAGTTTTCAAACCCGACGGATGATACCCGCAGTTCAACAAAACCCGGCTCAAGTCCCGTAAACAGGAAATTCCCGTCGAGGTCGCTGATGGAACCAATGCTGGTCCCGAAGATGGCAATGGAGGCAAATTCAACAGGTTCGTTGTTTTTTGCGTTGTATACCCTACCTTCAATGATGCCTTTCTGTCCATGCAGCATGTTGGCTGACAGGAGCATAAGCAGGGAAAAACAGATTGTGGAGCGTCTTATCATTCTTCTTTCAATTATACAATGTTCCGGTTTATTATGAAAATAACACAACCCAACCTGTTTTTGTCCAGTAAATGTTGATTAAAAAATATCATTAGTTAAACAAAAAATGCCTAAAAACTTTAAAAAGAGGTTAAATCACTTATTTTTGACCATTGGAGAAACGGAAATGCACTTTTTAGTTTCCGGATGCGTTCTCCCGTTGCAGCGGTGAATTTTCTGTATGCTTCTGTTTCGGTATGTAAGGGACGGTGGCTGAGTGTTTTCAGCAACGGATCCAGTTCCCCGGCGACCTGTTGTGCCCGCGCATCCAGGCAGTGTTCCCGGAAAAGCTCGCTGATATAGTTCATTCCAAGTTCATTGGGATGTACCAGGTCGTTGTCGTAATAGCGGTAGTCGCGCAGGTCATCCATCATGATCTCGTAGGAAGGAAAATAGTCACAGGTGCCTGGGAATGTTTTCACCAGCTGATCAATGGCCAGCAAGAGGATGGCTTTGCTGCGCTGGTTTTCAACGAAACCGTCTTTCAGGTGCCTGACAGGGCTCACTGTAAACAGGAGCTGCATGTCGGGACGATGTATCAGTATTTTCTTTATAAGGTCTGCATAGGCACCGGTGATTTCCCCGATGGTCAGCCTGCGGCGGTTGAATTCCCTGGCGGGTATTTTGTGACAGTTGTTGACGATCCTGCCATTTAATTTCAATGCGTAGATGTATGCGGTGCCGAATGTGAGGATCAGCCGGCCGGATGCATGAAAGCGCGCTTTGGCTTTTTCGAAGGCAACGTTGATTTTGCGCACTGCCTCGTGCTGGTCCGGGTCGGAGAACTTCGTATAGTGATCGAAGGAGAACCACAATTCATCGTGCCTGTTGAGATCTTCAATGGTGTAGCTGTCCTTGTACATGAGTGCCTCGATGGCATTCCTGATGCTGAATGGATTGTAGATCACACCAAACGGGTTGACAACCACGTTGAAAAGATGTTTTTCGAGGAAAGACCCGATGTTTTCCGTAAAACAGGATCCAAGCATGATCACCGGTTTTTCGTAACCGATCTTCACCTTGATTTCCGGTAGGGTGATCTCGCTTCGGAATTTCATGGACCTGAGGATTTTAAAGTAATTTTTGCCGTTTCATCCATTGCACGACATAGTCGAAGACTTCTTCCCTGTTGGGTTCATGGTGCAATTCATGGCGGGAACCTTCCCAGAGTTTCAGGGTGGTTGTGTTGCCTGAATTCGCAGCAAATTCACTACTCGCCTCATGTGAGGTGATCCTGTCCCCTGTACCATGCATGATCAGGAAAGGGCACTTGATTTCCTGCGCATGATTCATCACATCGTTTCCTGCCTCGAATACAGAAAAAAACAGACCCAGGGAGATCCTGTCATGCACCAGTGGGTCATCCCTGTATTTGTCTGCTTCGGCTTTGTCGCTGGAGATGTCGTCTGCATCAAGACCATTGGAAAGGGTGAGACCGGGTGCGATTTTTCTCAGTTGACTGGCCACACTGACAAGTGCTTTTGAAGGCGGGTGCACAAGTCGGAGCCAGGGGGAGGTGGTGACCAGTCCATCAACCGCAGCGTTCGTTTCGAGCGCATGGCTGAGCGCGATCAAGCCGCCCAGGCTGTGCCCGTATAGGATCATTGGAATGCCGGGGAACTTTGTCCGTACATGTTCCACCATGGTTGCCACATCGCCGGTCAACCGGCGGATGTGCCTTATGGCTCCCCGTTTCCCATCGGTGCGGCCATGCCCCCGCTGGTCGTAGGCCACAAATGCCACCTGTTTTTCAGTGAATCTGTTGGCCCAGTGGTCCAGTCTTCCACCATGACTTCCCAGTCCGTGGATATAGAGCATCACTGCTTTGGCCGGCTTTTCAGTAGTCCATTCCTGGAGAAACAGGTTGATGCCATCCGGTGTGGTGAAAAAGGACTGTTTTTCCTGTGCCATGTATTGTTGTTTTTAAGGGTTTTCTGTATTGCTTGTCGCTACATATATTGGATCTGAATCTCGCTGATCAATCCGGGGAAGATCACCGGGGATTCGATTACCAAGATAGTAAAATGCAGACGATTATTCAAATTCATGAAACGGCAGATGTTGGATTGCACGACATCACGTGTAGCATATGATATTGCTTTATTGTATTGACAGATACATCTAATTTGTATATCTTGCAGATATGAAAACAACGTTGAACATAGACGATAAGATACTTAAAAAAGCCTCGAGCCTTACAGGAATATCTGAAAAAACGACCCTGGTCAGGCGTGGATTGGAAGCCTTGATTGCCCAGGAGAGTGCGAAACGGCTTGCAGCCTTAGGTGGCAGTGAAAAGAAACTGAAAAGTATTCCCAGGAGAAAATCGGTCACGGAATGATATTGGTGGATACATCTGTCTGGATAGATCACTTTCATCATTCAGATGAGAAGCTAAAGGCAATGCTTCTTTCAAACCAGGTTTGCATGCATCCATTTATACTGGGCGAACTTAGCTGTGGCAACATATCGAACCGGAAGGAAGTTCTTTCACTGCTCCGGGCACTAAGGAGTATTGATGTGGTGCTGGATGAAGAAGTATTTGTACTGATTGAGGACCGGAAGCTTTTTGGCAGGGGATTGGGATTTATTGATATTCATTTACTTGCTTCAGCAATGATATACCAGATTCCTGTTTGGAC
The DNA here is from genome assembly GCA_029210585.1 of Bacteroidales bacterium. Lineage (GTDB taxonomy): Bacteria > Bacteroidota > Bacteroidia > Bacteroidales > M55B112. The sequence goes on from JARGFP010000003.1 coordinate 202,536, forward strand.
GAGAGATAAAACCCTGAAGCGGATATCAGGAGAATTGGGGATCAGCTATTGAATCAGATTGTAACCATGTTAATTTAAATTAACTATGCAACAAACCATACACATATCCACGCCATCCCACAACGGTCTTTATGATATTACCCGACAGGTGGAGTCCATCGTTGCCGGATCCGGTGTAAAATCCGGCCTGGTGAATGTCTACGTACAGGGTGCCACAGCCGGAATTATGATCCAGGAAAACTGGGATGATTCGGTCCAGAACGATGTGATTACCTTGTTACGAAAACTGGTTCCTTCGGGGGTATGGGAACATGACCGGCAGGACAACAATGGCGATGCGCACCTGAAGGCAGGGATCGTGGGACCGCAGGAGACCATCCCGATCATCAACGGTGAGATGGGACTTTCCACCTGGCAGAATATTTTCCTGTGTGAATTTGACGGTCCCAGGGAGCAGCGAAACATTGCCGTTACGGTTATTTCAAATAACTGATCTGATCAAATGGAGTGTTCAGATGGATTGATAAAACGATCAGAATAAAAATATCTTTGTAATGTGAGGTACAGGTCCCCCGGAGAAAAGCGAAGCATGCAACTTATTAATTCATAATATTTTAATCAAAATTTGTACTTGTGAGAAATTCAGACTCTGCTAAAAGCGAGCGCCTGATGTCGCTGGATGCCCTCAGGGGGTTCGATATGTTCTGGATCACCGGGGGACATATTCTCATTGCGGCCCTTGCAGCCATGACCGGCTGGGGTGTCTTTACCTGGATGGAGGGGCAGCTGCACCACGTGGAATGGCATGGGTTCAGGTTCTACGATATGATCTTCCCCCTGTTCCTGTTCATTGCAGGGGTGACCTGGCCTTTTTCCTACCACAAGCGTTTGTCAGGCGGTCAGCAACGGGGAAAGATTTACCAGCATGTTTTCCAGCGGATGCTGTTGCTGGTATTCTTCGGGATGATCTATAATGGTTTGCTGAAGTTTGATTTTGAGAACATGCGGTACGCATCCGTATTGGCCAGGATCGGCATCGCATGGTTCTTCTGCGCCCTCATCGTTATGAATTCAGGTCCCCGCTGGTGGATTGCCTGGTTTGCCGGTGTCCTGCTGGTCTACTGGGCCATGATGGCCTGGATTCCTGTGCCGGGTTTCGGTGCAGGCAACTATACCCTGGAAGGAAGCCTGGTGGCATTCGTGGATCAGAAACTTTTGCCGGGACGACTTTACCTCAAAGTGCATGATCCGGAGGGTATTCTTTCCACATTTCCGGCCATTGCCACGGCCCTGATGGGAGCCATCACCGGTAATTTCCTGAGGCGGCCGGATGCCAGGATTCCCCGGATACGAAAGTTCTATTATATCTTCCTTGCCGGGGCCATCTCCATGTTTGTCGGTTGGTTGTGGGGACACCTGTTTCCGATCAACAAAAACCTGTGGACCAGCTCATTCGTGCTGTTTGCCGGTGGACTGAGCCTGTTGCTGCTGGCGGTTTTCTACCTGGTCATTGACATATGGCACTACCGCGGCTGGGCCTTCTTCTTTGCGGTGATTGGGATGAATGCCATCACGATCTATATGCTCCAGGCCGGTATCTTTAATTTCCGGGACACGACTGATTTCTTCTTTGGCGGGCTGGTGAACAAGATCGGGGGTGAATGGGGTACGCTGTTGTATGCGATCGGGTATGTTACCGTGGTCTGGACACTCCTGTATATGATGTACAAAAAGCGGATCTTTTTAAGGGTATAAATCATTCATCAAAAAGCAGACCATGGTATCGCGCATGACCTGCTTTTATCTGGAAACCCCGAACATTTTTTTTGGTTCTCAATCAGAATATGTTATCGGTAGCAGCGATCAATCAAAGCTGACCGAGCTGTTCCACCCCGGCAATCTGTGCCAGTGAACCAATCATATCGGCCTGCATTCTGCCCTTGATATGGACCATCACATTGTCTTCACCTCCTACGAGGATGAGCATGTCTTTCAGTTTTCCCCGTTTTTCCCTGCCCAGGATCAGCACATCTTCGCCGTCGGAAGTGACCTGCACCATTACCTCGTAGCCATTCCTTCCGATATGGATATTGGCTTCCCGGGCAAAATTGACACCCGGATACAGTTCATTGTTTTCGATGGTAAGTACGCGCATGGACCTGATGGAGCGGAGGAAGGCTGCTTCTTCGTGTTCCAGGTCAGCGATGGTAGCTGCGAGTTTCATGGCAATGCCGGGTAGCCAGATGGAGACTACGCCCTCTTCTCCGCGGTATTTCTGGTAGAGCATTTCAGCGGCCAGGGGTTGTGCTGAAAGTGATGTTCCTGTGAACAGAATCGCTATGGAAAGTGTGACCAGGTATCTCATGATAATTGATGTTGCTTTCTCATAAGACGAAGACCCGATGCATATGTTACAGGTTGTGGTCAGGTTTTTTTGAGAAAAGTGATATTCCGCATCAGTCCCTTGTACCCGGTGCGTTTTACAGCTGAATGTCTGAACAGCGCATTGAAACCTGCCTTGTCGAGTGTCTCCCAGTCTGTTTTCTTCATTTCCAGAAGTCGTTGCGCAGGTTCAAATTCCCGCACATGGTGTTGTTCAGCCTTGCTGTTCCAGGGGCAGACATCCTGGCAGATATCGCATCCCACGGCACGGTTCGCCAGCTGTCCCTTGAATTGTTCAGGGATTTCGTCCCTGTTCTCGATGGTCAGGTAGGAGATACATTTGTTGGAGTCGATGGTGCGGTTGTCCAGGATCGCATCCGTGGGACAGGCATCGATACAGATGGAGCAGGCACCACAGAAATCGCCTTCCGGAACGGTGTTGTATTCCAGTTCCAGGTCGCAGATAATCTCCCCGATGAAGACAAACGAACCCAGGTCGCGGTTGATCAGGTTGGAGTGTTTCCCGATCCAGCCCAGTCCGGCTTTTCTTGCCCACGCCCGGTCAAGTACGGGTGCCGAATCAACGAATACCCTCCCTGTAACAGGACCGAAGATTGCATCCATGAAAATCAACAACGATTTCATCTTGTCCTTCATCACAAAATGGTAATCGGTGCCATAGGCATATTTGGAAATCACCGGAGCTTCCGGGTCGTGCTGACGTTCATCCGTGTAATAATTCAACAGCAGGGAGACCACCGTCCGGGCGCCCTCCACCAGCTGTGTAGGATCGGTGCGTTTTTCAAAATGGTTCTCCATGTAGTGCATGGAACCGTGATGGTTATCTTCGAGCCATTTTTTAAGTCGTTCCGCATCCTCAGCCAGGGGTTCCGCTTTTGAAAACCCGCAGGCCGAAAAGCCAAGACGCAGGGCTTCGTTCTCAATGGCAAGGGATTTTTCTGTGACAGTCGACATTGTTATTATTCAATGCCTAAAAGTACAAATTATAAAGTGGCTAGTCATCTTCTGTCTCCAAAACCATTCAGCATTTGTCCGACTCCATGCTTCACCAGCTGTTGGAATGGAAAATGAAGGACGTTGTAATAGTGCAAGGCGTGCTTTGCTGCAAACAGTATCCGTTGTTTCCCCACGCGTATGTAAAAATTCCTGAAGTACATATCCAGGTATGCTTCACGCAATCCAAGTTCAAGTTTACGGTCGGTGTAGTGGTACAAAAAGGGATTTACCGTGAATGCCACTTTGTCGGCGCGTTTTTCGAAATTGAGATCCAGCGTGTTCTGGATAATTGAGAAATGATTCGGTTCGGCAGTCAGCACACCGGTATAGTTTCTCACGTAACCGCTGACAGATACGTTATTCTGTGCCTGTAACCCGGTGAACCCGGTGAACCCGGCAAGGAACAATACGAAAACTAATCTTAATCTTATCATCTGTGTTCGTTTTAAAAGTTGAATGGTACGGTAGCCCTGACGGTTCAATCAATTTGAATCCATCATTATCTTCCCATGGTCATGCTGCGTTCAGTGAATTTGCTTTCAGGAACACCCTGGTTGATCTGCACATTGGAAAACTCCATTACCGTTCTATGGTTCTTCTGTATATTTTTCATTTCCGTTTTCAGGATCGTCCAGTACCCGTCAATTTTGTCATATTCATAGATCGTCAGGGTTTTAAGTAAATCGCCGTCTTCATCGTAAAAATCACGTTTGAGACCGATCATATTCTCTTTCATGATCCAGCTGATGATCCCCGAATAGATATAATCGTTTTCTTTGGGTTTGCTTTCCACCACGTAACAGGGATGGCCGTTGACGGTCTCTTCCCGCAATAAAGTATGGTTGTCCTCGACGGGATGGCGATCGCCCAGGTCGTCATATGTGAAGTCGGATCCCATGAAATTATCATTTTTTCCTTCGCTGGAGATCCTTTTGGTCCGGTTGAGTGCCGGCAGATAGATCCACTGGTCATTTTCCTTGCCGTTGTCATAGCTCCAGTTCATGAACGACGTGCCTTTTACGTCTGCCGGGGAGAGGAAAAACATGATCTTTTTCTCGGTATCCCCTGCGTCTTTGATGTATTGTTTGAGCTTGCGAACCCGCTGCTCACCCTGTTTGTTGATCAGGGTCATAGAGAGTTCTCCCTGCATGTCATCACCTGAAGGAGCATTGTATACGCTTTCCATAGTTTGTTTGCCTGTCATTTGGGCATTGCTTTCTGTTACGCCGATGGTTGTGAAAACCAGGGCGGCGATAAAAATTGAATTGATTTTTTTCATTTTCTCTGTTTTATATGTGTTGAAAGTTTATTTTTATGTATTTACTTGGCCTTTTTTCTGAATACGCGCAGCGTATAGACCAGTATCATCATGATCGTGAGGGTGCCGATCAGGCTGGTAAACATGTTCATGGAGACCAGTGCTCCCAGCGAGCGGTTGGGAGGGAATACCGAAAACAGCAGCACCATGAATCCCGTGATCACCACGATGGCATTGTACAGGATGGCCTTCCCGGTTTGTCCCATGGTCGCATGTAATGCTTCCTTAGGATCATCCTTCCTGGCCAGGTTCATCCGGTAATGTTGAATGAAGTGAATGGCATAGTCGATCCCGATCCCGATATCGCTTGCTGCAAATTGCGATTCGTATCCCTTGATGATCTCCAGCGCTTCCCTGATGGTTTTTGAATCATCTCCTTTAAGCTGAAAAGTGATGTTGGTGCGGTTGTAGTCATAATTGACCACTTTTGTGAGGTTCTCAGGATCGCCCGACATCTCGTACAAGAGCAGGTACTGGGCGATCATCCGGCTGTTTTCAGGAATGGCGTAGTATGCATCCTGGTCGGCATTCATCAACTTGTTCATCCGTTTCAGGTAATCGGCCAGGGAAAATGAGTTACCGACCCCGGAAAGTTTCTCGGTTTCATTTTGCATCCTGTCCATCAGTCTCAGGTTTGAGGGTTGTTTGAAAGCTCCGGGTTCATCGGCTTCCAGAATTACATTGAGGGTGGAGGTACCACCAAACTTGCTGTTCACAAAGGCATCCGTCAGTACAATATCACTCTCTTTTTCGAATTTATCCAGGAAACTGGAGTTGATCCAGACTTTCTGGATGCCTATGACCGAGAGGACAATGACCGCTGCGAAGGAAAGGTAAACGATTTTCTTTTTGCGGAGGATGGCATTGGTAAAGCCATTGAACCTGTAATTGGGCATTTTCAATTTGTTGGCTTTTTTGTACCTGAGCTGATACCCCCCGATGAGCACGGATGCAGGTAAAAACATGAGCGCCAGCAGGAATGACGAGAATATTCCAAATGCCGTGAATAGTCCGAAGTACTTGATGGGATATACCTGGGAGGTAACCAGGGCAATAAAGCCTATCATGGTTGTGAATGCTGCCATGGAGAGGGGTTTTCAGAGGATCATAATGGTATGATGCACAGCTGCTCTTTTGGTGGTGCCGGGGTTGGCCTGGTAATACTGGTCCAGGTGGTTGTAGAAGTAGATCCCATAGGCAACGCCGATGGCAATCAGCATCACGGGGATCATGGTGGAGACGGCAAAGATGGGTATTTGCAATACGGCCATAAGTCCAAAGGCCCAGATCGTACTGACAAAGACCGTCAGCAGGGTAGCCGTTGTAGCGCGTATGCTTCGCAACAAAAGAAACAGGACCACTGCGATGACGACCAGGACAATCGGAACCATGCGCTTCATGACCGCAGGACCAAGTTGCCCCATCGTCCCTTCCACGATCGGGCGACCGGCCACATAGATGGTTTCATCCTCACTTTCGAAACTCCGGGCGAACGCAAGGATTTCATCGTACAGGTCTTCAGAGAAATGATCGTTGTTGATGCCGGCGACAACGAGTGCGACGGTTTCATCTTCAGAGACCATGCGGCCATATACCATGTCGTTGCTGCGCACATCCTTTTTTATTGCATTGCGCTTTTCCTCGCTTGCAGGGACTTTTTTTTAGAACGACCGGACCTCCATGCCAAATTCCTCACCCGTGATATTGTCGGCAGCATAGAGTGAAATCACATCATTGCTTTCAAATGCCGGCATATCCTGTAATTTCTTTGTGATGTCTTTTATTTTTTGAAGGGTCTGCTGGTTGTAAATCCCATTTTTATTTTCAATGGCGATCAGGACCCCATCCCTGATATTGAACCATTCCTCGGCCAGGTCGCTGTAAACGAATGCCGGATGGTCTTTCGGCATGTATTCATCCAGGTTTGTTTCCATCCTGGCGTTTTGCCTGATCGATTTCAAGGAGAAGGCTGTTCCCAGCAGAACGGCCCCGATAATGACAATGGCCCCGATTCTGATTCTTGTATCCAGTTTTTTCATTCAATGTTTGTTAATAATAATAACTAACTAAGTATTGTAAAAAAAATGCGCATCCAATTTGACCGCATTGCTTCTGCATGACCTGCAGATTTATTTAACGCACAAAGTTAGTTAAAGTTCACTAACATAAAAGTTATTTAACTTTTTTAAAGTTTTAATTCGTCAGGAAAGTGTTCAGTGTCTGCTGAAAAAGGCTGTAGTGCATTAGTTAGAAGACGGCAAAGCGACGCTGTATAGTAATGCTGCGAGCTGCAGCCAACGCAGTAGATAATGTGCAACAGACTAATGATATGAATAACAGGTGAATGCGAAAGAAGAGCGTGCCGTAAATTACGTTGGAATTATTCCGGCTACGGACCGGTGTTAAGGTTTCGCTATCAGCACTTTTAGCATGTTGATGATTTTCGCACCTTCTTTTTCCAGGTTGAATTTCATGCCAGAGAACTGCCATTTTTTAATGTACAGGCGAAGTGTTCCCATGATCATTATTACCAGCGATTCAGCATCAATGTCATCGCGGATCTCATTATTTCTCTTGCCTTCACGCACGATGGATGTCAGTATCCGGTTGTTGTGTTCGATCACTTCAGACATTTTTTCGATCAGGGTGCTTTCATTCCGAAAAATTTCTTCCGAAAAGATTACCGAGGTAAGGGAAGGAGTTTCCACGAGCGCTTTGAAGTGATTTGTAAAAAGATGGGTGATCTTTTCAACTGCGGTGCCGGGTGTATTGACTTCCTCTTCAAATAATTTACTGCTGCTGTATTTCAGCCAGTCCAGTATGGTAGTGAGGATCTGGATTTTGTTATCAAAATGCCGGTAGATGGCAGGTTCGGTCACCCCGATCTTTTTGGATAAATTTTTAATGGTCAGGGCCTGGATCCCTTTCGTACTTATGAGTTCAAGTCCTGCTTCAATGATCTGAATTTGTCTTTCGGTATGCATGTTCCGGATTTATGGATCGAAATCCAGGTAAAGTTAGTGAACAGTTACTAATGATGCAAGACAGGCATCTGTTTTCCAGGTTCAGTCTTACGTATGGTATGAATACCGTGGGTGCTTGGGGTGACTGCTAAACAGAAAGGTGGGTTCCGGGGAACTGCTGACACTGCCCGGTCACATCATCCCCAGCTCCAGCCGCGCCTCCTCGCTGAGCATGTCCTTGTCCCACGGGGGATCGAAGGTCAGGATTACATTCACCTTTTCAATCCCCTTGACATCCTTTACATAGGTTTCCACGTCATTCAGCACGATGTCGGCCATCGGGCAGTTGGGAGCGGTGAGGGTCATGGTAACATCCACCTCCTGCTCACTTTTCACATCGATCTCGTAGATCAGCCCCAGGTCGTACACGTTCACCGGTATCTCCGGGTCGTACACGTTCTTAAGTGCTTTTACGATCGCTGCTTCCAGTTCCGGGTATGTTTTATCTGTACTCATAATTACTCCTCTGTTATCGTATAACACATTCGGGCAGCAGTTGTTTCTTACTGGAAATACCCAGCTGCATGGCCGGGGTATGCGGACCGCTGCCAGACCGGCTACGCGCCGGGCTCAGTTACTCTTCTCCCTTGCCTGGTAAGCCAGGGCGTAGGTTTTCATTTTTTTCACCATCGCCACCAGTCCGTTGGAACGTGTTGGGGAAAGGTTTTGTTTCAGGCCGATTTCATCGATGAAATAGAGGTCATTGTTGATGATCTCTTCCGGCGGCTGTCCGTTGAGCGCTTTAACAAGCAGGGCTGCGATGCCCTTGACGATGATTGCATCGCTGTCGGCATGGTACCAGATTTTCCCGTCCTTATAATCTGCGTTTAGCCATACCTTCGACTGGCAGCCATTGATCAGGTATTCATCTGTTTTATATTCCGGGTCGATCTCCGGCAGGTCATTGCCGAGTTCGATCAGGTAATCGTACTTGTCGAGCCAGTCATTAAATACTGAAAACTCTTCGATGATCTCGTCCTGGATCTGTTTGAGTGACATAAAGCAAGTTTTTATTTTCAGGAAATCCCTGTTGAAATCGGGATTTACCTGGTGAACATTTTCTTTACACGTTCGAGGGCGTATACCAGCATATCCACTTCTTCGGTGGTATTATAGAATACCATGGAAGCGCGGATGGTCCCGGTGATGTTGTAATGGTCCATGACCGGCTGGGTGCAGTGGGTACCCGTCCGCACCGCAATCCCCAGTTTGTCGAGGATCATGCCTGCATCGTATGGGTGGATGTCTTTCAGAAGGAAGGAAAACACATTGATCTTGCCGGGTGCATTGCCGTAGATCGTGAGGCCATCGACCGTTTCCAGTTTCTTGTTGGTATACTCAAGCATTGCGTGCTCATAGGTGGCAATATCATCGATACCAATACTATCAACGTATTCCAGTGCTTTGCCAAGTCCGATGGCACCGGTATAATTCATGGTGCCGGCTTCGAATTTGTAGGGCAGTTCGTTGTAGGTGGTCTTCTCCATCTTCACGCAATCCACCATGTCGCCGCCTCCCTGGTAAGGGGGCAGTTCCTCGAGCATTTTCTCTTTTCCGTAGAGGACCCCGATCCCGGTCGGACCAAAGATCTTATGTCCCGAGAATACAAAGAAGTCGCAATCGATGTCCCTTACATCCACATGTCCATGCTGCACGATCTGCGCGCCGTCGATCAGCACAGGGATATTTTTTTCATGCGCAATCCGGGTGATTTCTTTCACCGGGTTCACGGTACCCAGCGAATTGGAGGCATAGTTCACGGCCACGATCCGGGTTTTTTCCGTAAGAAGTTTTTCATACTCCTCCATGATCAGTTCCCCGTTGTCATTAAAAGGAATCACCTTCAGTTTCGCCTGTTTCCTTTCACAGAGCATTTGCCACGGGACGATGTTGGAGTGGTGTTCCATTTCAGAAATAACCACCTCGTCGCCTGCATTCACATATTTTTCACCCATGGAGAAAGCCACTGCATTGATGGCACTTGTGGCGCCGTGGGTAAAGATGATCTCCGTGGTGGAGAGCGCATTGATGAACTTACGAACGGTGTTCCTGGCTTCTTCGTAGGCTTCGGTCATCTGTTCGCTGAGGTAATGGATTCCCCGGTGGATGGAACTGTTCTGTTTTTTGTAGATCTGTTCCATGGTATCGATCACCGTGTAGGGTTTTTGCGTAGTGGCCCCGTTGTCGAGATAGATCAGGGGTTTTTCATAGATCTTCTCACCCAGGATAGGAAAATCATTTCGTATTTTATTGATATCGAGACTCATTCTGTTTTAATCATAGCAATTTATGGCACAGTTGTCGCACCTGGAAAGTTCACCGCGGAGCCGTCTGCTGACCAGGTTTGCGATCCTGTCACGCAGGGCTTCCTCGCGGATTCCGGAGATCACTTCATCTGCAAATGCGTACATCAGCATCAGCCGGGCTTCTTCCCTTGGGATGCCGCGGGTCTGGAGATAGAACAATGCATTCTCGTCGATCTGTCCGACCGTTGCACCATGACTGCATTTCACATCGTCGGCATAGATTTCCAGCTGTGGTTTGGTATGCATTTTTGCATCACGTGTCAGCAACACATTGTTGTTGGTCTGGTATGCCTCGGTTTTCTGTGCATCCGGGAATACATGGATCTTTCCTGAAAACGCTCCCGTTGCAGCATCATCCAGCACGCCCTTGTAATGCTGATTGGAGGTACAGTGTGGCTGCTGGTGCTCGATCACAGTGAAGTTGTCGACATGCTGCGCCTTGTCGATCAGGAACAGTCCGTTGGCGTCGCAGTGCGCGTTTTCGCCTTTCAGTTTCACCTGCAGGTTGTTGCGCACTTTGCCCCCGTGCAGGGTAATGGTACTGTGTCGTGCCGTGGAATCCCTGTGTTGTTCGATCCAGGTATTGGTAATCTGCACCGCCTGGTTATGTTCATTCTGCATCCTGACCACATCCAGGGAGGCATTTTCGGCAACGGCTATTTCCGAAACCGAATTGGTGAGGAACAGGTGGTTGGAGAGGGTATGATCGCAGATGATCACTTCTGCCTTGCTGTGCTTTTCAGCGATGAACAGGTTGCGGTGCTGCACCATCTCGTTCTCGTCTGACAGCAGTAGGTGAATGATTTGCAGGGGTTTGTCAAGGGTTTGCTTTTCGGGTACGTAGAGAAATACGCCATCCTGCGCGCAGGCTGTGTTGAGTGCCACGAAAGGATCATTCCTGTAATCGGCATATTTACCAAGGTGCTGGCTGACCAGTTCAGGATGCCTGGCAGTTGCTTCATTCAGACTTCCGAAGATAACCCCGTTTTCCTGCTCCACAAGTTGTTCCCCGGTCGTGGTATAGTAGAAACCATTGAGTACCAGCAACACGTGTGTGTCGAGTGTGGGAATATCGCACCTGAACATTTCCTGGATGTCGAATTCAAGTTTCCTGGGTGCAAACCTGGTTTCAAGTGAGCCATTAAAAAATGGTTCAAGGTGGACATACTTATAATTTTCCGCTTTCTTTTTCGGGAAACCCAGGCGCTCAAAGTTTGTGATTGCCTCCCTGCGCATTTCTGAAAGAAACGCAGGTTCAGCATCCATGATCTCTTCCTGGTGTTCATGGAACAGTGTAACGTATTTATTTACGGTATCGGTCTTTTCTGTCAACGTCTTCATGCTATTCAGCCTCCAAGTTTTGTTTCTGAACGGATCCTTTACGCTTCGGTCCCGGTTGATTACACTTCAATTCCGGCTTCCTGCTTCAGCCAGTCATATCCTTTTTCTTCCAGTTGAAGCGCCAGGCTTTTGTCGCCCGATTTCACGATCTTTCCCCTGTACAGCACGTGCACATAATCCGGTATAATATAGTCCAGGAGCCGCTGGTAGTGGGTGATTACCACTGTGGCATTGTCCTTGGTCCTGAGTTTGTTCACCCCGTTGGCGACAATACGCAGTGCATCGATGTCGAGCCCGGAATCGGTTTCATCCAGGATGGAAAGTGTTGGATTGAGCAGTGCCATCTGGAAAATTTCGTTCTTTTTCTTTTCACCACCTGAAAATCCTTCGTTCACCGAGCGGCTGGTGAGGTCTGAATCGATTTCCACGAGGCTTTTCTTTTCGCGCATCAGCTTGAGGAATTCACCTGCTGACAGGGGTTCTTCGTTCTTGTATTTCTTGTGTTCGTTGATTGCTGTGCGCAGGAAATTCACCATGCTCACACCGGGGATTTCCACGGGATACTGGAACCCCAGGAAGATCCCTTCTCTTGCACGGTTTTCAGGGGAGAGGTCCAGCAGGTCCTTGCCCATGTAGGTCACCTCTCCTTCGGTGATTTCGAAACTTTCATTCCCTGCCAGGGCAGATGCCAGGGTGCTTTTCCCTGAACCGTTGGGCCCCATGATGGCATGTACTTCACCAGGTTTGACTTCCAGGTTGATACCCTTGAGGATCTCTTTTCCTTCTACGCTTACTCTTAAGCCTTTTATATTCAGCATTATATCTTGTTATTTTTATGCGCCCCGCCGTAGCAGGTTCACCGTCTTTATTCAAACTTTTTTGTTTTAAACAGTACTTATTAATGGTCAACTACAGCTCCCACTCTCCTTGTCTCCCGCTCTCCTTGTCTCCCGCTCTCCTGGTCTCCTTGTTTCTTGGTCTCCTTGTTTCTTGGTCTCCCACTCTCCTGGTCTCCTTGTCTCCCAGTCCCCCCCTCATCCCACACTGCCCTCAAGGGTGATCTGCAGGAGCTTTTGTGCTTCCACGGCAAATTCCATGGGCAGTTTGTTCAGTACTTCTTTTGCATACCCGTTGACGATCAGTCCGATGGCGTTTTCCGTATCGATTCCCCGCTGGTTGCAGTAGAAGATCTGGTCCTCGCCGATCTTCGAGGTGGTGGCTTCGTGTTCCACGATGGCCGAGTCGTTGTCGATTTCCAGGTACGGGAAGGTATGGGCCCCGCATTTGTCTCCCAGCAGCAGGCTGTCGCATTGCGAGAAGTTCCGCGCGTTTTCTGCTCCCTTGAGGACCTTCACCAGGCCACGGTAGGAGTTCTGGCTCAACCCGGCGCTGATTCCTTTCGAAACGATGATGCTTTTCGAGTTTTTCCCGATGTGGGTCATCTTGGTTCCCGTGTCGGCCTGCTGGTGATTGTTGGTCACGGCCACCGAATAGAATTCACCTGTTGAATTGTCGCCCAGCAGGATGCAGCTGGGATATTTCCAGGTAATGGCCGAGCCGGTCTCTACCTGTGTCCAGGAGATCTTGGAGTTATCCCCCCTGCAGATCCCGCGCTTGGTCACAAAATTATAGACACCACCCTTGCCGTTCCTGTCGCCGGGATACCAGTTCTGTACGGTGGAGTATTTCACCTCTGCATTTTCCAGGGCAACGATCTCCACGATGGCAGCGTGCAGCTGGTTCTCATCGCGCATGGGCGCCGTGCAGCCTTCCAGGTAGCTCACATAGGAATCGTCTTCAGCAACGATCAGGGTCCGTTCGAACTGCCCGGTATTGGCAGCGTTGATTCTGAAATAGGTGGAGAGTTCCATGGGGCACCGCACTCCTTTCGGAATGTAGCAGAATGAGCCATCGCTGAACACGGCGGAATTCAGTGCCGCGAAATAATTGTCTGTATAGGGAACCACGCTCGCCATGTATTTTTTCACCAGGTCGGGATAGTTCTTCACTGCGTCACTGAAGGAGCAGAAGATGATCCCCAGGTCGGCGAGGGTTTCCGAAAACGTAGTTTTTACCGATATACTGTCCATGACCGCATCCACGGCCACTCCTGCGAGCTGTTTCTGCTCTTCCAGGGGTATCCCCAGTTTATTGAATGTATCGAGCAGTTCCGGGTCCACCTCGTCCAGGCTTTCGTACTTCGCACTGCGTTTGGGAGCGGCATAATAGATGATATCATTGTAGTGGATTTCCGGAATTTTCAGGTGCGCCCATTCCGGCATTTTCATGGTCTGCCAGTGGCGGTAAGCCTTCAGCCTGAACTCGGTGAGCCATTCCGGCTCCTCTTTCTTCGCTGAGATAGCACGCACAATGGTCTCATTCAGTCCGGGTGGCAGGGTATCCGTTTCAATGAGTGTGTGGAACCCAAATTTATAATCACTCGCTGTAACTTCACTGATTATTTTATCTTGTTCACTAGCCATAATCACCCTCTCGTTATCGTTCGGTGCGCCAATTTAAATGGATTAATTTAAAATAGACGCAAATATACAAAATCTTGTTCTTACATTTGTACTACACCGGGCAATTGGTTTTGTTCAATATAAGGTATATTATATGAGTGAAGAGCGTTTGCGTTCCATTGAGGAACTGGGAGAATTTGGTCTGATAGCGCACCTTACGAAGGACCTGGAGAAAAGGCAGGAGAGTACCCTGAAAGGGGTAGGCGATGATGCTGCCGTGATTGATTTTGGCAGCCAGTGCCAGGTGGTTACCACCGATATGCTGGTGGAGGGCATCCACTTTGACCTGATGTACACGCCGCTGAAACACCTCGGGTACAAGTCTGTGATCGTGAATATTTCGGATGTGTATGCCATGAATGCGGTGCCCCGGCAAATCACTGTTTCCGTGGCCATCTCCGGGAAGTTTTCCGTGGAGGCGCTGGAGCAGTTTTACGAAGGAGTAAAAATGGCTTGTCAGCAATACGGCGTAGACATGGTGGGTGGCGACACCTCGGCCTCGCTCACCGGGCTGATGATCTCGGTAACCGCGCTGGGAACCGCCCCTAAAAAGGAGATCGTTTACCGCAGCGGCGCAAAGGTTAACAACCTGGCGTGTGTGACCGGTGACCTGGGGGCGGCGTACATGGGATTGCAGGTTCTGGAACGGGAGAAGAAGGTATTTGAAGAGGACAGCAAGACACAGCCGATGCTGGGCGATTATGAATATGTCGTGGGAAGATTCCTCAAGCCGGAGGTGCGTGTGGAGACACTGTTGAAACTTCGTGAGCTGGAGGTGTTGCCTACCTCCATGATCGATATCAGCGACGGGCTTTCTTCTGAGTTGCTGCACATCTGCAAGGAATCGGATTGCGGCGTGGTGATCTACCAGGAAAAGCTTCCCATTTCCATGGAAGTACAACTGGCCGCCGCGGAGTTCCGGCTCGAACCGCTTATCCCGGTGTTGAATGGGGGAGAGGACTATGAACTGTTGTTTACCGTTCCGCTTTCAGCCCACGATAAGGTGAAAAGCATTCCGGGAATCAGTATTATCGGGAACATCACGGAACACAAGGGAACTGCCATCATGATGACCGAACAAGGACAGGCCATTGCGCTGCAGGCCCAGGGATGGCAGGCTTATTCCAGGTGATACAATGTGAAGTTATGTTTTTTCTATGCAGGCATCTAAGCTCACCGGTTGTCTGCCCGATTAGCTGCTTAAGGCCTGCACATAAGTCCTAAAGCCTTGAAATCATAGCTGCCCTTGAACCTTTCAGGTAATCCTGGATGGATGAGATTTTTAACAACTTCTCTTTCTGTTCATCCTGAAGTTTGATTTCCTTATTACCGCTTATTAAAGATTCCAGAGGGATGCCGAGATACCTGTTGAGCAGAGTGATCATCTTTAACGTTAATGTCCTCTTGCCATTTAATATCTCAGATACCCGTGTCTTGCCTCCAAATAATGGAGCTACATCCTGTTGCTTTAAATCCATCTGCTCCATTCTGAATTTTATAGCTGCGATGGGATCAGGGGCATCCATCCGGTGATGCTCCTGTTCATACTTCTCCACAAGTAAAGACAAGATTTCAATCTCTTCGCCTTCCGGGCTGTCCGGTTCAATACTATTTTCAGTGCTGTGCATCAGCTTATAAATCAATTCACAAGCTGCATTATAATCCTGCTCTGTTTTTAATATTTTAGTCTTCATTACGTATCGTTTTTGCATTAATTTTATCATACTCCTCATGGGTCCCCAGCCAAACGACAAAAATAATCTTCAATTTATATTCAATGTCAACGATCAATCTGTAATCATTTCCCCTGATATTAAAAACCACTCTTTTCGAACTGATGATACTGGCATTTCTGTATTTTAATTTTAGTTCATTTGCATTATTCCAGGTCGAGTGCTTTACTTCATATACCCAGGCTTTCAAATGCTCTTCAGCCTTTCTATACTTGCTTAACCTACAATAATCCGTGAGGGTTTTCTCTTTAATAATTCGCATACAAAGCAAAGATAGGAAATAGTTACCAAATAGGGTAACCTTTTATAATTAATTTTATGGTAACGGTTTGCCTTATCTCTGATAGCCCTCATTAAAAACGCTAAAATCTTGTCATTCACTATGACCTCTAACTTGATTTTAAGTTGATGAACTGAGGTTTTTGGGTGTTTCCAGCGGAAACAATGCTTATGCAACCGCAATGGATTTATTCCTTCTCTTCCCCGTCGAAATAACCTTTGATGATGCCCCGTTTGGAATCCCTGATGAACAGGACAATCTCGTCACGTTCATTGGAAGCGGGGAGGTTGACATCCACGAAATCGATGGCATCTGATATATTCAGTCCGCGCTGGTAGATGATGCGATACACTTCCTGTATGGCATAAATGGTGTCGCTGCTGAAATTTCTTCTTCTCAGTCCTATGGAATTGATACCCGTAAAAGAAAGCGGATCGCGACCTGCCAGTATAAAAGGGGGTACATCTTTGGTCACCTTGCTGCCGCCCTGGATCATCACGTGGGTGCCAATCCTGACAAACTGGTGGACCAGGCTGCCCGGGCTGACGATGGCCCAGTTGTCTACCTCGACCTCACCGGCCAGTCCGGCATAGCTGCCGATGATGACCCGGTCCTTCACTTCGCAGTCGTGCGCCACATGAACGTACGACATCAGCAGGCATCCGCTACCAATGGAAGTCTTCCCCCTGGCCTTGGTGCCTTTATTAATGGTGACGAATTCCCGCACCGTGGTATGGTCGCCGATCTCCACCGTTGTATATTCGCCTTCGTATTTCATATCCTGGGGATTGGCCGAGATCACTGCACCGGGGAAAATATTGCAATGCTTTCCGATCCGTGCGCCTGGCATCAGGATGGCATTCGGGCCGATCCAGGAACCTTCACCCACCTCCACATCTTCATAGATGGTGGCAAAGGGTTCTACGCTTACATTTTTTCCGAGTTTGGCGTCGGGGTGTATATTTGCTGAAGGTTTCGTCATGTTCAGGTAATGTTTTTGTCTTTGACGATCTGTGCCATCAGTTCGCCTTCGCACACGAGTTTTTCACCCACGAAAATTTCTCCGTACATGTGGGCAATCCCCCTGCGCAGAGGTGAAAGCAGATCCATTTTCAGGATCAGGGTATCACCGGGCACAACCTTGGCTTTGAATTTTACTTTGTCAATTTTAACGAAATAGGTAGAATAGTTTTCAGGGTCCGGCACCAGTCCCAGGATCAGCATCCCGCCTGCCTGGGCCAGGGCTTCAATTTGCAGCACCCCGGGCATGACCGGTTCCTGCGGGAAATGTCCTACGAAGAATGGCTCGTTTATGGTCACATTCTTGACACAAACCACCCGTTTATCATCGAGGTAGATGGTTTTGTCGATCAGGAGGAACGGTGGGCGATGGGGAAGTCTTTCCTTGATCTGGTTGATATCATATACCGGGGGTTTGTTGGGATCGTAGACCGGGATATGCTTCTTCAGCAGCTGTTTTTTCATCACCTGGCGAAGCAGTTTGGCGAATTCAACGTTGGCCAGGTGGCCCGGACGTGTGGCGATGATCTTCGCCTTGAACCAGCGTCCCACCAGGGCCAGGTCGCCGATCATATCCAGCAGCTTGTGTCTTGCAGGTTCATTGGAAAAGTGCAGTTCCACGTTGTTCAGGATGCCCTCCTTCACCTCAATTTTGGGCTGGTGGAACAGGTCTGCCAGCCTGTCGATATCCTCCTGCGGCATTTCGTGGTCGACGATCACAATGGCATTGTCGAGGTCGCCTCCCTTGATCAGGTTCAGTTTCGCAAGCTGCTCCAGTTCGTGGAGAAATACAAAGGTGCGGCACGGTGCCACCTGTTCCTGGTAATCTTCCCATTTTTCGAGGGTGGCATACTGGTTTCCGAGGATATCGGAATTGTAGTCGATCAGTACATTGATGCTCTGCATCTGGTCCGGGTAGGCGATGATGTGCACCCCGTTCTCTTCGTCGTAATATTCTACCTTTTCCTTCAGTTTGAAATACCTTCTTTCGACCTTCTGTTCCGTTACGCCGCTTTTTTGTATGGCTTCAACATAGAATCTGGCACTTCCGTCGAGGATGGGGGCTTCCGGACCATTCAGTTCAATGATCGCGTTATCGAGCTGCATCCCGGCGAGTGCTGATAAAACGTGCTCAATGGTGGAGACCTTCGCACCGTTTTCCTCGATGGTCGTTCCCCTGGAAGTGTCTGTAACATTTTCTGCAACAGCGGTGATCAGGGGTTCCCCGGGCAGATCGGTCCGCCTGAAGACATAGCCATGGTTTTCAGGAGCAGGTTGCAGGGTCAGGGTAACCTCAACACCGGTATGAAGACCTTTGCCTGAAAATGAGAGTGGTTCCCTGAGGGTTCTTTGCTTTTCAGCCATACATGAAATATTTACTTTTTTAAAAACCGCCGCAAGATACAAAAATTCGCTTTACCCTTTTTTTGGGAGCGTCATTTAACAATAATTTTGCTGTTTGTATTTGTTTCCTGTTGACCATTCAACCCGCAGGTGGCTGGCCTGCCTGCACACCTTGCGTGCCGGCTACGTGCCTGGCCAGCCTGTTACGTATTTGGCCTGCTTGGTGCCTGCTAAGTATTTGATCTGTCTGCTGCCTGCCTGCTGGGTGCCAGACCTGCCTGTCAGGTACCCGTCTTTCCCGCTAGGCACCTGACTTTCACGCTAGGTATTTGACCTCCCTCAGTTACCTGACTTTCCTGCCACCTCCCGTTCAAGGTCCTGAAGCTGTCTCCATAGCTCCGGCAGTTTCCTGAATATGGCATAGCTTTTATAAAAGGCATGCAGGTTGAAAGCAGGCGACCCCATGACTGCCACATCTTCTTTTTTAATGCTGTTGCTGATCCCTGCCTGGGCGCCGATCTTCACGCCATCGGCGATCTTTATGTGTCCTGCCAGCCCCGCCTGTCCGCCAAAGAGACAGTCTGCCCCGATCTTGGTGGACCCGGCGATACCCACCTGTGCTGCCATTACTGTATTCTTCCCGATCTCCACGTTGTGTGCCACCATGATCAGGTTGTCCAGTTTCACTCCCTGCCTGATCATCGTGGAGCCCAAGGTTGCGCGGTCCACCGTGGAGTTGGCACCGATCTCCACGTGATCCTCTATGACCACGTTCCCAAGCTGGGGCACTTTGCTGTATACATTCTCATCGTTGGGGACGAACCCGAACCCGTCACCACCAATTACAGCCCCGGAATGAAAG
Source organism: Bacteroidales bacterium (assembly GCA_029210585.1). GTDB lineage: Bacteria > Bacteroidota > Bacteroidia > Bacteroidales > M55B112. The sequence goes on from JARGFP010000003.1 coordinate 221,684, forward strand.
ATGCAGTTTGCCCCGATAATGCAATCGTGGTAGATTTTCACCCCGGGGTAAAGGATGGTATGGTCACCGATTTCCGCGTTCTCACCGATGTATACCTGGGGATAGATCTGAACGTTGTTGCCAATGACCGCACCATCGCTGATCACAGCAAATTCCCCCACATACAGGTCCTTCCCGGTGGTTGCTTTTTTGCTGATGGCGGACATGGGGCTGATGCCCGATTTTTTCGGTTTGTTTTTTTCATAGAGGTTCAGCAGCTCAGCAAAAGCTTCGTAGGCGTTGCTCACGCGTATGAGTGTGGCGCTCACCGGATTTTCAGCTTTGAAGTCCTGGTTGACAATGATCACAGAGGATCCCGTGGTGTAGACATGTTTTTCATACTTTGGATTGGCAAGAAATGAGAGCGCTCCCGGTTTCCCCTCCTCAATCCTGGCAACATCGGTTACACTGGTTTCGGGATCGCCTTCCACGGTGCCGCGGAGCATCTCCGCGATCATTTTTGCGGTAAAATTCATGAAGAATCTGTTTTCTGTTTAGGGGCCAATCTTTTTTAACGGACAAAGCCCCGTTTTATTGCTGTATACCCTGTTTTTTCGGGTAACAAAGGTAAAATTTCTTTAATTGTCCGGATAGTACCGAAACATTCAGGATCTCTGACAGTTCAGTGATGTCACGTACCTCCCCGCTTTTTGCCAGGATCTTTATATTGTCATCAATATTTGAGTAGGCATGGTTGCTAATGCTGTCGGAAATAACCAGGTACCCGGTCAGTTCCTCCGGTATCCCCAAATGGGTGGTCACCCGTTTGCGTTCCAGGCGGATGCGTTCCTCGCTGAAGGGTTCCCTGCTGATCTCGATCCTGAACAGTTTACGGTTGACGAATCCGGAGCACAGGTAGCGCAGCACCGGGTCTTCCTCGTTGCTCCATACTTTCGCAGCACTGATGATGTCGTTGTCGTCAAGCGCGGCAAAGTTACCCAGGAATTCCTCCTGGTTCTCTTCATCAAATGTACTGCCTGCAGCATAAAGGAAATAGGCCAGCGCAGGTGTGGCGAACAATTGCTTGCCCGAGGCTGCCAGGTCTTTGGCACGTTCCAGCATCATAATCAGTAGCTGGTCGGCCGCCAGTACCCCTTTGTGCAGGTATACCTGCCAGTACATCAGCCTGCGTGCCACGAGGAATTTTTCAATGGAATAGATCCCGTTCTCCTCCACCACCAGCCTGTCGTTTTGCACCTGCAGCATCTTGATGATCCGGTCGGAGCCAATGGCACCCTCGGTCACACCGGTGAAAAAACTGTCCCTGCGCAGGTAATCCAGCCGGTCCACATCCAGCTGCCCCGTAACCAGCTGGTGCAGGAATTTTTTTCGGTATTCATTTTTGAAAATACGGATCGCCAGCGATAGCTTTCCGCTGAACTCCCTGTTCAATTGCTCCATCATCAGTAAAGAAATGGTTTCGTGGTGCGCTCCCCTGATCAATGTCCGTTCCAGGGTGTGGGAAAAGGGGCCATGACCGATGTCGTGCAGCAGGATCGCAATGGCGGCAGCCTCGGCCTCCTGTTCGGTGACCGCGTGTCCCTTGCTCCTGATGGAATCGATGGCATCCTCCATCAGGTGCATGGCTCCCAGTGCATGCTGAAAGCGCGTATGGTTGGCTCCCGGGTAAACGAAGTGGGTCATCCCCAACTGGCGTATTCTTCTAAGTCGTTGAAATAAAGGATGTTCAATAAGGCGGTATATGATCTCATACCGGATTTTGATGAATCCGTATACCGGGTCATTGATGATCTTGAACATATTTGTGGGCCGTTGTTCCATGAATTGATTGATGGAGAGCAAAAATAAGGGTTTAAAGTGAAACATTTCAACGACATGTAAAAAAGCGTTGATTTTTTGGTAATTGAATGAAAATATGTACTTTTGTGTGTTGTTTGATAAGAGGAAGATTATATAGGGGACTGATGTCCCCTATTTTATTGAAAATATGATTCAGGAAAGCAAGGTCAGGGAATTGGTGATCAGCAGGATCAAAGGGTCCGGGCTGTTCCTTGTGGATGTGGTCATGGGAAAGTCCAATGACATACGTGTGCTTGTGGATTCCATGGAGGGAGTGCGGATCGAGGAGTGTGTGGAACTTTCCCGCTGGCTGACCGCTGAACTTGACCAGGTAGATGAGAATTTCAGCCTGGAGGTTTCCTCTCCCGGATTGGGTGCACCGCTGGTACTGAAGCAACAGTATGAGAAGAATCTCGGTCGTAGTGTGGAAGTTGTGTTCCTGGACGGAAAAAAAAGAAAAGGTATACTGAAGGCAGTGGATGATGAGGGGATTGCCCTGGAAGTGACCGAGAAAATGGTTGCCGGAGGAAGCCAGAAGAAGAAAAAAAATGTAGTTGTAAGCAAGTCGTTTGCTTTCAGCGATATTAAATCAACTAAAGTTGTTGTAGAATTTTAAAGTATTGATGACGTAAAATGGAAAATCTGAATTTATTTGATACGTTTTCAGAATTCAAGGAACTGAAGAACATCGACCGTGTCACCATGATGAGTGTCCTGGAAGATGTGTTCAGGAGCTTGTTGCAGAAAAACTACGGGTCTGACGAGAACTTTGATATTATTATCAATATTGACAAGGGTGACTTCGAGATATGGAGGAACCGCGAGGTGGTTGAAGATGATGACCTGGAAGACCCGAATCTTCAGATTTCCCTTTCCCAGGCGAAACTGATCGACGAAGACTACGAGGTGGGTGAGGAAGTTTCCGATGAGGTCAAGATGAAGGACTTTGGCCGCAGGTCGATCCTTTCACTTCGTCAGAACCTTTCGTCGCGGATCCTGGAGCTGGAGAAAAATTCAGTATACCTTAAATACAAGGACCGTACCGGTGACATTGTGACCGGAGAAGTGTACCAGATATGGAAGCGGGAGATACTGGTCCTGGACGATGAGGGCAATGAACTGATCCTTCCCAAGGCGGAGCAGATTCCTTCCGATTTTTTCAGGAAAGGGGATACCATGCGCGCGGTGGTGGTGGCCGTTGAAATGCGCAATGCCAACCCGCTGATCATCCTTTCGAGGACTTCACCCATGTTCCTCGAACGATTGTTTGAGCTGGAAGTGCCGGAAATTTTCGACGGACTGATCACCATCAAGAAAATTGTGCGTGTTCCCGGTGAACGTGCCAAGGTAGCGGTCGAGTCCTACGATGAGCGGATTGACCCGGTGGGTGCATGTGTGGGTATGAAAGGTTCGCGTATCCATGGAATCGTCAGGGAACTGCGGAATGAGAATATTGACGTGATCAATTACACAACCAATCTGAACCTGTTCATTTCCAGAGCACTGAGTCCTGCAAAGATTACTTCGATCAAGATCAACGAGGATGAGAAGAAGGCGGAGGTGTACTTGCAGCCCAAGGAAGTTTCCCTTGCCATTGGTAAAGGAGGACTGAATATCAAGCTGGCGAGCCAGCTCACAGGATATGAGATCGATGTATACCGTGAAATGAACGAGGACGACGATGAAGATGTGAACCTGGAGGAATTTGCGGATGAGATCGAAGGATGGGTGCTGGATGAACTGAAAAACATTGGTTGTGATACCGCCAAGTCTGTACTGAACCTGACTCTTGAGGACCTGGTGAAGCGTACGGACCTGGAAGAAGAGACCATTCGTGAGGTAATGAATGTGCTCAAAGCAGAATTTGAATAGTAGCGACAGACCGCAAGGTCGCAGTATATAGAAAAAGGATTATATGGCAGAAACAAAGGCGACAAGATTAAGTAAAGCAGCCAGGGAGTTTAACGTCGGTATCTCCACTATCGTGGAATTTCTGAGAAAGAAAGGTCATGAAGTGGATTCGAATCCGAATACGAAAATTGCCCCGGAGCTTTATGATCTGTTGGTGGATGAGTACAGCTCCGACCTCAATGTGAAGAAGGATGCTGAAAAGCTGACCCTGAAAGCTTTCAGGGATAAGTCAGAAAGCAAGGAGCAGGTTGCTGAAAGTGAGAAGGAAAGTGCTTCCGATGAGCCTGAATTGCTGATTACTGACAATACAGCCGGTTCTGAAGAACCTAAGAAAGAGGTGAAGAAAGAGGAAAAAAAGGAGGAGGAGAAGAAGGAAGAAAAGGAAGAGGAAAAGAAGGAAGAGAAGGTAGAAAAGGAGGAAGAGGAGAAGGAAGAGGAAGCGGAGCAGAAGCAGCCTGCTGAGACTTCTGCACCTGTTGCCGAAGAAAAAGCTGAAACGGAAGCTGCTGAAGAAAAGCAGGAAACTGTTGAAGGTGAAGGTGGTCCGAGGGTAATTGGAAAAATCGACCTGGATTCCATGAACCAAAGGACCAGGCCGGCAAAGAAAACAAAGGCCGAAAAAGAGGCCGAGAAAGAGGCGAAGAAGCAGGGAACATCCAGGCCGGCTGAAGAAAAAGAAGCAGAGGAATCCGAACCTGTTACGGAGAAGGAAGATCCGGTCGCAGAGAAGCCTGCCGCAGAGAAAACCCCGGAAAAAGAAACGGAAAAAACAGCGGAAAAAGAACCGGAAGGGGAACAGGAAGCCGCTGCTGAAGAGAAGAAAGAGGCACCTGCAAAGGGAGAGAAGAAGGAGGATATGATCCCGACACAGTTCACTAAACTGTCCGGTCCCACAGTGGTTGGCAAGATCGATCTGCCCGAACGGCGCCAGCCCAAAAAGAAACCTGTTGCATCCAGCTCCGATAAGGATGCCGATTCAAGGAAAAAGCGCAAACGCATCAAGAAGGATACTTCCAGGGTGGATGTGGACAACAAGGATAAGGGTGTAAAAAGGGATCCCAAGGGAGGAAAGCGGAAAAAGCGTGCTTCCCGTCCGGAAGTAAGCGATGAAGATGTACAAAAGCAGATCAAGGATACACTGGCGAAACTGACCACCAAGGGAGCGAAATCCAAGACCTCAAAGTACAGGAGGGAAAAGCGGGATACTTTCCAGCAGCGGCTCGCCGAAGAGGAAGAACAGCATCAGCTCGATAAAAAAGTGCTGAAAGTAACGGAGTTTGTATCCGTGAACGAGCTGGCTTCCATGATGGATGTACCGGCCACCGAAGTGATACAGACCTGCATGAACCTCGGGCTGTTTGTTTCCATCAACCAGCGCCTGGATGCAGAGACCATGTCGTTGCTGGCCGATGAATTCGGCTTCAGCATGGAATTCATCAGCGCAGACGTCATGGATGTGATCAACGAGGAGGAAGATCCTGAAGGTTCACTGGTGCCAAGACCGCCTATCGTGACGGTGATGGGACACGTCGACCATGGGAAAACGAAGCTGCTCGATGTTGTGCGGAGTGCCAACGTGGTTGCCGGAGAGGCAGGCGGGATCACCCAGCACATCGGGGCCTACGGTGTGAAGCTGAATGATGGCCGCAGGATCACTTTCCTCGACACACCTGGTCATGAGGCCTTTACCGCCATGCGTGCCAGGGGAGCACAGATCACCGACGTTGCCATCATCGTGGTGGCTGCAGACGACGGCGTGAAACCGCAGACCGTGGAGGCGATCAACCATGCTGCTGCAGCAGGGGTGCCCATCGTTTTTGCAATCAATAAGATCGACCGTCCCACAGCCAACCCGGAAAAAATCAAGGAAGAACTGGCCAATATGAACTACCTGGTCGAAGACTGGGGAGGCAAGTACCAGTCGCAGGAGATTTCTGCACTGAAAGGAATGAATATCGAAGAACTGCTGGAGAAGGTATTGCTCGAGGCAGAACTCCTGGAGCTGAATGCCAATCCGGACAAGCGTGCCGTGGGAACAATTGTGGAATCCACGCTGGATAAAGGTCGCGGAAACGTGGCCACCATGCTGGTGGAGTCAGGCACACTGAACCTGGGTGATGTGGTTATCGCCGGACAGTATTATGGCCACGTAAAGGCCATGTTCAACGAACGCGGTCAGAAGATCGACGCGGCCGGCCCGTCAACACCGGTAATGATCCTCGGCCTGAACGGTTCGCCACAGGCCGGTGACAGGTTCAACGTAATGGGTACTGACAGGGAAGCCAAAGACATTGCCAACAAGCGGGAACAACTGCAGCGTGAGCAGAACCTGCGAACCAAAAAGCATATTACCCTGGATGAGATCGGCCGACGTATTGCCATCGGCAACTTCCAGGAGCTGAATGTGATCGTGAAGGGTGACGTGGACGGTTCCGTTGAGGCGCTTTCCGACTCACTGATCAAGCTCAGCACAAACGAGATACAGGTGAATATCAAACACCAGGCCGTGGGGCAGATCTCTGAATCTGACATCCTGCTTGCAGCAGCCTCCAATGCCATCGTGATCGGTTTCCAGGTAAGGCCCTCACTGAGTGCGCGCCGACTGGCAGAGAAAGAGCAGATCGATATACGGCTGTACTCGATTATCTACGATGCCATCGAAGAAGTTCGGGCTGCAATGGAAGGGATGCTCTCACCCGAAATCAGGGAAGAGATCGTGGCGACGCTCGAAGTGATCGAAGCCTTCAAGATCACAAAAGTGGGTACCGTAGCCGGTTGCATGGTGAAAGAAGGGAAGATCAAGCGGTCATCCAAAATCAGGCTGATACGCGACGGGATCGTGGTGTATACAGGTGAACTGGGTTCCCTCAAGCGTTTCAAGGACGATGCCAGGGAAGTGGTTTCCGGACTCGAATGCGGTCTGAATATCCAGAATTTCAATGACATCAAGGTCGGCGACATGATCGAGGCATACGAAGAGACCGAAGTGAAGAAGAAGTTATAAGACATGTATGAATTCATAGAAGGAGAGATTGTCGAGAAATCCCCGGCGCACCTGGTGATCAAGGCGGGTCCGGTTGCCTATCTCCTGAACATCTCTGTGCAAACCTATACCAGGCTGGGTGAACAGACAGCCACCGCCAGGTTGTACCTCCACCATGTGGTGCGCGAGGATGCGGAGCTGTTGTATGGTTTTGCCGACAAGGTGGAACGGGAAATCTTCAGGTTATTGATATCCGTATCGGGAGTGGGTGCCAACACGGCACGACTGATTCTCTCATCCATGTCGTCCGCAGAAGTGAAAAACGCGATCCTTTCCGGAAACGTGGCAGCACTTCAGAACATCAAAGGCATTGGAGCCAAGTCCGCACAACGCATCATCGTCGACCTGAGAGACAAGGTCGGGAAAGCCGGTGAAACAGATGATTTATTCCTACCCCAGGACAATACTACAAGAGAAGAAGCGTTATCAGCATTAGTGGCTCTTGGTTTTCCAAGGAAAACGGTCGAGAAAAGCCTTGCAGGAATTATGAAAGGCGGACAAGAGCAAAGTGTTGAGGAAGTTGTAAAAGCAGCCCTGAAATTAATGTAAAACCTGAACTGCCAAGAACTGTTGAAGCTATTGCGTGATCATATAGTTCTGTACCCGCTATTGTTGCTGTTTGCAGGGCCTGTCCCGCTCACAGCTTCATCGTTTACTGACGCCACCCCCTATATACATCCGACAGCAGCCCTGCATGGCGAAGCGTTCTTCCAGCCCGATACCACACTGCCATTTCCAATTGAAGAGGGAAATTACCCGCTGTCCAATTCCAACTCATCGCCCCTGTACCTGGACCGTCCCGCTAACGTGCAAACCGAGATTGTATACGATCCCGAAACGGATACCTATGTAATCAGTGAAAAGGTCGGCAGCTGGAACTACCGAACCCCCAACGTGATGTCGAACAGCCAGTACAGGGAGTACCAGTTCAACCAGGCAGTGCAGGATTACTGGAAACTGAAATCGGGCGGGGGAGTGCTGGACGAACCCTCGTTTATTCCCAGCATCAGCCTGGGCGGGGAGGCGTTCGACAAGGTATTCGGCTCCAACACCATCAATATTGTTCCCAGCGGAAGTGCCGAGCTGATCTTCGGGTTCAACTACAGCCGGATCGATAACCCGAACATCACCGAGCGGTTGCGCCGTACCCCCTCCTTCCAGTTCGATGAAAAGATCATCATGAACGTTTCCGGATCCATCGGTGAAAAACTGAACATGGACTTCAGCTACAACACCGAGGCAACCTTCGATTTCGACCAGAAGACCAAGCTGGAATACGCCGGTGAGGAAGATGAGATCATCAAGAAGATCGAAGCCGGAAATGTGAGCCTGCCCCTGCCCGGATCACTGATCAGCGGGAGCATGAGCCTTTTCGGGCTGAAGACAGAATTACAGTTTGGTAAACTGAACGTCACCACGGTATTCTCACAGCAGCGCGGTGAATCACAGGTAATCGAAGCTTCCGGCGGAGCACAGGTCAGCGAATTCAGCGTTACCGTGGACGACTATGATGTGAACAAGCATTTTTTCCTGGCAGATTATTTCCGTGAGAATTACAACGACGCAATGCAGCGGCTGCCGGTGATCACTTCTGACGTAACAATCACCAAGATTGAAGTATGGGTGACCAACAAGACCACCAACTTCGAGGAGTCACGTAACATACTGGCGGTGACCGACCTGGGGGAGGCGGACCCGTACAGCTCCGTTTTTTCTCCGAATAACGGCGCAGGTGGATTCCCCAGGAACGCTGCCAATAATGCCTACGATTTGCTGACCACCTCTTACAGCGCGATCCGCGAGATCAAGAATGTAACGGGCACCCTGGAATCGGCCGGACTGAATCTGGGAAGGGACTTTGAGAAAATTGAAAATGCCCGGCTGCTTTCTCCCAGGGAGTACGATTTCAATGAAAAGCTGGGGTACATCTCCCTGAACTCGGCACTGAATACTGACGAAGTGCTGGCCGTGGCATATGAATTCACCTTCAGGGGACAAACCTACCAGGTGGGCGAACTCTCCACTTCGGCGGGGGTGAGTGCACCGAAGACCCTGATCCTGAAGCTGGTCAAACCCTCCAACTTCACCCCGCGAAGCTATACATGGGACCTGATGATGAAAAACGTCTATGCCATCGGTGCCTACCAGGTGCAGCAGGATGAGTTCACCCTCGATGTGTTGTACCGCGACGACAAGACCGGGAACAGCATCAATTACCTGCCGGAAGGGGAACTGAACAAATCGACATTGCTCAGCCTGCTCAACCTCGATAATATGAACTCGCAGAAGGACCCGTATCCCGACGGGATCTTCGATTTTATGAGGGGCATCACTATTTTGCCTGATAATGGACGGGTGATCTTCCCGCTGCTGGAACCATTCGGGTCGGACCTGGAGGCCATCCTTCGCGACAGTCTTTCAGGCGAAGCTGCTGACCTTGCCGTGAACAAGTATGTGTTCCAGGCCCTGTACGACAGCACCAAGACCAAGGCGCAGCAGATTGCTGAAAAAAACAAATTCATGCTGGCCGGAACCTATTCCTCCAGCTCCAGCTCGGAGATCATGCTCAATGCCATGAATGTCCCGGAAGGTTCGGTGAAAGTGACGGCCGGTGGGCGAGAACTGGTTGAAGGACAGGATTATACAGTGGACTATACGCTGGGACGGGTAACCATCATCAACCAGGGGATCCTGGAATCGGGCACACCCGTGCGGGTGTCGCTGGAGAACCAGTCGCTGTTCAACTTCCAGACCAAGACCATGGTGGGGACACATCTCGATTACACGATTTCGAACAACTTCAATGTGGGAGCCACGTTGCTGCACCTCAATGAGCGTCCACATACACAGAAGGTGAACATTGGCGATGAACCCATTTCTAATACCATCTGGGGACTGAATACTTCCTATTCCAAGCCGGCACCGCTGCTGACCACCCTGGTGGACAAGCTGCCGTTTATCGAGACCAAGGCACCTTCGCAGCTCACGGTGGTGGGAGAATTTGCGCACCTGATCCCGGGCCACGCACGTGCCATTCAGAAGGAAGGAAACGCATATATCGATGATTTTGAGGGCAGTGAGACCTCCATCGACATGAAGCACTATTCGGCGTGGCACCTCGCCAGCACACCACGCGATTATTTCCCCGAGGCAGAACTGAACAACAACCGCGAGTACGGATATGGAAGGGCCAAGTTTTCCTGGTACCAGATCGACCCGCTCTTCCTGCGGAACAAATCCACCACCCCTCAGCACATCCGGGAGAACCCCAACCTGCAGTCGAATCCATACGTGTATGAATTGTACGAGCAGGACATCTTCCCTGAAAAGGAGAATCCCCATGGTACCCCCACCAATATTTCGGTACTTAACGTAGCCTATTACCCGAGGGAGCGCGGTCCGTACAACTACGATTTTCAGGGACTCGACCAGAATGGCAGGTTGCTGAATCCCGAAGGCCGCTGGGGAGGGATGATGCGGGAGATTTACTCGAGCGATTTTGAGGCGGCAAACGTGGAATTCATTGAATTCTGGATCATGGATCCTTATGCTGGCATGGATGGGGCGCCGGGTGGAGAACTGGTGTTCAACCTGGGGAACGTATCGGAGGACATCCTGAAAGACTCCCGGAAATTTTTTGAGAACGGGCTTCCGGTTACCGAGAACGTGGAGAAAGTGGATACCACGGTCTGGGGCCGTGTACCGGTGGTGCAGTCGCTGGTGAATGCCTTTAACAGTGATCCGGCTACGCGCAGGTTCCAGGATGTGGGACTGGACGGGCTGGACAACAAGGACGAGCTTTCCTTTTTCAGTTCACAGACCGATGACTTCCTGCAGCAGATCGAAGACCTGTTTGTCATCAACCAGCTTTCCGAAGCAGCATACCAGGCCATCATTGATGATCCTTCGGCCGACGATTACCACTATTACCGGGGAAGTGACTATGATGTGCAGGAGCTTGGTATCCTCGACAGGTACAAGAACTTCAACAATCCGGAGGGAAACTCACCCAGTGACCTCGATAATGATGAGTCCTATGCAACATCGGGAACCACCCTGCCGGATATAGAAGATATCAACCGCGACAATACACTGAGCGAGAGCGAGGCGTATTATGAATATGTGATCGATATGAGTCCGTCGGAATTCGAGGTGGGTCGGAATTATATCGTGGATGAGGTGATCGACCAGGTGGAATATGAAAACGGGGAGACACAGGATGTGTCGTGGTACCAGTTCAGGGTACCTATCTATGACTATCAGCGTGCCGTGGGAGGCATCTCTGATTTCAAGACCATCCGGTTCATGCGGATGTTCCTTACCGGGTTCCAGGACACCGTGTTCTTGCGGTTTGCCAAGCTCGAACTTGTACGTGGCGAGTGGCGGCGGTACAACCTGCCCTTTATCCAGGGAGGAGAGGACTGGACAGGCATTGAGCCACCCGAAGGTACCCTGGCGATTTCGGCGGTCAGCATCGAGGAAAACTCGGGCAAACAGCCGGTGAACTATACCCTGCCCCCGGGATTTACGCGGCAAATCTCGCCCACCGAGCCGCAGCTTCGTCAGCTCAACGAGCAATCCATCGTGCTCAAGGTGCTTGAACTCGGCGACGGTGATGCACGTGCAGCCTACAAGAATACGGAACTGGACATGCGTCAGTACGGCAAGATACAGATGGAGGCCCATGCAGAAGCCCTGATCGACGGGAGCCTGCGTGACAAGGAACTTAGTGCATTTATCAGGATCGGCTCCGATTACCAGAGCAATTATTACGAATACGAAGTGCCGCTGGTGCTGACACCCCATGGCAGGTATGACAACGACAGCGAAGCAGACCGCAGGATCGTGTGGCCGGAAGAAAACCGGTTTGAGATCGACCTTTCCCAGTTCACCGATGTGAAGCAGGAACGGAACAGGGAGATGGGGGATCCCAACAGCAATGTGACCATCAATTCGGCCTATTTTAAATTTGATGAGAAAGGAAACAAGGTTACCGTATCCGGGAATCCGAACATGAGCAGCATTCGCACAATCATGATCGGTGTGCGGAATCCGCAGCGGGGCAGCAACCTGAATATCGATGACGGGTTACCCAAGTCGGGTGAGATCTGGCTCAATGAGTTGCGCCTGACCGATTTCGACGAAGGGGGTGGCTGGGCCGCCAATGGACGTGCTTCGGCAAGACTGGCAGATTTCGGGAACGTGACCCTCGCCGGCTCCACCAGTACACCCGGTTTCGGGAGCATCGAGCAGAAGGTGAACGAACGCTCGCGTGAGCAGATCATCCAGTACGATGTCTCCTCCAATTTTGAAATGGGCAAGGTCTTCAAAGAGGAGGCTGGCGTTTCAATCCCCCTGTATGTGGGCTATTCAAAATCCATTGTCAATCCCGAATACAACCCGCTGGATCCCGACATTCCGCTGAAGGAGGCCATCGAGAATGCCCGCGATGAAGCAGAGCGCGATTCCATCAAGCGGTATTCCCAGGACATCGTGGAGCGGAAGTCATTCGCACTGACCAACCTGCGCGTGAATCCCCAGGGAAGCGGTCAGCCCAAAATCTGGTCCATCTCCAACTGGTCCACCAGCCTGTCGCTCAACGAAATGAGCAGCACCAACCCGAACCTGAATTATTACAATACCACCAAGGTGCGGGCCAACCTCACCTACAATTACACTACCCGGCCGAATAATGTGCAGCCCTTTAACAAGGTGAAGTTGTTCAACAACAAGTGGCTGAGGATGTTCAAGGATATCAATTTCTATTACCTGCCTTCGCGGTTGTCGTTCCGTACCGACATGGACAGGAAGTACCTGGAGAAGCAGACGCGGAACATCAACAACCCGGATTTTATCGTGCAGCCGACCTTCATGAAGGATTTTTACTGGAACAGGGATTATACCATGAAATTCGATTTCACACGGAATTTGAAATTGGATTTTTCCGCTTCCAACATTGCGCGGATCGATGAGCCGGAGGGAAGGTACCACAGGGACCGGGATGATTTCGAAATGTACAGGGATTCGGTGCTCCAGAATATCATGGAGTGGGGACGCACCACCAGCTATTACCACCAGTTCAACCTAAGCTATACCCTGCCGATCAACAAGATCCCGCTGCTCGACTGGATCACCCTGAATACGAGGTACAATGGAACGTATGGATGGGATGTAGGACCGATCATTCCGGATGATCCTGTCCTGGGCGAAATCAACCTCGGCAACACAATCAAGAACTCCTATACCCTGCAGTTCAACGGGCAGATGAACTTCGTAAATTTATACAACAAGGTGGATTACCTGAAGAGCATCAATGACAAGTACCGCGGAAGCAGTAGTGCGCGAGGCGGAGCGCGGGGTGGCGGAAGGGCCGGTCAGCAGCAACAGCAGGAAGACCAGCGTACCAAAACCAAAACCTTTGAGCAGACCGGTGTGTTTTTCAGGGAAAACTCCGGCAGGTTTGTCACACATAATCTCAGGACAGAGAATATCAAGGTGGCTGTATACGATGAGAACGGACAGGAGGTGGAAAACGATTTTGAAATCCTTTCCAACAAACGCATCAGGGTGACCACCCCGGAGGCAGTGCGTAACGGCAGGCTGGTGGTTACCGGCACCGTGGTGAAGGGACAGGATCCGTTGTCCTTTATCCTGGAAAATACGGTGCGGATGACCATGGCCGTGCGCACCCTGAACCTTACCTATTCGCGGAGCGGGGGAACGTTGCTGCCGGGGTACGTACATGGTACAAGTGTGCTGGGGATGCAGGAATTCGATAATAAGCTGGTGCCTGGCTGGGAGTATATTTCCGGTTGGTACAGGGATGGTTTTGCCGAGGATGCTTTCAACAACGGATGGCTCACCTACGACGAAGCATTGAACGATCCGTTCAATCAGAATTATTCTGAAAGATTCAATTTCAGGGCCAACGTGGAGCCCCTCAAAGGACTGCGCATTGATCTTACGGGGAACTATACCAAAAGTGAGAACACGACGGAATTCTTTACTTCAGACGGTACAGGAACCCTTCCGCCGCCTGATGAGCGTGGACGTGACATTTCCGGGAACTTCAGCATGTCGTTCTTCTCCTGGGGTACCGCATTTGAACCGATTACGGAACGACCGGATTCCCTCTCGGCCTCCTTCGATTACCTGAAAACGGATGCCAGGAAGGAAATCTCCAACCGGCTTGCAGATGAATACAGAGAAAATACCGGGATCAGCCTCCCCGACTCTGCCGGCTATTACGAAAGATACGGCCCTACCTCCCAGGCAGTGCTGATCCCTGCGTTCCTGGCGGCTTATGGGTACCAGGACGCTGGTAAGGTGCCGCTGAACGGATACATGGATCTGGACAAATCATCATTGAAGTCCGTCGTAAAGAGTGTCCTGAATGTGATGCCGAACTGGAAAGTGACCTACGACGGACTGGGGCAGATCGAATTCATGCAGCAATATGTGAACTCCCTTACCCTGAACCATGCGTACCGTTCCACCTATAGTGTGGGATCTTTTGTTTCCAACCCCTATTATGAGGGAGAAATCATCAATGATGAAGGGGAGAAAGTACCGATCACCTACGACCTGCAGGATAATTTCATGGTGGAGAGAAACATCAACTCGGTGACCATCAGTGAGCAGTTCAGTCCGCTGTTCAATATCTCCATGGACTGGAAAAACAGCCTTACCACCAGGTTTGAAGTGAAAAAAGCACGGACCGTTGGACTGAACATGGCCAATACCCAGGTGAACGAGGTCAGGAGCAATGAATATGTGTTCGGGGCAGGATACCGCTTCAACTCGGTGCAGCTGATCATCAACAACAACGAGATCAGCAGCGATCTGAATGTGCGCGTGGATTTCTCCTACCGGAACAACCAGACGGTCATCCGGAAGCTGGAGGATATCTCCGGAAGTGAAATCACCGCAGGCCAGGAGATCCTCAGTGTAAAGGCCACGGCTGATTATATGCTGAGTGACAAGTTTACGCTGCGGGCATTTTACGACCAGCGGATCAACAAGCCCTACATTTCCAACAGCTACGACAATGCCAACTACAATATGGGGTTCAGTCTTACTTTCACCTTGTAGCATGTAGTGATTTTTGCAGTAGACTCATGCAGCAGACTCATGCAGCGGTCTGATGTTGCAAGTTGAGGTTGCAGTTCGATACTGCGGGTTGATATGGTGGACGAATGCAGCAACCAATTTTCCATTATCGTGCTTTTCCAATAAAGAAAAAACCATTACATTTACTATCATCAAAAAACTAAAAACCGACTATGAACGTTCCATCTGAACTGAAGTATACGAAAGACCACGAATGGGTTCGCATTGAGGGCGATACAGCCACTGTTGGCGTTACCGACTTTGCCCAGGGCGAATTAGGGGATGTGGTATTCGTTGAAATTGAAACCGAAGGTGAGACCCTTTCACAGGGCGAAACATTCGGAACCATCGAAGCTGTTAAAACCGTATCCGACCTGTTCATGCCGGTAGGCGGAGAGGTGATCGAAGTGAATGAAAAGCTCGAAGATACCCCCGACATTGTCAACAGCGATCCCTATGGCGATGGCTGGATGGTGAAGATCAGGATCGAAGATGCATCGGAGGCTGACGACCTGCTTTCTGCATCTGACTACGAAGACCTGATCGGATAAAGCGCTGTATTTCCGGGCATTCCTACTGTGCGGGCATCCTTCCTGTGTTTGTAAGAAGCGAACAGCTGCAATGATAAAACTTTCGCTCCTGTCCATCTTTTCGGGGATCACCGGAACCGCACACCTGTCATGAACCATCTTCCGGGCATCTCCACGCTCCCGATATCCCTGTAGGAGACATCCAGCAGGTTGGTGGCGCTGATATACAGGTCGATCTTCCCGAACGTTATACCAACCGTTATATCCGTCAGCCAGTAAGGATCATAAGCGGTCTCATACGGTGTGGATGACGGGGTTTCATAATAGAGGAAGGATCCGTTCCTGTCCTGCCACAGGACCCTGGTATCGAAGTACATATGAAGAGGAAGAAGGATCCGGAGGTCCAGCGTGGCCTTGTGCCTGAGGTTATCCAGTGCATAGTTCGAGATATATGCATCTGAAGGTTTGTTCAGTTCCGTGTAGCTGTAGGAGATCCTGAAGTGTTTCACCCATCCGGGAGCGGCACCAATCTGCCCCGGTAGCAGCCAGAAATTCATTTCTCCCCCGTAGGTATTCAGCTCGGTCAGGTTACGCGTTTGCCAGACGCTGTCGGTCCATATCCAATCGATGGATGCGTTGCCTTTACGGAAAAATATGGCCGCATCCGCACGGTATCCCCTGCCGGAGATCCTTGTGCCTGTTTCCAGTGTGATGGCTGTCTCCGGTCGCAGGTCGGGATTGCCCCTGTTTTGAGGACCTTCATAGTAGAGATCGGTGAAGGTGGGGAGTCGCATGGACCGGTTCGTCGAGGCAAACATGGAGATGCGGTCACTGAACCGGTAAGAGACATCAAGCCCCGGATAGAGTCCTGGTGGGGACAGGTCGCGAATACCGGCATGGACCAGTACCCCTGCATTGAGGTACAGTTGACCGACCTGCAGCAGGTGATCGGCAGAGAGGTAGAGGTGATCGCGTTTTTTGGACCGCAGGTATTCCTTTCCTTCAGCATAGCCTACCGGCACCGGCCGGTCAAGCGGATCACCCAGTGAGGTACTTAAGATCCGGTCGTTCCGGTGCTGTAATTTCAGCGATGTAAACCCAAGACTGCTGCTGTAACTGGCTCCCATTGCAAGTCCGGTAACATCGGTGCGGTGATAATTTTCGTAGGCAGCCGGGTTGTCCCTGAACAGCAGGAAATGATCGAAGTGCCTGTTCCAGTGTACCTGTGCAGATACTTTAAAAGCGCGCTTTCCTCCTTTCATTTTTAATGCACCTGTCAGAGCCCGGGTAGCTTCGTACTGGTCCGGGAACCTGGGCGTATAGAATGCATTGGCACCAAAATTTTTCCTGTTCCACCCCAGGATCAGATCCGACTTCAGCCAGTCTGTGCTGGCCGTTGAGTGCAGGTATACATTGGCCATGCTGTAATCGGTATTCTCCATGTAGCCATTGCTCCCGGATGCTGATGCGGCAACCATGGTGCGGGTGACCCCTGCTGGCAGATGGATCGCGGCACCAGACTGATAGGTGTTATGCTGTCCGTATGCTGCGTGCACCTGCACGTCCAGCGAGTCTGCAGGAGCTGTGATCACGTTCACTGCCCCTGTATACGCTGCAAATCCGTACTTTTTTGATGCCGGTCCCTTGAGAATTTCCAGCCTGTTGGCTATGGCCGGGTCCAGCGGCAGGTCCAGGCTGAAGTGCCCCGTCTGCGGATTGGTCATATCAATGCCATTGAGGAGAACGAGTGACTGGTCGAAGGAGCCTCCCTGGATACTGAGGTCTGATTGTACACCGTGCACACCCCGTGTGCGGATGTCTACCCCCGGGTAGTGGTCAAGCAGGTCGGGCAGTGATCGCGGAGAGGAGATCTCCAGCTTTTCCTGCCTGATTGTCAACAGCTGACGGAGTACTGGGGAGTAAAGGTCAGCTTCCTGCTGTGTGACCGTTTCCACCTCTTCCAGTTCGTAGTGGATGGCGGGTGCAGCAGTATCTGATTGTGCAAGCAGCGGTTGAAGCTGCACCAGACTGCAGGCCAGGCTGAGGGTGGCAATGCGGATCACTTTATGGAAGGTGGCAAGTACCGCGTATTTTTTGTTGCTCCATCTTCGGAAGACGATCGGTTCCATAGCTGGGTTCTGTTGGTTTTGTTGTTCTGAACGTTACGTACTGCTGTGCCTGAGGTTTCGTTCTGCTGTGCTTGAAGTTTCGTTCAACTGTGCCTGCTTACTGTTCTGAAAGGTCTCTGAGGTCATCATCCTTGTCGGAATCTGACTGGTAGGTTGACCGCAGGGGATTGGCATTGATCTCGTCGTACATCTGGCGGTTCTTTATGATGTCGATGGCCAGGTAGATGGCATTGTGGAAAGATGTGGAGGAAGCTTCACCTTTACCTGCCAGTTCATAGGCTGTACCATGGGCGGGACTGGTCCGGACCACAGGCAGGCCGGCAGTATAGTTCACCCCTTCATCCCTCGAAATAGCTTTAAAAGGGATGAGTCCCTGGTCGTGGTACATCGCCAGGATCCCGTCGTATTTGGTAAATGCTCCCGAACCGAAGAATCCATCTGCCGGGAACGGACCGAAAACCAGTGTATTGTGTTTTTTTGCTTCCTCCATGGCCGGGATGATCACCTGCTGTTCTTCGTCGCCCAGGAGTCCTTCATCGCCTGCATGGGGATTCAGGCCAATCACGGCAATTTTCGGTTTCCGGATATTGAAGTCTTTCCGGAGGGACTGGTTGAGGATCCTGATTTTGGAAAGAACACGGTCAAAGGTAATGTACGAGGCCAGCTGAGCAATCGGTACATGTCCTGCCACAACCCCCACTTTCATGTATTCGCTTACCATGAGCATCAGCACATCGTCAACTCCGAACAGGTCTTTCAGGTATTCGGTATGACCGCTATACCTGAAGTTATCGCTCTGGATGTTCTGTTTATTGATGGGGCCGGTTACCAATGCATCGATCGTTTCTTCCTTCAGGTCCGAAACAGCAGCTTTCAGTGCTTCAAAGGAGGATTCTCCTGCCTGTTTCGTTGATTTTCCCAGCTCAACACGTATGTTATCGTCGATGCAATTGATGATATTGATGCGCTGGTGGTTGACTTCCCCGGCGAAGCGGATATTGTTCAGGTTGATCTCTTCGAGGTCGAGTGCTTTTTTATGGTAGGCGGCAACTTTTGGTGAGCCGTAGATAACAGGCGTGCACAGTTCCAGCAGCCTGTTGTCTTCCAGGGACTTCAGGATCACTTCGTAGCTGATGCCGTTGATGTCTCCGTGGGAGATGCCTATGGTTATTTTTTTGCTCATGATGTTGCTTATGTGGTTCTGTTTCTGAAAAAGTCAAATAGCAACCGGGTGCCGACACCGCTGCCGCCAATTCCCCGGTAGTTGTCCTGGATCTTGTTGAATGACGGCCCCGCAATGTCGAGGTGAATATAGGGGTAATCGGTGAATTTTTCCAGGAACTTGCCTGCAGTGATTGCGCCGGCGTATTTTCCCCCGATATTTTTCTGATCGGCGATATCGGATTTCAACAGTTCGGAAAAATCATCCCAGAACGGGAATTCTGCTATTCTTTCAAAGGTATTGAAACCGGATGTTTTCAGTGATTCCATTGCTTCGGGACCGGCATTCCCCATTCCCACGATGGCATATTTACCCACTGCTGCGTGTGCTGAACCGGTGAGTGTTGAAAGTTCTATTACCAGGCCGGGATCATATTGTATTGCATAGCTGAGCGCATCGGCCAGTATCATTCTGCCTTCGGCATCCGTATTCAACACCTCAACGGTGGATCCGTCGTACATCCTGATCACATCCCCCGGGACGTAGGCATTGCCGTCGGGACGGTTGTCCGTTGCGGGGACCAGTCCGATCACATGTACCGGCAGTTTTGCCCTGGCGATGGCATACATGGCACCGGCCACTGCAGCGGCACCGCCCATGTCGCACTTCATGTAATCCATGGAATCGCTGGTTGGCTTCAGGCTCAGTCCGCCGGTATCGTATACCACGCCTTTGCCGACGAGCACATAGGGTTTTTCGTTGACAGCCTGGTCGGGTTTCCATTCCAGGATGGAAAATGTTGGCGGATCAACGCTTCCCTTATTCACTGCCAGCAATCCACCCATACGCAGGGATTCGATCTTTTTCTTGTTGAATACTTCGATCGTGTACCCGGCTTCCTTGCTCTTCTGCTGCATCTCCTCCGCCAGCTTCGTAGCGGTAAGGTAGGAGAGGGGCTCATTCACCAGGTCCCGGGTGAAGAAGGTCCCTTCCAGGGCGATGGTCAGCAGGTGCAGATCGGTATCGGTAAGTGCGTCACAGCTGACAGCCGTGGTATCGAGTTGATATGGGGGTACTTCGTGCCGTGTAATATATTTATCAAACCGGTAGTTGGTGAGCCATAACCCTTCAAGGAATGCGCACATCTGCTTTCCGCTTACACCGTTGCTGACCAGTAAAACAGAAGTTACATCCAGGTCCCTGAGCGTGTTATGAAGGGCGTGGGCAGCCACCCGTGCATTCTCAAGCAGCACATGATCCGCTTGCTGCTCATTTTTCAACACCTGGATCATGGTTATCTCCTCCCCTTCGGTCAGGACGGTGAGTCCTTTCCCGCTTGCGATCCTCTTCCTGATATAGTCGGTTTTTGTTCCTGCGTATGCTGAAAAATCCGCCTGCTGGTCGCCAAGGATGATCCTTGCATTATATTCCTCTCCACGTTCTATTTTATGTATTTTCATCTGCTCCTTTAAAAAATTCAATGCAAAGATATAATATTTATCCCCGTTTTGCGATTTCAGTTAAGCGGTTCTTCTGCTCGATCACCAGGTGGTTCCTTTCCATGAAAATGATTCCTTCGTTGTGGAACCATTTCAGGGCACGTGTTATGCTTTCTCTCGTGGAGACTACCATTTGCGCAAGTTCGGCTCTTTTGAGCTGTAGTTCAAACTCCCTGTTGTCGTACACCTCCTCTGAAAGGTAGATCAGCAGTCCTGCCACTTTACCGAAGGTCTGGGTCTGGTTGAGACTGAGAAACCGTCTTGGAAAAATTACGTTAGGGGTAGTTCTTTTAGTAATAACCATACAGACGTATAGCGCTTTGAGCAGCAACTGAAATGCAGTTTTAATTTCATGGTTTTTCGGGCAGGGTGAATTTCGCAGAAGTTCCCCTGCCTGGTTTGCTTTCAATATCAAAGGTCCCTTTGTTGATCCTGATCATTTCCTGTACTACGATCAATCCCAGTCCGGTACCCCGTTCCCCTGAGGTACCGGGGGTGCTTTCCACATTTTCGGAGCGGATCCTGTCGAGTTTTTCTTTATCAATTCCAATTCCTGAATCCTGAACGGTTACTGTGACCGTGTCGTTTTCAGCATTTGCACTGACAGAAATATCACCGTTTTCAGGGGTGAATTTGATGGCATTGGAGAGCAGGTTCCTGAGACAGATGTGCACAAGTGTGCTGTCGCACCATGCCGTCACATCCGTGGAAACTGACACATGGAGTGAAATATTTTTATCTTCCAGGTTATATTTCATCAACAGCCCGGTTTCGCCGATCACCTTATTGAGATCCACCCATTCAGGCTGGTACCGGATACTCATTTGTTGTTGTCTTCCCCAATGCAGCAGGTTATCAATAAGGTCCAGGGAAGCAACAGAGATACGTTGAAGTTCGGTGATGAGCTGTGCATTTTCGGTGTTCCTGAGTTTTTCCAGCATCAGTCCTGCATATTGTACCAGGCTGGCCATGGGACTTTTCAAGTCATGGGCGATGATGGAGAACATTTTATCTTTCATCTCCAGCGTCTGTTTCAGTTCTTCGTTCGTCTGGTTGAGTTCGTTCGTTCTTTCCGCAATGATCTTTTCGAGGTTTTTATTCACATATTCCAGTTCTTCGTGGATCCTGATCTTTTCCTGGTAAGTTTTGATCCAATGATTGAAGAGAAGCGATATCTGTACCATTACGAACGCGAGGAAGGTGATCGGTAGCAGATATTCGTTACCAAGGGAGCCGAGTGACTGGGATACCAGTGTGTCGTTCACTGCGGCCAGGAGCATCATCAGCATCGAGAAGAAAAATACTGTAGACTGATAATCACGGTTGATCATTCCGGTAAAGCTGCGCTTCAGGTAGTAGCTGAGAAAGAAGATCACGCCGAAAATCAGGAAGTAGACTGAATAACTGACCAGGGGTGGTTGAATGATGATGGCAGTGAGCGAAAATGCCAAATAAACAATGGCATTGCCCACGACTATGTTGTGCATTACCTTCGACCGGAAGAACCGGTCGAGGTACAGAACCCCGAAAATGAATGCCGTATATGTTCCCAGGTACTCAAACCGAACGGTCCAGACCCATGATTTGTCAATAAAGAAATTGGCCGAATAGAAGCCAGTATTGGCAAGTCTGAAGAACAATCCCAGCGCGGCCAGGGAAAAATACAGGAAAGATAAACGCTTGTTTTCGAAGAGAAATAAAACGAAAAGCATGACAAATGCTACAAAAAGAATGCTCAGCAGTCCATAGTTGATTACCTTTTTGCGTTCAATTTTTTTCAGCATGGGTGTGGCCTCTCCCAGGTTCATGATCATCCAGAAGCCACCACGACGGTGTGAGAAGTTGGCTACATGGACCACCAGCTCCATGGTGTCACCGGCATATTCAAAGTTATGCGTCCGCGGAGAGTATGCGGGACGGGCCGCTTGTTCAGAGGTTCCCACCTGTCCGTTACCTGCCACCTTTTCGCCATCGATAAAAAGTTCATACGAGGTATCGAAAATCGGGATATCGAGCATCAGTGAATCATGAAATCCCGGCGGCAGCAGGATCCGGAGGCGGTAAGTAGCATACCCTGTACCGGTAATCCCCGGAACAGCCTCAGCGTAGCTGGTCCAGTAGGCAGGAACTTTCCCGTACACATCCGGTTTTACAGCGTCAAATTGCCCAGGGTCAACAAATTGTTGCCAGTAAAATTCCCATTCACCGGTCAGCGGAATATTGAAAAGTTGTCCCTGTTCCGATCTCAGATCAAGGATGCCCTGTTCTGCCCGCAATGTTGGAGTGGCATCTGTTGCCACATGCAGGACAAGTAGTATTATCGCAGGGAGTTGTTTCAACATTTAGTTACTGTTAATTTGAATTTAAAGTTAAACATTAAAATTGCGGGTGATTTGTTATATTTAGAAATTGTAAATAAACCACATGATACAAAAGATTAGATAATTTATCTATAGATTTAACAACTAATTATAATGAAAACAATCAACTACAGATCATTACCCGTTGTCGCAATCCTGTTACTTTTCATTTCCTTTTCCAGCCTGGAGGCAAGGGATCCCGTGGAGGCTCCGTCGTTGAAGGGCAAAAAGGTATTGTTCGTATGGGGAGGATGGAACGGGCATGAGCCGGAGAAGTGCCGAGACCTCTTTGTACCCTGGATGGAGTCGGAAGGTGCCGAGGTAATTGTCTCCGATTCCCTGGGAATTTACACTGATGAAGAATTCATGGCTTCACTTGACCTTGTGGTACAGATATGGACCATGGGGCAGATCAGCAAAGATCAGGAGCAGGGATTACTGAAAGCAGTAAAGTCGGGGGTCGGACTCGCAGGTTGGCACGGCGGACTGGGCGACGCATTCAGGAACAACACCGAATACCAGTTTATGGTGGGCGGACAGTGGGTGGCCCACCCGGGGGGTGTAATCGATTACCATGTGGATTTCGTCGACAAAAAGGATTATGTTACCAGGGGATTGCAGGATTTCGACATGCATTCCGAACAATATTATATGCATGTGGATCCGAACGTGAATGTGCTTGTAACCACCACATTCAATGGAGCGCATGCATCCTGGATCGACGGGGCGGTAATGCCGGTGGTGTGGAAGAAGTACTATGGCACCGGACGGGTGTTTTATAATTCCCTCGGACATGTGGCGGCAGATTTTGAAGTGGATGAGGCCCTGGAGATCATGAAGCGGGGAATCCGCTGGGCTTCAGAAAGTAAGTATGCCGGACAGGAAAAGTGGCTGCACCCGGTATACTGAGCAGTCCAGGATTTGAGCATGCTTCAATTGACTTTCTCCCATCGATTCGCTACCTTGCAGGGGAGAGGTACCAACTAAACGCTACTGCTATGAAGAATTTTGTATCAATTGCAGCTGTATTTGCATTTTTGATGCTGGTTTCCTGTCAGCAACAGGTGGATACGGAAGCCGACAAGAAAGCCATCATCGATGTGATCAATGCCGAAACCCAGGCGTACATGGATTTCGATTTTGAAAAAGTGATCAGCTACTATGTGCAGGACAGTCTGAATTTTCGCCTGACAATCGGTGCAGATGATCACGTGTTCCTGGATGGCTGGAGGGAGGTTGAGGCTTTCTTCCGGGATGAATTGATAGACAGTAATCCGAATATTCCAGAAGATACGCACGTGAGCGTAGAGAAAAACGATTACCGGATCAAGGTTTATGAAAATGCTGCCTACGTCGTGTGTACAGAGAAGTGGACCTATACCCGGCCCGACAAACTTGTGGAAATCGAAAGCCTGCAGGTACGGTTCATGGAGAAGGTGGACGGAGTGTGGAAGATCGCATTTCTCTCCTTTATCGGAACTTCAGGGTACGGTGAGGAAGAACTGCTGGAAGAAATGGGTGTCGGGTTCAATTCCGTGAGCTGAAAAAAGCTCCTTGCCTGCCCGGCTATTTAATGATCTGTACCTCTTTCGGGTCGCTCTGCCACAGACCGTGGTTGGTGCATACGGCCATGGCGGTGAGGTTGAGACTTACCGGACCCGGAACAATATAGAAATCCACTTCTACGAAACCGGGTTTGTTCCCCAGCATTCCGGGTGTAAAATGTGCCTCAGCAAGAAAGGTTTCCCGGTTCCAGAGTTGTACGTAGCTGATATAATGCGCAGGATCGTCGGGATGTGGGTATTCGGTCCCCAACATGATCTTCACCTTCATTTTCTCTCCTTCCCTGGCGGTGTCGCTGCAATGAATAACCGGTGTATGGCGGTCGAAATAGTCTTTTCTGACCTCTTTTTCCTCCTGTGAGATGTCTACTGACCTGAATACTCTTGGCATGATGGGATACAGATTAATTGCAGCAGTAAAAATAGCGATTTGTAACGGAAAGAAGAAATATATATATAAATAGATATAATAATATATAGTAAAATATATATATCGTTATTTCATGTTGTAATGATATGTAAATTAATGTTTTGCAAAATAAATATTTGCGGATTGCAACTTTGCAGGTTTCAGTATCGGAAGAATAATGCCGTGGAATATTCACCCCCCCGGGACCTTGCTGTAGTCGTGCAGTAAAACCGAATATTTTCCACGGTTCCGGAAGATAATCTGCAAGATCTTTCAACAGGAGTCCATTTATTCTTAAATTGTGAGCGCTAACCATGACTGAATTAAATGTTTAACCAAAATTTCAATACAGTGAAACGTTTACAAAACTTTTTCCTCCCTTTTGCAGTTGTACTCATCACATCCTGCGGAGGAGGCAGCGATCTGCAACCCCCGAACATTCTGTTTATCATGTCGGACGACCACGCATACCAGGCCATTAGTGCCTATAGCGATCACCTGATGGAGACGCCGAACATTGACCGGATTGCCAGTGAAGGCATGTTGTTCAATAATGCATGCGTGACCAATTCGATCTGTGCCCCTTCGCGTGCCGTGATCCTTACCGGGAAGCACAGTCATATCAACGGGAAGATCGATAACCGGTTCCCGTTCGACACCACGAACATCACATTTCCACAGATGCTGCATGAAAATGGGTACCAGACAGCCATGTTTGGTAAGCTGCATTTCGGGAACAACCCCAAGGGCTTCGACCAGTTCAAGATTCTGCCCGGACAGGGACATTATTACAATCCTGATTTTATCACGAAGAAAGAGGGTCGCATCACGCTGGAAGGATATGTCACTGATATTATTACGGACATGACGCTGGACTGGCTCAAAAACGAACGGGTGGAGGGAAAACCCTTCTTCCTGGCCTACCTGCATAAGGCACCACACCGGGAATGGAACCCGGCGGAGAGGCATTTCAGAGAGTATACGGATAAGACCTTCCCGGAGCCCCAGACCTTATTTGACGACTACGAAGGGCGTGGAACCGCTGCCAAAGAGGCTGAAATGAACCTGCTGAAACACATGAACTGGGCAGGGGACTCCAAGATCAAACCCGAAGTGATGGAACAGCTGGGAATCCCTGAAACTTCCAACTGGGACAAACGTGCCTATACCAGCAACATCACGAACCGGATGACGGATGAACAACTGGAGGCATGGAACGAGGTGTATGATCCCATCAATGAGGACCTTATAGAAAATTACCATGAAATGTCGCAGGAGGACCTGATGCGCTGGCGGTACCAGCGGTATATGCAGGACTACCTGGGTTCCATCGCGGCTGTTGACGAGGGCGTCGGCCAGGTGCTGGATTACCTGGAGGAGGCCGGCCTGGCTGAGAACACCATGGTTGTATATACTTCTGACCAGGGCTTTTACCTGGGCGAACATGGCTGGTTCGATAAACGCTTCATTTATGATGAATCCTTTAAAACACCTCTGCTGATCCGGTGGCCCGGGGTGGTCGCACCGGGCGGGGTATGTGAAGAAATGGTGCAGAACCTCGATTTTGCACAGACCTTCCTGGATGCTGCAGGCATTGCGGCTCCGGAGGATATGCAGGGGGAGAGCCTGCTGCCGGTTCTGAAAGGCGATATGGACGCATGGGACCGTGATGCGGTCTACTATCATTATTATGAATATCCCGCTGTGCACATGGTCAAGCGTCATTACGGGATCGTTACCATGGACTATAAGCTGGTGCATTTTTACTACGATGTGGACGAGTGGGAGTTGTATGACCGGAAGAAGGATTCGCTGGAACTGAACAATGTTTACGATGACCCGGTGTATACCGAGGTGCGTGCAGTGTTGCATAAAAAACTCGATGCGCTCCGTGTAAAGTACAAGGATTCTGAGGAACTGGACCAGTATTACGTTGAAAAATACAGGGAGCAGGGGATCGTTGAGTAGTGCTGTTACATGACCGGTAGTTAAGTTGGGCGAGACGGAGCGTGTTGAAGGTATCTGCGGGACCTGTTGACTGCAAGGAAAACAAGTGTTGGTACAACATATGTTCTTGTAACCTCAAATATACCATTCATGAAAAAGCTATTGTTTTTTGCAGGCATCATGCTGCTGGCAGTATCCTGCGGCAAGCAGAAGATCACCTTTGAGTCCCTGTTGCTGGAGATGACCGACAGGGAGGAGATCGCACGTTACCCGGATCCGGAGTATTCTCTCAGGCAATTCAGCAGTTACGACCGGGCTACGGTATCGCCCGGTGATTCTACCTGGTTTGCCAACTGGGATAGGTCCATGTTCATCCGGACCGACACCATCAACGGCCGGAGGGAATATGTGATGATGGATGCAGAGGGTCCGGGCGCAGTGGTGCGTTTCTGGATGACCTTTGCAGGGGAAAATTCCGGGAAGGGAACCATGCGGATCTATTTCGACAACGAAGCGGAGCCCTCCATTGAGGGGACGGCTTTCGAAGTACTCAGCGGTGGATTGCTGGCCGGGGCGCCACTTTCCACGTCTGTCTCAGACTCCACTGAATACGCCCACAGGGGGCACAATTTGTACCTGCCGCTGCCGTATGCAAAACATTGCAAGATCACGTACGAAAGCGATAACATACTTGATCCGGGGGCGAAAACAGGGGGCGAAGCTGCCTATTACAATATCAACTACCGGACCTATCCGTCCAGGACAGAAGTTGTTACATTTTCTGAAGAGGAACTCGGGCGTTCAGCCAATACCCTTGCGGCGGTGCAAAATACCCTTGCTGAACGGGAAAGGGGACTCGACGGACTTGATCTTGAGCGGACCGATATTGAGATCACAATTCCTGCAGATGATGGTCTGGTAATGGATATGACCGGCAGTAAAGCGTTGCGATCGATCAGGCTCAAACTGGAAGCGGATAACCTGGAGCAGGCATTGCGGACAACGATCTTAGAGTTGACCTTCGACGGACAAAGGACCGTTTGGTGCCCGGTCGGAGATTTCTTCGGTACAGGCTACCAGTTACGTTATTCCAATACCTGGTACTCTAAAGTGGAACATGACGGAACCATGGAGGCCTACTGGGTGATGCCATTCAGGGAGAATTGCATCATCAGGCTGCTCAACATGGGTAACAAAGAGGTATCGGTTACCGGGGGTGAGATCACCACCTCACCCTGGAAGTGGGACGACAGGAGTATGTATTTTGGCGCATCCTGGCACCAGTATACAGCGCTTCATACCGGGCAGGCAAAGACCATGGAAGGCGGGGGAGGTATGTTTGATATCAATTTTGTGGAATTGAATGGTGAAGGGGTGTATGTCGGAGATGCAATCACGGTTTTCAACACGGTATATGCCTGGTGGGGTGAAGGAGACGAGAAGATCTTCGTCGACGGGGAGGATTTCCCTTCCAGCATCGGGACCGGGACCGAAGATTATTACGGGTATGCCTGGTGCCGTCCGGAAAAATTTGCCAACCACCCGTTTATTGCACAGCCCGATGGCAGCGGGAATTTCTGGCCGGGCTATACTGTGAATATCCGCTATCGTGGTCTGGATGCCATTCCTTTCCGTGATTCCCTTCGGGTGGATATGGAGATGTGGCACTGGACACACGCGATCATCAACTATGCACCGGTAACGTTCTGGTATGTGCTTCCCGGAGGTGAAAGCCAGGTCGCACCTGATGTTGCAGGGGCAAAGGCAAAAGTTGCCCTGGAGCGTGCCGACATTATCACACCTGTCGCACGTCCGTCAGGCATAGAGGCGGAGAACATGAAGCTGGAATCCATGACCGGTGGCAGGTTCGAGTACCAGGGCTTTTTGTCCCACCTCTGGAGCGGGAATGAACAGGCATTCTGGCTGGAGGGTCATGTGGGTGACCGGCTCACACTATCCTTTATCAGCGAAGAGGCCGGGATCTTTCGTATCGGGGCTGGATGTACAACTGCGCCTGACTATGGCAGGTTCAGGATCCGGTTCAACGACAATCCCGTGCCTGGCACCTTCAACCTGTACAGCGAGGAGATCAGCACCCTGCATATCAACCTGGGCATGCAACCTGTGCGGAAGGGAAAAAACGAGCTCACCTTTGAACTGGCAGGCTACAGTCCGGACGGGACCAGGGGATTTCTCGGTCTCGATTACCTGAAAATTGAATAGGACAGATAAGACGGAGAAGAAGGTTACCCTAACTCCGACAAAGCAAATGCATAGGCACCCAGTGCAATGGCTTCACTTGCACCGATGCGGCTGGTGGCAATGGCAAGCCTGGGTACCGGGTCGTAGGTAACCGTCTGGTTGGTACCGGGGACAGGCAGTTCTTTCGAATAGTCCTTATAAAATGCCTCCTGGTCCTTTTCATGATCCAGGTTGAACACCCGCTGGACCAGCCTGGGGAGTTCTGCCGTGTTGGACGGAAAGTAATTACTTGCAAGTTCTTCCATCACTGCCGGCATGTAGAGTTCCCTGGCCCCTGTGATCCCTCCGCCGATCACTACGATACCATCCACGAAAGTAAGCAGGTTGGCAATGGTATCTCCCAGGGCGCGGCCTGTTTCACGGTAGGCAGCAATGGCCGCATCCCGGTTCCCGGTTTGCTGGTTGGTGGCAATATCGAAAATATCCCTGGGCATCAGTTTGTTCGGGTAATGAATCCCGGCCAGGTCGGTATACTCCCGTTGCACAGCGCGGGTGCTGACCACATCTTCGGCATTGACCTGGGTATTATACCGGTTGCTGAACAGCCACACCTCTGCTGCCGTGGAGTTGTCGCCGATGAAGAGTTCACCGTTCCTCACCAGTCCACCGCCGAACCCGGTTCCCAGGGTGAGGCCCACCAGGTTATGGTACCGTTTGGGACTGCCTGCAGCTTCCAGTTGCTGATTGATCTCCGGAAGTATTCCGCCCAGTGCTTCGCCATATGCATACAGGTCACCGTCGTTGTTGATGTACACAGACAAATCGAATGCATGTTCCAGGATGGCTTTTAGGGGCACGCCTCCCCGGAAAGCAGGCAGGTTGTTGAGGTCACCTATGATCCCGTTGGGATAGTCGGCCGGACCGGGGAATGCGAAGCTGATGGCCACCGGCTTTTGCATTAGCTTTTCAAGTACCTCGCGAAATCCTACCTTTATGGTGGCGATACAACGGTCCAGGTCATGTGCATTGGCATCTTTCCTGACCGGTTCGGTGACCGGTTTTCCCTTCTGAATGGCGCTGAAGACAAAGTTTGTTCCGCCTGCGTCGAGTGTCAGTACGATGCGTTCATCGGTATAGATATTCATTATTTATGCTTTTGCAGGTTTGAGTGCGATGATGAGAATGTACGTAAGACAGGCTGCAGGTACAAGGAATCCTGCCATCAGTCCGAACAGGTCGGCCACCCCACCGGTCAGTATTGGTACCAGAGCACCACCGAGAATGGCTGTCACCATCAGCCCGGAGATCTCGTTGCTTCGCTCGGGCATGGTATCAACGGTGATGGAGAAGATCAGGGGGAAGACATTGGCAAAACCGAGCCCGATGATAAAAATAAAGATGATGGCGATCAGCTCGGAGGGGGCGACGTACATTCCGGCAATACCGAACAAAGAAACGATTGCTGTGATGATCAGGAATTTTTTGGGTGCCAGCCAGTTCAGGATCACACCTCCCAGGAAGCGTCCGGTGGTGAGGGAGATAAAGAAAAACATTGTTCCCAGGAGTCCTCTTTCTTTGATATCTAAATTGAATTTTTCAGACAGGTAATTGGGAAGCTTGGCGCTCATGGAGACCTCGGAGCCTACATAGAGGAAAATGCCCAGCACCATCAGTGCAGCAAACAATCCGAGCAGCAGTACATGTTTCCTTCCCTTGCGGTCCTGGTACAATCCCATGGGAATGGAAAGGAGTCCGAACATAATAAAGGCCATGAAGGTGACGAGACCTGCCTGGAAATTACTGAGCATAAAATCGTTTTGCAGCTGACTGGTGAGCGGTCCGGCGACATCGCCGAATCCCATGATCAGGAATGCAAGGAAGATAGGGGCGGATTTCAGGAAGTTGGTTTTCATATTATCAGTTTGTTTTAAGTCGTGAATATAGACCTATGACATTAACAAAGTACTTAATAAAACCTTAATTAATCTGCCGGCTATATAAAAAAAGCTGATTTTTCAGCGCAAAGGAGGTGTGTTACAGATTATTATTCAGGGAGAACGCAATAATTCAATAAATTCATGTACCTTTGCGGCGGTAATTTGATTCGAAAATTTGCGCATTATTAACTGATACCCCATAGCGCTATTGGTTCTTCACTGCTCTTTTTTTTAATCCGATCACTTAAAAGTAATCGCCTGACTGTTCAGTTGAGTTCTGATTTCCAGAACGATATGGCATGGAAGGTGACTAGTATTAAACAATTAACAGTAGTAAAATGGAAAATGGAAAATTAAAATGGTATGATGCCATTAAAGGATTTGGTTTTATTGAGACTTCGAACGGAAGTGATATTTTTGTTCACCGGACAGGACTGATTGATTCATCTGATGATATGCAGCCCGACCAGGAAGTAGAGTTCGAAATCAAAGAAGGAGCCAAGGGTCTTTTTGCAGTCAATGTAAAAACGATCTGATAGGATATTCTTGACTTACAGAAAGAAGAATATAAACTAATAAACAATACATGGGTAGATCACGGGAAACATTCAATAAGAAAGACGTAAGGAAGAAGAAAGAGAAAAAACGCAAAGACAAGCTGGCGAAGAAAATGGCCAAGCGGGATGATGATATCAAGGGCGGTCTGAACGACATGATCGCATATGTGGATGAATACGGTAACATTACCGATACCCCACAGGATCCGGCGGACAAGGAAGAATTGAATGCAGAGGATATTGAAGTCAGTATTCCCAAGAGCGATGGCACGCAGCAGGATAAGACACGTACAGGAACCGTTACGAATTATTATGATTCAAAAGGGTATGGTTTTATCCGCGACGCTGATACCAAAGAGAGTATTTTTGTTCATGTGAACAATACGCATGAGGACATCGCAGAGGGCAATAAGGTCAGCTTTGAGACCGAGAAGGGGCAGAAGGGCCTTGCGGCAGTGAATGTAAAAGTGATCAGGTAAACCCTGTAGAAACAATGATTACAGCCGTTTTTTTTAAAAAGACGGCTGTAATTTTGAGAATCCCAAAACAACTGTTATATTTGCAACCGCAAAAAGATACTGCGGAACGGATGCGCTGCGGCGGATCACTGGACAGATAACAGTTAAGTACTGAAAATATATTGCGGGGTGGAGCAGTTGGTAGCTCGTTGGGCTCATAACCCAAAGGTCACAGGTTCAAGTCCTGTCCCCGCTACTAAAGAAGCCCGGTGAACTAGATTCATCGGGCTTGAATCAACCACTTTCGCCAAATCTATCGGGCACACCTGCAGATGTGATTTCATTTCTGTAGCTAAACAGATAATATCCTAGATTGTAAATTTCAAGAAATGTTCCAGGAATACATCATACATTCTTAATTTACCATCCTCTTTTATTATGAGCTGTTTATCCAGCAATGAATTTATAACCCTGTACATGCTACTGGAACTACCTATTCTTGAGATCTCCATGAAGCTCGCAGAAGTTGGATTCTCCACAAATCCATATTTTGCTATTCCCTTTATAACAGAAAATTGTTGCTTCGTGAGTCTCTCTGGTAACTCACTGTAAAAAACACTTTTTTCGAGAATGAATTCTCTGTATAAAAAGTCAAATTCTGAAATACTTGCAGGTGCTTTGTCCTGACTATAAAGAAAATTAGCAATTGCCTGCACGTAATAGGTATGTAAGTGGGATATATCAAGAATGTGATTAATGATTTCGGAACTTATATCCTTTCCCCCTTTTTTAAACTTTCCTGCAATGAATGTATAATAATCTTTCCTGTCAATTTTCCCAATCGATACCATTCGGGTCGACTGGTAGAAAGGCATACTATACTCATTGAATATTTCATTTAATAAATGGTGCTCACTTCCACTGTATAGGAAAACTATGTTGTTACTTCTCTGATTTAGAGCTCTTAACTTGCCTTCAAAAGGCACATCATTTTCGTATTTTTTGATTTCCTGAAATTCATCTATAGCAAATAGGATCGGGATATCCAGTTGAGTAAGAAATTTGAATAATTCTTCGAGACTTTTGAATTGTTGATTACGGTCATTGTAAATAACATCAACAGATGGCAGGCCATCTAATCCTACACTAAAGGAAGCACCTATTGATTTTAGCAGGTTTAACAATTTACCTGAGGTTTTTTGTTTCGCAAACACTTTGCTTAAAATGATTCCGTTTACTAATTCTTTTGTAAAGTCCTCTGTACTGCTTGTTCCCCAAATATCTGCATATACACAAACATATTCTTTTTGTAATTTGTGAAATACATGATGAATTAATGCTGATTTTCCGAAACGCCTGGGTCCGAAAAGCGTAATATCCTGATTGTTTCTTATAGCTGACATAAGCATTTCGCTTTCTTTTGTCCGGTTGCAGAAAAATTGCGGACTTATATAGCCTTTAATCAGAAATGGATTCATGAAATGTTTTTTTCAAAGATAGTCCTTTTATATAAGTTTCGCAATTTGCGAAACGCATAATGCGAAACACAATTTGCGAAATATAGGGCTTCAGGACTAATCTTAAAGAAAATCAATCACTTTCGATAAGTCCCTCCATTGGGACTCGCGAGGAGGTACGACGAGCAACACTGTCCCCGCTACTAAAGAAGCCCGTTGAACTGCCTCTTCGCTTATATTGAACTTTTGTATTATCATCTGTACGAAGCCTTGATAGATATCATACTTCACCTATTTCTCCGTTGATAGGTATAACCGGGGCAGTTCTGTGGGCCAGCATTCAGCTTTTACGCGGATGAGTAAACCATCCTTTTTCAATACAGGTCCGGGGAGTTCTCCATATTGCAGTGGTTCGGGTTGACCGTAGGATACAAGATATGCTGATTTCATGCAAACTTAACTTAAGGAAGTAGCTTTCTGATCAGAGATTTCATGTCAGCGCATTCTTCAGTAAGCTTATATACGCTGCATACACGGCAATCTTCATTCTTGCATGAGTTTCCCTTTTCCGAGGCCTCCCAGCAGGTTTGGGAGTTGGAATAGTATGCCCCGCAATTCTTTCTTTCTTCCTCTGGGCAATTCTTAATTCTCCAGCAGGGTACCATTGAAAAGAGGGCTTTTATACCAGCAATGTTCAGTCCCTGCTCATCAATAAGATGGCGTATGCATTGAAGGCGCACAACGTCAATCTTTGAAAACAAATGCCTGTTCGTCTTCTTTTTATAGGGTATGAGAAGGTTTTTGTCCACATACATCCGAACTGAATGAGCTGGTGTGTCCGATAACCTGGCGGAAACTCCCAGGGTATAAACAGGTTCTGTCGAATTTGTTTTTGCTTCTTCCATTGCACGGGTCTTTTGTATTTATAGCTAACCTTTGGTCATGTTTATTTTCTCCCTGATCAGTGCTTCTGTTTTTTCTTTCTTCGGCTGCAATACTTTTAAACCATAATCCGAATGGAACTGGTGGGATTT
>JARGFP010000040.1 GCA_029210585.1 Bacteroidales bacterium
TCAACTCTATTATCAGTTATTTCCAGTATTGCATTTACATCGTTGAGTGATTGCCATAGTCCAATGAAATCATCATTTGTATTACTGCAGCTGCTTGAGATTGTTGATAGTATTATTATTGAGAAAAAGATACATTTTAATCGCATGATCAAATTGTATTAAGTGGCTGGTCAAGATTGCTCCAAACAATATATTTTAACGTAAATTTTATACTATTCACAGCCATCCGACAATCTTCAAATTCAATTCAGCAATGCATACTTTAAAACGAAATTAAAAATCACTGTTCCTTCTCCTGATCTTGATGCGGAAGCTGTTTGGGATGTGCTTCCTGGTAACCATCACCAGGTAACCGCCCCCTCCGGCTCCGGAGAGTTTCCAGGCAAGGGCTTTTTCCCGGATCCCTTCAATAACATCCTCAATTTGTTGGTTGAGCATTGAAGGAAACATGGCTACCTGTGCTTCAAATGACCTGAGGAACTGCCGGGAAAACTCATCCAGGTCCATCTTCTGAAGTGCCTTCCAGGCTTCATCTGAAGCATTGGTGAGTTGCCGGACTTTTTCACTGTTAATATCGGTGTTTCCCAGTACATCGTATTCATTGGGCCGGGGCCAGAGTGTCATGATCCGGATATGCTCTTCCAGCCAGCGGATCACCGTCTCATCATGAATCGATTCGAATTTTGAGGGCCAGTAGGATCCTTTTTCATAGAAAAACCTGTTGATCCCGGGCAAGGTGATCCCGATCGCATCCTGAGAACCGCTGATCTCAGATGACCCGGGTTCATTGTCATAACGGAACAACAATTTGGCCAGCTTCTCCGGTTTTTCCGGGGGAAGATGATGGTTCCATAATTCAATGGCCTTTTTGCGCGTAGAGGTTGCCATCCCGGATCGCTCATTGAATTCAATGGTGGGCTCAATAGATGCTGTGACTGCCCATCCGGGTCCGAATTTTGATACGTACGGTTGGTCAATCCAGGTGCCTGCAAAATCGATCCGGTAAGGAATCGGATTGATACTCCTGATACTTGTGGTCGATCTGGGTGGCAGGTTGGCGTGTGGAATTCTGCTCAGCACAATGTATTCTATGCCCAGTTTTTTGCACAATAAAGACTTCGCTTCTGAATGACCGTCCTCATTAACTATAAAAATATCCGGGCGGATCATGTCAAGATCGTCTTCAAAATCCATCAGGCCACTGCCCGAATTGATGGTAACGGTATGAACAGACTTGACTGCTTCCAGCATATATTTGCGCTCATCCTCAGAATTGATCGTTTCTCTTCCTTTCAGCTCATTGATCGTATGATCAGATCCAAGTCCGACATGTACGTTACCATATGTTGCCGCTTCGTTCAAAAAGGCAATGTGCCCTGAATGAAGCATGTCAAAACAACCTGTTACAAAAACAATTTTCATTAAATGATGCGTTGATTGCGGTTCAACCAAAATACTAAATGATTTTTAAAACCATCACTTTTCTTTCTAATAAGATGTGATCTTTACTAAAGTAATAATCTTTCAGTATGCTTCATGTCCTTTGTGGTTGATTTTCCTGCGGTAAACCGAATATACTATTTGCTGTGGTCCTGGCCAGGTTAGTGAATTACATCGATTATTTCTCTGAGATTCACCACATCGGTAGTCCTGTTCAGCGGCCACCCTTCTTTTACTGGTGCTACGATATAGGCGTGATCAGGCTGGATGTCTTCAATGGCACTGAAGAAGCCTTTTGATGGTTTAGGTGCCTTTGAGGATTTACACTCAATGGCAATGATCCTGCCCCTGAGTTTCATGACAAAATCAATCTCAGCACCACCGGTGCTTCTATAGAAGAGATACTCTGCCGCAGGGAAATGTCCCTGAAGATTCGATAGCACAACCTGTTCCCATACTGAACCAATGACAGGATGACCGTATAGTTCATCAAAATTTTCGAGATGGAGCAATGCGGTGGTTATTCCCTGATCGGAGATATAGATACGCGGCGACTTCACCAGTCTTTTTTTTGTATTGGAATGGTATGGTGGCACAACGGTCAGCATAAAAGTCGCTTCAAGCAAGTCGATATAGTTTTTGACGGTAGCATTGCTTACACCCAGTGAATTTCCCAACATAGAGTAGTTGACCGTCTGACCATTCATATGGGCGATCATCTGCCACAACCTTCGCATGGTGGTTGGAGTGAATCCCTGCCACTGCAAGAGGTCCCGTTCCAGAAATGTAGTTATGAAATCTTCGCGCCATGCCAGTGAGTGTTCATCATTGAGAGCCAACAGGCTACGCGGGAACCCTCCCCGCAGGATGTAAGATTCAATGCTTGTTGTGTCAGAAATTTCTGACCAGAGGAACGGTGTTAATTTTTTATAGGAGATCCTTCCGGCCAGGGATTCAGAACTTTGACGCAGCAGATCTCTGGATGCAGATACAAGGATAAGAAATTTTCCCGGTTGTTTCCATTCGTCTGCCAGACTCCGGATTAC
This sequence comes from Bacteroidales bacterium, assembly GCA_029210585.1. Classification (GTDB taxonomy): domain Bacteria; phylum Bacteroidota; class Bacteroidia; order Bacteroidales; genus M55B112. Next base: position 2,487 of record JARGFP010000040.1, read on the forward strand.
AGGAAAAAGCTCCGGTTTGCGCTGTATCTCATCAATACAAATCAGCTTTTCCTTCTGTGATGTAAGAAACCATTCAGCATCATGCAACTTCTGAAGGTCGGATGGTCGCTCGAGATCAAGATAAACAGAATCAACTGATTTTTTCATAATCTCACCCGCCAGGGTTGATTTTCCAGCCTGCCTGGGTCCGATCAATGCAGTTACCGGGGAGCGCCCCATGGCACTTCTGATCTCACTCTCAATATGCCTGTTGATATAGTTCTGTTGATGCATTGTTGAAAATTTACTCCCAATGATGAATCGTTCAACCTTGCAAATTTAAAACTAAAATTTAGATTTACAAGGTTAATATTTTGGAATTACGCGCTCGAATGCCTCCTGGGGTTATTTTTGGTACAACCATTTCGCCGTGCTGGGAGCTAAAATACCACTTCTTGCCTTTGGGGTGAACCGCAAAAAGTGAGTGTGTGCATCTGTACCCGGATTTCCACCTCCCCCTTCTACAAAAACGCTCACCCTCTTCCCCAAAAATTCTTACCCCTTCTTCAAAAACTTCGGCCTGAAATACTTCAGACGGAACCGGTCGTCGTAGGGGACGCGGGCCCAGATGTTGGCGATGCCGAGTCCGCTGAGAATGTGCCAGATGCCCCACCAGCCGGCGATGAAGGCCATGCCGCCGATCTTGAGCTCGGTGGGGAAGATCGCTTCATTGAACAACAACACCAGTCCAAGCCCGCTGTTCTGGATGCCGGTCTCGATGGCGAAGGTTCTGCGGGTGGGGACATCGGTTTTAAAGACACTGCCCAGGCTGTAGCCGGTACCCAGCGCCACGATATTGTGCAGCAACACGACAATGAAAATATAGCCGATAAAACGGATGAAGAAGTTGTAGTTCATGCCAAAGAGCACGACCACCAGCAAGAGGAAAATCACCATGGAAATGTTCTTGAACGGGTTGAATATCTTCGCGGTGAGCTTCGGGAACTTGTGATTGAACCACATCCCCAGCAGCAACGGAACACCCAGCAAGATGAAGACGGTCTTGAACATCTCGATGGGATCAATATGCAGCTCACGTAAAAATGCGGTGGCCTCCGATGGGGCAAATTTCAGGTACATCTCTCCCCAGAAGGCAAAGTTGAAAGGGGTCAGCACAATGGCCCCCAGCGTGGCGATGGCCGTGAGGGTTACCGATAATGCCACGTTCGCTTTTGCCACGGAACTCATGAAGTTGCTGATGTTCCCGCCCGGACAACTGGCCACCAGGATCATGCCAAGTGCGACGGTCGGAGTGATCCAGCGGTTCAGCAACAGTACCAGCAGAAAGGTCACCGCCGGCAGCAGGATGAACTGCGAGGAGAAGCCAAGGATCACCAGCCTGGGGTTCTTGGCCACGTCCTTGAAATGCTGGGTCTTGATCCCCAGCGCCACACCGAACATCACGACGCCCAGGACAATCTGCAACGGCAGACTCGCCCCGCCGAAATTGAGCCTTTCCTTGTCCATCTCACGGAATGTGGCAAGCATGCCGGATACCTTCTCTGTAATAATGGTGGTGTCTGCTGATACGATCGTATCCTGCAGTGACTGAAGCGCGTCGATCATACGTTGGTCTGGTTGGTACGGCAGTAAATATAGGAATATTTTTTTATGCCCGCTGCAATCCCCCGTTCCGTTGCGAACTACTTTGCGTTACTCTTTGCGTTACTTTGCGTTACTCCGCAGTTAGTTTGCGGTTATCCTCACGTTCCCCGGTGGTTAAATACCGCGCTACATTGCGGTTATATAAATAGTTGGTTTACGTCAGATGCCGCTCCCGCACTTTCATATATTTCAGCATTCGCAGCACCCGGTCGGCCACCGGCTTCTCCTTGTCCTTGCGCTTGCTGAGGTTGAGGTAGATCCCGAACCGCTTCATGATTGGTATCCTGTGGGTCTCCACGAACTCGATCAGCGTGCCGTCCGGGTCTTCAATATAGGAGAAATGACCCGCAGCCTCGCCCATGTCGAAGACGTGCTCACCGGTTTCGGCCTGGCTGTCCACCGTAAACGGAAAACCCAGTGCCTCGCATTTTTCCCGCAGTTTGTTGATGCCGATCACATCATAGCACAGGTGAATGAACCCCAGGTCGCCCCAGTAACGGTCTTTATAGATTGAAACCGGATCCCTGTCAGTCACCTGCAACAGTTCAATCTCCGTCGGACCGAACAGCCTGGCAAAGAAACCCTTGCGTTCAAGTTCGTGCCGCAGCAATACCCTGCGTATCTTATTTTGTCCACCGGGAACGGTCGACAGGTCGTCCCATACCTTCGTCTCATCATACACCAGCGTGTCGTACCCGAGGATGTCGGAATAGACCTTCATGGCCTTCTCAATGTCGGAAACCCCGATCACCGCACCATATGCTGCGCCGGTCTTCTTTCTCCTGTTGAGCTTGAACCAGGTGTCGGCTTCCACCACCTGGAAAATATTGTTGTACGGATCCTTCATGAAGAACTGCTTCCTCCCGGCCGGATCCCGCGATACACCATTCAGGGTGAGCCCCATCTTGTGAAAGTGGTCGTACGTACGTTCCACATCGGGTGATTTCATCTTTGCTGAAAAGATCCCCAGGTCACCTGCCAGGACCTCGAACCCCGGTGCCACAGGCTCACGGTCCTTGTACTGCCAGATCTCAAATCCGCCGCCGCCCATCATGTTGATGGCCAGGGCAGCATGACGGTTACGTGCTTTGCCGCCCGTGTATTGGAGCATATAATTGGCCGGCGCCTCCTCGTCAAAGACCCTGATATCCATCCCGAAATTGTCGCGGTACCAGCGCCATGCGTCCTTCAGACTCTTCACACCAATGCCCACCTGCTGTATGCCGGAAATAATCATATCTATATAGTTGGATGATTCGATGCGAAAATAGTGATTTTTTTTCAAGCGACTGCCTCACTTTGTCCCATTATATCAGCATTGGTCCCATGGCACCCGCAGCAGCCACCTAACCTGCCAGTTTAGTGTCTCTGAAAGCAAGGCAGATACAGGCACCGGAACCATGCAGCATGCCGGTTCGCCGGTGCCGGGATACAGCTTCCTGCCACTTCCCGGCTTCGCTTTCAATTGAAAAAATCTATATTTGTGATGACAAAACTGAACCAGATGGCCAAAAGAAAAGTAATCGGGGCGCTCGACCGCATCGACCGCAGAAGCATCGCTTATACACTGATCTATTCCTACGTAAGCAATGTGTTCAGCCAGTTTTACCGGAAATTTGAAGTGCACGGTCTTGAAAATATCCCGAAGGATGCACCGGTCATCTTCACCCCGAACCACCAGAATGCCCTGATGGACGCGCTGATCGTGCTGTTCTCCTCGCCCGGTGATACCGTGTTCCTGGCCCGGGCCGACCTGTTCAGGAAAAAGATGCTGGCCAAAGTGCTGAATACATTGAAAATCCTCCCGGTGTTCCGGATCCGCGATGGCGTGGAGGAACTGGGGAAAAACCAGGAGATCTTTGACATCACCGTGGGGGTGCTGCACCGCAAACACCAGCTCTGCCTGATGCCCGAAGGGAACCACGGCGACCACCGCAGGCTCCGGACCCTGGGGAAAGGGGTGTTCCGGATCGCCTTCAGCGCCCAGGAGAAGATGAAAAACGAACCCTACGTGAAGATCGTTCCCGTGGGACTCGATTTTTCGGATTACATCAAGCACAACCAGGACCTCCATATATGGTACGGCAAACCCATCGAGGTGTCGGAATACTGGGACACATTCGAAGAGAACGGTCCGCGCGGGATCAACCAACTGAAGAAGCGGCTCGAGGATGAGCTGAAACCGGTGATGATCCACATCGAAACCGAAGAATACTACGATACCTACATGGGACTCCGCACGATATTCAATGAACGGATGCGGGAGATCCTGGGGATCGGCGGGAAACGGCTGCACGACAAATTCATTGCCGACAAGGAGATGATCAGTCGCCTCGATGCGGTCCTGGAAAAAGACGAACAGCAACTGGTGCCGCTGAAGGAAAAAGTGGAGCCGTATATGCAGCAGCTCAGCGTGATGAACATCCGCGACTGGGTGGTGCGGCAGAAAGGTTTTGGCGGGATGCAGGCGCTCTGGCGGTACATTACGCTGCTGGTGACGTTCCCGGTGTTCCTGTACGGGCTGATCAACAACGCCCTGATGTATTTCCTGCCGGTGCGGATGGTCAGGAAAGTGAAGGACCTGCAGTTCCACAGCTCCATCAAGGCCGGGGCAGGAATGCTGCTGGTCACGCCGATCAGTTACCTGTTACAGACCCTCATCGTGGCGCTGCTCACCGACGGCTGGTACATCTGGCTCGGGTACCTTGTTTCGCTGTACCCGGCAGGCAAAGTGGCACTGTGGTGGTACTTCCGCTGGAAGAAGACGGTGCGCGGAGCATGGTTCGGACGAAAGTTCAGGAAAAAGAAAAAGGAGGCGACGGAGATGGTGGCACTGCGGCAGGAGATTGTGGACACCACCGAGGCGTTGGTGCTATAGCCGGCTGAAGATCAACGATCGGACGGAGCCATCGCGGATCCGGTTTTCCCGCGTGAAGGGTCAGCCTGCGCAGAAGCCTGGGTTGAACTTTTAAAAACGGAGCGGTACATCAACAGTGCGCAGGGTTCGTTTATTTACTTAATAATCTGTATATCAATGATATCATTCAAAAATAAAGTGGTGTGGATCACCGGGGCATCGTCGGGGATCGGGGAGTGCCTGGCAGAGGAATTTGCAAAGGAGGGTGCGCGGGTCATCATCTCGTCGCACGAGCCGGATGAGTTGCAACGGGTGCAACGCAAACTGGCGCCTGTTTCGAAGGAGGTGTACCCGGTGGTGTTCAACCTGGGAAACCCTGGTGAAGTGCAGGATGCGGCAGCACAGGTGCTGAAGGAGTTCGGGCAGGTGGATGTGCTGATGAACAACGGGGGGATCTCGCAGCGTTCGCTGGTGGCGGAGACCCCGCTGGAGATCGACCGCCGGCTGATGGAGATCGACTATTTTGCCGGGGTGATCCTGTCCAAGGCCGTGCTGCCCGGGATGATCGAGCAGGGAGAAGGGTACTTCGGTGTCACCAGCACCATCGCCGGGAAGTTCGGTTTTCCCATGCGCAGTGCCTATTCCGCAGCCAAGCATGCCTTGTTCGGATTCTATGAAAGCCTGCTGGCCGAGAACCACCGGTTCGGCATCCGCGTGACCATGTTCAGTCCTGGCAGGGTGCAGACCAACATTTCACTGAACGCGTTGGACAAGGAAGGGAAGGCGCGGGGCGTGATGGACCCCGGTCAGGCCAAAGGGATCACCCCGGAAGCCTGTGCGCGCAAGATGGTCAGGTCGATGAAAAAGGGACGGCGCGATGTGCTCATCGGGGGATCCGAGCTGCTGATGGTGTATATCTATAAATACATGCGGAAACTCTATTACAGGATGGCGCGGAGGATCAGCCCGTTTTAAATAATATGGAAAACCGCATAGACAAATACCTCTGGTCGATCCGCGTATATAAAACCCGGGCGCTTGCCACGGAAGAATGCAGGAAAGGGCGGGTGATGATCGACGACATGTCGGTTAAGCCCTCGCGCAGCATCAGTGCCGGGGATGTGATCCGGGTGCGGAAAATGCCTGTGGTCTATGCCTACCGCGTGCTCGAACCGATCCAGAAGCGGGTGGGGGCAAAGCTGGTCGCACAATTTGCCGAGGACATCACCCCGCAGGAGGAGCTGGACAAGCTCAAACAGCAGGACGATTTTTTCTACAAGCGGGAACGCGGCGCCGGCCGTCCGACCAAGAAAGAGCGGAGGGATATGGACAGGCTGAAGGGGGGGTGATTCATACAACAAAAAACCATTCATAAATGAAATTAACAGGAGGTCTTATTATTTTGATTCTTCGATTTTTTCAAAACTGAAGACATTGTCTGTGGTAATCATGTTTTGTAAATTGATGGTTGGTAAATGATATTTGTTAAATTCAGTATTCTCGGTTTTTGAGTGAAGTATTCCACGGGTTGTTCCTACAGTAATTACTGCCATATGTTGAAGTAAACCTTTTGGAACGATAAGTTTATTATTCTTTCTATCTAACATTTGCTCCCAGGATTCGGGAGGAATTGCAAAATGACAACCAGCTTCTATAGTCAGAAATTTTGTTTTTTTCGTTTCGAATGTGAATGCTGAGAAGACCGCAATAATATGTTTATCACTATCAGCTCCAAATCTAAAATTAACCTGGATACTAATATCTGATTCCTCATCAAAATCATTTTCCAGCAAAGCAAACTGCTCAGTTGTAATTTTGACAAGAGCAAATTTTAGATTTTCAAGTTTTTTATCCATTTGTCCCTGTAGGTTTTAAAAAATCAAGTTCTTTATATGAAATTACTTCTTGATATAGTGGAACCGAAGTAGCTCTGCTTATTTGAGGTTTTAGTTTATTATAACCTTTATCGAGGGTGATACTATGAAGATGTGAGCTGACCTCTATAATTCTAATATCCAATACTTTTTCTATCTTAGATATAGTTTCCAGGGTCAGGTTTTCTTTTCCTTTTAATACCTTGTTAATATATTGAGGAGATACATTCATTTCATCTGCGAGCTTTTTTTGAGTCATTCCATTAACGTTTTTTTGGGCGCGTATCTCTCTCAATATTCTGACTGCGATTTTAAAGGATTTGTCAGTCCACTCTTTATTTAATTGCCTTTTAGTGGCATCAGTTTGCCAATTAGATGCTTCCTTTGAGGCAATTTGTTTGATTTTCTCTTTATGTAAACTCATTTTTTTCAGGCTTCAATAAATTCAATTATATCATCAATATCTTCTATTCCTTTTTGAATTAGAAAATTCTTGCAACTCTCAAGTTTTTTAAGTTCGTGCATGGTATGTCCGCGATTTTGCATTTTCTGTGTAAGTTTAATTGAGCCTCCAGTGATAATATAAACACTTTTATCAACTCGAATAGCATATAGTCTGAGCCATGTGGATTTAGCTTTTCTTTTATCAATTTTTAAATCATTGGATTGATAATCACTTAATGGAGTGAAGATTTCTTCTAGATCTGCCAATTGTTCATTCTCACTTTTTTGAGATAAATCCAGAAACTTTTTCTCTAAACTCTGTGCATATTTATAGTTCTCAAAAATAGCCTCTTCAATACTAATACCTTTCCAATAGCTTGTTCTTAAATCAGATTCATGTTTTTCAAAATAATCTTCCAGGTATTCAGGATCTTGCCATGCGCTAATAAGTTTGCTAAACTCATCTTCGGTTTCATCTGTAAATTTGAATGCAAATAAAATATTGCCAAATATAGGGACTATTTCTATAATATCAACCTACAGGTTTATTTATAACGTTTTACTCCTCCTTTTTGTTTCAGAGAAACAGTAGTTTAAACAGAAAATGTCAATAAGTTCCAATTGAATTAAGTTCTTAAATAACCACTTGGTTATTTTTTACTTAATGTGTTACTATTAGCAATTATCGACTTGAAACTAATTTTGCAGCAAGGAAAAAAGAAACATAAGGGAACTATCGGATAAAATGTCCGCTGATGGATTCGTAGTTATACACCTTGTCGATCACTTCGGCAAAGTGGTCCGCCACGGAAATCACCTTGATCTTGTCGCTATGTTTTTGCAATGGGATGGAGTCGGTGACGATCACTTCGTCGATGGGGGATTCCTCGATCCGTTCATAGGCCGGGCCGGACAGTACCGGGTGTGATGCCACCACCCGCACGCTCCTTGCGCCTTCGCTTTTCATCATGCTGGCGGCAAATGCGATGGTGCCGGCTGTGTCGACCATATCATCCACGATGACCACGTTCTTGTCTTTGATGTCTCCGATTGCCTTGATTTCCTCCACTACGTTGGGTTTCTTGCGCAGCTTGTAGCAGATCACCATGCTGGCATTCAGGAACCTGGAATAGGCATTGGCACGCTTCGTTCCGCCCATATCCGGTGCAGCAACTGCCAGGTTGGGAAGATCCAGTGTCTTGATATAGGGAACAAACAGCGAAGAAGCATAGAGGTGGTCCACCGGGACATCAAAAAAGCCCTGCAGCTGGTCGGCATGCAGGTCCATGGTCATGATCCGGTCCACCCCGGCGGCGGTGAGCAGGTTGGCCACCAGCTTGGCACCGATGGATGCCCGCGGCCGGTCCTTCCTGTCCTGCCTGGCATACCCGAAATAAGGGATCACAGCTACGACTTTATAGGCCGATGCACGTTTCGCCGCATCGATCATCATCAGCAGCTCCATCAGGTTGTCCCCGGGGGGAAAGGTCGACTGTATAATGAATACTGTATGTCCGCGCACGCTCTCATCGTAGGCAGGTTGAAATTCTCCGTCACTGAACTGGTAGATACTGGTGCGTCCAAGCTCCTGGCCAAAACTCTTGGCGATCTTTTCTGAGAGATACATCGAAGCCCTGCCGGAGAAGAATTTGATCGGTGGTTTAATACTCATTGTACAACGCTGCTATAAGTGGGTTAGTCAATCGCAGACAAAAGTAAGAATATTTATTATTCAGCGCTCCCGATCCACGGACAATTATGTTTCAGAAATGAATAGAAAAACCGATTCATCTGCAAATGATGGCATGGTGGAATTCAAAGATGCCTGTACGCCAGGCGTTGTGTGGCAGGAAGATACTTTGCGTTGTATGGTTGGATAATAGTTTGCAGCAACGGTTCCCGACAGATCGTATTTGAAGGATGCATTTTTTGTTTTCAGTTTGTTAAATCTGCATTAACGTATTTGAACTATTTTAACATTTGTTTGTTATTTGAAGTGAGTTAAAATAATAAAAGCAAACCTTACATTATGCCTGACAATCACCCCACTGTACTGATGCTGGAGGATGATGTACAACTCGGCAGCGTAATCAAAGAGTCCCTTGAACTGAAAAAGTACAAGGTGGACTGGGTCAAGCACTCGGAAAAAGCACTGTTGATGGTTAAGAACGGGGGATACGATATCTGCCTGGTGGATATTGGGTTGCCCGGAATGTCCGGCACGGAGTTCGTTAAGGAGGTGCGGAAAACAGATTACAATATTCCCATCCTCTTTATGTCCGGCAACAGCGAAGACAATGACAAGATCCATGCTTTCTGTGTCGGGGGCGATGATTTTATTTCCAAGCCATTTTCGACGACCGAGCTGTCATTGCGTATTTATGCCTTGTTGCGCCGTACAAATCCGAAAAAAGCGGACCAGAAGCATCCCGACCTCATTTCGTTCGGAAATTTCACATTCGATTATCCCAACAGGCTCCTCTGCTCTCCTTCGGGAGATTTCAACCTCACCAAGAAAGAGGCCGAGGTGCTGCGTATGCTGGCACAGAACATGAACAACGTGGTGAAGCGCGAACAGGTGCTGACCAGTGTATGGGGCGAGAACGATTACTTTATGGGACGGAGCATGGATGTGTACATCGCAAGGTTGCGCAAAAAACTCCAGGAGGACCAGTCCGTCTCCATCGTCAATGTCCACCGCATGGGCTTCAAGCTGGAGGTCAAGAACGGTGCCACGGCATAGTATCTGTCCATACTGACCATTACCTGCAATACTGCACGTATTTTACATTCTCGAAATTCCCGCAAGCTTAGCATGGACCTTACTGCAAACGCTGCATGGACATTCGAGCAATCTCTGCACTAACATTCGAGCAAACCCTGCATATACTTTCCCACAGTTTTTGTTATTTTTGCAGGGCAAATACAACACTCCCGATGGAAAATACATTGTACCCACTCAAATTCAAACCTGTATACAAAGATTATATCTGGGGCGGTCAGCGCCTGAAAACGGAACTGGGCAAAGAGAACGGCCCTGGCATCCTCGCCGAAAGCTGGGAGATTTCAGGGGTGAAGGACAATGTAACCGTGGTGGCCGAAGGTTTCCTGGCCGGGAACCCACTCGATGAACTGATTGAAGTGTACATGGGCGACCTGGTGGGGGAGAAGGTGTTTGAAAAATTCGGGACAGAGTTCCCGGTGCTGATCAAGTTCATCGATGCGAAGGAAAAGCTGAGTGTGCAGGTGCATCCCGATGACCGCTACGCTGCCGAGCATCACGGGTCGAGGGGAAAAACCGAGATGTGGTACGTGATCGACGCAGAGGAAGGTGCCGAGCTGATTTCCGGGTTCAGCAGGAATGTGGATGATAAGATTTTCATGGAACACCTGGAAAACAAGAAACTATCAGAAATACTGAATTTTGAACCGGTGAAGGCGGGGGATGTCTTTTTCCTGCCTGCGGGACGCCTGCACGCCATCGGCAACGGGATCATGCTGGCGGAGATACAGGAAACCTCGGATGTCACCTACCGGATCTACGACTGGGACAGGGTGGACGCGGAAGGAAATGGCCGGGAACTGCACCTCGACCATGCGGTGAAAGTGATGGACTATAAAAAACGGGAAGATATTCGCACCCGTTACGACCGCATCGAAAACAGCACGATCAACCTGGCCGACTGTCCGCATTTCACCACCAGCCTGATTGACCTGGACAAGCCCGTGGACAAGGATTTCAACCTGATCGACTCATTCGTGGTCTATATCTGCACGGAAGGAAAAATCATGGTGAACTATAAGGGAGGAGAGGCCGTAAGCCTTCAGAAAGGGGAATCCATGCTCGTCCCGGCCGACCTCAAGGAGATATCATTGCTCCCGGAAGAAAAATCCACCCTCCTGGAAGTCTATATGAAAATTTAAAACGGCAAACCCTGCGTTACCCTGCGCCACATCGCGCTAAACTCTGCGTTACTTCGCGGTAACCCCGGCCTTCGCGGTAAACCCTGCGTTACCCTGCGCCACTTTGCGGTTCCTCCTTTAGATATTCAGCGTTAAACTTTGCGTTACGTTGCAGTATACTCTGTACTACTTTACGGTTCACTTTGCGCCACTTTGCGGTTCACCTTTCGCTATTCTGTGGTTCCCTACAAATTGTTGTACCGGTTCATCGTCCGTTCCACCCCCAGCACCCCGAACGACAAAATCGCTTCTGTCGCCACATCGATCCTTTCCGGCAATGCTTTTTCCTCATCGGGCTCCCATTTTCCAAGCACATGGTCCACCTGCTGCCCCTGACCGAAGGTGTTCCCGATCCCGAAGCGCAGCCGCGGGTACTTGTTGCTGCCCAGTACCTGGTTGATGTGTGCGAGACCGTTATGGCCCGCATCCCCGCCTTTGGCACGCAACCGTATTTTACCGAATGGCAGTGCGATGTCATCCGCCACCACCAGCATCCGGTCCTCGGGCAACTTCAGCTTCTGAAGGTAATACCGCACTGCATTTCCGCTGAGGTTGACGTACGTGGAAGGTTTCAGCAGGCAGTAGGTCCTGCCACGGTGTTTCAGTTCAGCATAAAACCCATACCGCTGGTCCTTAAAAGAAATATTGGATGCCCCGGCAAGAGCATCCAATATATCAAAACCAATGTTATGTCGTGTATGCGCGTATTCGGACCCTATGTTACCGAGACCGGTTACAAGGTACTTCATGAATACAATTGTTTAGTTTTCTGAACCCTCTTTGGCTTCAGCATCATCTCCTCCTTCGGCTCCTTCTTCGCCTTCAGCTCCCTCTTCTCCTTCGGCAGCTTCAGCTCCTTCTTCAGCAGCAGCAGCATCGGGATCTTCGATGGTCATACCGGCCAGTGCAACACGTGAGGATACGATGGCAAATACCATGGAACGCTCGGGATCAAGTACCTCGAGATTGGGGTAGGAGAGGTCCCCTACTTTGATTACATCACCGATATTCACGTTGGTGACATCCACCTCCAGGCGATCCGGCAGGTGTGCAGGCAATCCGCTCACTCGCAGTGAGCGTCGCTTCTGACGTGGTTTACCGCCTTCCTTGATACCGATTGCAGCGCCTTTCAGCTCGATCGGAATACTGATGGTTACCGGCTTGTCATCAAAGATTTCCACGAAATCGATGTGCTGGATTTTATCCGTTACCGGGTGAAACTGTAAATCCTGCATGACGGCTTTGCGCTTGTCACCTTCAATGTCGATCTCAACGATATAAACGTTCGGTGTGTACAACAGGTGCAGGAACTCATTCTGGTGTGCGTAGAAATGCAATACTTCTGCTCCGCCATACATTACGCAGGGGACATTGTCATTTTTACGAAGTGCTTTGGTGGATTTTTTACCTACCTCGGTGCGTTTTGTAACGCTGATTGAAATTTTTTTCATTTGTCGTGCTACTCAGAATTAATAATGGTTTGCTTAATTCCCCATCACACATGGGTATTTTGCGGCTGCAAAGGTAAGGGATTTTTTTCATGAACCATATTTTTTCCTAACTTTCCTGCCACAAAAACCACCTTGATGTTTGTAATTGGTATCGCCGGGGGAACCGGCTCCGGGAAGACAACCGTAGTGAAGAAGATTCGCAGGAAGCTCATGATGGACCAGGTTTCTTTCCTTGCGCAGGATTCCTACTACAGGGACAACAGTCACCTGCCGGTGAAACAGCGGCAGGAGATCAATTTCGATCATCCCGACTCTATTGAATTTGACCTGCTGACGGAGCATGTGCGTATGCTGAAAGCAGGCTTGCCCGTGGATCAGCCCACTTATTCCTACCTCACCTGCACCCGCCAGGAGGAGGTGGTGCCCACGTTTTCCCGCCCGGTGATCATCGTGGAGGGAATCCTGATCTATACCTACAAACCACTGGTGGACCTGATCGACATCAAGGTGTTCGTGGATGCAGATGCCGATGACCGGCTGAGCAGGGTAATACAGCGTGACATGAACGAGCGCGGACGCACCGCCGAGATTGTGCTGGAACGCTATGAGAAGACGGTGAAGCCCATGCACCTGCAGTTCATCGAACCCTCCAAGCGCTATGCCGATATCATTGTCCCACAGGGTGGCATGAACGAAGTGGCTATCGATATCCTGCTGAATACCATCGAGAAGAAACTGGGGTAGTTAACTAGTCGTTTGCTTTCAGTTTTTCGTTTGTAGCTTTGATCAATTCCATGACCTGATCCCGCCCGGTTCCCTTTACCGCCGAGGTCTCAATGATCAGCGGCAGCTCGTCCCAGCTTTCCGACAGGTGTTCCTTCATCTTTTCGATCGTCTGGTACCGTTCTTTCTGTCCGACCTTGTCGCACTTGGTATAGAGCAGCACGAAAGGCAGCTGGCTGTCGCCGAGCCAATCGATGAAGTCGAGGTCAAGCTCCTGCGGCGGGATCCTGCTGTCGATCAGCACGAAAAAGCACACCAGGTTGGTCCGGTGGATGGCATACTGCTCGATCATTTTGGCAAAAGCCTCGCGCTGTTTCTTCGACACCTTGGCGTACCCGTAGCCAGGCAAGTCGCACAGGTACCAGCTGTCATCGATCAGGAAATGATTGATCAGCCGGGTTTTCCCGGGTGTGGACGAAGTTTTTGCCAGGTTTTTCCGTTCCACCAGCATATTGATGAGCGAACTTTTCCCCACGTTCGATCTCCCGATAAACGCATATTCCGGCAGGTCGCCCTTCGGACACTGCGCAACGGTCTGCGATGATGTAATAAACTTTGCCTCTCTTATTATCATTATGCTAAGATAGAAAACAAAAATGTACCTTTGTTATATAATTGCAGTACCCATGACAAAATTATCCGTTAATATCAATAAGATCGCAACATTGCGCAATGCCCGCGGCGGAAATAATCCGGATGTGGTGAAAGCCGCCATTGACTGTCAGCGTTTCGGTGCCCAGGGGGTCACGGTGCACCCGCGTCCCGATGAACGGCACATCAGGTATGCCGATGTGCGGGAGATAAGGCCGCATATCACCACCGAATTCAACATTGAAGGGTACCCTTCGGATTCCTTCATGGACCTGGTGCTGGAGGTGCGGCCCGACCAGGTGACGCTGGTGCCGGATCCGCCCGATGCCATCACCTCTTCGGAAGGGTGGGATACCATCCGTCACAAGGATTTCCTTGTGGATGTGATCGGGAAGCTGCAGGGTGCGGGTATCCGGACCTCCATTTTCATCGATACCGACCCCGCGATGATCATGGGTGCAAAGGAAGTGGGAACCGACCGCGTGGAACTGTATACCGAGCCCTACGCGCGCAATTTTCCCGGCGACCGTGATGGCGCCGTTGCGCCGTATGTCAGCGCAGCCCGCGTTGCCATGGATGCAGGACTGGAACTGAATGCCGGTCACGATCTCGACCTGCACAACCTGAAGTATTTCGTGACCTGCATTCCCTATATCCAGGAAGTCTCTATCGGTCATGCCCTGGTCTGTGATGCCCTCTACTACGGGCTGGAAAACACGATTAAGATGTACCTCCGCGCGTTGGAGAAATAGGGGCGGTTAATCACCCCAAAAAGTACTTCAGATTCTTCACCAGCAAATCCGGCTGCTCGGCGTGCACCCAGTGCCCGGAGTTGGAGATGGAGACGATCTCCGCGGTGGGAAACAGCTTTCTGATCAGATCATGGTCTTCCTGGCGGATGTAGTCGGAGTTTTCTCCCCTGACAAAAAATGCCGGGAACCCCTTGATGCCGCCTTTTTTGATGTACTCCTCCGTCGGCAGTCCGTCCATGATCTCATCCAGGGATTTTTTCAGTACCGGCAAATTAATTTTCCAATGGAACGACTGGTCCTTGCTGCGTTCGAGGTTTTTCAGCAGGAACAGCCGGATGCGCTCCGAACCGATGCTCACCGCCAGTGCCCTGGAAGCATCCTCCCGCGATTCCAGCCGGTCGAGGTCCAGGTCCAGCATCGCGTCGATCATTTTGGCATGGTTGGCCGTCATCTGCGAATGCTCCGCCAGGTCGTGGTAGGCAATCGGGGCGATGTCCACCACGATCAGCGACTCCACCCGCTCAGGCCAGGCCATGGCAAATGCCATCACCGTTTTCCCGCCCATGGAGTGGCCCAGCAACACGGCTTTATCGATCCCCTGGTCATCCATGAATTCCAGCAGGTCGTCGCGCATGGCCTCGTACGTATGCTGCTCGTTGTGCGGCGATTCCCCGTGGTTGCGCTGGTCCACCGCGAACACCTCGAACCGGTCCTCCAGTTCCCTCGCAATGGACACCCAGTTGTCGGATGCTCCGTAGAGTCCGTGTACAATGATCAGCGGCGGTCCCGCCTCCCCGTATTTTCTGAAAAACAGTTTCAAAATATTTGATCTTTTATCTAATTGATATTAAATTATTTATCTATTTCTTGCCAAGTGCAGGCAATCTCCTGTGTATTTTATTTCTGACACTTCTCAAGCTATCTTGCCCTTCAATACTAACGGCATGTGCCCTGCAATATGAACGCTATGTTGCCCTTCAATACTAACGGCATGTGCCCTGCAATACTATATGAACCGCTCAACACGGTGTTCAGCAGCTCAGTAGCCGGATTCGTTTTTCATATATTCTGAAGAGAGCAGCGCGATCCATTCCGAGATGCTGCGGAAGGCTTGCTGTGTCTCCTCCGAAATTTCTTTTTGCTGCAGTTTCAGGATCAGCAGTCCGTACAACCCGTCGAGGGCGAGCTGCACGTCATTTTCTCCTGAATGGCCCGCACGCATCCGCAGGGCATCGGCATTGGGCTTTGCCTTGTCATACGCGTCCTTGAATTCATTGTTCAGCGGCTTGTGGAGCAGTTGTACGTTCAGCTCGTTCATGTCAGCAGCAATCTGCCTGAGGAAGTTCATGTGTCCCTGCTTTTCCTTGCCTTCCGACAGCAGCCTGTCGATCAACACCTTGTACCATTCGAGCATCTCCCGTTTCACATCGTAGGAGGCATCGAACTGACTGATGATCACCTGGTCGATCTTCGCCGGGTCGAACCCGTTGGCCCTGATCAGGTCCTCCACCTGGTACATATATATAAGGTACTCAGCAATGTTCTCTTTTCGTTTCTGTTCTGCAATGATCATTTCCCGGTTATTTTCCGCAAAGGTAAAAAGAATCAATGAATCTCCCGCTCACCCTTCCTCACACTCCCGCTCACGCTCTCACACTCATCCGCTCTCACACTCATCCGCTCTCACTCTCCCCCTGATCCCAACTCCATTCCCTGCGCCCCAATTTCTTTAATCTGTGTAATCTGTATAATCTGTGGATCACCCGGTAAGCCTCTCTTTTCCCGGCACAGTTTTTGATTCCCCATAATAAAATTTATCTTTACACAAATGCTGGCAAGAAACCTCATATCGGACGTGGTACCGGCCCTGAAAACTTCAGATACCGGCGAACATGCGCTGAACTGGATGGAAATATTCCGGGTCAAGCACCTGCCTATTGTGAACCACCAGCAGTTCCTCGGGCTGATCTCCGACCAGGATATATACGATCTGAACGAACCCATTACAGCTGTCGGCAACCACGAGCTGTCGCTAAACAGGCCGTTCGTGCTGGATAACCAGCATATCTACGAAGTGATTGAGATCATCTCCCGTATGAAACTCACGCTTGTTCCCGTGCTCAATGGGGATGCGAATTACCTGGGTGTGGTTACGCAGGAGGACCTGACCCGCGAGTTTGCCAATTTGTCGGCCATGCAGCACCCCGGGGGTATTATCGTGCTGGAAATGAACGACAACGACTACTCCCTCACGGAAATTTCCAATATCGTGGAGAGCAACAATGCCAGGATCCTGAGCCTCTATGTGTCCAGTCACCCGGAATCCAGGAAGATGAGCGTTACACTGAAGATCAATTCCACGGATATCTCTGCGATCATGCAGACCTTCAACAGGTACAACTATACCATTTCGGCCTCTTATATGACCTCGAAGGACCTGGATGAGTTTTACCAGGACCGTTTCGATGAATTCTTAAATTATCTCAACGTCTGACCATGCAAGTTGCGATCTTCGGAAGAAATTTCCATCCTTCCTACCGGGAAAATGTGGCCACCCTGTTCAGCAGGCTGGATGAACTTGATACGGAGATCATCGTGTTCAGGCCTTTTCTGGACTTCATTCAGTCGGTAGCCGGACTCAGGCCCAAAGTGGCCGGGGTGTTTGAGAGTTACAGGGACCTGCCTGAAAAGATTGATTTCCTCTTTTCCGTGGGGGGCGACGGCACCTTCCTGGAAACCCTTTCCATTGTGCGGAAAAGGGAAATCCCGGTGGTGGGGATCAATACCGGGCGACTGGGATTTTTGTCCTATATCAGTCATGATACCCTGGAAGCATCCCTGGAAAGTATTTTCAGCGGAAGGTACGACCTGGAGGAGCGCATGCTGCTGGAGGTCACTTCCACCGGCAACGGCGTCCCGGAATTCAATATGGCCCTCAACGAAGTACGCATCTACAAGGTGTCTGCCTCGCTGGTGACCATCCACGTGCATGTGGACAATGAGTTTTTGAGTTCGTACTGGGCCGACGGACTGATCCTTTCCACGCCCACGGGATCCACGGCTTACAACCTGAGCGTGGGAGGCCCCATTGTCGTGCCCGAATCCGAAACGATGGTGCTTTCGCCCATTGCACCGCACAACCTCACGGTGCGGCCACTGGTACTCCCGGCGAAAGCGAAGCTGCAGTTCAGCGTCGACACGCGCGATACAGACTACCAGCTGGCCCTCGACTCGCGCTCATGGGATATCCCCATGGCAGAGAAGATCACCGTTGCCCGGGCGGAAAATACGCTGAAGATGGTGCGGATCGAGAACATCAGCTTTTACAGCACCCTGCGCAACAAACTGATGTGGGGCATTGACAAGCGGAATTAAAAATTAATACGTCCCGGGCCGCGTATTTGCAATTATTTCATTATTTTTATCTTTGCCAATGATTTAATCTGCCCACAATGAACAAAAAAACCTGGATCTACATACTCATCCTCACCTTTGTGATCCCCATGGGTGCTGAGGCACAACGCTGGAAGCTCAGGAGGTACGAAGCCGGGATCGGTACCGGAACCGTGCATACCTTCATGGATATCGGCTCCCCGGAATACGAATTCAGGTCCTTCCAGTTGCGCGACAGCAGGGTGAATGTGAACTCGCATATAGGATTTAAGATCCTGGAGGACCTTACCGTCAAACTCGATCTGAATTACCTGATCATTGGCGGGATCGATCCCGAAGTACGCGACCGCTCCCTCAGTTTTACCTCGCACAATTTTGAGCACCTCCTGCGGGTGGATTACAACCTCTTCGGAGGCGGGCGGACGTTTAGCAGTGCTTCCATCTACAACAGGAAAGGCATGGTGAACAGGTACGGAGGCAGTTCCGGCTACATGTTTGTATTTGCCGGGGGCGGCGGCATCATGTCCAAGTCAACCGTACGAAATGCAGATGGCACAGAAGCAACAGCAAATCCGAGCTATTATAATAATCTGAACTGGGCGTTCGTTATACCTGCGGGCATCGGGTACAAGTATTCATTCAATGCCTATTGGGACCTGTCCTTTGAAGTGGGAGCCAGGATATCCTTCAACGACAGGATCGATGGATATGATTATGCCAATCCCGATGCCAATCGTTATTACGACCACTATGGAGTCACCAGCTTTAAAGCAATATACAAGATCAGAAATGACAGGAGGGGATTACCAATGTTCAGCAGGTACGGCAGGAGATAGCAAAATGGGTCTCCTGCGCACGGTTTTGTTCACCGGATTTGTTCTTTTAACTTCTTTTAACGGTTCTGCCCAGAAGAACTCCGACATCGGTTTTTTTGCCGGCACCTCCTACTACATGGGCGACCTTAACCCAGCTGTACACTACGCCATGCCTTCGTTTGCGGCGGGACCGATCTACAGGTACAATTTCAATGAACGCAATTCGCTTCGCGCACATGCTTTCTATCATGGCCTGAATTATGACGTTACTGAATTTTCCGGCTATATTGATGGGCTTCAGCGTAGAGATTATCATCCAAAATTCGTAGATTTGGGCCTTGATTTCGAGTTCAACTGGAAGCCTTACAAAACGGCGCACAGGAAAACAAAGGCAAGCCCGTATGTTTTTGCAGGATTAGGCTATAATTTCTTCGTGTTCAGCGACGGAAACACCAACCTGCAACCGCATGTAACCTTGCCGTTCGGATTCGGGTATAAGGTAAATGTTGGCAAATGGCTCAGCGCAGGCCTTGAAGCAAGTGCACGAAAAGCATTCAGTGACAGGGTCGACGGGATCACGAATCCCCCGCTCGATGATGTCATCGCACCTTTTGGGAACAACGACTGGTACTTCTTTACAGGAGTATTTGTAACATATAAATTTTTTAAATTCTGGGAAGATTGTCCGACGTACGATTAACAGAAACGAAGTGGTTTAGAAATGGATCTTAAAGAACTCATTATCAGGGAAAAATTGCCACGGCACATTGCGATCATCATGGATGGGAACGGCAGATGGGCCACCAGCCGGGGCAACATGCGCGTGTTCGGACATCAGAATGGTGTTGAATCGGTCCGCCAGACAGTCGAGGCTGCCGGCGAACTCGGAGTTGAATACCTGACCCTCTACGCATTCTCAACAGAAAACTGGAACCGGCCGAGATCGGAAGTGGATGCCCTCATGGGACTGATGGTCAACGCCATCCAGGACGAAACGGAAAACCTGCACAAGAACAACGTGCGATTGTCGGCCATCGGCGAGCTGGATGACCTGCCGGAGAACGTCAGGAAACAGCTTCAGAGCGCTATCGACTACACGGCACAGAACACGGGACTGAACCTGGTGATCGCATTGAGCTATAGCGGGAGATGGGAGATCACCTCTGCCATCAAAAAGATCGTTGAAGATGTCAAATCAGGAAACCTTGATGCCGAAACCATCAATTCCTGCCTGCTTGAAACCTACCTTAATACCTATACCATTCCTGATCCTGAACTGCTCATCCGTACAAGCGGTGAACGACGCATCAGTAACTTCATGCTCTGGCAGCTGGCGTATACTGAATTGTACTTCACCCCCGTCCTCTGGCCCGATTTTCGGAAAAAGGACCTCTACGAGGCCATCATCGATTTTCAACGGAGGGACCGGCGTTTCGGAAGAGTGAAAGAACAGGCGAAGGCCGTAACGGTAAATAATTAAGGTAAACAATGAGGAATTTATTTCTTGCAATCTTATTGCTTGGATCTGCGCAGCTCCTGCAGGCACAAACAGACTCACTGGACATCCCGTACGACGAGCTCAAGGTGCTGGACTACAGCAACCCGAAGGAGTACGTGATCGCGGATGTCACCATCAGCGGGATCAGGTACATCCAGGAAGAGGTGCTGCTCAGTATCTCGGGACTCAAGAAAGGCAACACCATCACCCTCCCGGGAGATGAGATTACCAGGGTGCTGAACAAGTTCTGGGACCAGGGACTCTTCTCGGACATCAAGATCACCGCCACGAAAATCGAAGGCGACAGTGCCTGGCTCGATATCTATATGCTGGAACGGCCCCGGATGCTGCGGTTTACCATCAACGGGGTGACCAAGACCGAGTCGCAGGACCTGCAGGAAAAGATCAACCTGAGGAGCGGCCAGCAGGTCACCGACGACATCCTCGACAATACAAAACGGATCATTCGCGATCACTTTATCGACAAAGGCTTCCTGAATACGGAAGTCTCCATCTCCCAGCAGATGGACAGCGTGCGGGTGAACATGGTGGAGCTGGTCATCGACGTGGACAAAAACGACCGCATCAAAATCGATGAGATTTTCTTCCGTGGAAACGAGGTGTTCCCCGACAAGCGCCTCAGGCGCGTGATGAAAAACACCAAGAAGGTCAACCTCAACATCTTTAAATCTTCCAAGCTGATTGCCGAAAAACTGAAAGAGGACAAGGCCAGCCTGATCGAATTCTATAACGAAAACGGGTACCGCGATGCCAAGGTGCTGTCCGACAGCGTGGAGATCCTCTCCGAAGAGGAAAACCGCGTGAACCTTTACATCAACATCTTCGAAGGAAACCAGTACCATTTCGGAGAGATCAGCTGGATCGGGAACACGAAATACCCTTCAGAATACCTCAATGCCGTACTGGGAATCGAAAAGGGCGATGTGTTCGACCAGACGGTCTTCGACGAGCGCCTGTTTATAGATGAGGATGCGGTGAACAGCGTCTACCTCGACAACGGCTACCTCTTCTTCGATATGAATCCCGTGGAGGTGAGCGTGGAGAACGATACCATCGATTTCGAGATCAGGATCCGCGAAGGAGAACAGGCCACGGTAGACAAGGTGATCATTACCGGCAACACCAAAACCAACGAGCACGTGGCCAGGCGGGAGATATGGACGAAGCCCGGCGACCTGTTCAGCAAACAGGACATTATCCGCTCGGTGCGGGAACTGGCCTCGCTCGGACATTTCGACCCGGAGCAGATTGAGCCAAACCCCATTCCCAACGACCAGGACGGGACCGTGGACATCGAATATAAACTGGTGGAACGTGCCAACGACCAGCTGGAAGTATCCGGCGGTTACGGTGCCGGGATGCTGATCTTTACCGCCGGGATACGGTTCTCCAACTTCGCCGCAGGCAGGATCTTCGACAAGGGGGCCTGGCGGCCGGTGCCTTCGGGCGACGGGCAGACATTGTCGCTGCGGGCGCAGACCAACGGACAGATATACCAGTCGTACAACTTCTCTTTTATTGAGCCATGGCTGGGAGGGAAAAAGCGTAACTCTTTCTCGGTATCTTTGTTCTACTCCAAGATTAATCAGGCGGGGTTGGGATACAGCTTTTATAATGCGATACGGGACAGGAATTCAGTACCCGATAACTACATGAAGATCAGCGGTGCATCCATCGGACTGGGAAGAAGGCTGAACTGGCCGGATTACCTGTTCACCCTGCAGCATTCGCTGAGCTACCAGCGCTATTTCCTGAACGATTACAGCGGCTTCCTGGCCCAGAACGGAACTTTCAATAACTTCAGTCTGACCAATACGCTGGGCAGGAACTCCACCGACCAGCCGATCTATCCGAGGAGCGGATCCAACATCAGCCTGAGCCTGCAGCTGACACCGCCCTATTCAGCATTCAACGACGTGGACTATACCAATCCCGACCTCACCGATGAGGAAAGGTACAAATGGGTGGAATACCACCGGTGGATGTTCAAGGGCGACTGGTACAAGAGTATCATAGGAAACCTCGTGTTCTACACGCGGATGCACTTCGGGTACCTGGCCATGTACAATCCCAACGTGGGACCCTCGCCGTTTGAGAGCTTCGATGTGGGGGGTGACGGACTTGCCGGGTACAACCTCTACGGAAGGGAGACCATTGCCATGCGGGGCTATGAGAACGGATCCCTTACGCCACGCGTGATCGACGGCGTGGAGATGCCCGGGAACAACCAGGCACAGAAGTCGGGGAACGTGTATACCAAGCTGACCATGGAACTGCGGTACCCGGTTTCACTGAATCCTTCTGCCACCATCTTCGTGCTGGCATTTGCCGAAGCAGGGGATGCCTGGTACAGCATCGAGGACTTCAGTCCCTACCAGGCGAAGCGCTCCCTGGGGGTCGGTCTGCGTGCCTTCCTGCCGATGTTCGGACTGCTTGGCGTGGACTGGGGCTACGGGTTTGACGAGGCCTACGAAGGCGCCGGGGTAAGCGGATCACAGTTCCACTTTACCATCGGTCAGCAGTTTTAATTATCTTTAACATTGATTAATAGTTTGTTAGATATATATTTGATATTTGGTATACAATTTGTGATGACACTTGGGACATCGTATTAGCAGAAATAAAATAATCATGGTTATGAAGAGAATACTCACACTGGCATTTGTTGCCATCGTTTTTTCAGCATCTGCCACCGCGCAAAAATTCGCATTCGTGGATTCTGAATATATACTGAAAAATATCCCGTCCTACGAAGCCGCACAGGATGAACTCAACAGCATGTCTGAAACCTGGGAGGCTGAGGTTCAGGAGGAATACCAGTCCATCGAGGAGATGTACAAATCCTACAAGGCAGAACGTGTACTCCTTTCGGAAGAGATGCGCCAGAAACGCGAGGAGGAAATTCTCCAAAGGGAGAATGCTGTTAAGGAACTCCAGCAAAAATATTTCGGTCCCGAAGGCGAATTGTTCCAGAAACGGGAAGAGCTGGTGAAGCCGATCCAGGATGCCATTTACGAGGCAGTGAAGGAACTGACTGCAGAGGGCGGCTATGCAATTATCTTCGATACCGCCAGCGGGGCATCCATCCTGTATTCCAATCCCCGTTTTGACAAAAGTGATGAGATCCTGCAGAAACTGGGATACAAGTAAGCATTAAAAACGTATTTTTGTACACATTTTATAAATCAGAAACAGATGAACCTATTTAGAAAAGTGACCCTCGCAGTGGCGCTGGTGAGCATCGCTGCCGGAGCAATGGCGCAGACCACGAAATTCGGACATGTAAATGCAAATTTCGTGCTGTCAAAAATGCCGGAATATGCCAAGGCGATGCAGCAGCTCACAAAGCTTGACAGCACCTATAACCTGGAGCTTGAGAAGCTGGCAGTGGAGATCAACAAGAAGGTGGAAGATTACAACAACGACACCCTCTCTCCACAGCTGTTGAAAGATGTTAAAGCCCAGGAGATCCAGGAACTGCAGTTCAGGGCACAGCAATTCCAGCAGCGGATTGAGCAGGACATGCAGCAACAGCAGGTGCAGCTGATCCGGCCCATAAGCAATAAAGTGATCACCGCGATCAACCGAATCGCAGAAGAACGTGAACTCGTCTATGTGTTCGACGTTTCCTCAGGGAACCCGGTATACGTGGACGAAGAAAAGAGTGTTGACCTGGTACCGCTGCTGATGGAAGATTTCGGCATCTCCTACGATCCCGGCGAACTGAGGCCCCCGAGGCTTACCCAGTAAAAGGATTTGACAATACAAAAGGAATCGCACAGGCTGGATCGTCTGTGCTTTTCTTTTGGTTTTTGTACTTTTATTGCAGCACTTTTGCACTTTTACACATTTGCACATTTGCACATTTGCACATTTGTACATTTGCAGTTACGTACTTTTACACTTTTGCACATGTGCACATGTGCAGTTTCGCACTTTTGCGCTTTTTTATTTTTTTTTCACCAGACGCACCGAGATCATGACAGTACGCGAACAACCTATCGGACTCTTCGATTCAGGTGTGGGCGGCCTCACGGTGGCACATGCCATCAGCGCCATCCTGCCCAATGAGCAGTTGTTGTATTACGGCGACACGGCCCACCTGCCTTATGGTGACAAGTCGAAGGAGACCATCGTGGGCTATTCCGTCGGGATCGCCGATTTCCTGCTTGAAAACGGGTGCAAGGTGATATTGATCGCC
>JARGFP010000041.1 GCA_029210585.1 Bacteroidales bacterium
GAAGACAAAAGATACCTTCCGCTAACTGATCAGCAGTTGCAAAAGCATCTATACGGTGAACAGTTTATTGGCATCTATCCATTACTACCGGACAACACTTCCTGGTTTATCGCAGTAGACTTTGACAAAGAAAACTGGGTTGAAGAATGCCGAACGCTTATCAACGTTTGCAAAGAAAAAGAGATTCCCGCGTACATGGAAAGGTCACGCTCAGGTGAAGGAGGTCATGTGTGGATCTTTTTTGAGAAACCTTATCCTGCCATCAGAAGCCGTAAGATTTTGAATACCCTTTTGGAACAGGTAAGAATCTTATCTGTTTTCGAGAAGAGTTCCAGTTTCGACCGGCTTTTCCCCAGCCAGGACTTCCATTCAGGCAAAGAATTGGGGAATTTGATTGCGTTGCCACTTCACAAACCAACACTGGAAGAAGGTAACAGTTGCTTTGTAGATGAGCAATTAAAGCCTTTTCAAAATCAATGGAAATTCCTATCCTCAATTCAGAAGGTATCCGCATCTCATCTTGATACGATCTATAATGCTCTACAACCTACAAATGGCTTAGAGTCAGCAGACATAGGCTCAGGTAAGCTCCATATTAAACTAAGTAATGTAGTGCTTCTCAATCGTTCGGGCATTACACCCAAACTGATTAGTTTTCTGAAAGAAGAACTGAATTTCGCCAATTCTGAATATTTTATTAAAAAGAAAACTGGAAAAAGCACTTGGGGAACCGAGCGGTATTACCGATTCATTGTGGAATCGGAACATGAAGTGATTATCCCGAGAGGATTTATTGGAAAACTGATCAGTTATTGTAAGCAGCAAAACATTGACTTTGAATTTCAGGATGAAAGAAAAAAGTTAACCTCAATCACCTTCACAACAAACATCAATCTGCGATCACACCAAAAATCTGCCATAGATGCTGTCTCCCGCAAACAGTTTGGTGTTATTACCGCACCACCAGGTTCCGGTAAAACAGTGATTGGGCTGAAGATTATAGTTGAAAAAGAACAACCTGCTTTAATCATTGTACATAGAAAGCAATTGCTGGATCAATGGGTTGAAAGAATCCAGGCTTTCCTGGGTATTCCAAATAATGAGATCGGCCGAATCGGACAAGGAAAGGCCAAGCCGGGGAAGTCCATTACTGTTGCAATGATACAGAGCTTGGGTAAATATCTCGATAAACAGGGCACAGATGAGTTTAAGCGATCATTTGGAACCATTATCGTTGATGAATGCCACCATATCCCTGCAGAAACCTACCGCAATACTATTTCGAAACTCTCCTCCTATTACCAATATGGCTTAACGGCAACCCCTTTTCGGAAAGGAAATGATGGCAAAATAATTTTTATCCATTTGGGAGAAATCATTGCAGATATCAAACCGCAGGAAATTGAACAATACAAACGGGCGAGAGTAATTGTAAGGGATACCACTTTGGATGTACCCTTTAATTCAAAAACAGATCAGTTTGAAACCTTATCAAAAGTATTAATACATGATTCAGCCAGAAATAAGTTGATACTAGAGGACATTGCAGTCGAACTAAATAAAGGGAAAAAGGCTGTAATTATTACGGAAAGGAAAGAGCATATTTATTCGCTTTATCAATTTCTCAAACAGACATTTGAAGTGATAACACTTAGTGGGGATGATTCGGAAGGCAGCCGTAAAGCAAAATGGCAAATCCTCAATAGTGGTAATTACCAGGCATTGGTCACTACAGGTCAGTTTTTCGGAGAGGGTACCGACTTGCAAAATGCTTCTTGTTTGTTCCTTGTTTATCCTTTCTCATTTAAAGGTAAGTTGATTCAATACATCGGTCGTGTTCAACGGTCTGAAATCACTCCTGTTATTTATGACTACAGAGACCGAAAGATTGAATACCTGAACCGGTTATTCCTGAAGAGGAACACCTATTACCGAAACTTCGATCGGCAGGCAACCTTGTTTGATGATACAGAGAATGTCGAGAGTCAATTCAGGCAGCTATTTACAGTTGACAAAAAGATTAAGGTGCCTATTGACCAATTGGATTTTCGTTATGGTGCGATTGCTTTCAACTACGAAGTTGCTAAGATGAAGAAGGAACTGGAGTTTGAGATTGAAAACGATGAAATCAGGCCTGAATTTGATGTTTTGAAGCCTTACTTTTCCAAAGTCCTTAAAACAAAACATATAGAAGCTGAAATTTTTGCTGAGTTTGAAAATAACTTAGTGGTTTCACAGCAAGCAAAATCAAACGATCTGGATAAGATCAACCGGGAAATCATAGAAAGCGTAAAATTTCGATTTATTGAGCAGGGTATCCCCGGTAAACAGTTTCTATATGGATCGGCAGATAAATTACTTGATATAGATAAAGTAGAAGAGGAACAAATTGGCAAACCGTTTTATAATTCCGAGGAACAATTACTGAATGAGCTAATAAAAAATAAAAAAGTTAAACACTACAGACAATTGAGGTATCTTGCATCCAGACATGAAAGCACTACCTTAAAACTGCGATTTGTTCAGAACCCTTTTTCATTTGTATTCTTACTCTCTGGACCAGAGCAATATCATCTTGTATTAGAAACCCTGGATACTGAAGAAGCTACATATATTTGGCATGTCAACAAAAACAAGCAACTACTCAGGCAAAAACTACAGTCAATAGACCAGGACTTAAATGTCATCAGAAATAAAGGCAGGCAAGCTTTTCTTGAAAAGCAGCGTGAAAATTTCAGCCGAGTCATCCATGACTATACTGATGATAGAAAGGGATTTATCGTTTGGAAAGACAAATTGGAAGAAAGACTATTGTAAATTGTCAAGCCAAAATACAAAAGCTACCTTCCTGGTCTGCCGGTATTCCGAAGAAAGAGAAACGGACGTTAGGGTTGAGTTGCAGGGGATTATTTTTTTGAAATAGATTCAGAATGCACTTATATTGCAAAAAACCAGAAATGAATGCCCAGACTTGATTCAGAAACAAAAGAACGGATTAAAAAACTCGATTACCAAGTTCTTCAGGAAATCGTTCTTAAACTCGTGTCAAAAGAGAAATCTGTTTACGATTTTATACTTGTAAACTATCTTGATAAAGAGCTTGCAGAAAGAGAATTATTTGAGGAAACGAAAGCAGATTTGGAAGTTATTTTCAGAAAGAGGTACAAAGGGTTTTCTGAGCAATTACAAATGGCGAATATGCTGGGTGCCTGCATAAAGAGAATAAATGCGTTTACCAGAATTTCAAAAAACAGGGTATACGAGGCAGACTTATTATTGTATATTCTTGAAATCCCTTTTTCAGAGTCTGCCGATAAGTTCGGAACCTGTTTTACACAATTCGATTCGAAAGTTGCCCTGATTGTTAAGCGATTAGTTAATGTTGTGACCAAAAAGCTTCATGAGGATTATAAAATTGAATATGAGGAAGCAATAAATGAATATCTGAAAATTCTGCATCACACATCAAGACACATTGATACAGTACATAACCTGCCAAAAGCCATTTAATGTTGCATTTATTCATTTTCTCCCTGCCTAAACCCGATAGATTTCCGGTTTCTGAATTCATGCTCTTCCTGTTTCGCCCGTTCCAGTTGTTTCAAAAATTTAAATATCAAGAGGATTTTTTCGTCATGTTCAAGATCTTTTTTCTCAAGATTTTCCATCTTATGCAAAATTTCTTTGTGGGACGAGAGTAGTTGCCGCATTCTTGTAAAGATTCTGATGATTTGTATGTTTACAAGGATGGCCTGTTCACTGTTGAGCACACTTGACAGCATTGCTACGCCTTGTTCAGTGAATGCCAATGGAGGTTTTCTTAATCCCATTGTTTCTGAATTGGATATCACAATTTGTGATTTCCAATTTTCCATTTCGTCTTTAGTCATTTGAAACATGAAGTCAGAAGGAAAGCGTTTTATATTACGTCGAACCGATTGATTCAATACCCTTGTTTCAACATTATACAATTCCGCCAGGTCACGGTCAATCATGACTTTCTTTCCCCTGACCAGGTAAATTTTACCTGTTATTATTTCGTCTGATACAATTACAGACTCTTCTTTTTGATTCATTAAGTTGGCTTTGATGATTTTATCTGTCTTGTTTATGTGGTTTGCAGGAGAATTATCGAATTAGATACGTATTTCTTACAAAATTCCTATCTTCACCCTTAGCCAACGATTTCAACTACTTGTTTTATGCCCCGTATTACCTTTATTGATACTGAAGTCCAGGCAAAAACCGGCAATATCCTGGATATTGGCGCGACAAACGACCAAAACGGCGTATTTCATTCAAACGCCCTGGATGAATTCAAATCGTTCATAGCATCCAGTCCGTTTATCTGCGGACACAATATCATCGATCATGATAAGGTCTGCCTCGAAAAATGGATGGGCCCGGAAAAGCTCAGCGACTTTCAATTCATCGATACGCTGTTCCTCTCTGCACTACTGTTTCCTGAAAAGCCCTACCACAGACTGGTGAAGGACGACAAGCTGGATCCGGAAAACCTGAACAACCCGTATACGGATGCAACCAAGGCAAAGGACCTGTTTTATGACGAGGTGGAGAAATTCCGGCAAACGGATCCGCTGCTGCAGCAGATCTACCTAAAACTGCTGGGTGATTCAGTATATTTCAAATCCTTTTTTGCGTTCGTACAGCCCGGCGCATCCGTTGAAAGCGCGGAGCAGCTGATCCGAAATTATTTCCTGGGCCAATGCTGCGAAAACAAAGCGCTTGCAACATACATCAATGAAGACCCGGTGGCCCTGGCCTATACGTTGGCGCTGATCACCTGCAACAGCCGCGAGTCCATTACGCCTCCGTGGATCCTGCACCGGTTCCCGGATGTGGAACGCTACCTGTTCCAGCTCAGATCGGACCCGTGTCTCCCCGGCTGCACATACTGCAACCAGTCGTTCGATGCGGTAAAAGGACTGAACGAATTTTTTGGATTCCCGTCGTTCAGGGAGTTCGATGGGGTACCGCTCCAGGAGCAGGCGGTCGGTGCGGCACTGCACAACAAATCCATCCTGGCGGTCTTTCCGACCGGCGGAGGGAAAAGCCTCACGTACCAGGTGCCGGCGCTGATGGCAGGAAAAAACTCGCATGCACTCACGGTGATCATATCGCCGCTTCAGTCGCTGATGAAGGACCAGGTGGATAACCTGCTGAAAAAGGATATCACGGATGCTGTGACCATCAATGGCCTGCTGGATCCCATAGAACGGGGCAAGTCAATCGAGCGTGTCAGGGAGGGAATGGCCTCTATCTTATACATTTCACCTGAGTCCCTGCGGTCGAAAACCATCGAGCACCTGCTGCTGGGAAGAAAAATTGCCCGTTTCGTGATCGATGAAGCCCACTGTTTTTCTTCCTGGGGACACGATTTCCGGGTGGATTACCTCTACATCGGCGATTTCCTGAAGGCATTGCAGGAGAAGAAGAACCTCCCGGAACCCATCCCGGTATCCTGTTTCACGGCCACGGCAAAGCCGCAGGTCATCGATGATATTCAGCACTATTTCCGCGAAAAACTGCAGCTTGACCTGGAACTGTTCCTTACCGCTTCCACGAGGAAAAACCTGCAATACCAGGTTATTCATTGTGCAGGTGAACAGGAAAAATACAACCGGCTCCGTGACCTGGTGGATGGAAAACGGTGTCCGACCATCGTCTATGTCTCGAGGGTGCGGAAAGCGATGGACATTGCCAAAAAACTTACTGATGACGGGTACCAGGCGCTTCCGTACCACGGAAAAATGGAGTCCAGGCAGAAAACGCTGAACCAGAATGCGTTTATGGAAGGTGAGGTGGATATCATGGTGGCTACCTCTGCATTTGGGATGGGTGTGGACAAAGACAATGTGGGAATGGTGGTGCATTACGACATCTCCGATTCGCTGGAGAATTACGTGCAGGAGGCGGGAAGGGCCGGACGGGATGAGCGGATCCGGGCCGATTGCTATGTGTTGTTTAATGAAGATGACCTGGGGAAGCATTTTATCCTGCTGAACCAGACAAAGATTGATCTCCACGAGATCGGCGACATATGGAAAGCGGTGAAGACCATGACCAGGGAGCGGGACAGTATATCGAATTCAGCCCTGGAAATCGCGCGT
Organism: Bacteroidales bacterium; assembly: GCA_029210585.1. GTDB lineage: Bacteria > Bacteroidota > Bacteroidia > Bacteroidales > M55B112. Next base: position 6,132 of record JARGFP010000041.1, read on the forward strand.
AAGGCAGGATGGAACGACCAGATCGAGCAACTGGAGACGCGGGTGACCACTGCCATTGCGGCGCTGGAGGAGGCCGGCTACCTGAAACGGATCCATAATTCCCCCAGGATCTATGCCACCGGGATCCTGGCCAAAAACGCGGAGGAGGCGATCGAAAAGATCAACAGCTCTTCCCGGATGAATGAAAAGCAGAAGGAGCTGGCGATCCGGATCATCAAGAAACTGATCGCTTCCCGGAGCCGCCAGCAGGGTTCTGACGAGGTCGCGGAATCCAGGGTGGACTATATTTCAGATCACCTGGGAATCAGGCAGCAGGAGGTTATCCACACCATTGGCCTCTTAAGGGAGGAAGGGATACTCGCGGACACGATGGATCTGACGGTTTCATTTACTTCGGAACAGAATCCGTACAGGTCCCGGAAGCAGCTCGAAAATTTTGCCATGCTGGAGAAAGTCCTCACGGAGCACATCACGTCGCACGAACAGGTGGTGCATATCAAGAAACTGAATGAAGAGGCCATCGCAGCCGGGGTCGATTCAAACCCGAACAGGATCCGGACGATCCTGAATTTCTGGGCCATCAAGCACTGGATCACGAAGGAGAACCGGACGGGCTCGAAGGACCATTACAAGGTCAGGTTTACCGGTGACAGGGACCTGTTTGTTGAAAAGACCGGGAGACGGCATGCGCTGGCCGGTTTTGTGATCAGGTATTTGTTTGAAAAGATTCCGTCACAGGAGGTGGTTGCAGAAGATGCGAAAGCAACTTATGTTGAATTCTCGATCCACGCGCTCAGGGAAGCCTTCAACAAAGAGGAAGGATTGTTCACATCCGGGATCACTATGTACGATGTGGAGGATACACTCTTTTTCCTGACCCGGATCGAGGCGCTTACCATCGAAGGGGGCTTCCTGGTGGTGTATAACCGACTGAATATTCAGCGGAAAGAGCAGAACCTCAGGAAACAGTATAAGATTGAGGATTACGAGTCACTCAAAACACATTACGAGCACAAGACACAGCAGATTCATATCGTGGGTGAATATGCCAGGAAGATGCTTCAGGATTACCAGTCGGCGCTGAAGTTTGTGGATGATTATTTTACCCTGAATTACAGTTCCTTTCTCCAAAAATATTTTCCCGGAAGCAGGCAGGACGAGATCCGGAAGACCATTACACCGGCGCAGTTTCAGAAACTGTTCGGGGAGCTCACCCCGGCGCAGCTCGATATTGTGCAGAACAAGGAAAACCCGGTTGCGGTGGTGGCTGCCGGACCGGGAAGCGGGAAGACCCGGCTCCTGGTGCACAAGCTGGCAGCGATCGTGCGGATGGAGGACGTGAAGTATGAGCACCTGCTGATGCTGACCTTTTCCAGGGCGGCGGTCAGCGAGTTCAAGATGCGACTGGTGGGATTGATCGGCGGTGCGGCGCAGTTTATCGAGATCAAGACCTTTCACTCGTTTTGTTTCGACCTGCTGGGCAGGGTAGGGAGTGTTGAAAAATCGGAAGGGATCATCGGGGAAGCCGTGCAGAAGATCAGGGAGGGAGAAGTGGAACCTTCGCGGGTCACGAAGTCGGTGCTGGTAATTGATGAAGCGCAGGACATGCACCCCGACGAATTTGCACTGGTGGAGCTTCTCCTGGAGTTGAATATTGAAATGCGGGTCATTGCTGTCGGTGATGATGATCAGAATATCTACGCGTTCAGGGGATCCGATTCAAAATTTTTACGCGCACTGGCGCAGCAGGAGGGAGCAAGGCAGTTCGAGCTTGTGGAGAATTTCAGGAGCAGGCCCAACCTGGTAACCTTCACCAACATTTTTGCCAGGCGCATTGAAGTCAGAATGAAATCAACGGAAATCATTTCCCGCCACAGGGAAAATGGCGCGATCAGGGTATGCCGGTATCAATCAGGGAATTTAGAGGTACCGGTGGTAAACCGGGTAATGTATGCTGAATTATCGGGCACTACCTGCGTGCTGACACACACCAACAATGAAGCGCTGCAGGTTTCAGGACTGCTCAAGCGGCAGGGGGTGCCGGTCCGGTTGATCCAGTCCAACGACCATTTCAGTTTATTGAAACTCAGGGAAACAAGGTATGTATTTGAGCTGCTGGGAGACGATGTTGAGCGCCGGACCATTTCGGATGCACAGTTGGAAGAAGTGCGGCGGAAGCTGCGCGACCGCTTCGGCGGCACCATGCCCGCTGAGCTGATCGGCAGGGCTATTAAAACATTCCAGGAGCTGCATCCGAAAGTGAAATACCGCTCCGACCTGGAGATCTTCATCGGGGAGTCCGCCATGGAAGACTTCATCGAATCCGGCCGCGACACCATCCTCGTTTCCACCATGCACAAAGCCAAAGGCAGGGAATTCGACAACGTATACCTGGTGCTGGATGGTTTTGTACCCGATGACGATCCCAAGCGAAGATTGTTATACGTAGCCATGACCCGCGCAAAATCGAGGCTGGAGATCCATTACAACGGAGAGTACCTGGACAGTATCCGCGCCGAAAATGTTGAGGTGATCGAAGACAACACCCCTTACGCACCCCCGGATGAACTGGTCATGCAGCTTACACACAAACATGTGCGGCTGGGCTATTTTGCATATGTAGAGCATCGCGTCCAGCAGCTCAAAACAGGAGAACCCCTGAAACTTAACGAAGACGGATGTGAGAACCAGTCAGGCGAACAAGTCCTGAAATTCTCCGCCCTCATGAAAGAGAAAATCCAGGACCTGCAACAACTCGGTTACACCCCGGCCACCGCAAAAGTAGCTTTCCTGGTATATTGGTACCACGAGGAGCAGGACAAAGAAGTTTTGGTGGTGTTGCCGGAGATCACCTTTTTACAACAGAAGGAATAAAGCATTGCGCAGAATAGAGCGAATTTGAAATTAAAGGTGAGAGATAATGTACTTGTAAACAAGTAATTTTGTTAGATTTAAATTCCTTAAAATGGAATAAAATGAGTAAAACAAAATTGAATGTAAATGATTTACAGATTGTTCTTTACAAACAAAATGAAGAAGAATATATCTCATTAACGGATATGGCTAAATTCAGAGATTCTGAACGTACAAATTACATCATTCAGAACTGGATGCGAACAAGAAACACGATTGAATTTCTGGGACTTTGGGAACAATTGCAAAATCCAAATTTTAATAGCATCGAATTCGATGCCTTTAGAAATGAATCAGGGTCGAATAGTTTTACTCTAACTCCAAAAAGGTGGATTGAAGCTACAAATTCTATCGGAATACTTTCGAAAGCTGGCAGGTATGGAGGAACTTATGCACATAAAGACATTGCCTTTGAATTTGCATCATGGATAAGTCCAACATTCAAGCTCTACTTGATTACTGAATACCAAAGACTAAAAGAAATCGAAACTAATCAGTATAATCTTGAATGGAATGTAAAAAGGATTTTGAGCAAAACAAATTATCATATTCATACAGATGCAATTAAAAACTTTATTCTTCCAGATAGAAACTATGAAAAAGATAAAGAATGGATAGCTTATGCAGAAGAGGCTGATTTGTTGAATGTTGCTCTTTTCAACTGCACTGCGAAAGATTGGAGAGATGTAAATCCGGAGTTAGCAAAGAAATCAATGAATATAAGAGATATAGCCAGCATAAACGAACTTGCCATTTTATCGAATCTTGAGACTTTAAATGCTCAAATGATTAAGGAAAAAGTAAGTAAAACTAATAGGTTCATAAAATTGAGGGAAATTGCAAAATATCAATCAACAGTATTGAACGAGAGGGACTTTATGAAAGCATTGAAAAAACTGAATGACAATATTTATATCGAAGAAAAGAAAAAATGAGATCCTTTGTGATAACAGTTTCCAGCAACTACTCAATAAATCCTTTATTTTGGGTACTCCCCATACACCAACCCAATCATCCCCTTCAAAACCATTCCCTCAAACAGCACATAGTTAAAGTTGTTCAGATCACAGCAGGTTGTCTGGATAGCCGGGCAATCGTTATAAAACTCATGAAGAAAGAGAAATCTGTTTCAGCTTCTGATTGGGATGAGGTTCGGAGAAAAGTTCGGAGTAAGTTCGGAGAAAAGTTAGGGGGAAAACTGGTGATTGAAGACGATTACGGAAGAATTACGGAAGAAATCGTTGCTTGGATGTTCCTGGAACCGGAAATCACCATGGAAGAAATCGCACAGAGAATAAATAAAAGTCAAAGCACCGTTGAGAAAACCAAAAAAAAATTAAGAGAAGATGAAATATTGGAAAGAGTTGGATCAACAAAAGCTGGATACTGGAAAATAAACTTTTGAGAACGAGATGATAGAATATGATCCAACATTCAGAAGATAAAAAACTGAATCTGTTCAGAAGTCTCTTTAAAGGCAGGGAGGATGTCTTTGCCAGGCGCTGGGAAAAAGGAAATAAACGCGGATATATGCCTGCATATGATTATGATCCTTACATGTACCGACTCCATGCAATGAAGGGGGGTACTTTCAAAAATTACGAAGACAAAAGATACCTTCCGCTAACTGATCAGCAGTTGCAAAAGCATCTGAACGGTGAACAGTTTATTGGCATCTATCCATTACTGCCGGACAACACTTCCTGGTTTATTGCAGCAGACTTTGACAAAGTAAACTGGGTTGAAGAATGCCGAACGCTTATCAACGTTTGTACAGAAAACGAGATCCCCGCGTACCTGGAAAGGTCGCGCTCAGGTGAAGGAGGTCATGTGTGGATCTTTTTTGACAAACCTTATCCTGCCATCAGAAGCCGTAAGATTTTGAAGACCCTTTTGGAACAGGTAAGAATCTTTTCTGTTTTCGAAAAAGGTTCCAGTTTCGACCGGCTTTTCCCTAACCAGGACTTCCATTCAGGCAAAGAATTGGGTAATTTGATTGCGTTGCCACTTCACAAACCAACACTGGAAGAAGGTAACAGTTGCTTTGTAGATGAGCAATTAAAGCCTTTTCAAAATCAATGGAAATTCCTATCCTCAATTCAGGCAAATATTCACAGTTGACAAAAAGATTAAGGTGCCTATAGACCAATTGGATTTTCGTTATGGAGCGATTGCTTTCAATTACGGAGTTGCTGAGATGAAGACGAAACTGGAGTTTGAGATTGAAAACGATGAAGTCAGACCAGAATTTGATGTTTTGAAGCCTTACTTTTCCAAAGTCCTGAAAAAAAAACATATAGAAGCTGAAATTTTTGCAGAGTTTGAAAATAACTTAGTGGTTTCCCAGCAAGCAAAATCAAGCGACCTTGATAAGATCAACCGGGAAATCATAGAAAGCGTAAAATTTAGATTTATTGAGCAGGGTAACTACGGGAAACAGTTTCTATATGGATCGGCAGATAAATTCCTTGATTTTGACAAAGTACAAGAGGAACAAATTGGCACACCGTTTTATAATTCCGAGGAACAATTTCTGAATGAGCTTATAAAGAATAAAAAAGTTAAACATTACAGGCAATTGAGGTATCTTGCATCCAGGCATGAAAGCACTACCTTAAAACTGCGATTTGTTCAGAACCCTTTTTCATTCGTTTTCTTACTCTCTGGACCAGGGCAATATCATGTTGTATTAGAAACCCTGGACACAGAAGAAGCTACATATATTTGGCATCTCAACAAAAACAAGCAACTACTTAGGCAAAAACTACAGTCAATAGACCAGGACTTAAATGTTATCAGAAATAAAGGCAGGCAAGCTTTTCTTGAAAAGCAGCGTGAAAATTTCAGTCGACTCATCCATGACTATACTGATGATAGAAAGGGATTTATCATTTGGAAAGACAAATTGGAAGAAAAACTATTGTAAATTGTCTGGCCAAAATACAAAAGTTACCTTCCTTCAGAATGGATGCATAAAATAATCGACTTGAGATCATGGATAAGGGAATTGATAAATCAGTAGTAAAATATCTTGAGTTAATCAGAAGAAGATGGTTATGATTGGCAAAATATGACCCTGTATGATTCGGATTTGGAGAAGACGAATCCAAAAGATGATATGGAAAATGTTAGGAGGACCCAGGAGGAATTGTCAAATGAATACTATTGGACTTCCTTTGGTGAAGAAGGGAAGAGAATCTCAAAAATTTTGGAAAAGGTTAATCCAGAAGACGAAATGGAGTGTTTGAAAGCATGGTTGGAGTACCTGGATCAGGAATTAACTTTCCCAGTTGAAGCAATTGCTATGGATTCTGAGGCTAACTCCTATATTAAGCAGGGCAATAAAATGAAGATAATAGCATTGCCACATTTTGAAGAAATGTATGGAATTATAGCATCGGTAAGAATTGGCCGGAAAAAATATGGCTATCCACTTTGTGTAATGGAAGTGGCAGACAATACCAGTTCTAATTTTCAGCCAATTGAAGATTATAGAACCTGGTTTGCAAATAGATAGTCGAATAGTAAGATGCTTCAATCCTTTAGCCGGATAGATTTGGGAATGTTACAGTTGAACACATAACATTATGACAAAGACTTATATTAACAGATTTAAGCTCATATATGCGATTCTCGACAATAGTGGCAGAAGTCTTGATCATAAGGAATTACTATCAACGGTAGACAGGCATCAGATATTTAAAAAACTGGAAAAGAGCAATCCGGAGATGAAGGAATTCGGAAAATTTATCATCACCGAACAGTCACTTGAAGAGGAAAATTGGTCATTATTAACAGAAAAAGAGAAGACAGGGATATTAAAACTGTATGAAAAGATTAAAAAGTCAGCTGATCTCGCTGATGTTATTGTAAAACTCCTTGAAGTTAAAAACAGATACCCTGGTGTTCCTGCAATTTACAATTATTTGGGTATAGCATATGAGCGGTCTGGTAAACAGGAGCAGTACTATGATGTCTTAATTGAAACACATGAAAGATTTCCTGATTATATTTTCGGGAAGATTTCATTAGCAGAATATTATCTCAATAAAAATGAATACAAAAAAATACCTGTACTTTTTGGAAGCAGGTTTGAAATAACAGCGCATTTTCCTGAAGGCACGGAAATCTATCATATTTCTGCAGTAAGAGGGTTTTACTTTGTCACAGGGAGATATTTTGCAAAAATTGGCAAATTGGAGATGGCCTACAGATCCTATTTTTTATTAAGTGACCTTGACCCTGATCATGAAACGACGGAAATTCTTGGGAAGGAAATATTTGCCTATGAATTAGATGACTTTGCCAGGAAATTGTGAGATAGTGAAATGATCAAGAAATCCTGATAAAAATAATTGGGCAAAGCGCCCCTTATTGCTACCTGGAAGGTATTGCATTTTACGATACCATGCATTCTGTTTCCATGTTTGTCAACTGGAACATCAAATCTTACGCATAATGATTTCATCAGATACTGCGACTAGTTTTTCTGGTTGGTTCATGATAGTGATTTTGAGCTACGGGTAATATCCGTTAATGAGGTTTGCAAGTAAAATATTGTTTTATTTATATTTACCTTGCCGTTTAGCATTTTTGGAGATAACCCCCCGATAAAAAGTAAATCATTTTTAGAAAAACGTAGAAATGATTAAATTTGAGAAAATACTGATTATGAATTCTAATGCGTACAAAATATCATTAAATTACAATCAAGTTCTTGAATTGGTGCGTCAATTACCGAAAAAAGACAAAGCCAGGTTGAGTAAGGAATTGGCAAAAGATGCTATTGATACAAGATTGACCAGATTGTTAAATTCTTTCTCGTCTGAAGAACTTTCAGAGGAGATAATTAATCAAGAGGTCGAAGAGGTAAGAGCTGAAATATATGCCAAGAAGAAAGAAAATTAGGATTGTAATTGACACCAATCTTTTTATCAGTTTCCTCATAGGAAAAAGAATAAAAGGGCTAAAGAAATCTTTAGTACAGTCGACTGTACAATTGATATTTTCTGAACAAAATATTGAAGAACTAAAAATCGTTACCCGTCGGCCCAAATTTGAGAAATATTTTGATAAAAATGACGTTGATGATTTAATTGATTTGATTTATACAATAGGTATAATTGAAAAAATTATTGATGAACCCGAGATATGCAGAGATCCGAAAGACAATTTTCTTTTAGCGCTCTCAGATAAGGGTAAAGCAGATTATTTAACGACTGGAGACTCTGATTTACTGACAATTGGAGCGTATAAGAAGACTAAAATCATTACAATTGAACAGTTAGAAAAAATAATCAACGAAAGTACGAAATCCTGACAATTGAATAACGGCTTACACTCTCAACTACTAATCCTGCATAATTGCTAGTCGTTGAAATGCTGAATCCGAACGGATTTCATATTTTTACTATCTTCACCTTCAGCCATTGCGATTAACTGTTGTGCTATGCCCCGTATTACTTTTATCGATACAGAAGTCCAGGCACATACCGGCATAATCCTGGATATTGGCGCGACAAACGATGCGGACGGCGTATTTCATTCAAACGCCCTGGATGAATTTAAATCGTTCATAGCTTCCAGTCCGTTTATCTGCGGACACAATATCATCGATCACGATAAGATCTACCTGGAAAAATGGATGGGCCCGGAAAAGCCTCACGTACCAGGTACCGGCGCTGATGGCAGGAAAAAATTCGCATGCACTCACGGTGAGCATATCCCCGCTTCAGTCGCTGATGAAGGACCAGTCAGAAAACAATAAACCTGAATGCTTTCATGGAAGGTAAGGTCACTAATCTTATTCACCATAAATAAACCAACGAACAATTGCTGTAACTGGAATCCGGTAAAATTATTGATCAATATTGTATATTTCAGCTGTTATTATCGGATGAGACAATTCCGGGGAAAATTCATTTAGCAACAAAGCTTCTGTACATAGTTCATCCGCTGGATTCCACATTAGACCATTGCGGTAATCATAAACGAGTTTTCTTTCGCCTAAGATTGAGAAATTTCTCTTCATTAGAAATTTTATATGTCTATCGTCAAGATTATTTGGGATCGGGTGCCCGCCGCCATGATAATGCAAAGCAGCAATGATTCCATCTAATAAGGGCTTCATTATATTTCCTAAATTGACCTTATGTACGGGTGATTTAACGACGACTCTGATGCCAAAACGGCCAGTTAGTTTGGTAATTTTAGGACTTACTGTATCAGCAGTAATATGTATCGCACTCCAATAATCAATTAATTTGCAGGAAGGTATTGTTTTATTCAGTGTAAATTCAAATCTAAGGATTTTAGGAGCTGAAAATTGCTGAACGACAGTTGCTAATGAATCAATACAATATTGATACTGATACTTGTATGGTTCATCTAATTCTTTTTCAATACGCTGCATAGCAATTCCCTTTGTGCTCAATCTTGTAAATGTTGATGTACTTAAGTTGTAAAACAATATGTTTTCGACATCAAAGAAATCCTTGCAAACAGTCGTTAATTTCCCAACCAGTATTTCACCATCAGAAATAGATAATGATTTAATAGCGCTCTTTAACTCAGCTCTTCTTTACTTATACAATCCGTTACCTTTATCCTCCAAAGGAATGCGAAAGTTTGAAAAGGCTTCGACGCAATTTTCAATTATCTTAATATCGAATATTTTGTTCATAGCAGTTGAATATTCCTTATAAAAAATCGAAACCCTTCATTACATGAAATTCTGGCGTTTCTTTACGAAAATCAATAATAACCATTTTTCTTCATATTATTATAACCCCAGCGCTTGCTTGAATGGCTTGTGTAATTAATTCGGATCAACGGAAGTCGCAATGCTTCGGACAGAGTTTTACAATCGAATATATCAAAAACTGGTAAAATGCATCAAAATTTGATATATTGCGTAAGATTTCATGGATTTCAAACTAAAAATATCTCATGGCAAAGATCTTAATGGGCTGGCTGGCAGTACAGCACGATTTCACAAAGCCTCGTCCGGGACAACCGGTATCAGTGGATCATGATGGTCCGAATTACCAGTACCATAAACATTTTTTCGAGGGGTATGACAAACATATCCTTTTGCATACGGGTGACCGTTCCAAACGGATGGCACCCATGTTGCACCAGGTATTAAAGGCGGATTTCCCTGGTCACCAGGTTGAATTACTCGATATGAATGTTGTGGATGTGATCAGCCTGGAGGAGGTGAAGCCGAAAGTGGAAAAACTACTGCTGGATCACAAGGAGGATGAAGTGGATATTTTCTTTTCTCCGGGTACATCCATCATGCAACTCAGCTGGTACATCTGTCATACTAGCCTTGGGATGCAAACGCGGTTGTTACAGACAGTGGGCTCAAGGGATCGCAAAGGAGGCGACCCGGTAAGGAAAGAGCTGGTGGTGGAGAAGAGTCTGCTGCCTTATGGATCCTACATTAAGCAGCAAGGACTGGATCAGCGCGGGAATGCCCTGGAAGTTACAGGATTCAAGCTGACAGATTCAATTAAGCCTGTTTATTCGGATGCGCAGAAAATTGCATCTGCGGACCATATCACCTGTCTGATTACCGGTCCCACCGGGACGGGTAAGGAGCACCTGGCGCAGTATATCAGGGACCATTCCCCGCGGCATGCACAGCCGTTTGAGAAGATCAATTGTTCTGCACTGGGCGATGAGCTATTGGAAAGCCGGTTGTTCGGGTACCGCAAAGGGGCCTTTACAGGTGCTGCCGACGATCACGACGGGATCTTCAAAAGGGCCGACAATGGAACGGTTTTCCTGGACGAAGTTGGGGATATTTCACCAAGACTGCAGCAATCGTTGTTGCGCTTGTTGCAGGAAGGAGAGATACAACCGATTGGGGGAGCCGTTGAAAAGGTGAATGTGCGGATCCTGGCAGCTACCAACAAGGACCTGGTGCAGGAGTGCGAAGCAGGGAATTTCAGGTGGGATTTGTATTACAGGCTGGCGGTTACCGAGCTGGTCATGCCTTCGCTGGCATCGCGCGGACCGGATGAGATCGATGAGTTGTTTGAATTCTTCCTGGATGAAATCCATACCAGGCATGCTGAAAAAGAACGGCTGAAACCAGATCCTGAAGTGATCCAGTTCGTAAAATCATTCCCCTGGCCGGGAAACATCAGGCAGCTGGAGCATTTCGTGGAAAACCTGTATGTTTTTTGCGACGGGCAAGTGACCATGGAGGATATTCCTGAACGGTTTACCAGTGAGCCAGAAGCAGCTTCCCTGAAGATCGAGGATGTTGAGGCGATGCATATCCGAAAGGTTTTGAAAATGAAACGCGGGAACCAGCGGCAGACTGCCCTGGCCATTGGCTGGGTGATTAATACACTGCGCAATAAGATGGACGAGTATGGGATCGATGCAGGTGATTATAAGTAAGGTTATTGCCTGGCGATCACTTAAGAATAACCCAGGTCCCGGTATCTTTCCATCAATTCAGCAACCAATGTATCATTTACATTCGGTTTCACAACCTGTGCAATGAAGCCTTCATTTTCTGCCAGGAATTGTTCCTGCCACAGAGATTCGAATTCTTCAAGAATTTCGGGGGCGAACTCTATTTCCGGGTTCAGTGAGAGTCCGGTCCAGTTCACCCGATCAACATATTTACGGATCCGCTCCAAGGTCCAGAAATCTCCCCATTCGCAGCAAATATATTGCCAGTACCAATGATCTGCAAAAGCTTCCAGCAGTTCTTCAGTACGTGGAATCCCTTCGTTAAAGCTCAGTTGTAACCAGTTCCAACGGTCACGGTATTTATCCAGGAACTCCACCGACCAGGGCATTGTTTCATTGTTCGACAGGCCCAGGGAGCAGGAATATTCCTTTATGGAATCATCAAACGGGATCCGGTCTATGTGTTTGTCGATAAGTGCTTCATTCACTGGTAGATTTCGTCGGCTGAACAGGTCGTGCCAGTCTTCCCGGTCAGACAGGTAGTCAACCAGGTCAACGGTCCATGGAAGATTGTCCATGGATGCAAGATCATGCGTGCTGAAATTTTCCAGTGCATACAATAAGTCATCACCTTCAAGTTTCTCAGCCTGCCGGATTTCGCATTTGCGTTCATGCTTTTTCAAGCTGTTTTCGATGATCAAAGGATCCCTGAGGCGATGTGCCGGGCTGGTCTTCATCGCAGAGGGAAATCCTTCCGGGTCGAGCCGGCCAAGGGTTTCGAGTACCTCCCGGTCAACCTTAGCGTCCCATGTGATCCGAGGAGTGAGATAGCCGTAGTCCCACCTGTCTGCATGTCGCATGAGTAATGCCGGTGACCAGGTTAGTCCCCAATTCCTGGATATAAAAAAGAAATCATGGTAGTCAGCATAGCGGTCAAGCATCTCTTCAGACTCTTCCAGTGGCCAGTGATAAGAAAGCATGAACCAGGTGGCTTTGTCTTTGATGAAATCGATCAGTTCTATGCTCCAGGGAATACTTTCATTATTATAGATCCCAAGATGATACTGCCCGGGTTGAGCTCCTGACATTGCCAATTCTTCCAATTCAGAACCAGACCATCCTATCTCCGGCATCGTTAGTTCCTTATCGAATTCCTGGAAGAACTCCAGGGACCACGGCAGGTTGGTGTTTTGAGCGAGAAGGCTCCAATCGAACCATGAGCGCCATCTTTTCAACTGGCTCAGATCAAAAGGGTAGTTCATATGGATATGCAGATGCAGCGGGTAAGTATGGCGCATCAGGAATGTTTTATGCGAGAGTGACGGTTTCATCTGGCTGGGTACGTTGTAAAAATTTACCTGGATAAGTAAGCGTTAATAGTGGAATTCCTGTTCCATGTTAAATTTCGCTGCTTTGAGGTTGTACAAGGCATCTTCGTTACCCGGCTCCCATTCCAGGAATTTCTCATAGGCATAGATGGCTTTGGCGTATAATTCAAGGTCAAAGTAGATACCGCCGATATCAAAATATGGAAAATAGTAGGAGGGGTGCTCCTGGACCAGGAATTGTAAAGATTTGAGGGCTTCTGTATACCTGTTCTCCTGCAAATGCAACAAAGCAAGGGAATATTGGGCATAAAGGTCATTTGTGTCTTTGGCGGCGGCCAGTTCATAGAATTTCCGGGCAGAATCGAATTCCTCCAACAATTCATACGCTTCACCCACTCCTGTGATAGCATCCGTATTCCCCGGGTCAAATTTCATGGCTGTCTTGAAAGCTCTCAGCGCACTGTCTCCATTAAGCTGGTCAAGGTATGCATCTCCTTTAAAAATTGCGAATTCCGGTTCATTCAGATGCGTAAGCGCAATATTGGCATACATGATACAGCTATCATAATTTTCCATCGAATAAAAAGATGAAGTGATGGCATATAGCAGCAGGGAAGGATTGAAATCTTCATGCATGATCTCTCGTTCCCTGAGTTCTTGGGTAAGCGTAAAGAGAGAATCAAAAAGGGCCTGCCCTTTGAGTATGGGTTGTTCTTCGATAGCCGGTATATTATCGTAGTGTCCGCTCTTGCCATAGTAAAAGAAGGATGCTGCTTCTTCGCCAACCATTGCATAGGTATAGGCATAATCCTTGTAGTCAGCAACATCGAAGCAGATCGAGGCCATGCAAAAGGCCCGGAAGCCTGGGTAGAATCCTTTCCTGTATGCCTTGAGAAAGGTATTAGCGGCTTTAAAATAGTTTTCTTTTTGGACCTGATTTACCGCTCTCGAGTATATGCGCTCGGATTTCTGGGCCGATGCCCCAGGTAGAAAGGAGAAAGTTAGCAATAAGGTCACCAGGATATGGAGGATCTTTTTCATATAGCTCTAATTTAAGAAACTTTTTCGCAAGCTGGACATGCCGCCTTCCATATCAATGTAGATCTTTTTCAGGCAGAATAAGTTGTGGGAGAATTCATCAGAAAACTCGATAAGGCTTGAAATAACAACATCCCCTTCCAGCCGGTTGAGCAACAGGTTATCAGGGTTGTTGATCAAGGCTTTGTCCCATCCGGGGAAGGGGTTTTCATCAAACCATTCCTTGTAGCTGGCAGCATTGTGAACGTTCTCTATTCCCATATCCCGGGCTTTGTCTAGATCGAGTTCTATCTCTAAAACACGTATAATCATTTTATCAGGGTTGAAGGTTTTTTCCATTGTTGGGTTGCGTTTGATATTTATTTTGAAAAGCCTGCCATGTGAACCAATTGGTTATCCATCGTCAGATTAAAACCAGGATTTTTGTCTATGCCTGACCAGCGCAGGTTTCCTGTCCGGCCTGGATCAGATCTGTTGGGTTCTTCAAGTTTTTCTTCGAAATAATCCATGAACTCGCCCAGTGAATAGAATGCTTCTGCCTGCTTCATTTTTCCTGTCGTTTTTTCATCTCTTACCTGGAAAGCAGCATTTCTTTCCAGCTTGCTGAAATAGTAAGCATAAGTATTGCGGTTCCCAAACAAATCAAAACTGACGAGCGTTTTATTATCGAATATGGCCAGGCCATTACATGACTTGTCTGGAGTGAATTCAATTTTCTTTTCAGAATGCTTCTTTTCAGTGTCCTCCAGGAAGGCATCATAGTTTTCAGTGGGTGCGTGCAACTTATTCGATAGTAGGCTTTCACTGATGTGCTCCCACATTTCTCCCTGGGTTGCATTGGCGCCTGTTTTATGATCTTCTTTCAGGGATACTATCTTTTTGAGCCTGGCCTTTGGATCCATGACCCGCTTGCCAGTTGCAAACTTCGGCGAGTCATAATCCCACCGCGACCGTTCCACACAAGAAACGTTGATCTCCTGTTTCGAATTCGGTTTGATTATTACAGATACATTAACCACCCTGTTTTGCTTTGCACCAGTAAGCATGTCCATATCGGTGAGCAACAGGTAGTCATCACTTGTGTTAATGGCCAGTAAATAGTTAACACTTCCGGAGTTTGTAATCTCTTTGATGACCAATTTCCCGGAATCTAGTGCAGGACCGGCAGGAAGAAAGGGGAGTCCTTCCCCTTCGAGGGTGGAGAACTGTACAAGTGAAATGTTGCCGAATTGCTGAAAAGAATGCGATTGAATTTTCATGATCAAATGGTTTTAAGGTTTTAATTCCGTAACCATGAAAATCATACAAAACGTGTGCTGAGGTCAAATACGAGGTTGTTTATTCCATATATATCAAAAAATGATTTAATATATTAAACATTGATATATTGTAATGAGATGCTTTTTGAGTTTAGTGGGTGAGACTATTTATTGGTAATTCTAAGAATTAATTCACAAATTCCAAAAATGAGCCAGATTGATCGTCATGGAACCGGATCCTGTTAATATCAATGCCTTCATAAAAGAGCTCCACTTTTTGTTTGGTTGCATCTGATTCAAGGATGATGACATCTTCATTGAATTCAGTCATTGTCATCGTATGGGTTGGGTAGATTAATTCAACACCCCAGAGTTGGTAGCTTTCAGCTGGTTTGAAGATCGTGACCTGGTAATTTCGTCCATCTGAAGGTGCGGACTCAATTTTTATACTGCTGGATTCATGCAATGTTTTTCTGTCTCCTTTAAAGTCCTTATTGTATGCATACATTCCAGCAGGCTTAAAGAGGATATAATTGATATCCGGCACATTGGACAAGGGTTGCTCATCCTTTTCATTCAGGCCCATATACTCAAAAACGGAGATCATAATGTTGACTTCTGAAGGATCAACGATTCCGTCTGCTTCTACCATTTTTCCAAGCATTTCAGCAAAACGTTGTTTTTTATCTGCCTCCATCCGCCTGAGAATGTCAAAACATTCCGTGTTGCGAAGTTGCCTGGATTCAACAATAAACTCAGTATTGATCCCCAGCTCTTCTGCAACTTTTGAGAGGTATTCTTTTTCCTTAGGATCTTCTATTTCGTCAGCCAGGATCATTTCGTCCAGTATTTTGACGATCGCCAGTTTTTCAAGAAGTGTGTATTTCATGCCGCTATCTGTTTTTTGTGAAAGTTAATTTATAGTTTTATTTACAACTATCCATACGATAGTTCGATCATCCTTCCGAGTGCATTCTCTTTGATCAACATATGATGTAATGTGATCAATTCTTCTGTGGATACTTTCCTCGATGCATGGGTGGCCTGGTTCCTGATCTCTACCACTTTGGCCATATCCATTGGTTCTAGGACCCGGAACCAGTCAGGTTCTTTCATGAATTCATAAAAGAGTACGCCGAAAGTTGGCCGCTTATCTTCCGGAATCTCAAGATCATACTTTCTGATACCCTTTTTCATTATTGATTCCATTACCCGGGTATAAACAGTATATGGAGTACTGCAATCTATTTCAGTTTGTTCTACCATTTCCCTGAGTAGTTCGGCTTCTGCAAGTGACTGGATCTGCTGTCCATTCAGCTTTGGATATTTCTCTTTCAGTGTGCTGATCCATACCTGGAGCGGTGTGATTGTGATCGAGTGCTCTCGCAGCAATTTCTTTTCAGCTACTAATTTTGATACCTGTTCAGCGAGCTGCTGGTTCTCCTGACTCTTATTATCCACTTCCTCCATGATTGCTTCCAGGAGTGTCGTGGTATCCTCTGTTTCGACCTTTTTAATATTCAAGTTATTGGCCATGGCTTCCAGCAGCGATGAAAGCGTGTTGTCTTCACTCTTTTGTTTTTTGTCCTGCTCAAAAAACCGTTTGCGAAGATCATCAACGTGCTTTTTTGATTCTTCAAACAGTGACAGTTGTGAACCAGGTTCTTTAATTTTCCATGAAGAAGAACAGCTCTCAAGGGGCTCTTTAGCTATTGTATAAGACTCATATATGAAACTCTCCTTCACTCTCGGTTCATCAAGATCAACATTGCGTATCAGATCCGGACTGATATCCTGAACAAAGGAAGTTGTCGTGCCATAGGAAAACATGAAGAGCATACGAGTAGCCCTTGTCATTGCCACGTACAACAATTTTCTCTCCTGGAATGCCTGCTCTTCATCGTCTTCTTTGCCTGGAGGGAAATATGGAAAATGATCGTCGTTCAGCTCAGGGATAATCACCACATCGCTTTCCAGTCCTTTGAAGGAATGAAACGTAAGTAACTTTACAGATTCCTTATTGTATTGTTTCGTGTTCCTGTCGATCTTTTCCGACTCAATTCCCGCTTCTCTGAGTTTGTCGCCAATTCTTTCCAGGTCGCTATTGAACCGGCAGGTGATTGCCACATCTTCAAGTTTGAATTTCTCATCCAGGTTCAGGATCAGTTTAACCAGTTCTTCATCCTGCTCCTTCCTGTCGCTGCAATGCGTATGAATTGGTCTGAGCCCCGATTGGTTACAATAGAACGGTTCATTATCCTGCCAGACCGGTTCAGCTGACATCATGTTTCTTGCAGCCGACAGGATTTCGTTCGATGTCCTGTAATTTCTTCGCAGGTACCTTGTCCTACTTCCTGTAACATCAAATCCCACAGATGAGAATGGATGATTCATTCCGAGCCAGGAGACAGGGTAGATGCTCTGGGAGATGTCATACAGGAATGTGATCGTGGCGTAGGGTTTGTTTTTCAGTATCAAACGAAGGAATGACAGCTGCAGCCTTGTCAGGTCCTGGGATTCATCTACAATGATATGTGTGAACTGTTCCACAGGACTTTGGCGCGCCTGCTCGTATCCCATCGCTTCTGTATCCGGGAAATCATGCAATTCATTTTCCCTCAGGAGGTCCCTGAAATTCCTGTACAGGGCGTAAATGGCTTTCCGGGATGAGGAACCTTTTGGGATGTGTGTGCCGTATTCTGAAGATGCATCAAACAGCCGGCGATCTGCTTCAAGGTAATCCTTTTCAATCCAGAACATACAGACCTTGATCCACCGAATCTCTTCATACAGGAATCCATGCTGATCCTCATTCAACAGTGAAGTGACCGGGAATTGTTTCGCGGTCTTCCGAATTGCATCGGAAAAAATCTTTTTTCTCCTCGCTTTCTCTTCATCTGAGAAAAATAATGTAGAAGAATTCAACGCATGAAGTTCCTTATATCGCTTGTAATTATCGTTTTGTTTCTGCCCGATGGTATCAATCTGCAAACGTTCCCCTGCCAGGTGGTCATTTGATTCAACCAGGCTCAGTTGCCTGGGAACGGATTCCCGGATCTTTTGATACTGGAAATCCAGGTATTTCAGCAATGAACGGTTATAGGTAAGAATCAGAACCGAATCATCAGGCTCGGGACACCTCTCCTTGACAAGATAGCTTGCCCGGTGCAACCCGATGGAACTTTTACCGCTCCCTGCCACACCCTTGATGGCATAGGCACCTGGAAGATCGAATTCGGCTATTTTTATTTGGTCATTGGTGAGGCGCATATAGCTCTATCTCAAGTAAACGATAAATGCATTATTGAAATTTATGTTAAACTTTGAAAATACATGAGATAAAAATAGTCATTTTTGATTAGGCAATATCCGGCAAAAATTAATCTGGAAAATACACTTCAATTATCCATAGCTAGTTAATCAAAACCTTCAAATTCTCAGCAATAATCAATTTAGATAGGACTATATATAGACAATTTATATTTGTCTTAATCCTTATTCTTCTGGATATTGGTTTCGGTCACATCGAGGAAAAGACCGTAGATGGAAAAACCAAGAAGTCTTAATCCTTATTCTTCTGGATATTGGTTTCGGTCGATCATTCAACAAATTGAAAACCGGGTGTAATAAGTCTTAATCCTTATTCTTCTGGATATTGGTTTCGGTCGAGCTTTTTAAATTTGGTACAGGCTGAGGAGGAGAGTCTTAATCCTTATTCTTCTGGATATTGGTTTCGGTCAGTAGGCGAAAGCCAATTTAGAAAAGACAGAGAAACGTCTTAATCCTTATTCTTCTGGATATTGGTTTCGGTCAGATTGTTTTTATCCAAGGAAACGATTGGGGTAAAAGTCTTAATCCTTATTCTTCTGGATATTGGTTTCGGTCAGGCGCTTTTAGGCCTTGATCACACATGTGTGGTCAAGGTCTTAATCCTTATTCTTCTGGATATTGGTTTCGGTCATTAGATTGTTTTTATCCAAGGAAACGATTGGGGTGTCTTAATCCTTATTCTTCTGGATATTGGTTTCGGTCCATACCAAAGAAAAGCATCAGCGTTTCGCAATTACGTCTTAATCCTTATTCTTCTGGATATTGGTTTCGGTCAGCATGTGTCTGTGAAGAATAGTAGCAGACACACGGAGTCTTAATCCTTATTCTTCTGGATATTGGTTTCGGTCTTTACCCGAAGATTGCGTTAATGTTCCCTTCAGTGTAGTCTTAATCCTTATTCTTCTGGATATTGGTTTCGGTCAACGTTCCATTTAGCATAAGGGACGTGTACAAGAGCGTCTTAATCCTTATTCTTCTGGATATTGGTTTCGGTCAACCACCGTAAAAAAGGGTGCGACTAAAAAAGTCGAAGTCTTAATCCTTATTCTTCTGGATATTGGTTTCGGTCATGGCAAAAATTCGTTTGCATTTGTCGAAAGACAGTC
>JARGFP010000042.1 GCA_029210585.1 Bacteroidales bacterium
CCATGGTATGGATCCGGAGGTTGTTGAAGGAAGTGGTTGTGTGGACATTGATCGTACCGGAAGCAGGATTCGGATACAGCAGCGGTCTTCCTCCGTGTATTCCGGCAGTGCCGGGAACCACGCTTTCAATGATCCCTGATTCAATCACGATCTCCAGGTTTGTGTCTGTGCCGGCATCCACCTCATAACTATAGGAAGTGGCCCCGGTAATCCCCGTCACTTCGCTTCCGTTGATCACCAGGCGCACGATCTCCTTTCCCTCCCCTGGCATAATGAGCATGGTCTGTGCAGTTCCGGCAGGTGCCGTATAGGACCACGACCTGTCCTGCAGGATCGTATCTCCCCTGTAAACTGCCAGTCCGGCGCCCTGGAAATCAACATTCAGTATGGTTATATCCACATCGTACACCTTTGCGAGTACTTTTTTTGCATACCGCTGCCCCAGCAAAACCTGGGATTCCAGGTTGAAGTGCGCATAATCACCAATATGATCCAGTCCTTCATTGGTGACATAATCGGCATTGCTGATAGAGTTTTTGATTTTTGTGATCGTGTCATTGATATTGGCATACTTGGGTGTATCTTCTCCCTGTGCGTTCCAGCCGCCCATCTGACCGGCAACAAAACAGGCATCGCCAAACGCCGACCGCAGGTCTCCCACCAGGAGTTGCAGGTCAGTCATATAACTGCCTGCCCGGGAGTTGTCCGACTCTCCCTGGTGCCAGATCACTCCTTTCAGCTCGCCGAATTTCGCACCTTCTTCAAGCCTGGCAAACATGGGATCCCTGTATTCTCCCCTTGCAAATGCAGCTATTGCGGTACCTCCCCGGGCATTTACCACCAGTCCGATATCTCGCTGCACGTATTCAGACAGCGTTTTTGCGAATGTGTAGGAGGGCCCGACCTTCTGATGTGAAATATCTTTCCTGATATTGGAGTAGGCGTTCATGGGATTGGCAGCCGGTTCCCAGTTACCCAGGTCATTAAAAAGACTGATGCCATCGATGGGAGCTGATACCTCCCCTGTAATCGGAGCCCTTCCGGCCATGTTTGACTGTCCGAGTGCAAAGAACAGATCCAGGGCGGGAACCCTGTTGAACAGGACTGTGTATGTATGCTGAATGCTTCCGTCGTAGGAAACGACTTCGATGGTAGCCGTGCGCTCGCTTTCCGTGCCGTTAAGATCCAGTGGTTGTGAAATGGTTACTTCCGATACCAGGCTCACCGGCTCCGCACTCACCTGCACATTGTCCACCGTCGCCGGGAGGTCCACCACCATGTTTTTCGTCATGTTGTCGAAGGGTGTCCAGAAAACGCCATTGATCCTGATGCCATACAGATCTGCGCTGTTCCGTGCGGCTGCTTCATCATAATTGTACCCCGAGGGCCAGTCGTCGGTCCGGAAAGGGGAAGCCGGCAGGCCCGCCCCGTTCACCAGGTTGCAATCGGGATTTTTCGACCACGCGTACCGGGCTGCCACTGGTTCAGCAACCGCATCCGATACGATGGCAAGGGTGCTGTCATTGACGAACACTGCATCCGCCGCTACGAAATTCCTCTCTTCACCGGCGACCACGAAACCTTTGAGTTGCTCACCGTCCTGGCTTGTTTTCAGACCTGTGCCGACATGTGAAAAATAAACATACACCGTATCGTTGCTTACATAGCTTCCGGAGGGTACCGGGCTTGTGCCATTGATATCTCTTTCGTAGGTATGCTGAAGAGCCAGCAGGGCCAGCCGTTCGCCGATTGGCTTCTTGTTTTTCGGGTGGATCCTGATGCTGGCATCGCTGTTGTCCGGATCCTCGTTGGTATCAATACTGACAGCCATCCCGGTATTTTCAATATCCTTATAGAGCAATCCCAGTTGCTGGTCCCTGGTATCCTGCCAGTTACCTTCTTCATACAGACGACTGGATGCGATGCCCATGTTGAAGAGCTGCACATAATAGAAGGGCATTTGGTCCAAATTCCATTGCGACCGCCAGTCGTCGATCAGGGCCTCCATCATCCGGCCATATTCCAGTCCCCGCTTGGTATTGCTTTCACCCTGGTAAAACACAAATCCTTTTATGGGCGTGGATTTGAATGGATGCACCTGCCCGTTGAAGTGGATGGAAGGATAATTCCTATAAGCATCGGCTGCATGCGGGTCCATCTGCTCCTGGCGTGCCCTGACCCTGAAAAGGTTTTCATCGGAACTGATCTTTTCCTGGCTCATCCAGGTTTCTATTTCAGTACCGCCGCGGTATGCCTGGATGATCCCGATGGGAATGTTTTCACTGAGGTGTACATTCAGTGCAAAAATATAGGCCACCGCGGAAACATTGTCGCCGGTTGTTTCGCTGTTGCATTCAAACCAGCCGATCGAGGATGCGGCCACATCATCAAGCGGCGTGGACGACATCTGGTAGGAGGCTTTAAAAGACCTGATTTGGGGGTACAGGTCTGCATTGGCAATGACCTCATCCGCTTCAATGAGGTGACTCACCCTTTTTTCCATATTGGACTGTCCGCCTGCAAACCAGACATCCCCGACAAGGATGTTCTCCAGCTGCAGGCTGCTTCCGGGGGCACCTTCGATTTCAAGGGTGATCGTACAGGGTGTGCTGATCACTTCACGTGCCGGGAATGTCAGCTCCCATTTACCTGCCGTTCCAGCCAGGGCTGTGTCCCTGCTGATGCTGCCGTCGCCGTCGAATGCACCAATTACACTGGCACCTTCCTCTGCCCATCCCCAGAGCCTGATGGGCCTGTTTCTCTGCACCACCATATTCGAAGTGATGAAACGGGGCAACACAATATTGTCTCCGGAAGCGACACCTGCAGCCGGCGTAACTGCAATATCATCGAGCATGGTCCGCGGTGCAGTGGAGCTCCCTTCATAACTGAACCTTATCACCACCGGCTCCTGTACGTCGATCACCAGTTTTTGCAGTGCAAGGGAATCTGCAGCATCCTCACCGCTGTAGGAGGGAATGCGTCCGTCGGCCGGGGTATACGTTTCCATGACGGTCCAGCTGGCACCACCATCTCTGCTGATGGATACGTGCAATGACTCATCATCGGTATTTGAAAATTTTGCGGCAAATGTCAGTGTTCCTGCAGAAGAAAACACCGGGCTCTCCAGCCGACCGGTTCCCAGGTTGCTGCTATTGTAGATCCTGAAACCATTGATCCCCGGGTACATGCCATAATCACCGCGCGAGCTGGTTGCATAGAATCCTCCACCTGCACTCCAGCCATCGGGACGGGTGGTTGCGCTGCTGAGGAACCCGATTTTACAGAAATAGGTAGATCTTGCCACCACCACTTTGTATACTGAAGAATTGCTGCCATCCACTGAAGTAACTGTAAACTGAATGGTATCTGAGGAGCCGGGCGCCGGATCCGGCTGGGAAGCAACCACCACAGAAGCATCCGGGTGAAGGGGTTCCACCTCAATGCTAACGGGATCTTCCAGTGCAACGGAATCCTGTGCAACATAGAGCCGGGAGCCATCTGCAGATTCTGAAAAGATAAGCGGTTCCTGTGAAACGGTCTTGCAGGAGGCCGTGATGGCCAGGAAACCGGTATTGTCCTGCGGAATGGATTTCTTGCTCAACGAGACATTGTCGAGGATAAATGGATAATCGCCGTTCGTTCCTCCCCCGTTGACACTTTCGAACCTGATCAGCACAGCAGTTTGCTCCACATCGATGGAAAGTGTCTCGGTAACCGTCTTGTCAGGGGCTGCCTCCAGGTCGGCATATGATATGGTCCAGATCTTCGTCCAGTTGTCACCCCCGTCCGTGCTCTTGTAAATATTGAAATCGGCACCGTCAGTTGCCAGCGAAGCCATCAGAGAGAAACGCAGCTCCCCTGCCCAGCTGTATGCATTCAGGGTTGTCAGCGTGGAAACGGCATCCCTGAACTTGGCACCACGTCCTTCCACTCCGCCGGAGGTGGACGCCACACCTTCCCCGCCTGTGATCCAGCCTGCGAAATCGTCACTTGCCCCGGTTTCAAAATCTTCCTGGAAATAATACTCCTGGCTGTATGCAGAAATAGCAGGAAAAAAGACAATAATTGAAATCAGGATCAGAAATGGACGAATCTTATGAAGCATTGTTTTGATATTTTGTTGGAATTACTAGTTATTCCGGGAAATCTACCCATTCAAAGTTAACCAGATCTTATCTGTTCAGCGTTTCTGTATGGTTCAATTTGGTATTTGGAACGTTCCGGGTACTGGTAGAGCATGTAAAATGAAGGCCCTCAAAAACGGGCGGGGATCATTGAATTTAGTTGGAGATCGCAACTGTTGATTTCAATGCTGACACGATGACTATACCTCTACCTCCTTTCCCATTTACAGCATGGAGTATTAATACCAGCCAGCCAATACTCATAAGACCTGTATATTTCAGGATATCTTCTGAACAAAATTGACCGCGACACAATGCCACAGATGTTGCTGTATGATGCGGTGTTCAGACGCCCTGCGTATCACCTCCTTCAGGTTCTTATTTCCCCGTTGAATCCATTCATGAAAAATAGTTTATCTTTGTACACTCATTATTATTGAATGATAACAAACAAATGGCTGGTGGTCGTTAATCCTGCTGCCGGCGGCGGAAAAGCAGGGAAGGACTGGACGGAGATAGAAGCGCTGCTCATCGCCCACGGGATCCGGTTCGACGCGGTATTCACAGGCCGCAGGCTACATGCCATGGTGTACGCGAAGCAAAAGATCGAGGCAGGCTACAACCGGATCATCGTGGTGGGCGGCGACGGCACCATGAACGAGGTGATCAACGGCGTGTTTGCGCAAAAAAGAATTCCTACCACCGAGGTGATGCTCGGGATGATCTCCGTGGGTACCGGGAACGATTGGGGAAAAATGTTCAATATCCCTTCGGAATACGCAGCTGCCATCAAAACCATCAAAAACCAGAAAACCTTCATACAGGATGCCGGGGTGGTGACCTATAACCGGAACGATAAAACCTGGCAGCGCTATTTCATCAATATCGCGGGAATGGGATTCGGGGCCAAAGTAGTGGCCCGTACCAACCGCCTCAAGGACAAAGGGAAAAGCAGTCCCGGACTCTACCTGGCCACCTTGTTTACCAGCTTACTGAGTTACCGGTCCATCAGGGTCCGCTTCGAGATCGACGGGAATACTTTTAAGCGCAAGGTGTTCAGCATGAATGTTGGTATAGGGAAATACAACGGGGGCGGAATGATGCAGATACCGCATGCCATTGCAGATGACGGGCTTTACAGCATCACGGTAATTAAACGCATGGGTAAACTGAATGTGATCGCCAACCTCGGGAAACTCTATAACGGGAAGATCACAACTCACCGCAAAGTGGAGGCCTATAACGGGAAGGTCATCAACGTCGACTCCCCTTCCCTGTTGCAACTGGAAACCGACGGCGAAACCCTCGGTCACTCCCCCATGGCCTTCCAGATCATACCACGCAGTGTGAAAATCATTGCCAACGGGATCTCCGCGTAAGATGTTCAGCAGGCATTGTGCTGTCAGGTAAAAAACCCGGGGTCTTAACTGTACCTCTCGGGGCATCTACTGTAAATATTACCTGGGAGAAGCGGACATCCTGTGTTATTCCCCCACCGGCACCAATTCAATCTCGAACAGCTTTGGCCAGTATTTGCCGGTGATGAAGAGCCGTTCATTCTCAGCATCCCAGGCAATACCGTTCAGCACATTGGTACTGGGTTTGCGGTCCTTAATTGAAAGGATCCCCTTCATGTCCACACGTCCTTCCTCCTTGCCGGTAGCCGGATCAATGATCACGATCTCATCGGTGTAATAGCGGTTGGCATAGATCTTTCCTTCAATATATTCCAGCTCGTTCAGGTCCGTCACAGGACCTTCGTTATTATATACCTCGATCTGCCTGGTAACCGTGAACAGCTCCGGGTCCAGAAAGTAAAGTACATTGGTACCGTCACTCATGATCAGTTCATCATCGGTGTTGGTAAGTCCCCATCCCTCCTTGTTCTGGTAGTAATATTTCTGAACCTCCTCCAGTGTATTCAGATCGTACACAAAACAGATCTGGGCCTTGTAGGTGAGCTGGTAGACACGTCCATTATAGATAGTGATCCCTTCACCGAAAATATCCGAAGCATTGTTCCGCGCCTGTATCACTTCCCCGTTGCTCAATCGGACTTTCCGGACGGTCGACTGGTTGTAGTTCCCGGTCCCCTCGTAGAGCCACCCGTCGTAATAGATCAGTCCCTGGGTATAGGCCCCCACATCATGCGGATAGGTAGTGATCACTTTGTAACGGTAGGTGACCGGGAGAATATCTGACAGGAGCTCTACCTTCCTGCTGTGTGTTTCATTTTTTCCCTTGCCAAAAAAGGCCTTCACCCTGATTCCACTGTCCTTTCCGGGAAGCATGTTCGCGGTGGCAACAAAAAAGGTATCCGGTTCCATATAGGTCCCAACCTGATGTCCCCTGAAAAACAACTGCAGGGAATCAATTTCCAGGGTATCCGGGACAGAGACAAATACGGGGATCTGATCGCCAATGGTAAAGGATGCATTGCGTGCAGGCAGTTCCAATGCCGTTAACTTGTTTACTTTTGCATTTGTGCGGTTCGTCGTTCGTTTTTCTCCCGACTGATTATCGCATCCTCCCCAGGTGAGGGAGCCAAGGATGAACAGGATGGTAAAACTATAGATCTTCACAGGTATCTATTTTGGTTAAAGCATTTTAGTTAAAGCATTATGATTTAATATGTTGCAAATTTCATTTTTTCTCCGGGGGATTTGTTGTCATGCCCGGTTTCTTTCATCCTTTCGGTGTTACTTTCCAAAGAGCCGTTTTAGAAAGGACTTCCTGCCGGGAAGCGGATCATTGGGATTCTCCCAGGTGGGATTCATCTCCGGGTGGATGATGTGGAAAATCTCTCCCCAGCCGGGCAGGCCACAGATGTTCCGGTCGTCGATATAGAAATCTGCCTGGATCTTGCGGCTGACCTTCCCCTCTTCAAATACCTCTTCAGGATAATTCTTGTTGATGGCGTAAAATTCCACCCCGTGTTTCCGGCAGAACTCCACAGCCTCATCCAGCTCTTTCCCACTCCTGTAGGTCCAGAGGATCAGCTGATGCCGCTGCTCCTGCAGCTTCCTGAGTGTTTCAAAAGCAAACAACCGGGGCTTCCCGATAGCAGGAAATTTGTGCTCTACGATGGTACCGTCAAAATCAACTGCTATCTTCATTTAGAAAAGAGGCTGTTTCTGCTGTTCATACTAAATTACTTCCCGGAACCTGCGCCAAAATTACCAAAAAGCGGTTAAAAGAGATCATTCACCGACAAATATCTTTCGCCGGTATCGTAACTGAAGGTCAGGATCCGTGCCCCTGCCGGTATTTCAGAAAGTTTTTTCTGCACGGCAGCCAGTGATGCGCCGCTGGAGATTCCGATGAAGATCCCCTCTTCCTGTGCGGCCCGCCGGGTAAACAGGAAAGCATCCTGCTTGTCGACGGCAATGGTTCCATCCAGGACCGACCGGTCGAGGGTCCCCGGGATGAAGCCCGGTCCAATGCCCATGATCGGATGCGGTGCGGGCTCTTCACCCTTGATCACTTGTGATTCAACAGGTTCCACGGCAAATACCCTGATCCCCTTCATTTCTTGTTTCAGGACCCGGCCCACCCCGCTGATGTGACCACCGGTGCCCACGCCGGTAATCAGGTAATCGAACCCGCCGGGAAAATCCTTCAGGATCTCCCTGGCGGTGGTCTCCTCGTGAATGCGTGGATTGGACATGTTTTCAAATTGTGAAGGGATCCATCCACCATCAATTTCATCCCTGAGTTCTTCGGCCCGTGCGATGGCTCCTTTCATCCCCAATGCCCGGTCGGTGAGCTCTATCTCGGCGCCATATGCGCGCAGGATGCTTCGGCGTTCCACCGACATTGACTCGGGCATAACGAGGATTACGCGGTAACCTTTCACCGCTCCCACCATGGCGATACCTATCCCGGTATTCCCTGAAGTAGGTTCAATGATCACACTGCCTGATTTCAAAATTCCCGCTTTTTCGGCATCCGCGATCATGGAATGTGCGATCCGGTCCTTTATGCTGCCGCCGGGATTGGAGCGTTCCAGTTTTACCCAGACTTCGTGATCGGGGAACATTTTGCTTAACCTTACATGTGGGGTATTTCCAATGGTTTCAAGAATGTTGTTGTATTTCATGGTTGCGAATATTTATGCACCGGATGTGCAAATTTGTAAACTAATCTTAACGGTTGAAATGATATTGAATTTCTATGGTATTATATGACGTAATCAATCGGCGTGGTAAAATCCTTATGGTCCTTCACCACCACGCGATGCTGACGGTACACTACTGAATGGGGCAGTACACTTTCGGTAATCCAGGTATTGCCCCCAACTACGGTATCATGACCGATGGTGGTTTTGCCGCCCAGGATGGTACTCCCGGCATAGATCACTACGTTGTCCTCGATGGTGGGGTGCCGCTTGGTGCGGGCCATATCTTTTTCCACGGTGAGGGCCCCCAGGGTCACTCCCTGGTACAGCTTCACATTTTTACCTATCTCCGTGGTCTCACCAATGACAATCCCAGTGCCGTGATCGATAAAGAAAGGTGTATCGATCTTTGCGCCCGGATGAATATCGATTCCGGTCTGCCCGTGCAGATATTCCATCATCACCCGGGGAAGCAATGGCACCTTCAGGTTGTAAAGGATGTGCGCCATCCGGTATACCGAGATACAGTAGAAGCCGGGGTAGGCAAGGATTACTTCTTCCACGCAACTGGAAGCAGGGTCAAACTTAGCAATGGAAACGGCATCCTCCATCATGGCATCATAGGCCCGCGGCAATTCCGCCATAAATCTGGCTGCAAGCAGCTCAGGCGAATCCGGGATGGAATTACGGATGGAGAACAGCAAATCTTTCAGTTGCAGCTCACAACGCTGCAGCTCCATGTGCACCTCGTTCTCCTCAATCTTACAATCGAGTTTGATTGGAAACAGCAGGTGCACCAGGTTTTCCACGAACGTGTGAGTCTTCACCATAGAGGGTGCTTCCATACAGTATCCCTTGTTCATGGCACTTAAATGTCGTGCAAATTTCTTCAGATCACTCATGTGATTTCCGTTTTTTCAGATTGTGTACAATAGTCTTAACGAATAACTGGTCGTTATGTTAAAAGTATCCTTACCAGCGAAAGCAAAATATATGTTAAAATCACCAGGGGAAGCCCCGGTATGCCAGTGAAGATGAGTATTACAACCGACACAACCAGCAGCAAGTATTTTGAGAAATTCGGAAAAAGCTTATAATTACTGAACTTGAGTGCCAGCATCGGCAGTGGAACGAGCATCATCAACGACATCAGCACCATCACCCCCCAGATGAACCATACATTGACCGATTGTCCGAAAAAAGCCTGGTGCATACTGTAATCATAATAGATACCGGTCCAGAATAATGCAAATGCCGGTGTGGGCAACCCAATGAAATGATCCATAGAGGGAAAGGTATTGAACCGCGCCAGGCGTAACGCAGCGAACGCCGGTACAATAAGGACCGTCAACAATATTACTTTGTGTGCTGTGCTCATGTCACCGGTCATTGAACCGGGTCCCGGTGCGATGATCTGCCGGAGGACCATGAAGATCATGGCTGCAGGTACCAGTCCGAAGCTCACCAGGTCGGCAAGAGAATCCAGTTGCTTACCGATGGCAGAGGTAGCTTTCAATAGCCTGGCTGCCATTCCGTCGGCAAAATCAAAAAATACCGATGCAGTGAAAAACCAGAGGGCCGCTGCCGGTTGACCATTCAGCACCAGATACAGTGCCAGGGAACCGGAGACCAGGTTCAGGATGGTGAGGAGATTGGGGATATTTTTTTTCATTTCAGAGGTATTCTGTTCCGCATCCCAAAGTTAGGAAGAATAATGCTATTACTGCTATGAATACTGTTGCTCCTGCTGCACTGCGTATATTCTTTCAGACCACTTCAGTGCAACCCTGCACCATCCGGTAGCTGAAGCGGATAATGACCGGGCACATCATGTGACCTATGTTGCTTTCAATCTGCATTGTTACATTCAGCAAAAATTGTAAACCTGAAAAGAATCAATGAAGCTCTTATTTTTAATCATTCTAAATAACCAGACCGTTCAGTTTCCCACGCCTCCCTATCCGGGCAAAATAGGAGTTTTTTGTAAATTTGATCTTCAACAAAAAGTTGAATGATGTGTTAAGGATATACCATTTTATATATGTACATTTCCAACAATCATTTAAACCCAATGAAACCTTCATCATTGAGCATTTTAATTTCAGAGGAAGCAAGCACAAAAGGGCATGAATATATTGAACGAAGCACAAGGAGCATTGATGAAGGTTCGCCGAGCACCTTATTTTCAATATTATTCTGCGAGGCAACCAGTTACCTTGAGAAAAAACAAAGTTTATAACATATTGTAAATTAATGCTATAACTTAAAAATATATACTGTGAAGAAAACGCTTTTTCTGCTCGCATTTTTACCTGCATTCCCTGGTCTGCAGGCTCAGGACCTCGCCCAGCAATCTCTTGAAATCGGGGTAGAGGAAAAACTCAACAACACCATCCCCCTCGACGTCTTTCTTTTCAATATAGAAGGTGATACGGTATACCTGCGCGACATATACGACAAACCCACCATTCTCAACTTTGTTTACTACCGTTGTCCGGGCATTTGCTCACCCCTGATGGATGGGTTGGCAGATGTGATCGATAAATCGGAACTGGTGATCGGCGAGGATTACCAGGCGATTACAATCAGTTTTGATCCGCGTGAGTCCTCCATGCTTGCCGAACGGAAAAAGAACAATTACCTCAACCTGATGGAAAAGAAGGAACAGGCAGAGAAGGGCTGGACGTTTTATACGGGTGACAGCGTCAATATTGCAAAGCTGACCGATGCGGTGGGATTCAGGTACAAGGCGGTGGGGAATGATTTCATACATTCTGCCACACTGGTGATTACCTCCCCCAATGGAAAGATCACCCGGTATATGAACGGGATCTATTTCCTTCCTTTCGAACTGAAAATGTCGATCATCGATGCCAACGAGGGAAAAGCAGGTCCAACCATCAACAAAGTGTTGCAGTATTGTTATGCATATGATCCGGAAGGACAGGAATATGTGCTGAATATTACAAAGATCACCGGCACGTTAATGATCTTTATCGCATTGATCGTGTTCCTGGTGTTGATCCTGAAGAAACGCAAGAAAACTACATAACCGAAATAACATGTCAGAAAACAAACAGAATAGTGCACCAAAGAGCTACCTGGAGGAGACAGGAGGCCGGAAGGGGATTTTCAAGTGGATCCTGTCCACAGACCACAAGCGGATAGGGTTGTTGTATCTCTATTCGATCATGGCATGGTTTTTCATCGGCGTCACCCTTGGAGTACTTATGAAGCTTGAACTGATCGCGCCGGGAAAGACCATCATGGGCGCACAATCATACAATGCCACATTCACCGTACACGGGGTGATCATGATCTTCCTGGTCGTGATCCCTGGTTTGCCGGCGGTTTTCGGGAACTTTATGCTGCCCATACAGATTGGTGCCAAGGATGTTGCGTTTCCGAAACTGAACCTGCTGTCGTGGTACATTTATATTGCCGGTTCGATCCTGGTGGTCTCATCACTCTTTGCCGGTGGTGGTCCGCCCGATACAGGCTGGACCTTTTACGCGCCTTATAGTTTCAAGACCGGAACGAACATGTTACCTGCCGTCCTGGGGGCATTTGTACTCGGTTTCAGCTCAATTCTTACGGGTCTGAACTTTATCGTTACCACGCACAGGCTGCGTGCACCCGGCATGAGCTGGATGAAACTGCCGGTATTTCCGTGGGCCATATACGGAACCGCCTGGATCCAGCTGCTGGCCACTCCCATCGTTGGCATCACACTGCTGATGGTACTTGGTGAACGGATATTCAACATCGGCTTTTTCGACCCGGCCAAGGGTGGGGACCCGATCCTTTTCCAACACCTTTTCTGGATCTATTCACACCCGGCAGTCTATATCATGATCCTACCGGCCATGGGGGCCATCTCAGAGATCATTCCCACATTTTCAAAGAAAACAATTTTCGGTTACCGCTTCATTGTATTTTCCACCCTGGCCATCGCCTTTGTGGGATATTTCGTTTGGGGACACCATATGTTCACCTCGGGGATGAGCGGTACCGCACTGTTTACTTTTTCGATCCTGACATTCATCGTTGCCATACCAAGTGCAATCAAGGTATTCAACTGGGTGGCAACCATGCACCAGGGATCCATTTCTACGGATGTACCCTTTCTTTGGGCCGCATCATTTATTTTTGTATTCCTGGTCGGAGGTCTGACAGGCCTGGTGCTTGGTGCCCTTGCCACCAACGTGCACTTACACGATACTGCTTTCGTGGTGGGGCATTTTCATTTTATTGTTTTTGGCGGAACAGGGTTTGCCTTCTTCGGCGCGCTGCATTACTGGTTCCCTAAAATATACGGCAAAATGTATGACAGGTCATGGGCAAAAACCGGCTGGGCGATCTTCTTTGTCGGTTACATTGCACTGTATATGCCGATGTTCTTCCTTGGGGTCATGGGCATGCCACGCAGGTACTTCGACTACCTGCCTGAGTACCACGGTCCGAACATTATCTCTTCGCTTGGTGCGCTGGTGATGGTGACAGGTTTCGTGATCATGGTGATCAACCTGTTCAGGGCGGTCAAAACGGGTGAGAAAGCCCCGCAAAATCCGTGGGGAGGTACCAACCTCGAATGGCAGATCTCCAGTCCGCCTACACTGGAAAATTTCGATGAGATTCCGACCATTGATAAAGCGACCTATAAATACGACTAAATCTAAAATCTATGTCAGTAGTGCACAGAGACGACATCGGATCAAAGCTGGGAATGTGGCTCTTCATCTTTACAGAAATACTTCTGTTCGGGGGTCTGTTTATCACGTATGTCGTATACCGGTACCTGCACCAGGAAGCGTTCCACCTGGCCAGCCAGGAACTGGATGTCGCGATCGGAACCATTAACACCATCATACTGCTCATCAGCAGTGCCACCATTGCCATGTCGATCACAGCGATTCAGCAGAAAAAGAAAAAGCTGACACTGGCACTGATCGCTACAACCATCCTCCTGGCAATTGTGTTCCTGGTCAATAAATATTTCGAGTGGGGAGCCAAATTCGAACATGGAATTTTTCCGGGTTCGGAGTATCTCGATCAACTGGGGTTTGGTGACGTACTCTTTTTCGGACTTTACTTCTTCATGACCGGATTGCATGCATTCCATATCATTATCGGGATAGCTGTATTGGGGTTCATGTACTACTATGTAAAAACCGACCGTCTCACACACGATAATTTTCAATTGCTGGAAAACGGGGGGCTCTACTGGCACCTGGTCGACCTGATCTGGATCTTTCTGTTCCCATTATTCTATCTCATCGCTTAAATCCGGAAAACCATGGCAGAAGAAAAACACCATATCACATCATATAAAACCTATTTACTTGTGCTTTCGTTACTGATCGTATTCACATTGCTTTCAGTGGCGATCACACAAATCGAGCTTTCAAGATGGGCTGCAGCAGCCGCACTTCTCGTGGCAGGTATAAAATCAACATTCGTGCTGATGATATTTATGCACCTGAAATATGACCAGCGCATGTTCAGGGTAATGGTTGGACTGATCGTGGCACTTGTTGTAGTGGTCATCATCATTACCATGCTTGATTTCTTATTCAGATAACCGATAAACAGCAGAATATGTACGATATATCCCCCCAAGACGCATCCAATTTCGTCGCCGGAGTCGACCTGGCCTTCATGATCATCCTCATTGTCTCGGTCTTCTTCCTGGTAGCCATTACAGCAGTAATGATCTATTTTATCAGGAGATACAAGAAAGAGAAGCATCCCAAGGCAATACAGAATGAGGGCAGTGTCAAGCTGGAACTGCTCTGGACATTCATTCCGCTCGCGCTGGTGCTGGTCATGTTCTATTTCGGATGGATGGGATGGAAACCCATGAAGAACCCGCCCGAAGAGGCTATGGAGGTTACCGCAATCGCACGGATGTGGAATTTCAGATTCGAATACGAAAACGGAAAACTGACCGACAGTCTTTATGTACCGGTCAACCAGCCCGTGGTACTGAATCTCAGGGCACTGGATGTACTGCACAGCCTGTACATCCCCGCGTTCAGGGTAAAAGAAGACATGGTGCCGGGGAATTTGAAAAAGATGTGGTTCATTCCCGGGCAGGTTGGGTCGTACGACATTTTTTGTACAGAGTATTGCGGACTGGAGCACTCCTACATGTATACCGGTGTGCGGGTAATGCCGGAAGAAGAGTTCGAACAATGGCTGAAGGACACCACTGCTGTTGCAGCGACAACTGACGCATCCGCCACACCTGCCGACCAGGGATTCGACGTGTTGACCAGAAACGGGTGCAACGCATGTCATTCGTCGGATGGCTCCAGGTTGGTCGGTCCCTCCTACCTGGGTCACTGGGGAACCATGCGGGAAGTTACGGTCGATGGAGAAAAGACCGAAGTAATGGTGGATGAAGAATATATCAGGACCTCTATCTATGACCCCAACGCCGCCATCGTCGACGGATTTAACAAGGGACTGATGCTCTCCTATGAAGGTCTTGTTACCGAAGAGGAGATCGAGCTCATTATCGCCTATATAAAGAGTATTAATGAGTAAAAGCAGGAACAGGGAGCTGTTGACCTCCCTTCTGCAGCTTGGCAAGATAAAAATCTCCATTCCGGTTGCCCTCACCGGATTCCTGGGATATTACCGCGTTTCCGGGTCCCTGGATATAGGTTTTATCTATGCATTTTTCGGGATATTTTTCATGTCGATGGGGGCCAGCACCATCAATCATATCCAGGAGAGAAAAACCGACCGGTTAATGAAGCGAACCGCCACGCGTCCCATTCCTGCCGGCAGGATTTCATTACTGAATGCTGTGCTTGCAGCCGTGATCTTCTCCTGTACAGGGCTTGGCTTGCTGCTGCTCACCGGGTCGGTCCTTGCTGCAGCCATCGGAGCGTTGACCCTTGCCTGGTACAACCTGGTATATACCCCCCTGAAAAAGATCACTCCTTTTGCCGTGCTTCCCGGGGCGGTCATCGGGGCATTGCCTCCCCTGATTGGATGGGTCGCGGCAGGAGGATACATTGCAGATCCGGAAATTCTGCTGATCAGCCTGTTCCTTTTCATCGGCCAGATGCCGCATTACTGGCTGTTGCTGGTAAAAATCGGCGATGAATTCAGTACGGCCGGGATGCCGGTGATCACTGATATATTTACAGACTTCCAGTTACGCAATATCAGTTTCACCTGGATCTTTGCTGCAGCAGTTTCTGTTTTGATTTTTCCGGTATCAGGAATCATGCACAGTTCAATTATCTCATTTGTCATGGCTGGCGGCGTCATCCTATTCATGATCCGTATGGTGATACTTTCCTTCAAGGGTACGATCATGGACCATTGGAGAACCTCTTTTGTGACTGTCAACCTGTTTTACCTCTTCATCATCCTCATACTTATTGCAGATAAGTTCGCAGAACCTTACCTTTACAATTAAATCAAACGATCATCCAGCAATGAAAAAATTCACAATTTTATTCGTAGCATTCCTGCTTGCAGTCTCCTGCATAAGGGTCAATGAAAACCCGGTCCCCCAGGTCAACATGTCCCGAATAGCTGAAACTGAAGGGATTTTTATCCATGTAAAACAAGGAGCCGATAACCAGCATGAGGTGTTGATGGCCCTCAGCATGGCCGCGAAATTCGCTCCCGATTACGATGTGCTGATGTATTTTGACATTGATGGCATTGAGATGGTAACCAAAGACGCGCCCAACCTGGAGATGGAACCCTTCGGATCCTCTGATGGGTTGTTCAACAAACTGGTGAACGCAGGAGTCACCCTCTTTGCATGTCCGGGTTGTATGGAAGTAGCCGGTGTAAAACCCAGCGATCTCCGGACCGGCGTTACACCTGCGGAAAAACATGAATTCTTTGATTTCACCGATGGGAGGATCCTCTCCATTGATTACTGATACAGGAATCCGCCAGACGTGATCCAGTCAACCTTTGGCACTTTCCATCTGACCCTAAAAACTGCATAAGTGAGTGCAAAGGCTCTTTGAGTAAATGGTCTGTCTATAGAGTCGAGTGGCTGGATCATAATGTTCGAGCTCAAGGCTTGCGAAGATATCGGACATTATGGACAGACAATTAGTAAATTTATAATTACTTTGATGTCAATTAAATAAATAACAGATGAAAAAAATCTTTGTACTTCTTGTTGCGGCATTACTGACCTTTGCATGCAACCCGGCAAACAAAAGTGAGAATGAAGCCTCCGCCCAGGAGGAGGTAAATGTCGAAAACCTCGTGGAAGTAGTGATACCGGTACATGGTATGACCTGCGAAGGTTGTGAGAATGCGGTAAAAACGAGTATTAGTTCCCTTGAAGGCATTGCTGAAGTAACCGCCTCACACACAGACTCCATTGCTACCGTGAAGTATGACAAAACCGCCGTAACCCGCGATGAGATTGAGTTGAAGATCGCTGACGCAGGTTATGTTGTGGCGGCAGAATAGACAGCACTTACAAACTATAGAAAATCCTCCCGGATGGGCGAGAAACTGTCGACCAGTCGCACTTCGGGCGTAAGGGTCTGTATGGTATGGGATTTCCCTGAAGGAATGGTAATGGTATCCCCTGCCTGCAATTCACTTACCTCACCTTCAATAATGAATTTCAACCGACCTGAGACTACGTAGGTAATCTGCTCGTGTTCATGACTGTGATATGGGTCAGGCTCCTTCATAGGGCCACCTGTGAAATCAATGACAGCCACCATCAGGTGCTCCATGGTTGCTATCTTCCGGAAAACGCCTGAGGCGATCTCTACAAATCCTGCTTCATCCTTCATTGCTTTATGGTTTTTAAATTATGTTCAAAGTTCAACATCCTCTTTTCCCATCGATATCCCTGAAATCCACTACCACTACCCTGCCGTCAAAAAGAGTGATTTCCACGCCAAGTGCGGAACCTGACGGCATGACATCCAGAATATTCATATCCCTTACCGGGTTGAGCTCCTCATCTGTCCAGTCAGCATCACCTGTCTTGTGCAACATCGCAGTGATCATGAGTTCCATGGGCGGATTCTTTGCAAGCCGCTTTTTCTGTACATACGCTACTGTGCTCCGCGCTGCCTCCGCGTTCCTCCCTTCGTGTTCCAGGTTCCCTACCCGGTCCCACCCATGGTATGCCACCAGGGCAACCTTGCGCCCGGGGATGGATACGAGGGTCCCTTTTCGACGTCCATCTTCAATGTGTGCTATTTTCGGTTTCTCTCCATCCAGGTGCGGTAACCCGAAGTGACCCAGGGTCAGTTCATATTCAAAAGCCAGCCGGGACCTGTCTACCCTTATTACACCACCCGGAATGGTGATCTCTGCCAGGTCGATGATATACCCCACCCCGTTGTTCGGTGGTTTTCTCATAATGGCCTGCCGGTATATGACACCGTCACGCACCCCATTGAACAACATGCTCTGGGAAATGGAAAAGCTTCTATTCTGCTCTACACTGTTATCCAGTGCCTTGCCCGTGAGATAAAAATTGATGTCATCTCCCCTGACATCCCTCGGATCATGACTACGGAAACTATATTCCATGGAGGTGCCGACCGCTCAATCACATCGGCAATTTCAGGGTAATATTCATCTCCGAAAGCCCTGTTCCAGATGGTCATGTAAACGATGAACAAGCTGATGGAATAGTAATTGTAGGTTTGCTCCAGGTACCATCCATCACCTGAATGGTAAGATACCACCCATAACAGGTGATCTTTCAACAACGCTTCATCGATCTCGTATCCCGCTTTTTTCAGGAAAGACAGGGTAGTGATATTGAAGATCCGCCAGTTATTCTGAGTGGTCCGGTGGTGTCCCCATTTCGAGATGGTCACTGCCATGCGGTCCTGCTGTTGTTTTGTGAAATGAGGCCAGAGGGCATCCGGTAAAAGCAGCAGTGTCTTGAACAATCCCCCGAATTCGCATGTAAACTGGTAAGTTGAGTCGGGCAATTCTTCCGGGAGTGGGAGTGAGTTGGCATTGCCGGGCGTGAGCGCATTATACAGGTGAAAACAATAATAATCGCGTAACCGGATATTCCGGATGGTGACATCCGGATCAAGATGGATCAATGGACCAGCAAGCGTAAATGTACGCTCGAGCGCCTCAAATTCAAGTGACCTGTACCGCCAGGCCGGATCACCGGGTTGCGGATAGGTTTTTCCCGGAACCACGGGAAAAGAAAGGGGCGTTTCCAACGAATCTACATGTGAAAAAGCACGCTCAAGCAAGTACTTTGCAAGCTCAACATAATGCTTTTTTGCCATTCCTGTAAAGGGACTCAATATAAGGTCCGGATCATTGACTTCAAAATTGGATTTCATATTCAGGTATTCAATTTTTATTTACAAATAGCGGCTTCAAGCGATATCTCCCCGATCTGCTCCCTTGACAGCTGGTATTTTCGAATCAGTTTTCAGTTCTGCAATATACAACTCTATCTAATAATCCCCATAGGAAACATCAGAACGGAATGCAGTGACCCTGCGCTGTGCAGTAGTTGTAATTAAATGAAATAACATACCCATTATACTGATGTACGTAACAAAGTGATGTACAATGAACGATGATACAAATTTAAGGAAAAACTTGTCAGATCGTGGGTATAAAAAGACTGTCCTGCGAATAGGTTTACGCTGCAGAACAGTCTTTATACTACTAACTTAAACTAAAACTACTACTATGAAAAATAAATCTACTGTTTAACCAGCTTAATTGCGTAGGTGCCACTTGCACCGGTGAACCTGGCAAAGTAAATGCCTGTTTTCAGCGATGAAACATCCATGAAGAATTCACGTTCATCGATGGTTCTCTCAAGCACATTTTGTCCGCTGACAGAGAAAATATTCACCTGGCTAAAATCTTCATTTTTCAGGTCTACCCGAAGGTAGTCTGAGGCTGGATTCGGATACAGTCTGATATTTGCTTTTGAAATAACATCCTTCGCAGAGACAACCGGAAATCCTGTCAGGGCCAGATCATCCATCCAGATCCGTACATCCCCGTCTGTTGTCATGGTAGGAGTAAATGTAAACTGTACACTGTCCGTTTCCATAATATCTATGCTAAACAGCTGCCACTCATCAGTCAGTTCAGCAGAAGTGTATTCAGCTACTTCTTCATTCAGGCCGAATCCAACCTTCTTCTCCACTTTCAACGTTTCGCTTCCGTCAGCGGCCTCAACTGCCAGCCA
Organism: Bacteroidales bacterium; assembly: GCA_029210585.1. Classification (GTDB taxonomy): domain Bacteria; phylum Bacteroidota; class Bacteroidia; order Bacteroidales; genus M55B112. The sequence goes on from JARGFP010000042.1 coordinate 19,442, forward strand.
GAAGCTGAGTGTTCCTGCATTGGTATATTTGCTGCTGATCAGGTAACCGGCCTTATCTTCCTGGCCGCGAATGAATTTAAATGCAGCATCTCCAGGGTATTCGCCATGGTTACCGGAAGCGATTGCAATATTTGTTGAGACATAGGTATATCCCGCGATCCAGCCCGGGAATGGTGCCACACTCTCACCTGTAGCTGAGAATCCTGTTTTGAAATGGTAATCAGAAACTGTAAATACAATGTTATAATCCTGGGTAACAGATTCATCTTCTGAAGTAACACTAATCGTAGCTGTTCTTTCCGCTTCGGATCCGTATGGATTGGCTACCTGTGTGATATTTACCGTGGCATTTGAATTATTTGGCGTTGCCTCTACAACAATTTCATCAGAACCATAAGGCAACTCTACAGCATAATCGTTCACACTTAAAGCGAAGGTTGCCAGTGCTTCCCCATTGATGGTAATACCGGTAAGTGTCGCATCATCTGCTGACGGGGGTAGCTTTGTAAGTGATATATCATCAATGGTAAAGATTCCCGTTGAGCTGGAACCACCTGTTGATGTCTGGTGTAATCGAATATAGACCTCGGTACTTGCATCGTTGATATCCACTTCAATAAACTGAAAATCAGCGTTATTGTTGTCCTGGGGATCCGTTGTTACCGTTGTCCATGTCTCCATACCGTCGGTTGACTTATCGATATCCAGAACACCTCCGGCTGTATTGTCCTTTACCTTCAGCCAGAATGAGAGTTTGCCGGCGCCATTCACAGGTTTGGTGACCAATTCAGCATCGGTAGGACGCGGCTTTGCACAATAATCGCCTTCAAATTCATTGTGTGCATTTGTTGAGGAACTCGACCAGGCAATTTCAATACCTGACCATCCCGGGGGAAAGTCATTTGTTGCAAATCCTTCCTGGAAGTGGTATTCCTGGGCCTGTGCAGTCCATCCTGCAAAAAGCATAAAGATGAACATCGTAGCAATTGTAAGTAGTTGTTTTTTCATAACTTATAGATTTTTGGTTCAAAACTATGATGAGTTAATGTTATTTACTTATAGATTCATATCCATCGTTTTGGGGATAACCGGGCATCAGGTCAATCTCATCCTGCGGAATGGGCCTTCTGACATGGTATTCCTGGATGTTCTGCCGTGGTTCAAGGTGCCGTTCATCTCCGCCATACAGCCGAACCTGTTCCACCAGTTTGCCCATACGCTTCAGGTCAAACCAGCGGTGTCCCTCAAACGCAAGTTCCCTGGCATTCTCGTCCATGATCAGCTGTTCATTGAGCGAGGAAACCTCTCCTTCCGGTCCAAGTGCCCTTCTCCTGATTTCATTGAAGTAAGGCAGTGCTTCTGCTTCCCTGTTATCTCTCCATAACGCTTCAGCGGCCATCAGGTAGGTTTCAGACAAACGATACTGGATAATATCTTTCACACTTTGCGTAAAGATTGCTTCTTTGCTCAGGTCCCAGTATTTTTTGGTACCGGGGTGGATCTGGCGAAAGGCAGTCTCAGCATTATCGACGACCACTGTATCGCCCAGCTCAACATCCTCCGGAAGCTTGTCGGGGTTGTTGTATGTAAAATACCGCTGGTAATAAGCCTCCATCCGGGCATCATCTTCACTGTACAGGCCCAGGCAATAATCATTTGGATACATCCTTCCCCAGGCATAGCCACCCATACTGTTGTCCCATTCAACACCCACTACTTCATTGTATCGCGGCATGAATAATAGTGGCATTCTGTGAAACAACCTGTCTTCGCCCGGTTCTTCGAAATTGAAATGGTAGACGTAGAGGGCCTCCTGGTGATCCAGGTCATCCGGCAGAAAGATATCGTTTACATCCGGGATCAGGCTATGCGGTCCATCATTGATCAATGTCGTGGCAAGGTCAGCAGCCTCTTCCCAGTCTCCCTGGAACATGGCCACCTTTGCCTTGATATGCATGGCCACAGCTTTTGTATACCTTCCTGGCTGATTAGTGGTCCATTCCAGCATGTTGATCGCGTCCTCCAGGTCCGAATTAATCAAGTTGTATACATCTTCTGCAGGAGCTGGACTAAAGGTCCTGTCCAGGGTTGTGGTGGGTTCAGTTGTCAGGTAGATATTATCAAACAACCTGAAAAGAAAAAAATAGGCATGCGCACGTGCTGTTTTTGCCTGTCCCATGATAAAATTATAGTCCTCTTCGTTCATCTCCAGTGTTTCTGCACTTGTGATGATGGCATTGCATCGTTCCACGATCTGGTAATAATGGGTCCAGTTAAATGCTACAGTACTGTTGGTCGGGCTCATGCTGTTATTGTACCTGGCTGCGCCGGCATCTCCTGAAGTCCTGTAGACCGAAAGATCGGTGCCACTCAAAATGGACATGGCATGTCGTCCTTCGGCATGCGCTGTGTAATAGGTTTTTTCGTGGTGGTAGATACCAATCAGGCCGGATTTCAATCCCTGTACGTTATTGTAGACCCTGTCGCTTGTCAGGTCTGTGATGGCTTTCTCATCCAGGTAATCTGAACATGACGGGACCAACAGGATGATTGCGAATATGTATAATATCTTGCTTTTCATGACAAATCAGATTAAAATGTTAGACTTAAACCCACCGTGTAGTTTTTGCCTTCAGGATAATCCTCGGGATCGGCTTCCGGGCTGTATGACATGTAATCGGTGATGGTAAGCAGGTTGGTGGCGGTAGCATAGAGTTTTAGTCTTTCAAGTCCTAACGCGCGACTGATCCTTACCGGAAAATTATAAGCAAGCGTTACGGTCCGCAGGCGGAAATAGCTCGCATCCTGGTAGCCGTAGGATGACTTGTACTCCGACTGTTGCCCGTCCATGTACACACGCGGATAAGTGTTTGAAGGATTTTCAGGTGTCCAGTAATCCATTTTGATGGCATTGAAAGCAGCCTTGGCGGCACCGTAGTTACCATTCACGATGTATTCATTGTACCTGACCCCGCCGACGAGGATATTGGCTACAGCCGAGACCTCGAATCCTTTGAATGAAAAGTGCGTCCCGATGGTTCCGTACCAGTCGGGGTCACGATACAAAATGACCCGGTCATCCTCGGCTGTGATCGTAGTGTCTCCGTTTATATCTGCCAGCTTCACATCCCCGGGCCTTGATTCCGGCATCAGGATATTTTCTTCCTCCAGTTGCCAGATACCATCAAATTGATAGCTATAGTACACGTTGATCGGCTCTCCTATGAACCAGCGGTTGGCGATATCATTGACAGGATTTCCGTCTTCATCCACCGTTCCGTCTATCTCTACGATCTCATTCCTGTTCCTGGAATAGGTGAGGTTTACAGACCAGCTCATATTGTCCGTGCTTACCAGGTAACTGTTCATGGTAAGCTCCAGTCCCTTGTTTCTTGTTTTACCAAGATTGGTCATGATCCTGTTGAAGCCGTATGCATTGGCAATTTGCTTGTTTACAAGGAGATCTACCGTATTGGAGATATAGTATTCCAATGATCCACTGATCCTTCCTTTGAAAAATCCAAAATCAAGGCCTGAATTGAACGTCGTGGTAGTTTCCCACCTCAGGTCAGCGTTGGGGAAATCGTTCAGACCGGGCAGGTATCCCAGGAGTGTTTCACCACTTCCGAATGTATAGGCCAGGGCTTCCGTAAGCGCCTGCGTCTGGTATGGAGATATGGCTTCATTGCCGATCGAACCATAGCTAGCCCTTAATTTCAGGTTATTCACCCGGTTGAAACTTTCCATAAAGTCTTCCTTATCGATTCTCCATCCCACGGAAGCCGATGGAAAGATGGCGTACTTGTTATTTGCGCCAAAAACAGATGATCCATCGATCCGGGTGGCAGCAGAAAAAAGGTATTTGTCCATGAGGTTATAACGTATCCTTCCCATATAGGAGATCATCCTCCTCGACCACGCTGAATTACCGGGGGCAAACAATTCCGTCCCGTCGGCGATCCCGTCGGCGCCGAGGATATCGGTATTGAAATTTTGCGTAGTTACGCTGTTACTACTGCGTTCCCTGTGGTTGAAGCTTTGCATCAGCGTGATATCAAGGTGTTGACTTTGTGTCAGTTGTTTATCGAAGGTAAGGATGTTTTCGACCAGGTATTCGAATGAATTTGCATTGCCGATGGAAGCCTGTCCTCCGAGTCCGCCGGCCACTGCATACTGTCTGCCTTTTTCATGTTGTGTGGAAAGGTACTCTTTGTCAATTGAGTTGCTGGCCTGGGTACTCGCATTGAGCCTGTAATTAAAATGCCTTAAAAAGCTCACATCAGCAAAAACATTGAGCAATAACCTGTTGCTGGTAATACAGCGCAAGTGCAACGGTTAGTATGGTAACAATAACCATTAGAATTATGGCCACCAGTTGCGGAAAAAGCTGGTAGTAACTGTGTGCA
>JARGFP010000043.1 GCA_029210585.1 Bacteroidales bacterium
ATTGTTATGAATGAAATGGCCACTGTGTTCAAGGTTGAATTTGAGTAACAATAATCACAATTATAATCGCAATATGAAATTCATTCCACGTTCGTTAATATTCTTTACCGGTTTACAGCTTTCATTGTTGACGGTGATTCTTTTGTTTGCAGGATGTAACAATGCGCAAAATATGGGTGAGCCAGCCACTTCCGGGAAGCCGGTTGCGGATTACACATTGTTGGAAATCAGGGATGGCAGGTTCTATTTTGATGGTATGTGGCAATTTTTAAAAATTGCAAAGCCACTACGGAATTTTGGTAAAGAAGAGCCGGTGCATCAGCTGATCAGCGACCTGGTTATCCTGAAGGAAAAAAACTACTCGGCCATTGAAATCAATTGTTACTGGCATCACTTTGACATTGACGGGGACGGACAAATTGATGTGTCACTGGATCCATTGAACCAGCTTATCGATTCCATTTATGCAAAGGGAATGTACCCTTGTTTATCGGTCGAAACCTATGCGGTTGGAGGCGGACAGATTCCCGAGGGGTTCTGGAAAAAGTACCCTGATGCCTATTGCATCAATCACAAAGGCCAGCGGGTCACAGACACAGAATACGGTTTTAATCATGATGTGGTATCCATCTACCACGAAGGATATCGCCAGACGGTACACTCCTTCATCAGCAACCTGGCACGCGGCATTGACACGAAAAAGATCCTTTGGTTTGAAACAACCGTGGAGCCCCAGTACATGGGAGCCATCAACATTTGCTACAGCGGGCATGCCAGCGCTGAATATGCAAAGTGGCGGGAAGCCAACAATATCACCGATGCCGGATCTGCATTCCCGCAGTCTTTCCCCATGCCGCAAAGTTTTGTGGAAAATGCAACATGGAACAGGTTCCGGGCGCAATTCCTGGGCCGCTGGGTAAGCGAAGATGCGGCTGCGTACAGGGCGGTTGCAGGTGAGGATGCATATGTGGCTGTCGATTACCTGGATGCTGTGGAGAACACTATGATGCGAAGAAACGGTGATCCCATAGAATTTTTATCCAGTCTTGAAAATGTCAATATCATCCAGGTCAACTGGAGCTGGTATTTCCCATCCGACAGTCCGAACCAGAAAGCCTACGACAGGGTATACCAGGTGATGAATGATCGGAACAGGGATTGGGCAGTCACGGAACACATGACCTTTAATGGCAGTGATTTCGTTAATTACAGTGATGAAAAATTGCAGCAGATCCTGATGAATACGTTGGAACAGGGAACCCGGTTTGGCTGGGAATTTGTGAATATTGGCAACAGTTCCGGGAATCCTTTCAGCCTGTACCACGACGACTGGCGTCCCAAACGTGTCATGCAGGCGGTGGATGACAACTGGGACTACTGGATGGGGCATGTAGAAAAGATAGAATCCAGATCAGGATACTAAAAACTGACTATAATTGACTAGTTTTCAATTAAATGTATTGCTGCGAGTGATACTCGAGATGCCAATCCGTCAACTTTAGGTGGAAGTGCCCCCTGTTTCTCGCAATAGGCATACTTGAGAAAGCATTGGATATTTCTGTGAGAAAAAACTAAAATCATTGCAAATCAACACTATTATGACAACAACACTTGAACACGATAAGCGCATCGCAAATATGACATTTTCAGCTGTCTATCCGCACTACATTGCAAAGGTGGAGAAGAAGCAACCTTTGCTCAATTTTTCTCTTTCAAATTAATTGAAATGCATTCCCGGTAATTTAAGCCGTTCTACCCTTTAATCCATTTCTCTGACAAATAGAGAGCAAGTTTCGATGCATCATAAGGCCAAGGAGTAGAAAGCGGCCGGATTTAAATGGGTAAAGGATTTAGACCCTGGTTGATTGCCGGACTTTTATTTTTCCATTCAACTTTATTGTTTCAGGTTCCAATGCGACTTCTGATTCAAGCAACCGGATCATCATTTCTGCTGTTTTTTTGCCCATTTCTTTTGTCGGTTGGGTAACTGTACTTAGCTGGGGTTCTATTATGGTTGCCAATGTTGATTCTGAGAACCCCATTACCCTGCAATCTTCAGGCACCTTGTATCCGTTTTCTTTAAGTACCTGGATGGCACCTATTGCCAATCTGTCACTTGAGGCAAATATTCCGTCAGGAACGATCGACTGTTCTATTAAAATCTGCATCGTTTTTCTTCCATCTTCAAGCGAAATGCCTGATTCAATTATCTGCAAATCATTGCAATGCTTACAATACTTTGTCATGGCTTTTTTAAATCCCTCAATTCTTCGCTTACTGATGGAAAGATGGAAGGGAAGAGCAAAATGGTATATATTGTTGCAACCTTCAATTATCAGGTGTTCTGTGGCAAGTAAGGCCCATTTGTAATCATCAAAAATGATCCTTGGTGCTTTGATATCCGGATTTGTTCGGTTGAAGGTTACCAGCGGAATACCTGTCTGAATGAGTTGATTTAGTACATCCACATTCTTGGTTTCTCTCGACAGTGAGATAATGATGCCGTCAACCATACTATCCTCCAGGGTTTTGATCCGTTCCAATTCTTTTTCAAAACTTTCGTACGAAGAGAGAATCAGCATCTGGTAGCCTTTCATGGAAAATACTTCCTCCATACCGCTTATCACCAATGGAAAAAATGAACCAATAAGTTCAGGTACAATAATTCCAATGTTTTTGGATATCTGCTTCTGAAGGTTACGGGCCATTGGATTGGGACGATAGCCCAGTTCCATTGCTTTTTGAAGAACCAATTTCCGCGTCTCTTTCCTGATATCCGATTTGTCGTTAAATGCCCTGGATATAGTTGATACCGAGACATTCAGGATACGTGAAAGATCCTTGATTGTAATATGCTTTGCCCTCATTCTTTATAATAATGGTAGTTGTATCAGAAGCTCTGCAAATTGTTTTATTGTTTAAACATGTAAAATTAGCATTTTTTTCGGAAACGTTACCGAAAATTGGAAACGTTACCGGTAACGTTTCCGAAAATTTTATTTTGATTTCGCATGGTGAATAATGCCTGTTACAGTAGATTTCGTAAAAATTGAATAGTTGATTATGACGCAGCTTGACTATTTGTTAATCTTCCTCTTTTCTATCCTGGTGGTTGTAGCGGGTATCTCGTTTTCAAAGACGGGTCGAAATATGAAATCCTTTTTTGCCGGAGGTGGGGGCATTCCGTCATGGATCAGCGGGCTTTCGTTATTCATGAGTTTCTTTTCTGCAGGAACATTTGTGGTATGGGGCTCCATCGCCTATGAAAGTGGCATGGTTTCCATAACTATTCAATCGACCATGGCCATCAGCGGGTTCCTCATCTTTCTTTTTATTGCCAGGAGGTGGAAAAGGACAGGAGCCTTAACTGTGGCAGAGTATATTTCCCAACGATTTGGAAAGAAAGTACAGAAAATGTACACCTACCTGTTTATTTTTATCTCTCTCTTTACTGCCGGGGCATTTCTTTACCCGGTTGCCAGGATCGTGAATGTGTCCACCGGCTTTCCTATAGAATCAGTTATCCTGTTTCTTGGTATATCAATTTTGCTCTATACGGCAATTGGCGGATTCTGGGCCGTACTGACTACTGACGTATTGCAATTTATCATTCTTACTGTAGGGGTACTTATCGTAATTCCTTTGTCGTTTGGTGAGGTCAACGGGATCAGGGGCTTTATATCCGATGTGCCAGGGGACTTTTTTACATTTACGAACCAGGAGTATACTCCCTGGTTCATGTTTGCTTTTCTCATCTATAACTTGTTTTTTATAGGCGGAAACTGGGCCTATGTACAACGATATACCAGTGTTAAGGATGAAAGGTCAGCAGGCAGGGTGGGGTTGATCTTTGGTTTGCTCTACCTGCTTTTCCCGTTGTTCTGGATGCTTCCCCCCATGATCTACCGTGCACTCAATCCTTCACTCGATAGTCTGCAGGAAGTCGAAGGTGCCTACTTGCTAATGTGTAAGCAGGTACTTCCTTCAGGAATGCTGGGTTTGATGCTTGCAGGAATGGTATTTGCCACTGCGAGTTCGGTCAATACAACACTGAATATGATGGCAGCGGTTACCACAAACGATCTTTTCAAGGTATTCAGTCCAAAATCTTCACAGAAGGTATTGATCAGGGTTGCCAGAATTTCAACCATATTATTTGGTGCTGGTGCGATTGTTGTCGCTTTACTGGTGCCTCGATTCGGAGGAATTGTGAATGTAGTACTGTCAGTGGCAGCGATCACAGGAGTGCCTCTGTATGCCCCTCCAATATGGGGATTGTTCTCAAAAAGGATTACCGGAAAGGCAATCGTCACCATTACTGTTCTCAGTCTTTCCATCACTGCTTTTTTTAAGTTTTTAGCACCGGTCCTCCTTGACATCAGCCTTTCCCGGGCAAATGAAATGGCCCTTGGTGCACTGGTTCCACTTGGTATGTTATCATTATTTGAACTATATGCTGGTATGAAGAGGCTGGATATCAAAGATTATAAAAAATATGTGGAGACTTCCAATAAAGAAAAGGAACTGGCAAGCAGAGAGACAAGCACTGCCAGGGAGGATAACATCTTTGGAATACGGGTAATCTCTGTGGCTGCAGCAGTTACAGGAACGATGATCCTGGTCCTGGGAATTTTATCGGAAAAAGGTGCAGGTTATATCCTGACAGCCGGGACTGTTGTTCTGATCTTCTCACTATTTATCTTCTTTGGAACAAAAAAGAAAAAACTTAAAAAGGAATTATTCGGAACATGATAAAAGAAGACTACATATCGTCAAGAGAGCTGAAAACAGTAGAAAACCACTATGATGTGGTTGTTGCAGGTGGTGGACTGGCAGGTGTTTGTGCTTCGATTACCGCTGCCAGGGAAGGTGCCAGGGTGGCGCTATTGAATGACCGCCCTGTGCTTGGTGGCAACTCCTCAAGCGAGGTCAGATTGTGGGCACTTGGTGCCACATCGCATATGGGCAATAACAATCGATGGGCAAGAGAAGGGGGTATAATTGATGAGATAATGGTCGAGAATCTCTACCGGAACAGGGAAGGCAACCCGGTGATTTTCGATACTGTCCTTATTGATAAAGTGATGCAGGAGCCGGGAATAGACTTATATCTGAATACTGCTGTATTCTCAGTGCAGAAAACAGGTGAGGAGAAAATAGAGAAAATCATGGGGTTCAATTCACAGAATTCAACTATCTATGCTTTCTCTGGCGAGATGTTTATTGATGCATCGGGAGATGGGATTCTTTCCTATCAGGCAGGTGTCCCTTTCAGGATGGGCGCAGAAAACTCAGATGAATTTGACGAGCCGATTGCTGTAAATAAGGATGATTTTGGTGAATTGCTGGGCCACACGCTATTCTTCTATTCCAAAAGAGCGGAGAAGCCGGTTAAATATGTAGCACCATCATTTGCACTGAAAGATTATAATTCCATTCCCAAAATTCATAAGGTTAAAGCTGGTGTAGATGGCTGTAATCTTTGGTGGTTCGAGTATGGAGGACAAAAGGATACTGTTCATGAAACGGAAGAAATTAAATTTGAACTTTGGAAAGTTGCATATGGTGTTTGGGACTATATCAAGAATTCCGGAAAGTTCGACAATGCAGATCAACTGACACTTGAATGGGTCGGACTGATCCCCGGAAAAAGGGAAAGCAGGAGATTTGAAGGTAATTATATGCTCCGTCAGAGTGATATAGTTGAACAAAAAGAACACTTTGATGCCATCTCCTTTGGAGGATGGGCGATTGATCTCCATCCGAGTGAAGGAATATACAGTGAACTCGACAGTTGCTCACAGTGGCACTCAAAAGGGGTGTACCAGATTCCTTTCAGATGTTATTTTCCAAAGAAAATTAAGAATCTTCTTTTTGCCGGGCGCATCATCAGTGTCAGCCACATCGCTTTTGGTTCAACCAGGGTAATGGCTACAACTGCACATGGCGGACAGGCAGTTGGAATGGCCGCTGCAATATGCGTACAGAAGGGGATCACACCTGAAGTACTGCTTAAAAAGGAAGCATTGCATCAATTTCAGCAAAAGCTGTTGCAAACGGGCCATTATATACCCGGCATAGCCAATGATCTTACTCACAATCTTATTTCCTCTGCCAGGATAGCAGCCTCAAGCAGCCTTTCTTTATCTGAATTACCCCATAATGGCGGCTGGGAGAAACTGGTTCATTCCAAAGCACAGATGCTACCATCCCCCGGAGGCATATTGCCTGGGTTTACAATTGGGGTAAGGGCAGGGATGAAGACAGAACTGCAGGTGCAGTTGCGGATCAGCAGCAAACCAGGCAACCACACCCCGGATATTTTGCTGAAAGAGGAAAATATTACACTTGAGAAAGGTGTTCAGCAGGTTGATATCAATTTTAATACCATCGTGGAAGAAGGCAAGTACCTTTTCCTCTGCCTGATGAAAAATGAAAATGTAGAGGTTGCCTTGAGCTTAACACGAATCACAGGGATACTTTCGTTATATAATCAGACGAATGGGGCGGTTTCAAATTATGGGAAGCAGGTGCCGGCTCCAGGATCGGGGATCGATGAATTTGAATTCTGGACCCCGAAAAGGCGTCCGAACGGACTGAATATGGCATTGATGTGCTCCTCTCCAATACAGTGTTTCTCCCCGGAGCAACTTCTCAATGGCTACAACCGTCCTGTTGCGCAGCCCAATGCATGGGTGGCTGAATTTGATGATGAACATCCTGTCCTTGAATTATCATGGGACAAATCCCAGTTGATACGCGAAGTACGGCTTTTCCTGGATTCGGATTATGATCATCCCATGGAATCCGTCCAGATGAACCATCCCGAAGACCGAATCCCATTTTGTTTGAGGGATTATACGCTTGAAGATGAGCACGGAAAAGAAATTCTCCGAAAGCAGGGGAATTACCAAACCATGAACAGTTTCCTTTTTAGTGAACCTGTTCAGACAGGAAAACTGGTTTTTCGTTTTGAAAAACCAGCTGAAAATATCCCGGCGGGTGTTTTTTCAATTATTTGCAGATAATAATGATTAAATCGATGAAAAAAATATTGTTGTTATTGTCATTGCTCTGGTTCATTAGCAATGGATACGGCCAGGACCGGAAAATCCAGGGTAAAGTAACAGATGAAAACGGAGAGGCAATGATTGGTGTAACGATCAGGGTGGATCAGAGTAGCGTTGGCACCATTACAAACCTAAACGGAGTCTTTGAGTTGGAGGTTCCGGCCCGGGCAAAGGAACTCATTGTTTCGTATGTGGGATACAGGACAACCAGTGTCCCAGTCAACTCTGTAAACTATTATGAAATTACGATCAAGCAGGATTATACCAACCTGGAAGAGGTTATTGTTACCGGGTACTCATCACAGAAGCGGCTTAACCTGACCGGTGCCATTGAGAATGTGGCTGTTGACGACCTGGATTCGAGAAGCATCACAAATGCAGGGCTGGCGCTGCAGGGAAAAGTTTCAGGCGTAATGGTAACCCAGAATTCAGGTCAGCCAGGCCAGGACAATGCAGAAATCAGGATCCGAGGAGTATCCTCTATTGAAAACAATAACGATCCTCTGGTGATCATTGATGGCATTGAAGGTGAACTTGAGGATGTCCATCCCAGGAACATTGCATCTATGACCGTTCTCAAAGATGCATCCTCAGCTGCAATCTACGGTAACCGTGCTGCAGCAGGAGTAATTATCATCAGAACGAAACAGGGAGAGGGCCGGCTGAAATTCAATTTTTCAGCCACAACTTCACTACAGGAAGCAACGGAACTTCCCGATCCGGTGGACGGGTTTACTTACGCCAAACTATTGAACGAGGCAAGGCTTAATTCTGGCTACCCGAATGTCCCGTATGATGAGCAAAGATTGGAGGCCCTGGAGAGTGGCGATGATCTTCGTTTGCAGTCACTCGATCTATACCGCCTTTATTTCAGCCCGGCGTGGATGCAAAATTATTATGCAACCGTAAGTGGTGGTGAGAAAAATTACAATTTCGCATTCTCCTTCGGTTACCAGGACCAGGATGGTGTATTGCTGGGAACCAACGCCGAGAAAATCACTTACAGGGCCCAGATGAACAGCAAATTTGCTGATGAAAGAATCAGGTTGGGACTTACCCTCGGTGGTTACAGTAATAATGAGAAAGAATTGACGAGTTCGACACCTACCGTGATGACATCAATTGCCACGACTTCCCCGATTGGTTTTATCTATGTGGTTGACAGTATCACCGGTGAACAGGGGATGTATGGCGGAAAAGCAAGGTACCTTGCGATGGAAGATGCCGGGGGAGGTATTACAAGGGACAGGAACAACTTCAATTATACGCTGAAGGGCGAGGCAGATTTGCTGCGCGGACTCACAGCAAAAGTATTATTTGGACAGACACTTTACCGTTACCAATATACAAGACTTGTTCCATCAGTAGCTTTAGCTGGTAATCCGTTTGAGGATGAGGTCAGTTCAATTACTCAGTCTTCCCTGCAGAAAATAATGAGCAATACCTTGTCATCTACTTTTACTTCAACACTGAATTATTCTTTGCAGTTCTCCGGTCACGACATCCGGATGCTGGCAGGGTATGAATTCCTGAGCTATAACTACAGCGAGGACAACCTGGAAATTAAGGACCTGCTGGCCAATTCCCCATCATTCACATTCGGGGATCCTGAAACCAGGTTTTTGTCAAGTTCATTAAGAGAACGGGCTACCATGTCCTATTTCGGCAGGATCAATTATGCCTACAATGATAAGTACCTCCTGGAGGCCAATGTCAGGAGGGATGGTAGTTCCCGGTTTTCCAGTGAAAACCGTTGGGGTACTTTCCCCTCTGTATCTGCAGGCTGGCGGATTTCCGAAGAGGAGTTTATGCAACGGTTTGATTTTATGTACTTGAAAATGAGGGCATCATGGGGAAGGCTCGGGAATGAGCGGATCAATGTCTATTATCCTTCCTACGATATGCTCGAAACAGGTCAGTATTACTCTTTCGGAGGCAAGGTTTACCAGGGAACAGCAACAACATTACTGGCAAACAGGGACATCAGCTGGGAGGTGACTGAACAAGTGAACATCGGACTCGACGCTTCTTTATTCCGGCATTATTCGCTGAGCATGAACCTCTTCAATAAGTTAACTACTGATATACTCGGACGCATCGATGTTCCGTTGTCGCTTGGTTTGGGTACTTCAGGAGCATCAAAACCCTACCAGAATATAGGAAAAATGAGAAACAGGGGCATCGAAGCAGCGCTGGATTATAACAACAGGTTTAACAACTGGGTGTTTAACGGGAACATAAATGTTACTTACCTGGAAAATGAGATCATGGACCTGGGCGAACTTGATTTTGTAAGTCACGGTGTGATATCGGGATACCAACCTCCGGCCAATATTATCAGATCACAGGTTTCATATCCTTTTGGTTCCTATTTCGGACTGTTGTTTGACAGGATTTACCAGGTTGAAGATTTTACATGGCAGAATGATAGTGATCCGGAAATCCCGCATCATGACAGGTTTTATAAACTGAAACCTGAGCATGCAGATCCTTCCGCAATTTACAGGCAGCCTGTACCGGGAGATTTGAAATTCAAGGATATCAGTGGTCCGGATGGTGAGGAGGACAACCTGATTACCAATGATGATATTACCTATATGGGCAGTTCGCAGCCACGAATGATGTATGCCATCAATCTCGGCGGCAGCTATAAAAATATCTATTTCAATATACTCGCCCAGGGAACCTATGGAGTAGAAGCGTACATTATGGGAGCGATGGTTACGCCATTCTGGGGTGGAAGGGGCAATATCTCCTCAGAGATTGCAGATAAGAGGTGGACACCCGAAACTCCATCAATGACCTATCAGCATGTGTACGATGATTCCCAGCGGGCAAATGTAGTGTCGACCTACTACATGCAGGATGCTTCATACCTGAGGATTAAAAACATTGAACTGGGGTATACGTTCAAAAAATCGATACTGGAAAAAGCAGGGATTGATGAGATCAGGATCAATATGAGTATTGAGAATGCATTCACGATCACCAAACTAGAAGGATTTGATCCTGAAAAGTCCTTCAATAAGATTACAGCTGATTTTCACCCCCAGGTGAGGATGTATTCATTGGGTATAAATATTAAAATCTGATTGGACATGAATAAAGTAAAATATCTGATCGTTCCGTTGATGGTGTGCTTCATTTCATGTGAGGAAAGGCTGAACCTTGAGCCTAAAGAGTTTCTTTCGCCGGAAGGATTCACTATAGAAAACGATATCGTATTGGCCCTGAATGGCACATACAAGGCGCTGACAGGTATGGGGCTTGCAGGAGGAGATTATCAGAACATTGACCCTTTGATTACCGATTTCATGACGGACAACGGTTTTATGGATAAGTCATGGATGGGTGTAGTGGAGTTCTGGGACCAGGGACAGAATCAGAACTCTGCACTGGCAGAACGTAAATGGGCCAGGAACTACATGGGTATCCTCAGAGCCAACACTGTACTGGCATATATCGACCAGGTCAGCATCTCAAATAAGGAAACCAGGAAGCGTTACGAGGCAGAGGCAAGATTTCTTCGGGCATTTTTTTACAGCGACCTGATCCAGTTTTTTGGTAATGTCCCGTTCCGCCTGGATCCGGAGGGACTTGACCGTCAGCATAAAGAACGAGCATCCAGGGACACCATTCTGGAATTTATTTATGAAGAACTGGACAGTGCTGCGAATTACCTTCCGGCTGAATACAGTGAAGCCGACAGGGGAAGGGCCACAAGTGGCGCTGCACGCACACTGAAAGCCTGGGTGGCCTTGAATAATTATGATTATGAAATCGTGTTGGATGAAAGCGAAGCAGTGATTGCAACACAGGTTTATGAAATTTTCCCTGATTATACCGGGTTGTTTCTGTCCGGTTCGGAAGGAATCAATAAGGAAGTGATCTTTGATGCACAATACCTTGAGGGAAAGACTGAAGAATTGCTTACTTCTCCATGGACTACCTATTTCTATGCTTGGTCCTCGTACCAGGCCGATTACAACCTGGTGAAGGAATACTATATGGCCGACGGTACACGTGCAGAGGATACGAATCCGGCTTTTGACCCGGAGAATCCCTTCGAAGGGAGAGATCCCAGGCTGAGTTATACACTGACCCTCCCTTATACTTTCGATGGATACCAGAACAGCGGGGCTATAAATTATTTCATTCCTTTTAACAAGAAAGCATACAATTTCACAAGTCTGAGGATACGCAAATGGGTAGATTACGAGGAAGATTACAACCTGAGGGGACACAAACAATCGGGCTCAAACAATATTTTTTTCAGGTATGCTGACCTCCTGCTGATGCGGGCAGAAGCGTTATGCGAAACCGGGGGTGCTGCAGATGAGTCGGAAATTATCAGCCTGGTGAACCAGGTCAGGCAACGACCGGGAGTGATGATGCCTGTTGTTGAGGAGTCGGAAGGAACCGGGCTAACACAGGATGAATTGAGGGAAATTGTACGACATGAGCGAAGAGTGGAGCTGGCATTTGAAGGTAGCAGGATTGTGGATATTGCCAGGTGGGACATTGGCGAATCGGCATATGTTGACGGAAAAGGTTATGATCCCAACTTGCTTTTCTATCACGTACTGAATAATGAGGCCCTGCAACAGATTGAAGCAGATGGTTTAATGCCCAATGATATGCTGAGGTACCTCCGGAATCCAAGCTATTTCTTCGATAAGATATTCAAAACGGAAGAACTGTTCAGAAACCACCTGTCCACGGTGTTTTCACCCGAAAGAGGTTTTGAGAACAATGAGGTGGAAACCTATGGAGATTTACTGGTGGATTATGTGAAACCGCGCTACGAAATATACTCATTCAGGGAACGGAATTTCGATGCCGTGAAAGGATACCTGTGGCCTGTTCCCTATACAGAAATTCAATCCAATGAACTTATAAATATAAATAATCCAGGTTATTAACTATTAAATTAACTATTATGAAAAAATGTGGACTTTTATTTTTAGTACTAATTTTCCTTGGTATCCAACTGGATGCCCAGGTCATTGATGTAGCCACGAAAGATGGCTATATTCAGAACACATCAACGAATCTTGAAAAGTTTCTGGAAACCACAGCAATCGAGGTAAAAACCCCGCCGGTTACGTGGAGCCGGGTTGGCTTTGTTGAATTGCCTGTAAATGAATTGGTAGCTGCCAATAGCGTAGATTTTAATATTTACTTCTACAATGCAAACACGGCCGGGGATATCAATGTGATCTTTGATATCATGGAGGGCCCGCTGCCAGCGAACATCAGCTGGGCGAACCAACCTGCTGAAGAGAGCTTTTCAAACCTTGCTAACGTGACTGTTAACAATGCAAATTATAGGTGGGTAACAATTGATGTCACCTCATTTTATAATACTGCAGTTGCAAATGGCAGTGATTTTATCTCCATCAGGATTACGGGAGGTACTGACAATCCGCTGGTAAAGTTTTACAGTTCAAGAAGTTCTACGGGTGACATACCTCACCTGGAAATATCCTCAGCCTGCGAAAGGCAGGAGGTGGATGTCGATACCATTTTGTGCGCAGGTTCCTTCCTGCAGGTAGGCGATGAACAGGTATCGGAGGATGGGGTGTACAGGGACACACTTACAACATACTGCGGTGCCGACAGTGTCATTACCTATCATGCGATGTTCATCCAGGATGGAACACAAACCAATGATGTTTCTATTTGTAATGGTGATGCGCATATCGTTCAAACCGGACCCAGAAGTCAGAGCGAATACACCACGGCAGGATCATATACGGATGTCATTGAAACCGATGGATGTACAAAGACCATTGTTACCAATCTTACCGTAAATGAGCTTCCTGTACCCCAGGACCTGGGTGATGATGTATCGTTCAGGGAGGAAGGAAGTGTAACGCTGGATGCCGGGGCAGGTTTTGCCGGGTACCAGTGGTACAATGATGATAAAGCCATTGATGAAGGCATCGCACAGACCATTGATGTAAGCCTTGCCAATGAAGCTTTCCATCTGGGCACGAATGAGATTATGGTGGAAGTTACCGATGCAAACGGATGCGTTGGAACTGATGATATCTGGGTGGAGATCATAGGGAACCTGCTTTCGGTTGAAAAGGATTGTTTCCTTGAAGAAGCCGGCGACAGGCTGCTTGATATCACCCGGCTTGAAGTGAAGTACGACCTGTATGGTGACCAGGCAACCCCTGAGGGAGAGGGACCCTTCTATACCAAGGAGACGTACCTGGCGTTCGATATTTCCGGGGATAATTTACCTGAAAATATCACCAATGTGCGACTGAGAATGTATTTGTATGGCATTACTCTTGCGCCAAATGTAACAGATCCCGTTGAAGTACAGATCGATTGTGAATATATGGATGGCCTCTACAGCGATGCAATGATCTTTTCAACCCGGCCTGCGGCAGGAGACCGTAACACCCTGGCGCTGGCACAGACTGTTGAAGATGACAGTGTTTTTGTTGAATGGGATATCAATGAGATCTTTATGAATGATATCTATGGTTCATTGAATCAGTTCACTGTGATCCTTTCTTCCTATACAGATGCAACCAGTACCCTGGCGAAATTCAAGGATGTTACAACCGGCATTATTGAATGGAGACCCGCGCTTGTATATGAGATTGAAGATGTAAGTGGCATCAATGAGGTCAGCGGACAGGAGATCTCGGTGTACCCGAATCCTGCAACAGACATGATTTATATTCGCGGAAACCAGCAGTTTAAAAGGTATTTACTCTTTAATATCATGGGTGAGCAGATATTGAAAGGAGAACTATCTGACAATGCAGTGAATGTTTCATCCCTGGTTTCAGGCAGTTATATCCTTAGATTGGAAAATGGACGTGAATCCCTGGGCAGGATGATCACAATTAAATAATGCAAAGATGGCTTTGTCAGCAAATCTGTTTTCGCTGACAAAGCCTTTTTAAATATCAAATACCATGAAAATGAAGTGTAAGGGTACGGCCATTTTTTCGATCATATTACTGGTCTTTGCTTTCCCGGTATTGTCGGGACAAGAGTCGGTACTGGAGAATGAAAGGTACAGGATCACGTACACGTATCCAGACCACAGCATCCGGTTGCTTGAAAAGAGTTCGGGGTCGAGTGTTGTATTTCAACCCATATTCTATGTCATAAGGAATGGTTCGAAACCTTCCCTTGGAATGGGAAACATCGGGCAGAACTTTAATATCAGGACAGTGCAATGGAGCGGGAATGGCAGTGTATTTACCTCCAATGCAGGCAGTTTTACACTGATGCAGCCAGAAGGAGCATTGGGAAACAATGCCGGAATCAGCATTACCTATCCCGATAATGCGAATTATACTTTTTCAGTGTTTTTGACCCTTCCTGCCGGAAATGAAGAGCCGAAACTGGATATCTCTCTCCAACCTGTGAACAGCGATGCATGGTTCTCTGTTGGTTACTATGGAGCACCAGCCTATTCGATCGATGAAGTTACTGAGATATTCCAACCCTTGCCCTGGACCGAAAAACGTTTTCCATCGGCTCCCTACCTTACCCCAGCCTATCTTGCCAGTCTACCAGCAACGCTGACCACGAAAGACGAGGTTACTTACGGGGTGATTGCCGATCCTTCCGCCCTGCCCTTTGATCCGCTTCCCTGTCAGCTATCACTTAGCCCATTTGGAGTTGCAATCAGGGATAAGGAGGCCAGGGTCCGGCCTATGGTGTGGGCCCCGATTATTGGAAATGACGATTCAAGGATCAGTGCGGGAGACACATATGCCTTTACCTACAGGATCTATGCCTCAAAAAGGGATCTTAGTTCGGCCCATGAAGATATTGCGCGGAGATTGTATGGTTTCACAGACTACAGGCATAATGACCTGGGGTCCCTGAACACAGCTTTCGAGAATATGGTTGATTTTGCAATGGGTCCATACGGAAGATACATATCCTCGATGAAGGGATACTCCTATGAGACCGATGTACCAGGGTCCGTTAAGAACACTTCTGCAATAACCAGTTACAGCATAGCCTACGTGACTGATAATGAAGAAATATTCACAGAACGATCTGTGCCGCTGATGGAATTTATGCTATCGAGAGAGAATTATCTATATGCAGGTGAAACATCTTCAGGTGCAGGACAAACTTCAAACAATGTCCTGGGAGATCCGTGTATGACTGTTGCAGAGTTCATGTCGTGGCACCATGCATCTGATGCAAAGACTGGAGCCTTGCTGGAACTTGCCGAGGGCGGAATCATTAACTGGACCAACATGGCACATGAAAGAATACTTCGTCAGAACATCGCCTTCTATAATGCCACAGGTGAAGACAGTTACAGGATGAAAATGCTCTCGGGAGCCAACCAATACATTGACGAGAGGATTAATGTGATGCAAACCGACTTTGAGTATATCAACCATTCCACCAGCAGTTTCTGGTCGAGTCTCGGTCCGAAATTCTGGGAACTTTTTGAAGTTTACCAGGCCACCGGGTATGAAAAGTACCTGGAGGCTGCCCGGATAGCCGCCCGGAGGTATGCCTATTACATCTGGCTGGCTCCGGCCATTCCCGACCAGCTTGTATTGTGCAATAAGGGTAATGTTGCTCCTAATTACCGGTCAGGTACCCCCATCTCAATCCCGGAAGAGTATGCCCCGGCATGGCGCTTATCTGCCATTGGTTTACACACTGAAGCGGGCGCCACGTCAATTAACAAGCACCAGGGGATCTTTATGGCCAACCACGCACCCTATTTTTTGCGAATCGGGGCATTAACGAACGACAAGTTTCTTATGGACCTTGCCAAAGCAGCCATCATCGGACGTTGGACCAGTTTTCCAGGATATCATATCAATACTGCCAGGACAACAGTGTATGAAAAGCCTGATTTTGCACATCGCAGCATCGCTGAATTGTTGACCACCACATCCATGCATTACAGTCACGTGTGGCCAATGATAGCGCTCACTTTCGACTACCTGGTATCAGATGTGGCCGCCAGGTCAGCTGGGGCAGTCGATTTTCCTGACGAGTTCCTGGAGAATACGGCCAACCTCTATAACAATGTCTACTTAGGAGACGGCATTTTTTATGGTGATACCGGGGTTGCTTTGTGGATGCCAAAAGGACTTGTGCAATGTGATGAGAAAGAGTTAAACTATGTAGTTGCCAGGGGAAACGGGAAATTGTACATGGCATTTACCAACCAGGGCAGTAATGCTGTTTCTGCCAATGTTGGTATCGACGATCACCGACTCTCGCTGAATGGAAATACTATGAAAATATGGAAACAGAATGTAGTTTCAGGCAGTTCCTCAGTAGCGCAGAATAGTTTTACCATTGAAGTGGAACCCCATGGGATTACGGCGGTGGTTATTGATGATGTGGAAGTTGAAACGGCTTTTCAGCAGATGGTGCGATTCAACTCAGATAAAAACAATTGGATCGATCTGAAAGAGGACCTTCCTGAGGCCGATGCGCGGACAATGATTCTCAACCTGTCGGATTCCATTACCTGGGTGTATGCGTTTTCCGATGCATTAAAGGGCACCTATTCGAATGTGACCTATACAACATGGTTCGATGGCGAGCAGCAGGACCAGCTGACCGATGATTCCTACCCGTTTGAGTATACCCGCTTCATACCACGCTCAGTTATGCAGGTAAAACTGATGATCGATGCAGGAAGCAAAAGCGGCGAGGTGATCTTTACGCGCGATTACAGCGTGACAGGAACCATGTCGGGCTGGACTTCGGTGAAAAAGAACCAGCAGGTTCCGCTCAGGTTTACCCTGAATGGTGATATTCCCTGGGAGATACAATACTCTGATGGGAAAGATACGCATACGATATCAGATATAGAGGCAAATGAATATATCGAAATGGTACAGCCGCAGACTACCACACATTATACATTTATTTCTGCAACGGATGGTGACGGGCAGGTGGCAGATATAGAACATAATAGCCTTAAGGTGTCGGTGATCGATGCGTTTGACTTTCAGAATAAGCGCTTTGCAGAAAAGGATGCGTATACCTATCTGCTGGGGCCAGATAACAACTACGGCGATGACGAGGTTCTGAAAATCAGGGGACTTGAAGGGATGGTAAAGGAGGCATATCTTCAATTCGACCTGTCGGAGATATCCAGGGACGGAGAAAAGTACCTTGCCGGTATCTGGCTCAATGGGAATATCAATACGACGTTGTTGCTCGGTATACGAGGAGGTTATGCTGAATTGGACGAGGATCTCCTGACGTGGAACAACAGTCCCGACCTTGCGGATTCACCCTATATTGATACGATAGGGATCAGTGAGATTTCCCCGGAAGGCAACCTGTACTTTTTCGATGTAACTGATTTTATTAAAAATGCTGTTGATGACCTGGTGACTTTCCAGATCAGGAGCCTGCTTGAAGAAAACCCTACAGAAATCCAGTTCGCAAGTATCCAGGACGCAGACAAGAGTAAGCATCCCTGCCTGATATCCGACGCAAACCTTGGATCAACGGGTGTTCTTAGCCAAAATACCAGCAACATGCGGGTGTACCCAGTTCCGGCAACAGAAACGGTTTTCGTAGAATGTGCGGAACATGTCAAGGTTGTGTCCGTATCAGATATCTACGGAAGAATTGTCAGAAGAGTGTATGATCAGGTCCAGATTCCTGTTGGGGACCTGGAAGCAGGACGCTACCTGCTTATCATAGAAACAGTTGACAGCAAACATCTCACGAATCTTATTATATCCAGGTAGCATATTTAAAAGATAATCTTATTATGAAATCGTATATAGCTCTTTGGTTGATCGTTATGACTTTTATCGCAGCTTGTTCCCCAGTTGGGAAGAGTGAATTTAACGATTATGCAATCATTGTTTCAGGACAATATGAATTCACACCGGAATTTACCGTGCTGTATTCGGAAACTGACCCGAAGCTTGCACTGCGGCCCACCGATGTTGAAGGGGTGCGATACAATATGACTACCTGGATGGTTGCTCCAGACAAGGTGGCAGACCTGGAAAAGGTTGAGGTAGATGAGAGCCAGGCCGGGGACGGATTTGATGACCGGATCGCCGAAGGAAGGGCAGATGGACGTACACACAATGTGTTCCGTTCGGGATTGGTAATTGAAGTTGAAGCAACAGGTTTTACCAGGTCAGGTGACACAGTGTATTTTGTATATGAGAATAACGAACTTTTTACACTCGACGCATATGCAGTACTCCGGGATGATGGGCCAAATCTGCATTTCAGTCTTACTCCCAAAATTCACGGCTATTATTCTGTTGGATATACAGGGGCGCCTGTTTTCAACATTGAGGAGGTTGCTGAAATCTGGCAGCCCATGTTGTGGCAGGAGAAAAGATTTCCCGAAAAGCCCTATACTACTCTGGCTTTCAGGGCACCTGTTCCGACAACCCTTGTTTATGACGGGTCATCTACATTAGGTGTTCTGGCTGACCCGAAGGAATTCTCCTTCAACCCATTGCCGACTTTGTCAAACAGCAGGTTCGGAATCCTTATAAGGAATAACAACGGAGATGCACAACCACAGCTCTATGCTCCGGTAATGGGCGGTACAGGATCCAGGATGAAGCCAGGTGATCGTTTTGAATTCAGCATGTTTTTGTTGGCTGAGAATTCTGATATCACCCACACGTATGAAAAAATTGCACGGGAAAGATTTGGATTCAGGGATTACAGGAAAAATGATATTGCTTCGTTGAATGAGACTTTTGATAATATTGTGGACTATGCCATGTCTGATTATGCATGGTTTGTGGATTCCCTCAAAGGATGTGCTTATTCAACAGACGTTCCGGGTGCGGTTAAAAACGTGTCCAGTCTGAATCCGCTTGAACTGGCGATTGTAACCGACGATGCAAGCATTTTTGAAGCGCGAGCTTACCCGGTAATGGAATATATGTTGTCCAGGCAGAAGTTTCTTTTTTCTCTTGATTCGACGCAGAAAATACAGCATCCGTCGCGTAAATTGCTTGGCCCTATCGCACCTGTATCGGAGTTGGGTGCACTATACAGTATTTTTGGACGAAATAATGATTTTCTGACTCAACTGGCAAAAGATGAGTACAACGCAAGCAGGATCAGAAACCTTGATGTGGAGGAGCAGGGTAAGACATGGATCAATGCGATGCATCTTTATCGTGCGACAGGAGATGAGGAGTACCTGGAAAGAGCCATTAAAGGTGCTGATGAATATCTGCAGAAGCGGGTTGGTCAGCGACAGACGGAATTTGTTGACCCCTGGGCAGCCGGGATGTTTTTCTGGACAGGGTTTGTCAACCGTTGGATAGAGTTAACTGAGCTTTACGAAATTACAAAGGATGAAAGATACCTGCAGGCAGCTCATGATGGGGCAAGGCATTATACGATGTTCACCTGGATGTCACCTGCCATACCGGATTCCATGATCCTGGTGAATGAAGGAGGGAAGGCCCCTTTATACTGGTACCTGAAGTCGAAAGGCCATCAACAAATGCACATGCCGGAGGAACTGGCACCCGCCTGGAGATTGTCTGAGATCGGGTTGACCCCGGAATCGAGTATCACATGTTCAGGACACAGGGCCATCTTTATGGCAAATTATGCGCCATGGATGTTGCGCCTGGGATATT
The DNA here is from genome assembly GCA_029210585.1 of Bacteroidales bacterium. Lineage (GTDB taxonomy): Bacteria > Bacteroidota > Bacteroidia > Bacteroidales > M55B112. Next base: position 19,688 of record JARGFP010000043.1, read on the forward strand.
ATACCGGTGACAATTACCTGCAGGAAGTGGCCAAAGCCGCCATCATAGGAAGATACAGGAACTTCCCCGGATACCACATCAACACGGCTCGTACCACGGCCTATGAGAAGGAAGATTATCCGTTACATCCTCATAAAGAACTCAGCGTGAACTCATTCCATTATAATCACATCATGCCGATGGCCTCTATGCTGCTAGATTACCTGGTAACCGATGTGTTTGTCAGGTCGGATGGTGCCATTTCATTTCCCTCTGCATATATTGAGGGGTATGCATATTTGCAGAACAAATTTTATGGGCATCAACCCGGCAGTTTCTATGAAGATCAGGAGGTAATGCTATGGATGCCCAGGGACCTTTTGACTATTGGTAACGTTGAGTTGAATTATATTACTGCCAGGAAGGACGATGTATTCTATATTGCTTTTACCAACCAATCGCAGGAGGATATAGAAACAAACTTCACAATAAACCAGGAACTGGTGCATTTTTCAGGGGATGAGCAAGTGTTTGTCCGCAAAGGAGATAAATGGAAAAGCATCAGGGAAAGCGGGGGAGAGATCAACATTGTTGTAACGGGGAATGGATTAACTGTTCTGCGGATCAAAGGTGTTGAAGTGCAGCATGGGTTCCAGGAAGAGATCCTGGCAGAAACAGGAGCAATTCCAGGTGACTACAAAGAACTCGACTTCGGGAATGCCCGGGCAATGATATTTAACATGGGTGAGTATTCAAAGAGAGCCTATATCTATTTGCGCGATGATGATACAAAGTTCAGAAACGTCACCTTGCATTATACAGGTGCTGCTGGTGAAGAGATAACCTCAGAGAAACTCCATTATCCATTTGAGTTTACAGTGGATCTGAGTAATCTTAGTAAAGGTCTGGAATTTTATCTTACAGGGACTACCCTGCATGGAAAGGAGGTTCGCAGTGAAAGCGTAAAACTGGGAGAATAGCAGGGTTTCAATCAACCATTGAAGGATGATGTGGTCTTATCATGGTTTTTTCCATGTTGCCAATACTTACTATTGACCACTACCTCAAAGAAGGCCTCTCAGATTGAGAAGTATAGGCATGGATGAATCGTGAAGCCATGGAAAGCGCTGAAAGCCTCAGGGAGCATTTGGTAAATTATTCCAGCAGTATAGCATATAAGAATCCAACGACAGTCTATAATGCCATGCTGCATCCGCTAAGTAACTATACCATTAAACGAGAGGTATGGTACCAGGGAGAATCCAATGTGTTTCGGGCCAGTGAATACATGAGCATCCTCTCTGCATTGGTGAAAAACTGGAGAACGACCTTCAGCAATAATTGCCTGGATTTTTTTATTGTAGAACTCCCCCTGTACAATTATGCTGCAGTGCAGTGTGAACCCGGGAAGTTAAACAGTGCCGAGATATTGCGGAAGGCACAGACGAGCCTGGCCATGAAGGACGAGCATTGCCATCTCATTTCCACATCTGGCCTTGTGAATCCGGAAAACATTCCTCCCACGAATAAGCGAGCGCTTGGAGAACGGATTGTAATCTACAGATTGAGATAGAGTGAATGCCCATGGTTGTTGTTCCTGCTGGTCAAAGAGACGAGTAACAATGCGCAAAATAAGCGTGAGCCAGCCACCTAAAATATGTACAAAAGGACTCGTTAAAAACTTAACAACAACTCTTTCATCCTAACCATAAATAGCCTATTTTTATTTGAGAAAATTTAGTGGCAATTCTATTCGGTGACCAGAAATAGATGTTGAGTAAAGATCAATTGTATTTATTCCGATAATCAGGAGTAGTATATGCAATTGAACATAGTGGGAACAAATGAAATGGTTTTTATGCAATCGTTAGTAACAATATAAAACCTTCATTATGATGAAAATGATTGTATTCATTTTTACAGCAATTGTCTTTTTCTTAGCAGCTCATCTGAATGCCCAACAATCAATTTTCAATCGCCTGGAAAATATAGAGCCGATAAGAGAAGAGGAAAACGAAATATTGAACGACTGGCAGAATTTCTATTTTTCTAAGGAAGATTGTGGTTGTGTTTATGCAGATGAATTCTTTATTTCAATCAAGAGTAGTACCCCAGGATCCAAAAACTTAATGATCTCGTTGCAAGGTGGTGGTGCATGCTGGCCTGGTTTCATTCAATGTAAGCCAAGTGTTACCGATGAGGATGTGCAAGTTTCTATTTTCGCAACAGAATTAGCTGAAAGACTAAAATCCGATTGGAATCAAGTTGTTATACCGTATTGCGATGGTTCCATTTACTTGGGTGATAATGAAAATGATTATAACAACGACGGCAATATTGATCATGTCCACAGGGGTTTGAATAATAGTGTGGCGGCACTTAACCTCGTAAAAAACAAATTTCCTGAAGTCAATAGACTATTTGTTACCGGCTGCAGTGCTGGAGGCTATGGAACAATAATTCAATCAAGAATACTCAAATATCTTTATCCTGATGCCTCAATTTACATACTTAACGAAAGCGGACCCGGATTACTTAATCCTGATCCTGAATTTTGGAAAATGATAGATTCATCGTACAATCTGAGCCAACTCATGCCTGAAAATTGTAACGATTGTGAAGGGCAACTGATTTATTGGTATGAAGAAATCTTAAAGGACCCAACGGTTAAAATTGGATTATACTCCTCTTATGAAGACCAGGTAATTGGACAAGCATTTCTTAATCTTCCTCCTGAGGATTATAAAGAATTGTTACTTAAAACCAGCGGTGATCTTGCATCAAGGTACCCAGGACAATTCAAAAGGTATTTTGTCAATGGAAATACGCATTATATTGCAGAGCGAAACATTGAAGTGAATGATGTAAAATACTGGGATTGGATATTGTCAATCATAAACGATGATGCTAACTGGAAGGATGTTTTAGAATAATGACACTACTACTCATCGCTGGGCCTGGCAGGTCGCCCTGGCCATCGTCCGGACAGAATACCCTGCGGAATAAGATGAAGGATTACGGAATCGGGGTGGTAGCGTATAAGTTAGGGAAAGGAGCTCCAACCAATCCCCTGACGCAGCAGGTGCGTTACCTCGACAAGCTGGTGGATGAGCTCGCAAAGGGAAAGAAAATGGAGAAAATATTAAGTACAACTTAGGGTAAATAAGATGTGAACGCTGCAGCATAATTTGCCGAACACTTATTCGGGGTACTTTCAGGTATAGTTTTATTCCTCATCAAGACGCCGATAATCAAAATCCCAGTATTCCCATAGCTCGCTGATTTTTTCTCCTTCAAATTTTTTAAAATGCATTCCCGGTATTTTAAGTCGTTCGCCCATGTAATCCATTTCTCTGACAAACATGGTGCAAACGATGTCCCCTTCGGAAACAATTCTGTATATTGAATCTTTTTTATAGGTTTCCGAAGATGTATAACTCCTGTGATCCGCGGCGTTCCATGTATGCCCATTTTCCCCGTGCCCGGTAAATCCTTCGGTAAGTATTGCATCAATATTTTCTGCATCCAGCTGATGGTAGAGAAGTGCAACCTCCTTGCGATTCTGAAGGAGTTTGGCATCAAAAGATTCATCTTCCGTGTTTTTGTTTTCTGTCTGATTACAGGCTACCGGAATAAGTAAAGCCAGCATCATAATTACACTTACTGTTTTCATCTTTGTTGGGTTTGGTTTTGTACCAAAATACCATCTTCAGTTCTGAAAGTCAAGAACATATTGATAAACAGAAGCATAGAAGGGTGTTAAGGTGAATGCAAAGGATGATTACCTGGCAGTTGATCATTCCGGAAAATGTTCCAGGTAACGCAATTCACCTATAAAAAACAGGGACTGCAGGGCGAGGTTAGCAGAAAAATCTTATTTTTTCTTGTTTCTTTTTCAGAAATACTGAACTTTAAGCAAAAGATGTGTGTATGAAAAACTTTATTTTAAGCTATTTACTAACGATGTTACCTGTTTTTGCATTGTTGCCTTTACATGCACAGGTTGTCGAAGACTTTCAACCCTCTCCGGTAAACCAACCGGGTCGGGAGTATCCACAGGTAAATTCCGAGGGCCGTGTGCGTGCACAGATCCTGGCGCCTGATGCAAAATATGTCCAGCTTGATATTGGCGG
>JARGFP010000044.1 GCA_029210585.1 Bacteroidales bacterium
TTCCGTGAACCTGTCTAACATTTCCTGTGCATCGGCTTTTTCTACTTCCAGATCCACGGGTGCAGTGTTCTGCTGACAACCGGTGAAGAGCAAGCCTGCGAGGGTGAAAAGTAACAATGTGTTTTTCATGTCAGGAGTTTTAAATTAAGTAAAAATGAATACTGCAATTCAACAAGTTACAACAATTTAAACCACAAAGTCAAACGGTATCGTGCCAACATTAGACGGTATCGTCCCAAAAACAAACGTTATCGTCTCATAAAACAAACCAGGCAACGTTTTTCACCACCAGGTCAGGTTCCATAGATAAAATATACCTAATACCTCACCACCTTCTCTGTCCTTGTCCAGTCATCTGATTTCAACGTTACAAAATAGATGCCCCTGGGATATGGAGTCATGTCAATCTGCTCTGCAGGAAGCTCAATTATCTTGCTTAAAATAAGTTGCCTGTTGATATTAAATATCTCTAATTCAGTTTTTACAGGATTCTTTTGTTCAATTGTAAAGAAATTATTGGTCGGATTAGGAAATATAGATATTTGTGACGGAGTTGTTGTAACGCTACCTGATGATGTTTGTAACACTTTAAGATCAAGCCTGTAAACAGTATCACATCCTGAATCCATTGACAAAATATCATAATATATGCCTTCAACAGATAATTCCATTTCATGCCATTGATATGTTTCATCCTCATAAATTGTTGCTGCAAAATCAATTAATGGAAGACATGGGCATTTCCCCCAAAGAGGATAATAATCTGCCGATATTGGACAATCTGTTGCAAAATCCAAAGGTTCATCGGTAATGTTTTCAACACACCAATGGGAAAGGTCCTGGTTAAAAGATGCAGCTCCTTTTAATAATGCACGCATATTTGTAACATGACTCACATCCCAGGAAGCGATGTCCTGATTAAATTCGGTCATTCTACTAAACAAATGCTCCATATCCGTTACCAAAGAAGTGCATAGCCTGGTTAAGTCTGCACCTTCGTCACGTCTTTGTTCGAGTAACGCCTTATCCACGGCTTCATAGCGTATTCCATTCACCGTTCCGGTATCTCCGGGCTGACAATCGATGCATTTGATGGTTACGCCGTTTTCGTCCAGGTAGAAGGATTGACTGACATCGGAAGTAAAATATACATTGGGACTGCCTGTGGTAATGATATGTTCCTGCCAGTCTTCAATGGTATCCGTCATACACCCTTCCCCGTCCCAGGGGATGTTGGTATATCCCTGGGAAAAGACAGATGCAGCCCAGATGAATGCTAAAGATAAAATGATCATCGGTTTCATAGTTGTTGGAGTTTAATTAATGCAAATTATGAAATATAAAAAGCCATGTCGAACGGTATCGTCTCAAAATTGGACGGAATCCTACCAAATAAGATTTATGAGTTCTGGAATTACTTGTGCTATCCACGTGCGCGCATAGATTGGGCAGAGGTGGGTGCCATACATTGAATACATCCTTACGACTTTTTCACTCCCTCTGACCGGTGAATGTCACACTGAGTAATTCCATCAGAAGCGGGCCAAACCAGCTGGTATTGTCACTTATTAGGACTGAACCTGCATTCGTTGCCAGTGAAAACGTTACTTCTGTATCCGGGAAGTAGATCATTTCGCATCGATAGCCCACATACGATCCACTGTGACCATAGCCTTCACCATACGTCCTGGACTCCCCGATATAATGCCCGATTCCCAATCCGCGGGTATAGTCGTCACTCACCTCGATCTCTTCGGTCAGCATGAGTTCCAGTGTGGCGGGTTCCAGGAGTGTTCCCTCCATAAGTTCCTTCAGGAAAATTGCATTTTCGTATGGATTCGTTATCACACCGCCTTGTCCCATGGAAAGGATCATGTCATTTTTTTCGATATCTGTTACGTTTGTAAGTTGTCCGGGATGAATTTCTGCATAGGCATTCGCCAGGTTCTCGATGTCCGGATAATTGGCGGATGACCGGTAATAGGTATTTGTGAGACCCAGGAGCGCAGATATCTCCTGCTCAAAATAGTCACCGAGCGACATGCCGCTGGCCGCTTCAACGATCATTCCCAGCAGGGCATACCCGGTATTTGAATAGCGATACCCTTCGCCGGGAGTAAAACCGGCAGGCTTTCCATATACGTAACGTTCAAACTGTTCCTCCAGCGTTGCGGGATAGAGGGGTTCATTGAAAATGTCAACATACATGGTTGCTGCATCCAGGTCAACAATCCCCGACGTATGGTTCAGCAGCTGGCGGATGGTCGCCTGGTCAGCATTCGCAATGTTTTCCACAATATCTTCCGGAAGGTATTCCCTGATCTGGTCTTCAATCTGAAGTTCCTGGTCCTCATACAACCGCAGGATCAATACGGCAATATAAGGCTTGGACATGCTTTCAATATTAAAAGTATGGCAGGGATTCAGTGCGGTTTCATCCTCAATACGTGCCATACCGGTGGATCCGACCCACCAGCCGTGTTCAGGAGTTTCAATGGCCACCGATATTCCGGGCAATCCTTTTGCAACAAATTCATCCAGGACCTCCTGGTACAGAACGTTATTGGGGTTGGTGGCATTACCGGTGGAATCGCTGAAGGTGCAGGTTTCAACCAGGAAGTCCATTTCCTCGATGCAGGAGGATATCGCGAGTATCAAAACCAGCGATATAATTGGCAACGACAGGAGTAAAGATTTGCTTTTCATGTTCGTAGGTTTTTCATTACTGACTTGTTGATCGAATGCTGAACCGCACTCCCGCACCTAACAAGGACATGGGTAAGACGGGCATGGCACTAGTATACGGAGCCACAATCATATACCTGTATTTCAGGTATATGGAAACCCGGTCTCCCCCGTAGCCAACCAGCAGGTCCACCGGCAGCACTGCAACGGCATTGAGGGGTATCGCAGTCGAGTATGATCCATTCTCATCCATGGTAAAAATCTCCCTTGAAGAATAGAAGACAGAGGTTCCCAGTCCGACCGTCGCCTCGCCGCACAGGCCGGAGAGAAGACCGTACCTGTAACCAATACTGGAAGTCAGGGTAACACCGTTACCGATCAGGCGGGTTGCATACCCGGTAACCTGGGCGGTCTGAAAGAGCGTGAAGTTCCCTTTCTGTTTGTAGTCAATCCCGCCACCGAGCGTAACGGCCGGATCAAGATTGTTCCCGAAGGGTCTGTAGAAAGGATACAGGGTGACAGACTTATCCGCAAGCTCAGCATACAGGAACTTCGATCGTTCCTGCGAAAGTGCCGGGATGGATATGAGCATCGCGGCGATTAGGATCTGTAGCTTTTTCATAGAAATTAGTTCAAGTTGTTAAGGTTTTATAGTTGATACAGCCCAGCAGGAGATCACACGTAGAAGGAGGATGAAAATTTGCCATCATTAAACATTTAAATGCTTTTCCGGGATTTGAACCGGTTACTTAATCATGTTCATGGAAAATGCACAGACTAAATTATGATGCAGAGATATCTTTATCGAACGGTATCGTAGCAAATATCCTGAATGCACATGATATTTCGGAAAATCCGGACACAATACTACGCTGAAGATTTGTGCAATTTTAAAGTTTCTCTTTATATATACATGTATTTTTAAAGCTATATATTATATTTGTATTTATCAACATATCATAAATGAATAAAAGATATTTAACATTAGACGAAGTTAAAAACGATTCCGTATTCCTCTGGGGAGCCAGGCAAACGGGCAAAAGCACTTTGTTGAAATCACTTTTTCCTGATGCAAGGTATTATGATCTGTTAAAGAATGAAGAATTTGTCAGGTTAAATCAACATCCCGAATATCTCCGTCAGGAACTGACCGACTATCCGCCAGGTGAACTGGTTATCATTGACGAGGTGCAGAAAATACCGGCTTTGCTGGATGAGGTTCACTGGCTGATTACCAACAGGAATATCAGGTTTATTCTGTGTGGATCAAGTGCAAGAAAGCTAAAGAGAGGCAACGCGAACATGCTTGGCGGCCGAGCATTACGGACCGTACTCTTCCCTTTTATCAGTGCAGAGATTAGAGATATCAACCTGGATCATGCCCTGAATTATGGCATGCTTCCGAGGCATTATCTCATTGAAAATCCTTCCAGGAGGATAGAGGCATACATAAGCAATTATCTGATTGAAGAGATCAAAGCGGAGGCTCTTACACGGAATCTGGCCACATTCAACCGCTTCATGGAGATAGCCGCCATTTCCTGTGGAGAGCAATTGAATTTTAACAATATAGCATCAGAATGTGGCGTATCGTCACCTACCATCAAGGAGTATTTTACCATCCTGGAAGACACCATGCTGGGATACATGATCCCCGCATTCCGAAAGAAAGTAAAGCGCCGCCTGGTCCAGTCTCCACGGTTTTATTATTTCGATATCGGGATTACAAATTTTTTGATGAAAAGAACCCGTTTGACACAGGGCTCACCTGAGTATGGAAAAGCATTCGAGCATTTTATTATCCTGGAACTGGTTGCTTACCTTGAATATACAAACAGCAGGGCTGAACTGACCTATTGGCGGACATCTTCAGGCCTGGAGGTGGATGCCGTTCTGGGGGATGCAAACGTCGCGATCGAGATAAAGTCAGCCCGGGAAATCCAGAATCACCATCTCAAAGGCCTGAAGGCATTCGGCGAAGAATATCCCGGGGCACGGAAGATACTGGTTTCGAATGAAAAATATGCCCGTAGGGTGAATGACATTGAACTCATTCCGGTACACCCGTTTCTTGAAGAGTTGTGGGCCGGTTCAATCATTTAACGAGGCCAGATTCCTTTTTGTCTAAAATGGCCCCGGGTGTATGTCCGTAATGACCATAGGAAATGGAAATCCTGTCATCCACGTCAAATTTTGTGAGGCCCATGCAGTATGTATGATATTCACTCATTTCCTGTTCATCTGCCAGCATCATTTCGAAGCGCGATGGATCCAGGATATTACCCCGATTAAGTTCCTGCATAAATTGGGCATATTCATAAACGGTTGATAGAATCACCCCTTGCTAATGTGGAAACCGGTTATGTTTCCTTTACTGATTTATCCGGCTAATTATCTTTGTAGATGCCGGGAGCCATATATTATTGTTTAATTCCTTTCTCCGGTAAATGTCACTTTTTCAATTTCGTCAACTAATGATGAAAATCTATTTAAAGTTTCATCCGTGTGAAAGGTAAAACCTGTACCATTTGTATTTATTGAAATGGTTACATCGCTACCAGGAAAGTACTTCGTCCTGGATAAAGTTCCAAACCATCCACCGCCATGCCAATATATATCGCCAAAGACATTTGACTTGTCATGCTCCAAACCCAAACATTGATAACTCTCTTCTTCTTCTGGTATCCTGATCTCATCATTTAGCATTAATTGCATGGTACTTGAATCCAACACATTTCCCCTGAGTAATTCCTGGTAGAAGCGTGCGTATTCATATGGTGTTGCAAATAAGCCTATGTCCCCCATGGCGATGCTTGCGAGATTATTCGTAAAATCTGTGCAGTTTTGAATTTGTCCGGGAGCTTGCTCCATATACCTGTTTGTCTTGTATTGAACATCATCAGGGTATTCGGGAGTATTTTTAAAATAGGTATTTACCAGGCCCAGCGATTCAATGATCTCCTGCTCAAAATAGCCTCCAAGACTCATCGTACTGGCTTCTTCTATGATCATTCCCAATAAAGCATACCCGGTACTACAATAACTATATTTTTCACCAACAGGACCATCGGCAGGATCTCCGTAAACATATTTCTCGAAAAGGGATTCAACTGAATTGTGCACCAGGGGATCATTGAACGTATCCCAAATCATTCTCAATGGATATAATTCTGATCCCTGAGGTGTGCGTGAGCAGCTGGCGTATATTAACTGATTCGGCATTAGCAATCTGGCTCACCATTTCATCCGGCAGGTAATTCCTGATTGGATCATCGAGTTCAATTACTCCATCCTCAAACAACCGCATAATCATTGTGGCTGTATAGGGCTTCACCATACTCGATGAATGGAACAGGTGGCATGGTTTCAATTCTTCCTCATCCTCTATCCGAGCCATACCGGCACATCCTACCCACCATCCATGTTCAGGACTCTCAATGGCAATAGATATTCCGGGGATCCCTTTCGCTACATATTCATCCAGGATCTCCTGGTAAAGATCATTATAGGGATGTGTATCATTGTCGATGGTTTCACTGAATGTACAGGTTTCAACCGGTTCATCCACAATTGTTTCACATGCATTCAATATGAGGAAACAAACAAGGATCATCGAATATAAATATATTGGTCTCATCATCTCTGTATTTAGATTAATTTTCTGTTGCATGTAGGTTGTATCTTAAACCAATACCTAATTGGGATACAGGCCATATCATAAACCTGCCTGTGTAGGGGAACACACCCATACACCTGAATTGCAAATAAAATGCATAGGATCCTTTCGCATAACCCAGGTGGACATCAAGTGCAGGTGCTGCAGCATTAATGCGCAATGGATTCGCTGGTTTATAATCTCCTGCTTCGTCCTGCATAAATGTTTGTCGTGAGGAAAAAAATGCGGTCGTACCGATGCCAACCATTCCTTCTCCGAATAATCCGGATGAATGGGCGTACCTGCATCCGGCGCTGGTTGTCAATATCAAACCATTCCCGAATAACGGAGTCTTATATCTGGTGAGCTGGGCGGTTTGGAAGATCGTTAGATTTCGCCTCCCCCAATAATCTATCCCGCCTCCGACTGTAATTGCGGGATCGAAATGGTAGCCAAACAGGGGCCATACATTAATAGATTGGTCGGCAAACTCCGCATACAGGAATTTTGGCCGGTTCTGGGAAAGCGCCGGGATGGCGATGAGCATCACGGCGCAAAGGATCAGTAGTTTTTTCATAGGAATTCGTTTAAGTTGTTAAGGTTTTATAGTTGATACAGCCCAGCAGGAGATCACACGTAGGTGGATGATGAAAATTTGCCGTAACTGTACTTTTATTTGCGTTTCCGGGAAGAGCATCGGGTGTTTGTCCAATTACCCGGAAAACACATCCAATAAAATTACAAAGCAGGGATATCCTTGTCGAACGGTATCGTCTCAAAATTGGACGGTATCGTACCAAATGGAGTGTATAAGTTTATATGTACCGTCCAGCCCGTTTCGCGCACAGGCGATCGCCCTTCCATTAGACTAACGCGCATCGGGTTTCTGTAAATAAAGTATTTCCCGATTAAGAAATATTTCATAGATTTGTATCCAAATGAATACACAATAATAAATGTACATTATTGAGAAATCAGATGAATTTGACAAATGGAAACTTCAAAATTTGATATATCTGACTATTTAGATAGTAATGAAATGATTGTAGAATACCTTAATGCTGTTTTAGCAGAAGGGAATGATTCAGATGTAATTACAGCAATTGGACATATTGCAAAATCAATCGGAATGACAAAAATTGCGCAAGAAACCGGATTAAGCAGGCCAAGTTTATATAAAGCTCTATCTGATGGCTCCAAGCCTCAATTTGAGACAATTATGAAGGTATTAAGAGCAATCGGCGGACACATACAGATACATCCAATGACCGCCTGAGAAAAGCGAATTACAATAAATAGGACTCAGAGCGGGCTGACTTATTCCTGAGGAATGCATGTACCCTGATCGAGGTGTATGTTGGTGAATTCAATTCCATATCGCGATGAGGTTATGTACCGGACTGCCCAGCCTGCCACTTAGCTGAGTGCTCCGTCTCAGTTTCTATCGCCCTAAATTATTCCCAAAGTCGGGTAAAACAGCATTGATTTGATCAGCAATATCAGCATACAAGATCTCTGTTCGCTCCTGCGAAAGCGCCGGAATGGATATGAGCTCGTCAGGGTGCTACTCGTGGTACCAGATAATTTCCGGGTCCGGTCCCAGCATGGAGAACAGTTGTTTTCTTTCGGATTCCAGCAGTCCGGCGGCCACATCATAATAGCTGAAAGCTCCTGGTTCCATAAAGATCTTCATGGGCAGCAGATCAGTGGCAAAGACAACGTCATGGTCATCGGCATCGATAATAGGTACCACCATATGGTCCGTATGTCCGTGTGAGACAAAAAACCTGATCCCCTCTGCCTGCCACTCCTCCAGGTACGAGAGCTCTCCGGCGAATCGAAGTAGCTTGTGAAAAAATGAACTCTGCTCGTCCGACGGCAATTTCTCAATAGCACCGAGCTGCTGACTGCTCACTACATAACGGGCATTGGGGAAAGCCTTAACAATTCCGCCCGGAATGCGGAGGAACGCCCCGCTGCCATGATCAAAATGCAGATGGGTAAAGACTACGTCTGTGATTTCCTCCGGCCGGTACCCTGCTTCAGCAACAATCGTTGTCAGCGGTTGCTCCATCACCAGGTCGTATGTCTCAGCGAGTGACTTCGACAGAAAAGTGGCACATCCGGGATCAAAGAGGATCACCCTGTCGCCCGTCTCCACGATCAGCCCGTTCATCCCGATCCGCATCTGGTTGTTACTGTCAATAGTATACTGCTCCCGGACAAGCTCCTCCGGAACGCCCATGATCATCTCAAGGGCATTGACCCTCAAAGTTCCAAGATGTAAAGATTGAATATCCATAGGTATAATTATGTTTGGTTCATGTCCATTTTTAAGCAGCAGAACATAAGGATTTCAACATTTCCAAATATAGATAATCTGAGAATCCTATCGCCAGTGAGAGGTTATTTATGTTGGGTCTCCGATTGACGTCAGATGGAATAGGCATAATTTTCTGTTGTGCTTGAAAAGTAAGCGATAAACTGATAAGAGCCTTATCCAGGCATGGCACTGCAACGAACATAAAATAGAAAAAATCATTGATTTTGCGATTAACCCGATAATTTCATATATTTACTTCCATTTTAACCCGATAATTTTATAATCAGCCGGTGCTAATAAAGCGAACCATAAAACAGGAATTGATCGCCCACCTTCCGAAAAAGGAGATATTACTTCTGACTGGTGCCAGACAGGTAGGAAAAACTACCCTCTTGCTGGAGATCATTCAGGAGCTTAAGAGTAAAGGTGAAAAGGTTTTTTTCCTGAACCTCGACAATGATACACACATCCCCTTCTTTGATTCACAGGAAAAACTGCTAAAGAAAGCTGCACTGGAGCTGGGCAAAAGTGGCTACATATTTATTGATGAAATCCAGCGCAAAGAAAATGCAGGAGTTTTTCTCAAAGGAATATATGACCGGAATCTGCCCTACAAGCTAATCATTACAGGTTCCGGAAGCCTTGAATTGAAGGAGAAGATACATGAATCCCTGGCAGGAAGAAAAAGAACTTTCGAAATGATGCCGGTTTCATTTATGGAGTTTGCTGACTATAAAACAAACTATCGTTATTCAGAGAAGCTTGTTGCCTTTCTGGAAATACATCCATCAGAATATGCAACGTTGCTTAACGAATACCTCAATTATGGTGGATACCCAAGGGTAGTTACAGAACCACAGCGTAATGAAAAAATTCAACTGATAGATGAAATATTCAGTAGCTATGTGGAGAAGGACATCGTATACCTTTTAAAAATAGAACGTCCTGAAGTTTTCAAAATGCTCATTCAGATCCTTGCGAGTCAGACTGCTCAATTGATCAACTATTCATCACTTTCTGCTCAGCTGGGGCTCTCTGTCCCGACATTGAAAAAATATCTCTGGTATGCCGAAAAAACATTCAGCCTGCAACGTATAACACCCTACTATTCAAATCGCACCAAAGAGATCACAAAGGCACCGGTGTATTATTTTACGGATATCGGTTTACGAAATTTTGCCATTGGAGTGATGGGGAACCTGATCGATAATAATCAGAAGGGATTTGTCTTTCAAAACCTGGTACACCAACTGCTCAAAGAATATATTTCAGGAACTGGATGGACTCTTCACTATTGGCGCACAACAGATAAGGCAGAAGTCGATTTTATTATTGACAAAAAAAACCGGGTTCTCCCGGTAGAGGTGAAATTTGGTACAATCAAGCAACTCACTATCTCACGATCATTCAGAAGCTTCATTGAAAAGTACAACCCTGTTGAAGCCTGGCTGATCAACCCCTCCCTTCTGGCAGAAACAAAAATTAATAATACTACTGTCAGATTTCTTCCGTTTTACCAAATTCCAACACTCACTCCATGAGAATTCACCTGATAGCAATCGGCGGTGCGGTGATGCACAACCTGGCCATGGCACTGCACAACAAAGGATACCGGGTCACCGGATCGGACGATGAGGTCTTTGAGCCCTCCCGGTCGCGACTGGCCGGATACGGACTCCTGCCCGAAACCACGGGATGGAATCCGGCACGGATCACTACCGAACTCGACGGTGTGATCCTGGGCATGCACGCAAAAAAAGACAACCCGGAACTGCTGCGGGCACAGGAGCTGGGCATTAAGATCTGGTCCTTCCCGGAATACATCTATGAACAGAGCAAAGACAAAAAACGGGTGGTGATCGGCGGAAGTCACGGGAAAACCACGGTTACCTCCATGATCATGCACGTGCTCCATTACAACCACTTTGACTTCGATTACATGGTGGGATCACAGCTGGAGGGATTTGAGACCATGGTGAAACTTACAGCCGATGCACCGGTGATCATTCTGGAGGGCGACGAATACCTCTCCTCCCCCATCGACCCGCGTCCCAAGTTCCTCCTGTACCATCCGCATATCGCGGTGCTGACCGGCATTGCGTGGGACCACATGAATGTTTTTCCCACCTTCGAAAACTACCTGGAGCAATTCAGGGTATTTGCAGAAGGGATCCGCGAAGACGGCGTGCTGTTCTGGTACGAAGAAGACCGGTATCTGCAGGAGATGACTGGCGGACTGAAATGCAGAACCCTCCCGTATGCTGCACATCCCTATTCAAATAAAGATGGTAAAAACTACCTTACCGGACCCGGGTTGCAGGTGGAGGTGCCGGTATTCGGTAACCACAACATGCAGAATATCCAGGCGGCACTGGAAGTATGCCGGGAGCTGGGCTTGCCCGATGCGCAGTTTTACGAAGCGATATCAGGTTTCAGGGGAGCGGCCAGAAGACAGGAATTGCTGGCTGAATCGGACCAGGTAAAGGTGTACCTCGACTTCGCCCATGCCCCTTCAAAAGTGAAGGCCACGCTGAATAGCTTCAGGGAGCAATGGCCGGAGAAAAGGATCTTTGCTTTTCTTGAAATACATACCTTCAGCAGTCTGAACAGGGACTTTTTACCTCAATACAGGGACAGTCTGGGAAAAGCAGATGCAGCATATGTATTTTACGATCCCCACGTGGTGGAATCAAAAAATCTACCTCCGCTGGATAGAAAATTTGTCGGCGACTGTTTCGGCACATCCAACGTAGATGTACTGGATGAAAAGGGACAACTTGAGGCAGCAGCACTGCAGTTTGGTGACGGCATCTACCTGTTCATGTCATCCGGCTCCTTTTCAGGAATGGACCTGAAAGCACTGGCAGCCGAAATAGCGGAGGAGGACCACACATGATAAACAGGATCACCAAATGGGCCGGGATCATTCTTACAGTAACACTGATGAATCCTGGATGCAGCTCCGGACAAAACAAGGAAATCAACGCCGAAGTGATCATTTACGGCGGAACCTCAGCAGCAGTAACAGCTGCTATACAACTTGCAAGAATGGACCGCTCCGTGGTTATTGTCTGCCCGGAGAAACACCTGGGAGGCTTGTCTTCCAGTGGGCTGGGATACACCGATACAGGGAACAAGGAGGTGATCGGGGGACTATCCAGGGAATTCTACCAGCGGGTATATACGCATTACCAGGATGATGCTGCCTGGATCTGGCAGAAAAAAGATGCATATGGTAACCAGGGGCAGGGAACCCCGGCCATTGATGGTGATAAAAGAACCATGTGGATCTTTGAACCGCACGTTGCGGAAAAGGTTTTCGAGGACCTGGTTACTGAATACGATGTAGAAGTTTATCGCGATCATTGGCTGGACCGGGTTACGGGGGTCGAAATGAAGGAAGGAAGGATCCTTTCCATTTCAATGCTGAATGGTACAACCTTCAGGGGGACAATCTTTATCGATGCTTCCTATGAAGGTGACCTGATGGCATCTGCAGGGGTGGACTTCCACGTGGGAAGAGAGTCCAACAGTACTTATGATGAACAATGGAACGGTGTTCAGACCTATGTCTTCCATCATGGACATCATTTTGGGAACCTCCAGGTGAGTCCCTATGTGGTCCCTGGTGATCCTTCAAGCGGTCTGGTGGCGGGCGTGTCCGGGAAACCACCCGGAGAAAAAGGGGAAGGAGATGATAAGGTACAGGCTTACTGCTTCAGGATGTGCCTGACCAAAGTGGAGGAGAACAGGGTGCCATTTGAGCAACCTGAAAATTACGATCCGGCACATTATCAACTACTTGTGAGGACGCTGGAGAAGGGATGGCGGGAAACATTTCATAAATTCGACCCCATACCGAACGGTAAAACTGACGTGAACAACCACGGACCCTTTAGCTTTGACTACATAGGAATGAGTTACGACTATCCTGAAGCCTCCTATGCGCAAAGGAGGGAGATCATTGCCGAACACGAGGAGTACCAGAAAGGATTGCTTTACTTTTATGCCAACGACGAAAGGGTACCGGAAGAGATTCGCGAAGAGATGCAACAATGGGGGCTGGCAAAGGATGAATTTGCCGATAACGGCCACTGGCCGCACCAGATCTATGTAAGGGAGGCACGAAGGATGATTGGGGAATTTGTCATGACAGAAAATGAGATCCTTGGAAAGAACGCTGTCCCACGGCCTGTTGGGATGGGCTCCTATACCATGGATTCACATAATGTACAACGATATGTTACCCCGGATGGCTTCGTGCAGAACGAAGGAGATATCGGTGTCCACCCAAAGTCGCCTTACCAGATCGATATGGGATGCATACTCCCCAAACAGGAGCAATGTGACAATCTGCTGGTGCCTGTAGCGGTTTCCAGTTCACATATTGCGTTTGGATCTATCCGCATGGAACCGGTATTCATGATCCTGGGACAGAGCGCAGGCATGATGGCCGGAATGGCACTGGAGGAGCAAATGGAATTGCACTTGCTGGAGTACAGTGCCCTGGCCGGAAAACTGAAGGAGGCGGGACAGATCATTGATTAGCTTCAATGATTGGTGTTTCCCTCCGACTCATTTAATTGGTGCCGGTTTGCTACCCGCTGATTCCTAGGACCACTGCCTGTCCCAGGAACTTACTTCGTTCCATTCTTCGGTGGGGGCAAAGAATTCCTCGCCTTTCCTGAGATGCTCCTTCACGACATCTTCATTCAGTTCCACCCCTACACCCGGTTTTTCGGGGACGGTGACATATCCATCCTTTACCAGGGGTTTCTCCATTCCCGTTACCAGGTCCTCCCACCAGGGATTGTCCACAGAATGGTGCTCCAGTGCAATAAAATTCTCTGTGGCGGCAGCAGCATGCACGCAACCCATGAAGGTGACAGGTGATGAAGCATGGTGCACTGCCATGGCGATCCCGTTCTCCTGCGCATAATCCCCGATCTTCTTGGTCTCCAGGTAGCCCCCTGCAGAAACAGGATCCGGGTGGACGATATCCACGGCACGGTTCTCGATCAGGTTCCTGAATCCCTCCTTCAGGTAGATATCTTCACCCGTAAGTGTAGGCACATTCACGGAGCGGGAAATTTCCTTCCAGTGATCGTGGTATTGCCAGGGGATCAGGTCCTCCAGCCACGCGATATTATAAGGCTCGAAAGCATTGCCCAGGCGGATCATGTCATTCACACCCATATGTCCGAAATGATCGATGCCCACCGGGATCTCCCACCCGATGGCCTCCCGCATGGCCGCGGCATATTTCACCATCTCCTCGATTCCTTTGGGTGTGACCTGCACCCGGGTGAACTGGTGCATCGTATCACTGTACGACTGGTCCTTCTGCTGCCAGCCATGCAGTTCACCCCAGGGACTGGTATTGGTCAGCGTGCCCGGGATATCCTTGATAAGACCGATTCCGATATCCATCTTCATTATGGTAAACCCCTGCTTTTTGCGTCCCAGCATCTTCTGCGCAAACTCCTTTGGATCATTCACAGTGGGGGTGTCAACGTAGATTCGCACCTTGTCGCGGTACTTTCCCCCCAGTAATTGGTACACGGGCACCCCATACACCTTTCCTGTCAGGTCCCACAGTGCCATTTCCACGCCAGACACACCACCACCCTGTCGTCCATGTCCGCCAAATTGCTTGATGATCCTGAAGATCTTTTCCACGTTGCACGGGTTTTCACCCAGGATGCGGCTCTTGAGCATCAGGGCATAACGTTTGTCTGCCCCGTCCCTCACATCCCCCAGGCCGTAGACATCCTGGTTCGTGTAGATTTTCACGATAGGAACATTTCCCACCTGTGCGATCCGCATGTCTGTGATCTTCAGGTCAGCCGGACCAGAGTAACGGCTGACCCCCTGTGTGAGGTAATCCACCTGGGCGCCTACTTCAGCATGCAATAAGGCACCCAGTCCAAGTCCTCCCAGACCTGCTGTTTTCAAAAAGGATCGGCGATTGTTTTTCCCGGGATCTTTGAGGTCGTTCTTCTTTTTGCTCATATTTCAGTTGGTTGATTATCTTAGTAGTTGTGATCACAATTTAGTAAAAAGTTCAATACGTACATAAATTGACCCGCTGACAGTATGATCAGCATCTCAATGTAACAGTGGAGGGTAAGCGGGCGAGGCAGTCCGTATTGCCCGGAAACAGTGGCTGGGATGTGGTGGAAACAATCCGAATTAACCGGAAACGGTGGATAGCCGGGGTAATTTGTGATCAGCAGATGCCGGAAAAAATGGATGGCCGGGGCCTGGGATGATCAGGATTTCCCGGAAACGTTGGATGTTAGAGATGGAGGATAAGGGATGATTGCTATATTTACAGCGAATGTCTGTATCACATGTATGAACTTTACTGACAGATAACAAACCATGAAAAGCATCTACAAACTAATTCTCCTGTTGGCCATTGCGGTGTTATTGCTGTTCCTCGCTTCTGTATTTTTTGACATTCCCGGTGTTGCAGGGCCTGCACTGGTCGCATTTTTCGTCCTGCTGGCTTTTGGAATCAGGGGACACAAATTTTTCAGGGGGTTCTCCTATACGGTCATGATATTTTCAGCAGTGGCCATTGCCATGTTCTACCCGGGTTTGTTTATAAAATGGGGTGATTTTGAACTGAAAGCGACGATTGTTCCCTTGTTGCAGATTATTATGTTTGGCATGGGTTCGCAGATGAGTTACCGGGATTTTGCCAATGTTGTGAAGATGCCGGGAGGGGTGCTGATCGGACTGTCGCTCCAGTTCACCATCATGCCCATCGTGGGGTTCACAATTGCCACTGCTTTTGGCTTCCCGCCGGAAATCGCTGCCGGCATCATCCTGGTGGGATCCTCTCCCAGCGGACTGGCTTCCAATGTGATGTCGTTCATTGCAAAAGCCAACCTGGCGCTGTCGGTTACACTTACTGCCTTCGCTACCATCCTGGCACCATTGCTTACACCGTCGCTGATGAAACTGTTTGCCGGTCAGTTCGTACCCATCGATTTCTGGTCCATGATGCTGAGCATTGTAAATATCGTTATTCTCCCGATCGTTGCCGGGCTCATGTTCAACGCCATCGCCTACGGGAAGGACGGGAAGAAGGGAATCATCATACAGGTGATTGTTTATGGACTGATCATCGCCGGAAAAAATGTGATCTTCTATTTTACAGCCGCTGATACCATGAATGAGACAGTGATCAGGTTACTGAAGGACCTGGCCTGGTTCCTGCTGTTACCGGTGGCACTGGGTGTATCGTTCAAGTCAATCGCCAAAGGAAGCAAGGAGTACCTCGACAAGGCACTTGCGTTCATCTCCATGGCCGGGATCGGTGTGATCATCGTGGTGATCACAGCGGCCGGACGTGACAGTCTGCTCGATATCGGGTTACTGCTGATCCTTGCCTGCCTGCTGCACAACGTCACCGGTTATACCCTCGGGTACTGGATCTGCAGGCTGTTCAGGATGGATGAAAAATCGTGCCGTACCATCGCACTTGAAGTGGGAATGCAAAACGGCGGACTGGCATCGGGCATCGCGCTGGAAATGGGAAGGGTGGCCACCATCGGGCTGGCCCCGGCCGTGTTTGGTCCCATGATGAATATAACGGGTTCATCATTGGCCACCTACTGGCGCGACAAAAAGGAGAAGAAAAAATAGCAACTTTGCGCTTCAATGGATATTGACACCACAGAACCCGATCTTCCAATAAACCCATTACAGGCTATAGATTGATAATTACATGACCCGAAACAAAAGGAAACACTTAAAATTATATACCATGAAACAGATCGCAGCAATCGTTACAATCGCACTCCTGGGCATTGGAGTGGTCGACGCGCAATTCTTCAACACACCGGATGAGCTGGTTTATTATACAGCTGAATGGACCGGGGACCGTTACCCCGACGGTCGTCCGAAAGTTCCGGACCAGGTCCTGGAGAGAATGGAGAAAGTCTCTATTGAGGAAGCCTGGGGGATCCTGCGCTCCAAAGGGTACCATAATCAGTTCGAAGGCAACTGGAAAATGATCCACGAAGATGTTCCGGTGGTGGGAAGGGCCCTGACCGCCTTGTATATGCCTCGACGGCCGGAAGTGATGGACCGGCTCACTGAGAAGGGGCAGACGCAGGGCCGGATCGGAGCAATGAACTCCTGGCCGATCGATGCGTTACAACAGGGAGATGTATATGTGGCCGATGGATTCGGGAAGGTAATTGATGGCACCCTGATCGGTGACAACCTCGGGAATGCCATCTACGCCAATTCCGGCAACGGAGTTGTGTTCGATGCAGGATCACGCGACCTGGAAGGATTATCCGAGATCGAGGGATTCAATGCCTTCGTTCGTGACTGGGATCCCTCCTACCTGCAGGAAGTAATGTTGATGGGAATCAACGTTCCGATCCGTATTGGCAGGGCTGTAGTATTCCCCGGTGATGTGGTCCTGGCGAAGAAAACAGGCGTGTTGTTCATTCCTGCCCACCTGGCGGAAGAGGTGGTGGACCGCGCAGAATTCATCATGACCCGGGACATGTTCGGACACCAGATGTTGAAGGAGGGCGTGTACACCCCTGGTGAGATCGATGGTCGCTGGACCGACGAGATCAAGGAAGACTTTTTACGTTGGGTAAAGGAGAATCCGGGCAAATCTCCCATGAGCAGGGACGATCTGGATGCCTACCTGGAGGACCGGACCTGGTGAACCCGGGCGCTGCAAAAATTACAGTTCAGCTGCAATGTTGACCATGTGCATGCATGGAGAACCGGACCTGGCAGTCCCAGGGTTGCTGAGATCAGGAATACATTGATAAAGAGATCGCAGAATGATGAAGAAAATTGAAAATATACAGCTGGAATTCCTGAAACTGGGCGACTACCAGGACCTGAAGGAGGCCATGATCGAGGCATACGAAAACATGCCCAATGCCTATTGGAAGGAGCATCATATTGACCTATTAACCAGCAAATTCCCGGCGGGACAGGTGGTCATCAGGATCAACGGCGAATTTGCCGGATGTGCGCTATCCATTATCATTGATTACAGCAAGTTCGACAATAAACATTCCTACCGCGAGATCACCGGAGATTTTAAATTCGACACCCATGATCCGGAAGGGGATTACCTATACGGGATCGATATTTTCATTCGTCCGAAATTCAGGGGCCTGCGACTGGGCAGGCGGTTATATGATTACAGGAAGGAGTTATGTGAAAGGGAAAATCTGAAAGGCATTATTTTCGGGGGACGCATTCCCAACTACCACAAATATGCCAAAGAGTTATCGCCCAAAGAGTATATTCAGAAAGTGCGTGTGAAGGAGATCCACGATCCGGTGTTGGATTTTCAGCTGTCCAACGATTTCCATCCGGCAAAGGTCATAACCGGTTACCTGGAGGGAGACAGGGAATCGAATGAATATGCAGTATTGCTCGAATGGAACAACATCTATTATGAAAAGCCGCATAAAAAAGCATCCGTTATCAAAAAGATCATCAGGCTGGGACTGATCCAATGGCAGATGCGCCCATATAAGGATACCGAAGAGTTGATGCAGCAGGCGGAATTTTTCGTGGATGCAGTTTCCGGTTACCGTTCAGATTTTGCACTGTTCCCGGAGTTCTTCAATGCCCCGCTCATGGCAGAAAACAACCATCTGCAGGAATCGGAGGCCATCAGGGAGCTGGCAAAGCATACCGACGCGCTGGTAAAGAAATTTGCTGAGCTGGCCATCTCATACAACATCAATATCATCACCGGAAGCATGCCCGAAGTGATCGACGGGAAACTGTTCAACGCAGGATACCTGTGCAAACGCGACGGATCCATTGAGCGGTTTGAGAAGCTGCACGTAACACCTGATGAGGCCAAGGTATGGGGACTCCAGGGAGGCAGCGAGGTCAGGTCGTTCAACACAGACTGCGGCAAAATCGGTATCCTCATATGTTATGACATTGAGTTTCCTGAAGTCAGCAGGCTGCTGGCACAGGAGGGGGTGGACATCCTGTTCGTGCCGTTTCTTACAGACACCCAGAACGGGTACACGCGGGTAAGAAGCTGCGCCCGTGCACGTGCCATTGAGAACGAATGTTATGTAGCCATCGCGGGCAGTGTTGGTAACCTTCCGAAGGTACACAACATGGACATCCAGTATGCCCAATCGATGGTTTTCACCCCCTGCGATTTTCCTTTCCCTGCCAATGGCATCAAGGCAGAAGCGACAACCAATACCGAGATGATCCTGATTGCCGATGTGGACATCGGCCTGCTACGTGAGTTGCATGAATTCGGTGCGGTACGAAACCTGAAGGACCGCCGGAACGACCTGTATGAACTGAAAAAGCTCTGAACCTGAATTGCACCTGGTTACCGGTACTTTTCCACGAATCGCACCACCTCGTCAGTAAACCTGTCCGGTTCAGTATCGTGCGGGTGATGGATAGAGTGTTCGAAGATCATAAGCTCTTTCTCGGCGGACCCCAGCCGTTCATAAGCATCCCTCCCCATTACCGGGGGAACACTTACATCATATTTGCCATAGATCAGCAATACCGGAAGCGTAATCTCAGTCAAGCGGTCGGACAAGGAGTAATCCTCTGCCAGGGCGTCATTCACCGGCTGATTCAATAAATTTGAGGTCATCCATGTTACCGGATTGTTGTCGATGATGGTCCGGTATACTTTTTCAGAAGAGAGAGAATGCTCTATGACGCCCGTTTCATATAGTAGCTTCATTGTTTTCGCGGCAAATGCCAGCGTTGGGTAATAGTCATCCGAAGAGAGTGAATCCAACTCCGACACCCCGTCGTGTAGCTCCTGCCACTTGTCAGTGTAGTTTCCCAGCGCAATCTGCTCCTGTGCAATGGAGAGCATCTGTCCGCGCCGGGATTCCGCCGCAAGCGGAAAATCGTGCACCCCGTCCACTGCGATCCAGCCGCTGAAAAGGTTTTGGCGATCCTCCTTCAGCAGTGCCGTTGTACCGAGCGCCCCTCCCCAGCTGTGTCCCATCAGGAACAGTTGGATGTCCTGCCCGTATTTTGCCCTGAGCACTTCAGCCAGGGCGATCACATCGTCTGCCATCAGGCTGACCAGGTCATCGGGCTTTGGGTACCTCCCCTGTGACATCCCCTGCCCGCGCTGATCCCAGTAAACCATTACATATGCTTCCTCCAGTACATCCTTGATGGCACCATCGCGGAATGCCAGTCCGAAGCTACCCGCACCGTGAAGCACAACTATGAAGACTTTATCTTCAGCATTGCCATGCACATATGCCGGCATATCGGCTCCCTGGTGCCTGACATGGATCACCTCGTCCAGCCGGTATTCCGTTTTGCTGCAACCGGAAAATGTTCCGACCAGGATCAGGCAACTGATCACAATGAAATTCCTCATCTAGCGCCTCCTCTCTTTCCAAACATGAATCCCACTTCCAGGTTGATCAGCGGCATGATCCAGTGGTTATAAGGCATCAGGGTGATCACCGTGACCTGTGTAAACCAGCCCGAATGCAATGAGCGATTGGTAAATTTTCCTACACCGAAAGAAAAAGCGGGGGCATAATAGAGGTTCCCGGGGAGTGTCACACGGTCAACACCACCCTGGTTGTCGTAGGCATATGTCTCAGTCAGGAACGACCTGTAAATACCAGCAGGGTTCAGTGCGATGTGCCTGTTCCGGCCCTTTTCTGATGTTCTGCGGTAGCTGATCCCGGCATTGCCGAACAGTCCGGCATGACTGCCAGGATCGAGATAGATGCCGATGTTTCCTCCTGGCATCCAAGCTTTCTTAACGGGCATTTTATGGGGAGTACTATTATCAGTGGCTGGGTCGATTGTTTCGTTTTGCACTTTCCAGTCATACTCAAATCCAAGTTTTATACCGGGGTTCCAGAGGTTGTTCCCGAAATAGGCGACAGAATAGCTGTATGGAGAAGCAGATGTTGTGTTTTGCGCCTGCAAAGGAAAGAAATTCTGCATCATCAAAACCATGAGAAGACCAAAACAGAAACGTAAGATTCCCTCCTTCGGCATAAATTGTCGGACAAGTGCTTTTTCGACCATTTTTCCATTTTGGCACATGCAGAAAACTTATATTAGTTGGGATGTCATGGCCGGGGCACGAACCGATAACCCGTTATGGTGCTGATTTGTTCATAGTTACACGGCGCAAAGCCCTACATTATTAATAATTTTGAAAATTGCACGGTTTTCTTTGAAAAATTAAAAAATACATCTATTTTTGCACTCCAAATCTTCAAGATTTGAATGTTGGTCCGTTCGTCTAGGGGTTAGGACGCCAGGTTTTCATCCTGGTAACAGGGGTTCGATTCCCCTACGGACTACAATAAACACCTCGGAAACTCAATGTTTTCGGGGTGTTTTGTTTTTTTGGACACCTGAATTAGACACCTAATCTGTTGTTACAAACTTACTCGGTATACTCTTCTGTTTATCATGACCAATTCACTATCTTTAGTGTGACCAAGACTCAGATTTGACGATTGAATATCAACCAAGATTATTTAAGCGCATAATGCTATATATCATTGCCTTATAATGT
>JARGFP010000045.1 GCA_029210585.1 Bacteroidales bacterium
TTCAGAATTTTTTTCAAAAAGTCTTTTTTTGAGTTGCCAAATAATTCAATTGAGTTCCACGATTCAGCTCCGCAGATAACAGCTATGATACTCAATACAACGATATCGATCAGAAGATGTTTCCTGTTTCGATAGATGCGTGGATCAGGCAGCTTGCTAAAATAATCATGTAGTGATGTTTTCATTTTGTCGAGATTTTTGTGTCTCAACAAAATTCGTTAGGCCTGAATGTAAAAGCCAGTAATAGAGGTGTATAACAATTAACTTTCAACCTCAGTTTATACACAACTGTTGATAAAGATGATGATTTTACCGTTTCACAAGCCACCACCTGTTAACAACCTTATTGAAATTGTTAATGCCAGTTCGTTTTCATACTTTTATGTGCGTTGGCCCTGGGTTTGGGAGGTTCGCATGCAGGTAATTCCACGTATATTGCATGGATTTTATATATTGCATTTTAACAATGAACGAGATGGTCATTAAAGTTGAATCATTATTGGATGCACAGGTCGCTGAAGTGTGGGATGCCATCACCATAGCGGGAAAAATGCGGATGTGGTACTTTCCGCAAATACCGGCATTCGAACCGGCAGTTGGGTTTGCCACCAGGTTCACCATTGAAAATGATGGCAGGAAATTCACACATCTCTGGGAAGTGACAAAGGTGGATCCGCCCAGGGAAATTCATTATAAATGGAGTTATGCGGAATATCCGGGTATGGGGTCCGTATCATTCAGGTTAACACCACAGGGAGACAAGACACAACTGACATTGATCAGCAGGGGACTGGAAACTTTTCCCCGGGGAATTCCTTAATTTTCGAAGGAGAGTTGTGTTGCAGGATGGGAATTCCTGCTCAGAAAAAAGCTGCCGGGATACCTTCAGAAATAGGGCACATATCGTATGCAGCCGGAAGGAATCTGATCGCGGTCCTGTACATGTTGTGCATCTAAAATCAATAAAAAAGGCTGTCCCGATCAAATGAGACAGCCTCCTGTATTCAATTGACTGGTTTTCTTTTATCCCTTGATTGCTTTAATGCCGGGCAATTCCTTGCCTTCAATATATTCCAGCATGGCCCCGCCGCCGGTGGATACATAGCTGATCTTGTCGGCCAGTCCGAATTTATTCACAGCAGCCACTGAGTCACCACCACCCACGAGACTGAAAGCGCCTTTTGAAGTTGATTCAGCGATAGCTTTGGCGATTGCGACTGTTCCTTTCTGGAAGTTGGGCATTTCGAAGACGCCTGCCGGTCCGTTCCAGAGGATAGTGTTGGATTTCATGATCACATCGGAGAACAGCTTGATGGTCTCATCCCCGATATCCAGTCCCATATATCCCTCTTTGCCTTGCATAATCGGAGTGATCATGGTTTTGGCCTCATTGTTGAAATCATCGGCCAGTACCTGGTCGACCGGCAACACCAGGTTGACGCCTTTGGCTTTGGCTTTTTTGATCACCTCGAGCGCAAGTTCCAGCTTGTCTTCCTCGCACAGTGAATTTCCGATCTCACCACCCTGTGCCTTGATGAAGGTGTAGGTCATCCCTCCGGCGATGATCAGGTTATCGACCCCGTCCAGCAGGTTCTCGATCACCTGGATCTTGTCGGAAACCTTGGCGCCGCCCATAATCGCGGTGAAGGGAGATTTAGATTCCTTCAGTACCTTGTCCATTGCCTTGAGCTCCTTGTTGATCAGGAACCCGAACATCTTTGCATCTTCCTCAAAAAAGTCGGCAATCACGGCAGTGGAGGCATGTGCCCGGTGTGCTGTTCCGAAGGCATCATTCACGTATACATCGGCATAGCCGGCGAGTTTTTCAGCAAATTCCCTGGTGGCTTTTTGTTCCTCGGGTGTTTTCACCTTGTCCTCAGCAGAGTGGAACCTGAGGTTTTCCAGCAGCAACACTTCGCCCGGTTGCAGTGCTTCGGATTTCTCCCGGGCTTCATCACCGATGCAGTCATCGGCAAACTGTACCTCCACGCCCAGGTGGTCGGAAAGTGCCGGGACCACGTGTTTGAGTGAGAACTTCTCCTGTGGTTCGCCCTTCGGTCTTCCGAGGTGCGACATCAGGATGGCTGATCCGCCATCGCCAATAATTTTTTTAATGGTTGGCAGTGCGCCGCGGATCCGGTTGTCGTCCGTTACATTGAACTGGTCGTCGAGCGGTACGTTAAAGTCCACCCGCACAATTGCTTTTTTGCCGTCAAAATTGTAGTTATCAATGGTTTGCATAATGTGTTGTTTATGTGATTGATGTTGAAATCTTACAGGAACAGCAAAGGTACTATTTATGCAGTAAAGTTCAAATCGCGAATTTTACTAAATTTGTCAGACACAAATCCAGCAAGACCCGTATGCAATTCAAGGAGGTATTCGGACAGGAGCAGGCAAAGGCCAGGCTGATCAAATCGGTAAAGGATCAGCGGATCAGTCATGCCCAGCTGTTCTTCGGTCTGCCCGGAACCGGGAAGCTGCCGCTTGCAATTGCCTATGCGCAGTACATATGCTGTACGGCTCCGAAGGAAGATGATTCCTGCGGAGTGTGCCCCTCATGCGTCAAGTTCGCAAAACTGGCGCATCCCGATCTCCATTTTGTGTTCCCGGTGGTGAACCTCAAGCAGGCAGGCAGCAAGCCGGTCAGTGATGACTTCATTGCCAGGTGGCGTGAGGCGGTGATAGCGCATCCCTACATTTCTGAGCACCAGTGGTACGAGGTCATGGGGGCCGAGAACAAGCAGGGATTCATCAGCCGCAGTGAAAGCAGTGCGGTGTTGCGGAAGCTCAGCCTGAAATCCTACGAGTCGGAATTCAAGGTGCTTGTTGTATGGCTGGCAGAAAAGATGAATGCTTCGGCTGCCAACAGCCTGTTGAAGCTGCTGGAAGAACCTCCGCAGAAAACCATATTCCTGCTGGTTTCGGAAAACACCGATCTCATTCTCCCGACCATCCTGAGCCGCACCCAGATGATCCGGATCCCACCGCTAGACCCGCAAAGCATCCGGGAGGGATTGCAGCAGCGTTATCCTGGTAAGGAGGAGATTGTGCAGGATGTGATCCGGAGGTCGAACGGCAATTACAGCACTGCGGTCCAGTTGATGGAGTCGGATGAGCTGGACAATGCGCATTTCGAGGAATTTGTCTTCCTGATGCGCAAATGTTACATGCGGGAGATCATCGAGATCCAGAAGTGGACCGAACGGATCGCCGGCTGGGGCAGGGAGCGGCTGAAAATGTTCCTTACCTATGGTCTGAGGCTGATCCGTGAGAATTTCATGCTGAACCTGCAACATGAGGAGATCACCTTTATGAGTCGGAAGGAGAGTGAATTCTCACAGAAATTTTCCGCGTTCATTCATCAGGGCAACGTGTTCGGCATGGCCCATGAATTTGAGCGGGCCATCGACCATATCGAGGCCAACGGACAGGCAAAAATCGTGTTGCTGGACCTTGCCATAAAGAACATCCTGTTGCTGAAACAGATACAGTAGTGCGTCTCCCCGTCTCCCCGTCTCCCATTTCTCCCGTACACGCCAGCTATAGGGCTCACTGCTCCCACATTGTCCGGTGCACAATTTCCTGTGCACTCCCTCTCCCTCTCCCTCTTCCTCCGGGCTTTCTACTTTCACCGTAAATAATTACCTTTGTACGACCGGCAAAATGCCGGGAGTGATAGAAAGCAGCTTATGGAAAGCATGATCGCACGTGGGTGTTGTTCAGGGAAACAGCAGGAAGTAGTAAACGACAACAGTGATCGTTTGGAATATTACTTTGACAAATGCGCGAAACTGGATTCATTCAACTGGCTGAGGGAACTGACAGATGATTTTGATATCCCGGATATTGTTGAGGTCAGGTTCAAGAACACCCGGAAAGAGATTTACAGGAATGTGAACGGGCTCAGGCTCAAACGCGGCGACTTTGTTGCGGTGGAGGCTTCACCCGGTCATGATATAGGCATCATCACCCTGGCGGGTGAGATCGTTGAAAAGCAACTTGATAAAACCAAGTTTGATCCCCGCATTGATGAACTAAGGAAGGTATACCGCAAGGCGAAACCTGCTGATATTGAGAAATGGGAAGAAGCCATCCATCTGGAACATGAGACCATGCTCAAAGCGCGGTCCATTGCCGAGGAACTGTGCCTGGACATGAAAATAGGTGATGTGGAATACCAGGGCGACCGCACCAAGGCGATCTTTTACTATATCGCAGATGAGCGTGTTGATTTCCGCCAGCTCATCAGGGTACTGGCAGATACGTTCCGGATCCGCATCGAGATGCGCCAGATCGGGGCGCGGCAGGAGGCCGGCCGGATTGGTGGCATTGGTACCTGCGGAAGGGAATTGTGCTGTTCCACGTTCATCACAAATTTTGTATCGGTTTCCACGCAGGCTGCCCGCGTTCAGGAAGTGGCATTGAATCCCACCAAGTTGGCCGGACAATGCGGTAAGCTGAAATGCTGCCTCAATTACGAGGTGGACAGCTACGCGGATGCAAGGAAGGATTTTCCGGACCGGAACATTCACCTGAAAATTGCCGGGGGCAGGGCCATGCACCAGAAAACCGATGTGTATCGCGGAGTGATGTGGTACTCGGTGGATGTCGAACGGGGTGCTGCCACACTTGTGCCGGTGCCCGTTGAACGTGTGAGGGAGATCATTGCACTGAACCGGAAGGATGTCTTGCCGGATACACTGCTGGATGCCTACCAGGTGACGGAAGCAAAGCCCCCTTCGGCATATTCTGACGTGGTCGGTCAGGAAAGCATCACCCGGTTTGAGAAGAAAAACAAGGAACGCAAGCGCGGTCGCGGCCACCGTAAACCCGGATCACAACGCAGAAAGAAATGAGAAAACTGGTCCCCGCATTCACGCTCTTCATCCTTTCCACTCTGTTCCTTGGTTCCTGCGACCGGAACCTGGTATACGATGAATTTGTCAGGATCGACAACAGTTCCTGGCACTGGGATGACCCGGCCGCTTTTACCTTCGAGGTGGAAGATACTGCGGGTTTTCACGACATCCTGATCCAGCTGCGCCATACCACCGATTACCCGCTCAGCAACCTGTACATGTTTGTGCATGTGGAAGGTCCTTCGGGGCAGGAGATGACCGACACCATCAATTTCATCCTGGCGGAGAACAGCGGAAAATGGATCGGGAGTGGCATCGGGAACCTCCGTGCGATCGGGTACCTGTACAGGAAAAATACTGTGTTCCCGCAGCAGGGGGAGTACGATATCACCATCGAGCAGGCCATGCGGCTTCCGGAAGTCCCGGTTTCGGAGATTGGTGTGCGGGTCGAAAAAGTAAATCCATAAAACGTATCGTCTTGAGTAAGAACAAGCTCCGGAAATTCGCCGAGATGGAGACCTTCGAAAGGGTTTTTCAACCCGAATTCGAAGAGGTGTTCAACAGGGATTTCCGTCTGAAAGGCCAATGGGCCAGGTCAGTGTTTGACAATGGCCATCCTGTGCTGCTGGAACTCGGTTGTGGCAAGGGCGAGTATACCACCGGGCTGGCCGAACGGTATCCCGGGAAGAATTTCATTGGTGTGGATATCAAGGGCGCACGTATCTGGAAGGGTGCGAAGACTGCCAACGAATGCTCCCTGGAAAATGTGGCCTTTCTCCGTACGCGCATCGAATTGATTGAATCCTTCTTTGGTCCGGCCGAAGTGGATGAGATATGGATCACCTTCCCGGATCCGCAGCTGAAACGACGCCGCAACAAAAAAAGGCTTACCGGCCCCCGGTTCCTGAACCGGTACAGGAGCTTCCTTAAGGACCACGGAATTGTTCACCTGAAAACGGACAACGACGTGATGTTCAGGTACACCGCGCAACTTGCCCGGCACAACGGATTGGAAATCCTCGCAGAAACGGACGATTTATACCATTCGGAGATCCTCGATGAACTGCTTTCCATCCAGACCACCTACGAAAAGCAATTCCTCTCGGAGGGATCCAGCATCAACTATATTGCCTTCAGGCTTCCCCGGAATAACGTTATCACAGACCTTCCCGAAGACGATAACCATGAAGGATGACTCAGGCTTCTTCGACCGGGTTTACGAGGTGGTGAAGCAGATTCCGCCCGGCCGCGTTACCTCCTATGGCGCCATTGCCAGGTATGTGGGTTCCCCGCAGGCTTCCCGGATGGTAGGCTGGGCCATGAACCAGTCGCATGCTTCCCCCGACTTCATCCCGGCCCATCGCGTGGTCAACCGCAATGGCATCCTCACCGGGAAACATCACTTCGACGGCCCCGGTGTGATGGCCGAACTGCTCGAAAACGAGGGGGTCAGGGTAGTCGACAACCAGGTGCAGGATTTCAGGGAGATATTCTGGGATCCACGTACCGCATTACCTTACTTCTAATATTCGTGTTTTTTTTGGCAGAATATTTCGAAGCACCTTCTGTAGGATAATTCCGACAGGCGCTTCAGAGGTATGAAAAATATTTCAACTTCAAAAATTTATTTGGTTCTGGCTCGTCCAGGTTAGGTTTATAAAGATTAAATCTAAATTAAAAATTTGGCTATCTTTGCAGGATAAACGGAGGAAGTATGAGTGTAAAAAAAGAGCAGGTATTGCAGGCACTTAAGCGTGTTGTGCATCCCGAATCAAGAAAAAACATCGTGGAACTGGGGATGGTTGAAAATCTTTCCGTTGAAGGCAAGGAAGTCAGGTTTGCCCTGAAATTCAGCCGCCCCAACGATCCATTTATTGCATCCATTAAAAAATCCTGCGTGAGCGCCATCGAATCCCAGCTGGGAGAGGATGTGAAGATCCGCGGGAACATCGGGACCAATGTTCCGGAACGCCCAAAGGCAAAAGAGGTGTTGCCCGGCGTGAAAAACATTATCGCTGTGGCATCGGGAAAAGGCGGTGTGGGAAAATCCACTGTTGCGGTGAACCTGGCGGTGGGACTGAAGCACCAGGGGTACAAGGTGGGACTGCTGGATGCGGATGTATACGGTCCGTCGGTTCCCAAGATGTTCGACATGGAGGGCGCCCGTCCAAATGGAAAAACAGAAGATGGAACGGAATGGATTGTTCCCATCGAGAAGCATGGCATCAAACTGTTGTCGGTAGGCTTCTTCGTGAAGCCCGAGGATGCGCTGGTCTGGAGGGGACCCATGGCCACCAGTGCCCTCAAGCAGCTGATTTCCCAGGGTGACTGGGGAGAACTGGATTACCTGGTGCTGGATATGCCTCCCGGAACGGGGGATGTACACCTGACCCTTGTCCAGGAATTACCGGTAACCGGCGCCATTATCGTGAGCACCCCGCAGGAAGTGGCACTGGCCGATGTGATCAAGGGGATCAGCATGTTCACGGGCGACAAGATCAATGTGCCCGTGTTGGGACTGGTCGAGAATATGGCATGGTTCACACCCGAGGAGTTGCCGGATCACAAGTACTATATTTTCGGCAGGGAAGGATGCAAGCAGCTTGCAGAAAAACTCGGCGTTGAGCTGTTGGGCCAGATCCCTATTGTCCAGGGCATCTGTGAGTCGGGAGACCAGGGTGTTCCCGTGGCAGTGGACAAGGAATCCACCATGGGCAGGGCCTTTGGCGAACTGGCAAAGAAAGTGGCAGCTGCTACAGAGAAAAGAAACAAGGAGATGGGCCCCACCAAAAAGGTGGAGATCACCCAGAAGTAAGTGTTCGCATACAGTTTCCAAAAGAAATATTAAGAAAAGCTATGGAAGACAAAAGAAGTCGTGTTGAGGCTGCATTGGAGAAGATCCGGCCTTACCTGGTGGCAGATGGGGGAAATATTGAGCTGGTGGAAGTGACCGATGACAACGTGGTGAAGGTGCATCTGACCGGCGCGTGCCACGGATGTCCCTTCAGCCTGCAGACCCTGAAGGCCGGCGTGGAAATAGCCGTAAAGAAGGATGTTCCTGAAATTGTTGAAGTTGTGGATATCAATTGCTAGTTGGCGGTGTGCCAGTTAAGCACATTGCACAGACACGAAATACAAATTCCGGAGCAGCAATAGTTGCTCCTTTCACTTGCAAGCCATATTTTTGCTGTCCGGGCAAAATATATAAACGTAAACTTAGTTAATATACTAAGATAAACCTGATAAACACTTGTCTCTGCGCAGAAACCCACATACCTGGCTGCTCCTGGCGCTGTTCACGGGGCTGTTTGCCGCATCCTGCAGTGTTGAAAAAAACACTGCCGCGACGCGCAATTTCCATAACCTGACCTCGCATTACAATATCTTTTTCAACGCCAATGAGAGTTACAAGCAGGGACTGGAACGTGCCGGTGAATCTTTCGTGGACGATTACACCTCCATTCTGCCTCTGTTCTACTACGAGGATGAATCGGTACAGCAGTCTGTAACCCCGCAGATGAAAACGGCGATCGATAAATGTACAAAGGTAATCACCTTCCATTCGATCACTGCAAAACCCAAGATCAAGCAGGGGAAGCAATCGGAAAAAGACAAGGCATTTTACGAGAAGAACGAGTACAATAAATGGGTCGACGACAGCTATTTGCTCATTGGCAAAAGCTACATGCAGCAGGGGAAATTCTTCATGGCCGCGGAATCTTTCAAGCACGTGCTCAAGACCTACCCTGGTGAAGAGGCCTACTACCTGGCCATGGCCTGGCTGGTACGGGCATACAATGCCATTGGTAACCTGGATGCCTCAGAGGACCTGATCGTGGCCCTGAAAGATGTGGATGAATTTCCAAAAAAGCATGAAGAGGTACTCCACACCAGCATGGCAGATTATCACATGAAGCAGGAGGAATATGAGGAAGCAGCTGATTACCTGGTTCAGGCGCTTGAAACCCGGCCAAAGAAAACCCAGCGGATCCGCTATACCTATATCCTGGCACAATTGCTGAACGAGACAGGCAATGGTGAAGCCTCCGTCAGGAACTTCAGGAAGGTGATCAGGATGAACCCACCCTATGTGATGGCTTTCAATGCCAAGGTAAGCATGGCATCAGCGTTTCAGGCAGGGGCGTCAAACAGTGAGGAGATCAAAAAATTGTTGAATAAGATGCTGAAGGATCCCAAGAATGATGAGTTCCAGGACCAGATCTATTTCGCCCTGGCGAACATCTACATGGAAGAGGGAGACCGCGGGCAGGCCATTGAATATTACCACCGTTCGGTTACCAGCAGTGTGCAGAACAATTACCAGAAGGGACAATCGTGCCTGACCCTGGCAGAGATTTATTACAATGAACCCCGGTATACACTTTCCGCGGCCTATTACGATACGGCCGTGAACCTGCTGGAAAGCGACTACCCGAACTACCGGGCCCTCCAGGTGCGGTCGAGGAGCCTCAATCACCTCGTGACCAATATTCATACCTATGAATTACAGGATAGTGTGCAGGTGCTGGCTGCCATGCCTGAAAGTGCGCGGAACGCCAAAATTGACGCGATCATCGACCAGGTAAGGAAGGAAGAGGAGGAGGCCAGGCAACGGGAGCAGCAGGCCATGCAGGATATGCAGTTCAACAGGTCGGCCATGTACCAGGAGCAGGCAAGCAATCTCTCCGGATCCGGCAGCGGTCAGCAGGGGGGAAGATGGTATTTCTATAACCTCAATGCAAAGAGCTTTGGTCAACCTGAATTCCGCATGAAGTGGGGCGAGAGGAAACTGGAGGATAACTGGCGCAGGCGCAACCGGCAGACCGTTTCCGACCTGCTTGAGGAAGGAGGTGCCGAGGGGGTGGCACTGACAGACAGCGCGGCCGGGATGATCATCGATAATAAATCCAGGGAATTCTATATGCGTGATATTCCGTTGACCGATTCAGCAATTGCCGTTTCAGACGCCTTGCTGGAAGAGGCACTGTACAATATGGGGATGATTTACAGGGACGACCTGCTGGATTATGAAAAAGCCATTGAGTCACTGGAAGAACTGGTGGAAAGGTATCCCGACGGCAAGCACACCATGGCCTCCTATTACTACCTGCATGACCTCTACAATTCAGTGCAGCAACCTTCCCGGGCGACGTATTACAAGGAGCAGCTCAGCAGGAAATACCCCGAAAGTCATATGACCATGCTGCTCACCAATCCCAATTACATCAGGGAGATGGAGGAGGCGCAACAGAAAGTGGAAAGCTTCTATGAGGATGTTTACAACGATTACAGGAACAGCAGGTATGCAGATGTGATCAGGAAAGCAGAGCGCGGTATCATTGAATATACCGAAGATAAGGATCTTTTGGTGCGCTTGTCATACCTGAAGGCCATGGCCACGGGAGCGGTACACGGCAAGGAGGCGATGAAGTCTGAACTCGATTCGATCGTTGCCTGGTATCCCGATACCGAGATTGCCGCAGAGGCACGTGAGATTATCGATTACATGTATGTCGCGTTCCCGGAAGTGAAGGAAGCGGACCAGGTCAGGGAAGCAGTCGAACTCTACACCTACGATCCCGAAGCAGTACACCTGTTCCTCCTGGCAGTGAAAAGGGGCCGGAACCTGAACCTTGTGAATTTTAATTTGTTGAACTACAACCTGGACAACTTCAATACCTATAACCTGGTCATTGAGCTGAAGAACCTGGGTGTAGACTACAACCTCCTTCATGTAAAGGAATTTGCCAATAACCAGGGTGTCAGAAGGTATGCCGACAAGGTCAGCGAGGACATTGTGAAGGTCATGGGCGAGATACCTGAAGACGAATACGAAATTGTCCTGATATCAAAGGAAAATTATAACAAGCTGCTGGAAGCGAAGGAGTTCAAGCCCTATCTTTTGTTCTACAGGCAAAATTACGTACAATAATGTCAAAACCAATCAGGATCCTCTGGACCGATGATGAGATCGACCTGCTGAAACCCTATATCCTCTTCCTGGAGGAGAAAGGGTACGAGGTGTCCACTGCCAGCAATGGTGAGGAGGCGCTGGACCTGGTTGCAGCCGAAAGCTACAATTTGATCTTCCTGGACGAGAACATGCCGGGGTTGAGCGGGCTGGAGACCCTGGAGCGAATCAAGAACATCTCCCCCTCGGTTCCGGTGATCATGATCACCAAATCGGAAGAGGAGGACATCATGGACGAAGCGATTGGCAGCAAGATTGCCGACTACCTGATCAAACCGGTGAATCCCAAGCAGATCCTGCTGACCATCAAAAAGCACATCGATACCCGCAGGCTGGTGACCCGGAAGACCACTTCGGCCTACCAGGTGCAGTTCAGCCAGATTGGTTCCCTGATCAATACTGCCAATTCCTTCGACGACTGGGTAAATATTTA
Organism: Bacteroidales bacterium; assembly: GCA_029210585.1. Classification (GTDB taxonomy): domain Bacteria; phylum Bacteroidota; class Bacteroidia; order Bacteroidales; genus M55B112. The sequence continues at coordinate 11,267 of JARGFP010000045.1, forward strand.
CAAGAAACTGGTGTTCTGGGAGCAGGAACTCGAGGTATCGGATGAAACCGGGATGAACCAGGTGCTTTCCATGCAGTGGTCGGAGGCCAACAGCGAGTTCACCCGTTTCATTAAAAAAAATTACAGGAACTGGTTCAGGGGGGAAGACACGGACAGGCCGGTCCTTTCCCCGCAGGTATTCGCAAAGGCCGTGTTTCCGCTCCTGGAAAAGGGCAAGGTGGCCGTGCTGGTGATCGACAACCTGAGGTACGACCAGTGGAAACTTATTGAACAGGAGATCAACGACCTGTTCCGGGTGGAGGAGGAAATAATTTTCTGCAGTATCCTGCCCACGGCAACACAATATGCGCGGAATGCCATGTTCGCCGGGCTGATGCCTGCCGAGATCAAGAAGCTGATGCCGGAATACTGGATCGAGGAGGAGGATGAGGAAAGCAAGAACCTCTTTGAGTCCGAATTGCTGAGAACCCAGTTGCAGCGCAAGGGCATCCGGAACAGCATGCACTATGAAAAGATCAACAACCAGAAGCAGGGAAAGCGGATCGTTGATTCTTTCAGCGACCTGTTGAATTATGACCTGAATGTGCTGGTATATAACTTCGTCGACATGCTTTCCCATGCACGTACAGAAATGGATGTGATCAAGGAGCTGGCATATGACGACAGAACCTACAGGGCGCTGACCCTCACCTGGTTCAATAACTCCTACCTGCTGGATCTGATCCGTCTGCTTTCCGAGAACAATGTACAGCTCGTGCTGACCACCGACCACGGGGCAGTGCGCGTTCAGCATCCCGTGAAGGTGGTAGGTGACCGGAAAACTTCAGCGAACCTTCGCTACAAGCAGGGACGCAACCTGAGTTTCCAGTCGAAAGAGGTGTTCGAGATCAGCAATCCCGGTGATGTTCACCTTCCGCAGACCAATGTCAGCACTTCCTATATTTTCGCCGGGGGCAACGACTATATGGTCTATCCCAACAATTACAATCATTTTGTAAATTATTACAGGAACACTTTTCAGCACGGGGGCATTTCGCTCGAAGAGATGATCATTCCGTGTGCTGTGATGTCACCAAGATAAGCAATGATCAGGATTGAAATACCTTCACTCAGCAGTATCGATGAAGCGGCCGGGCAGCTCGTGGAAGCCTTCGGGGACCGCACCAAGGTAGCATTCTCCGGCGAGATGGGAGCCGGGAAAACCACGCTTATACAGGCTGTATGCCGGCAACTGGGGGTACGTGATAATGTGAGCAGTCCCACCTTCGCCCTGATCAATGAATATTTTACAGGGAACGGCACGTCCATCTTTCACTTCGACCTGTATCGCATCGACAATGTCTCGGAAATGTATGATATGGGGTACGAGGACTATTTTTATTCCGATGCATATTGTTTTATCGAATGGCCCGAAAAAGCGGCCGACCTCATGCCTCCCGGGCTGCTGTACCTCACCATTACGGTGAATGATGACGGCAGCCGGACCGTTGAAGAGACTGACCAGACTTGACATTCCCCCATAATTATGCTATTTTAGGTTCGCCAAATGCCGGTGAAGATTTTTCCGGAAGCTGGCAACACATTGACTGCTGGAGAGAAGCGTGATTAAACTGCTTTATAATCAATTGTTTAAATAAGAAATTGTATAAATGAACCAAAAAGGAGGGACCCCCATCGACCTCAGGAGGGAAGGATTGCTGCCGCAGGAGGAGATGCTTGAAATAGAAACAAAAAAGCAGGAAATGGTCATAGGTATACCCAGGGAAGATGCCGAGAGGGAAAGCCGTGTTCCGCTTACCCCTGAGGCCGTTGAGATCCTGACCGGGCATGGTCACCAGTTGATTATTGAAACACATGCCGGGGATGCGGCCAATTATCCCGATAACCAGTATGCCGAAAGCGGGGCCCTGATCACAGAGAGCCGGAAGGATGTGTTCAGGGCGGATGTGGTACTGAAGATTGATCCACCGAAGATCAGGGATATTGAGATGATGAAGGAACGGCTGGTACTGATCTCCTCTTTCCAGGCCCGCACCCTCACCGACCGGAAATATATTGAGACACTGATCAGGAAAAGGGTGACTGCAATATCCATGGAGCGCATCAGGGATGAACATATGTGCTTTCCGCTGATTCGCAGTATGAGCGGGATTGCAGGGAATACAGCCGTGCTGGTTGCGGGGGAATACCTGAGCAATGTCCGCGGAGGAAAAGGTGTGATGCTGGGTGGTATCACCGGGATTACCCCCACCGAAGTGGTGATCCTGGGTGCCGGAACCGTGGCGGAATTTGCCGTTCGGGCCGCCCTGGGTATGGGCGCTTCCGTGAAGGTGTTCGATGAATCCATACAGCGCCTCAGGAGGTTGCAGTCGGCGGTGGGAACCAATATTCCCACGTCCATTTTCCATCCAAAAGTGATCGAAAAGGCATTGAAATCTGCCGATGTGGTCATCGGGGCAGTGAGGAATGACGGCGACGATCCTTCATTTTTTATCACCGAAGAGATGGTCATGGGCATGAAAAAAGGCTCAGTGATTGTCGATGTGAGTATTGATCACGGCGGCTGCGTGGCCACCTCGGAACCCCGGACCCAGAAGAACCCGGTATTCACGAAGCACGGCGTGGTGCATTATTGTGTGCCGAACATTCCTTCCAGGGTAGCACGCACCGCCTCCATTGCCATCAGCAACGTGGTGTCTCCCATGCTGAAAAATATGGGCAGGCTTGGCGGATTGTCGCTGCATCTGAAAGCAGACGACGGACTACGGCATGGTGTGTATATTTACAACGGCATCCTGACCAACCATTCCATCGGCAACCGGTTTGGCATTCCGTCCAAGGACATTGAACTGCTGATGGCTGCTTTTTAGTGATGTTGATGCGAGGGAATGTAATGTTTCTTCCTTTCAGGATAATGAAAAAATGTTGAAAGAATGAGAACAGGAACCATCGTGCTATTGTCTGTTTTGCTCCTTTCCGCCTGCGAGAAGAACAATGAAGATTTCAGGGGCCAGGTGGTGATCAGCTCTGCATTCAACTTCGATGATGCTTCGGTATACGGTTTCAATTTTGAGATGGGGGAACGCACACGCTACCCTTCCGTGGGAGAGCCGCTGCCGGATCTGATCGTGGATAACTACAGGCTCCTGGACGGATCTGTGAAACCCGGGTTCACCTCCCCTGCCAATACGAATGGATTTGCGCTTGCAGGCGAATTCAATGACCTGAAGTCATCCCTTGATTATTTTGAAAACAAACTGGACACTTTTGATATCAACGCCGATTTTTCCCCGTCGAGCGATACGGTACGGGAGTTCCAGGTGTGGGTGCTGAAAACCACCCTGAATAAATATGCCAAGCTGCATGTGCGGGAGATCTGGACGGAAGATGGTGTAAGCGGGAAATACGCGGAGGTCATGATCGATTATTATTACCAGCCTGATGGATCCGCCACCTTCCCGGAGTAAGACTTTTCAGTGTTTTTGTTATCTTGCCGGCCGTACGTTGAATGAATTCCACGAGATCCTATGAATTTTATACTGCTGGGCTTTATCCTGTACATGGTCATGATCCTCCTGATCGGATTCCTGACCTACAAGAGCAACAAGGACCATAATGATTTTTTTGTCGCGGGAAGAAGACTGAATCCCTGGGTGGTGGCGTTTTCTGAACGGGCCAGCGGCGAGAGTGCCTGGCTGTTGCTGGGACTTCCCGGGGCGGCCTATGCACTCGGGTTTTTGGAAATGTGGACGGCGCTGGGATGCGTGCTGGGAATTATTTTTTACTGGTTCATCATTGCAAAGGATCTCCGCGATGTGTCTGAGGAGGTGGATGCCATCACACTGCCCACTTTCTTTGCTGCACGCCATCAGAAGGGCCAGGTGGTGATCAGGGTACTTTCCACGGTCATCATCATCTTTTTTTTCATTTTTTATCTGTCGGCGCAGATCAATGGAGCAGGCAAGATACTTAACGTTACCTTCGGCATCAAAGAGGTCCAAGGGATGCTCCTCGGTGCGGCAGTGATCATCTTTTACACCATGATGGGCGGATTTTTTGCCGTGGCGTGGACCGACCTGGTCCAGGGCATCATCATGGTTGGTGCCCTGGTGATCCTTCCGCTGGCAGGGTTCATTGAACTGGCGGACAGTGGTATCTCGCTTTCCGGGGAGATGGATGGAATGACTACCGCCGACGGGCTTTCGCTGTTTTCCCTGACCGGGGGCAAAACGGGGTGGGCCGCTGCTGCGCTGATCATCAGCGGGCTGAGCTGGGCCTTCGGTTACATGGGTCAGCCCCACCTGCTCACACGGTTCATGTCCATTTCGTCTTCTGCAAGGATCAAGGTATCCCGGCGCATCGCCATCACCTGGGCCATCCCTGCTTTTACAGGGGCGATGCTCATCGGGATCGTGGGTGTGGCCATGTACGGGCAGGGGTATTTTGAGGATATTGAACAGATCATGCCCTATATGGCCAAGAACCTGCTGCCGCCCTGGCTGGCAGGGATCCTGATCAGCGGGGCCATTGCCGCGATGATGTCAACGGCCGACAGCCAGTTGCTGGTGATCAGCTCTTCGGTCATTGAAGATTTTTATCACCAGACCCTGGGGAAGCAGGTCACAGACCGTTTGATGCTGCAGGCCAGCCGGGTGATCACGGTGGTGATCGGACTGGTGGGACTGTTTATAGCCATCTGGTCCGATAAGCTGATCTTTGCCATGGTATCCTATGCCTGGGCCGGGCTTGGATCCTCCTTCGGTCCCTTGCTGTTGCTGATGCTGAAATGGAAAAAAGTGACCTGGCAGGGCGCCATCGGCGGACTGGTAACGGGCTTCCTGACCACGGTGGTGTGGTCGGAGATCACGGTACTGGACGAGGCACTGAGCGTACGGTTCGTCTCCTTCGTGATGGCGTTCCTGGTGGTATGGCTGGTGAGTGTGGCCACACGGAATGAAACGGCCAGATAGAGATGGCGGCCGCAGGGAATTATCCTGGCAGGCCGATCACCTTTCGGGAACAGGAACCTGTATATTGGAATCAGCGATTGAGAAGATTGCTTGCAGGGGGAGGCGTTCCGGATGCAGGGATCGGGAGTGTCCCGGCAGGACCCTTGTGAACAGGGAACATATTGCACAAAAATAGTTATGCGAATCATATACGATATCGGAGTAAGGAGTTATTACCTGTTCATCAGGATCGCGGCACTGTGGAATCCCAAGGCGGAAAAATGGATCAGCGGGAGAGAAGGGTGGAGGGAACAGTTCTCTGGTGCATTTGGGCCAGGTGACCGGGTGGTTTGGTTCCATTGTGCCTCGCTGGGGGAATTTGAACAGGGCCGGCCGGTGATGGAGGCGGTGAGGGCAGCACATCCAGAAAAGAAGATCCTGCTTACCTTCTTTTCACCCTCGGGATATGAGAAACGCAAGGATTACCCGGGTGCCGACTTCGTGGGATATCTGCCAAGGGATACCGTAGCAAACGCAACAACCTTTCTGAGGCTTGTGCCGGTTGAACAGGCCCTGTTTGTCAAGTATGAATTCTGGTATCATATGCTGAAGGGCCTGCACGATCGCAACATCCCTGTCAGCCTGGTCTCCGGACATTTCAGGAAGTCGCAGGTCTTCTTCAGGTGGTATGGCGGATTTTTCCGGCGGATGCTCAGGTTTTTTACACATATTTTTGTGCAGACAGACGACTCTGCAAGGCTGCTGGAGAAAATTGGTGTTCGGAATGTCACTGTTGCAGGGGATACGCGTTTCGACCGGGTGATGCAGATTGCTGCGGAGTCAACCGGCTCTGATGCGATAAAGGTGTTTGCCGGCCACAGCGATGTGATCATCGCGGGAAGCACCTGGGAGGCAGACGAAGTGCATGTGAAATCGGCTTTTGAAGCTGCCGGTGCGGATTGTAAGCTGATCATTGCCCCCCATGAAGTAGCAGATGTCAATGTAAGAAGACTACTGGGACTCTTTCCCGGCGCCGTGCTTTTTTCTCAGCTGGGAGAAAAGGTTGGGGTTACCGGAAGGGTGGTCATCGTGGATACCATCGGGCACCTGTCGTCGCTTTACCAGTACGGTACCATCGCCTATATCGGCGGCGGGTTCGGCAAAGGGATCCACAATATCCTCGAAGCAACCGCTGCAGGTCTGCCGGTATTTTTTGGCCCGGCTTACGGTAATTTCAGTGAGGCCAGGGAGCTGGTGGCTGCCGGGGGGGCATTCCCGGTGAACAGCCCCGAAACGACCGCCACCCGGATGGCCGGACTGCTCAACGACAGGCAGCAACTGCAAAAGATCTCGCAGCAGGTCAGAGCGTTTACCAAGAGCAGGACCGGGGCAACACAAACCATCATGGAGCAGCTGTTCTGATCTTAAATCGGTTTCAGAACCTGCGGTATGTGCTGATCATTTCAAATACTGAACTGATGAGCGGTTTTGAACTTCTTAAGAATCACGGTCAATTTCTCATGTCTGTTCACATTGCTCCATAAACATGGACAGGAATCAAGGTAAAGTAATTTTTTTCAGCCTGACTGTGATTCATTTTGCAGCCACCGGAAACACTGGAAAAATGCTGGTCAACATACCGGGCTCCTTCACCTGCCATCAGCGGGCGTTCATCAGGTAAAAATCCGTAAGCAACACATAATCAATAAAATACAATTACATGGCAGGAACCGGTTTCACTTCAAAACAGCATATAGTTGAAGCTGACCACGTTAGATGAAACGTTGATTTCTTGTTAATAAAAACGAAAACTATTGTGCCCACCTGTATGTGAATTCTTCCTAATTTCATCATCCAGTTTCGGTTTCACCGGAGGTCCGTTTTTATTTTTTTTTTTGGATGATTGGTTGGGGAGTGCAGGAGTGAACAGGACCACAATACGACAACACCAAGGGGAGAGATTACAAAACACTGAAAGACAGCCTGTTGTAATAGGTTGAAAAAGTTATCTTATTGTTGATAACTAAGATTGAGCAGAGGGAACAGGTTTACTAATTTGGGTGTTACAACAGGTGTGCAAATCGGAGCGCTATTTAACCACATTTTAAAAAGAACTGTATGTCAGACCAGGGAGCAACACAAAAGGGACAGATGATTGTAGAAAAAGAAGCGCAAGCGGCAGAAAAAGTAAAATCCAAACAGGCACAGGCACCGAAAACCTATTCAAACGAGGAGGCATTCAAATCTTCCCTGGAATATTTTAAGGGCGATGAACTGGCTGCGCGGGTATGGGTCAACAAGTATGCATTGAAGGATTCGTATGGAAAATTGTATGAGCGTAATCCGGACGACATGCACCATCGCCTGGCCAGTGAGATTGCCCGTATCGAACAACGTTATCCGAACCCGGTTTCACACGACGAACTGTTCGAACTGATGCAGGGTTTTAAACACATTGTTCCACAGGGTTCTCCCATGACCGGTATAGGTAACAATTTCCAGATCGCCAGCCTGTCCAACTGCTTTGTCATTGGTCACGACGGTCCCTCCGACTCATACGGGGGTATCCTGAAGATCGACCAGGAGCAGGTACAACTGATGAAACGCCGCGGTGGCGTGGGCCATGATCTTTCACACATACGGCCGACCGGCAGTCCCGTTCTGAACAGTGCGCTTACATCCACCGGGGTCGTTCCGTTCATGGAACGCTATTCCAACAGTACACGGGAAGTGGCACAGGATGGCCGGCGTGGCGCCCTGATGCTGAGCATTTCCATCAAGCACCCGGATGCGGAACATTTTATCGACGCCAAGATGGAATCCGGCAAGGTAACAGGCGCCAATGTTTCGGTCAGAATCGACCACGAATTCATGGAAGCGGTGGTCAACGGCGAAGCCTATCGCCAGCAGTACCCGATTCATTCAGACAACCCTACCTACACCAAGGATATTGACGCCCGCGAGTTGTGGACCAAGATCGTACACAATGCCTGGAAGTCGGCCGAGCCCGGCATCCTTTTCTGGGACACTATCGCAACCGAATCGGTGGCCGACTGCTATGCCGACGAAGGGTTCCGTACCGTTTCGACCAATCCCTGTGGCGAGATCCCGCTGTGTCCCTACGACAGCTGCCGGCTGCTGGCCATCAATCTCTATAATTACGTGGAGGAGCCTTTTACCGACAAGGCAGTGTTCAACTGGGAGAAATTCAGGAAGCATGTGGGACTGGCCCAGCGGATGATGGACGATATCATTGACCTGGAACTGGAAAAGATTGAAGCGATCCTTGAAAAGATCAAGGCCGATCCGGAAGATGAGGAGATCAAGCGCGTGGAAATCAATCTCTGGGAGAACATCCGGAAAAAAGCATTGCAGGGACGCAGAACAGGGGTCGGGATCACTGCCGAAGGCGACATGCTTGCAGGTCTCGGTCTCAGGTATGGCAGCGAGGATGCCGTGGATTTTTCTGAAGAGGTGCACAAGACCATCGCCATCGAGGCCTATCGTTCGAGCATGAACATGGCCAGGGAGCGGGGACCATTCGAGGTGTTTGATGCAAAGAAGGAAGTTGACAATCCTTTCATCAACCGCCTGGCCGCCGAAGATCCGGAACTGGCAGAAGATATTAAAAAATACGGACGCAGGAACATTTCCCTGCTGACCATTGCTCCGACAGGAACCACCAGCCTGATGACCCAGACCACATCGGGTATTGAACCGGTGTTCCTGCCGGTATACCAGCGCAGGCGGAAAGTGAATCCGAACGACAAGGATGCCACGGTTACTTTTGTCGACGAGGTGGGTGACAGCTGGGAAGAATACAATGTGTTTCACCACAACTTCATGACATGGCTGAAGATGAACGGTCATGATCCCGAAGATGTGAAGCTGTATGACAGTGACGCAGTGCAGGAACTGGTGGAGCAGTCACCTTATTACAAAGCCACCTCCAACGACGTGGACTGGGTATCGAAGGTGAAGATGCAGGGCAGGGTGCAGAAGTGGGTGGACCATTCCATCAGCGTCACCATCAACCTGCCATCGGATGCTACTGAAGAGCTGGTGGGTGAGCTGTATGTGGAAGCCTGGAAGAATGGTTGCAAGGGAGTGACCGTATACCGGGACGGTTCGCGAACCGGAGTGCTGGTCTCGAACACCGACAAGGACAAGAAGTCGGATTCCCCCTTCCCAAAGAAACGACCGCGGGTACTGGATGCCGACATTCTCCGGTTCAAGAACAACAGCGAGGAATGGATTGCCTTCATCGGGCTGATCGACGGCAGGCCTTACGAGATCTTCACCGGGAAGAAGGAAGATGACAACTTCCCCATTCCAAAGACGATCAGGACCGGGAAGATCATCAAGACCAAGGAAGACAGCGGGGAGACACGCTACGACTTTCAGTATATCGACAAGTACGGGTACAAAGTGACCATGGGCGGGTTGTCGCACCAGTTCTACAGTGAATTCTGGAACTATGCCAAGCTGATATCGGGCGTATTGCGGCACGGAATGCCCATTGTGGATACTGTGGATCTGATCACCTCGCTGCGGCTGGATGATGATACGATCAACAACTGGACCGCCGGTGTGGCGCGTGCATTGAAAAAATATATACCTGACGGAACCGAGGTCAAGGGGAAGTCATGTGAAGACTGTGGATCAGGACACCTGATCTACCAGGAAGGATGCCTGATCTGTACAGATTGTGGCTCTTCGAAATGTGGGTAGACGTAGCAGAATACTCCAGTGCATAAAAGGGGGTGTCTCGAAAGGGGTACCCTCTTTTCTTTGGGTATTTCTTCGTGAAGTGGTTATTGCTGCGCAAAAATCCCAGTTCACTTCAGAAGCACCCAAAGAAAAGATAAGATGATGTTCTATGGAAGGGGATGTTCTTTTCTTTGGGTATTTCTTCGTGAAGTGGTTATTGCTGCGCAAAAATCCCAGTTCACTTCAGAAGCACCCAAAGAA
>JARGFP010000046.1 GCA_029210585.1 Bacteroidales bacterium
TAAATAGATGAACTAAATCTGTGAAAATATTTCGGAATTTGTAAAAAATAAAACAATGGAAGAGAAAAAACACAGTAACTACCTGAGATTTCTTGCGATGATAGGCACATCTATGGTTGCAATGTTTGTTTTAACGTATACGAATTCTTATCAAATCTTCGATCATTTTTGGTTCAGTGAAACACGCCTGTTTATGACCTTGATTATGGGAGGAGCAATGATGATTATAATGCTCCTTTATATGATCAAAATGTATGCGAACAGAATAATAAATGCCGGTATTGTTATTGGAGGTGTTTTGCTGCTCGCTGCTTCTATTTGGCTTGTCAGAAGTCAGGTGTCTCCGATGTTGATTATATGGAGGGAATGATCCCACACCATTCTATCGCCATTTTAACAAGCGAGACAGCAATGATTGAAGATGTAAGAGTGAGAGAGCTTGCAGATGAAATCATTAAAGCGCAGCGAAGGGAAATTAAGGAAATGGAGTGGCTGATCAACGAAATCAGGGAAAATGGAACGGTAGAAACGGAAGAGGAAAAAGAAAAGCGTCCTGTTCCCAAATATACGGGATCAATTGAGAAAGAAACAAAGGAAACAAAAGACCAGCCGGTTCCAACAAAATCAACAGATCAATTCTGGTAGGTCAAGGATTGCCGGCAAAATATGCCGGCTTTTTGATACACTCATTGTGTAGAAATAAATACAGGATGGGGTCGGATGTACACAGATTCATCCTACCCTCCTTCTGAAGTAAATAATTGTATCCTTTGCCAATAAAGGCAAAGCGATCATCTAATCAAACTATAAGAAATTGGCCCGATTTTTTCTTGTAACAGAATAAGTAATATAACTGGAGGACTTTAATATGTATCATGGATTCAACGGACATGCATTAGGAATGGGATGGGGATGGATCATCGGTATTTTCATCCTCGTCGCTGCGATTATCATCATTGTTTATGTTGTCAGGCAGAACAACACTGTCCATCGCCAGGAAGCAAAAACACCTTTGGATATTCTGAAAGAGAGATACGCCAGGGGAGAAATTGACAAAACCGAATTTGAAGAGCGGAAAAAGGACCTCTGACATTTTTTAATAACTTAATAACCCAATAGGCAAAATTATGAAGTACTACATTGAAAACTCCATCGAATCTGATTTTGAAACCGCCGTACAGAAAACAAAAGAGGCATTAAAAGCAGAGGGTTTCGGAGTGCTTTCCGAAATTGATGTTCATGACACGCTCAAAGAGAAACTCGACGTGGATTTCAGAAAATACAAGATTCTCGGGGCCTGTAATCCGCCAAACGCATACAAGGCCCTGCAAGCTGAAGACAAGATCGGGACCATGCTGCCCTGCAACGTGATCGTGCAGGAAATCAGTGAGAACCAAACAGAAGTAGCAGCCGTGGACCCCGTTGCTTCCATGATGGCCGTTGAAAATGAAGCGCTGAAAGATACAGCAGAAAAGATCAGAGCCAAGCTTGAAAAAGCAATAAATTCCCTGTAGAAAAGCAGAATGAGAACGAATTCATGCAGGAAAGGGTACACAATGTAAATTGAGTATTCCTTTTCATGTCATTGGTTGGTATATGAATGAATGCGAACGAACCCAATGATCTGATAAATGGGGCAGTATAATAAAAACAGCCTGACCCTTGCAGGAGCAGTATCGCTCGGAACAGGTGTGATGATCGGTGCAGCAATCTTTGCACTGCTCGGACAGGTGGCGGAACTGTCAGGAGATTTATTCCCACTGATGTTTCTTGCAGGAGGAGTAGTCATGACCCTCACCTCCTATACCTACATCAAGGTTTCCAATGTCTTCCCTTCTGCAGGAGGGATCGCAATGATCCTTCAGAAGGCATACGGAAAAAATACGGTAACAGCAGGATCAGCGCTTCTGATGGCATTTGCAATGATCATCAACCAGAGCCTTGTGGCCAGGACTTTTGGATCCTATACCATGCAACTATTCGATGCAGGTGAAAACGCATTTTGGGTTCCCCTGCTTGGTGTGCTCCTGCTGATTATAACGTTCCTTATCAATATTTCGGGGAACAAAACCGTTGAACGCTCCGCCATGTTCATGGCCATCCTGAAGGTCGGAGGAATTGCTGTTTTTGCAATTGGCGGACTATGGGCTGCAGGATTCTCTTTCGAAAACGTTGTCCCGAATAAAATATCCGGGGACTACAGCGTGCCCTCCTTCCTGGGAGCACTCGCCATTGTCATGCTGGCATATGCTGGTTTTACAACGATTACAAACAGTGGTGAAGAGATCAAAAATCCCCATCAGAATGTCGGACGGGCCATTTTGATCTCCCTGCTGATCAGTGCTGTGGTGTACCTGGTTGTTGCCCTTGCAGTATCATCCAATCTCTCTGTTGAAAGGATCATCCAGGCAAAGGACTATTCCATGGCGGAGGCAGCAAGACCTGCTTTTGGAAAATACGGGGTGTGGTTTACCGTGGGCATTGCCATCATTGCAACTGTTTCAGGTCTCATCGCCAATGTTTTTGCAGTGTCGAGAATGACAGCCATGCTTACAAATATGAAACTGATCCCGCACAGCCACTTCGGCATGTCCGGACGGGTGCAGAAACACATGCTGGTTTACTCCATTGTAGTCGCAATTGTACTCACGATCTTTTTTGACCTGACCCGGATTGCATCCCTCGGGGTCATCTTTTATATCGTGATGGATATCGTGATCCACTGGGGTGTACTGACCCGACTAAGGAAAAAAGTATCTGCGAGTCCGATCCTCCTGGTTCTTGCCATTGTTGTTGATGTAGTCATTCTGGCTGCTTTTCTCTATATAAAGATCAGGTCCGACCTCTTCGTGGTCATTCTTTCACTTGTTCTGATGGCAATTATATTTACAGGGGAATATTTTTTCCTGAAAAAAAACGGTACAGGATCAACTGACAGTCATTCCTCCAAATAAAAATCACACTCCGAAATAGTAAGCCAGAAACATTTCACCTCCGAACTTCCCTGAATAGCGTTAACCTGTTTTCTTGCTCCGACATTCAATATTAATCGGCTTACGCCTCATAAGCTCAGCTAATGCCTCTGCCCGATATTCCCTATAAATACACCCTCATGATCTCTGCCTCTGCCAACCGCAGGTCCCGCTCATACTCTAATAGTCTGCGTACATTCTGCAGGTAATATTCGGTCGAGTAGATGTACTCGGAAAGAGAAATCTCTCCCAATTCCAGCGCAAGTCCGAGCAACTCCTCATCGTCAACTTCCGACAATACCTGCTTCAGTTCATCGATCCGTACCAGCAGACTGTTCCGGCGTTCCAGGTTTCTTTCAAGGGCTGCCTGCTGCTCTATCCTGAACCTGGCATCCTCAGATTCGGCCACACTGATCTCAGCTTTGGCATATTTTACCGTGTTCTTGTTGGACCACAGCGGAACCGAGATCCCTACACTGATACCCCTGAACCGTTCACTGATCAAGGTCTCTGAATAGTATCCGGCAGTGAGATCCGGCAGTGCCTTGCTGACGGCCACCTGCTTCTGCTTTTTCTTTAATGTGATCTCCTTCTCATACAGTGTTGCTTCCGGACTGGCTGCATAAGCCTGATCCAGTGCCCCCCTTTCGGGGATCTCATACAACGGGTACTGCTCAGCTGGGATGCTGAAGCCTTCACCACCGGTGATCTCCTGGATTCGCACACTGTTCAGCCTGATATCCGACTGTACCTGTTCAAGGTCTGCCTTTAATACAGACAGCTGCAGGTTCACCTGGCTGAGGGAGAGTTTGCCAATTTCCCCCGCTTCAATCATCTTCCTGTAATGCTCCTTCAGCTCCCCTGCCTGTTCCATGCGCCTGCTCAGCAAAAGACGCAGCCTGTTCAGGTGGATCCGTTTGATCATCAGTTTCCGTGCTTCCGTAAGAATGCGCTGCCGGGTCATGTCATAAATCAACAGCGCCTGTTCCTGCCTGATCTCCCTTGCATCCGCCATCCGGAAATAGGTGGTTGGGAATTCAAATTCCTGGGATACACTGAAATCGAGTCGGTTCCCAATCGCTTCCGGGAAACCGGAAAGCCATCCCATCTCCACAACAGGATCCGGGGGGGTATTGCCGGTTCCGGCCCCAAGCTTACTGGCTTCCATCATTTGCGAAGCAGCTGCCAGTGTCGGGTTGTGTTCAAGTACCACCTCAAACAGACTGTCGGAGGAGGGATGAGCGCTGGTATTACTGACTGCAGTTTGTCCGGGCAGCTGTGTGCCAGACAGGGAAACTGCAAATAGTAACAGGCAAATTATTCTTCTCATGATCGTTGCTTTTCTGTAAGATAATATACGGATGGGATAACTATAAGGTTTAAAAGGGTTGATGTGACAAGTCCGCCCAAAATAACAATTGCCATGGGACTTTGTATCTCGTTTCCCGGCTTGTCGCCACCCAACGCAAGCGGTATCAGGGCAAGTGCTGATGCCAGGACCGTCATCAGGATCGGGTTCAGGCGATCTGCCGACCCATGGATGATGGCTTCTTCAAGGGAAGATCCTTCCTGTCTCAGGTGGGTATACCGCGATACCAGCAGGATACCGTTACGGGTGGCGATACCAAACAAGGTAATGAACCCGATGATCGATGGAATACTCAACACACCGGAAGTGATCCAGATAGCTCCCACGCCACCAATAAGAGCGAGCGGAAGGTTGATCAGGATGATACCGGCCAGTTTTCCGCTGCGGAATTCCTGGTACAGGATCAGGAAGATCACGAAGATGGCAATCAGTGATGTAACCAGGAGCGTTGAGGAAGCCCGCTGCGCACTTCTGAACTGTCCACCGTATTCCACCCTGTACCCTTCGGGAAGTTCGATGTTACTGTCGACCATGCGCTTTACATCTTCCACTACGCTCCCCACATCCCTGCCGGCAGTGTTTGCCGAGATCACCAGCTTCCGGCGCACGTTCTCCCTGTTGATGGCATTGGGACCGGATACCGAAACCACATCGGCCACAAAGCTCAGTGGCACCTTGTTCCCCTCCTGGGTGTCAATGTAGGTGTTCCTGATCGCATTAATATCATCCCTGAATTGCGCGTCGTAGCGCAGCACAAGGTCGAAATTGAGGTTGTTCTCGTACACTTCGGCCACTTTTCTTCCGGCAATGGCCGTTTCAACAAAATGGGTAAATTCATTGGCCGGGATGCCGTAACGGGCCAGCATCTCCCTGCGTGGCCTGACCTGTACCTGCGGAATCTCCACCAACTGCTCCACGTTCAGGTCCACCAGCCCCGGTACCTGTTCGATCTCGCCCTTCACCTGGTTGGCCAGCCGGTACATCCCGGAGAGATCAGGCCCGAACAATTTGATGGCTATACTGGCACGTGTTCCCGACAGCATATGGTCGATCCTGTGGCCCAGGGGCTGACCAATGTTGATGCTTACTCCTGAAATACCTGCAAGCCGTTCGCGTACTTCTTCCATGAAAGCATCATATTTCCTTTCATCAAGGATATAGGGGACGTCAATTTCAGCAGAGTTGGAGCCGCCATGACTGTGCTCATTCAGTTCTGCCCGGCCGGTCCTGCGGCTTACATATTTTACCTCGGGGATCTCCAGCATTTCCTTATCGATTTGGTCAAATATCTGGTTGCTCCCTTCCAGTGAGATACCAGGTATGGTGATCGTGGTCATGGTGATCGTCCCCTCATTGAATTCCGGCAGGAAAGCCCTGCCAAATCCCGTAAAAATAAAAAGCGCGATCCCTAACAGCACCACTGCTGCTAAAATGATCAGCAGGCGGAAACGCAACAGGGAAACCAATGATCTTTTGTACCAGGTATTCAGGTACTGCACCAGCTTGTTGCCTCCCCTTTCATCTCTTGAAAGCTGATTTTCAGTGGTCAGCAGGTAACTGGAAAGCACCGGGGTAAGTGTCAGCGCCACAAGCAGCGAAGCCACCAGCGATACGATGAACGTGATTCCCAAGGGCTTGAGCATTCGACCTTCCATACCGGCCAGGAAGAACAGGGGAATGAATGCCACGATAATGATCAGGGTGGCCTGCACGATAGAAGAACGAATTTCTACGGAGGCCTTGTAAATCACCTGCAGGATCGGCTTCCGCTCAGCTTCCGGTTTCCGGAAATTCTGCTTCAGGCGCTTCAGCACATTTTCCACGTCGATGATGGCATCATCCACCAGCACGCCAATGGCAATAGCCATGCCTCCCAGCGACATGGTGTTGATGGTCAGTCCGAGTAGCTTCAGCGTGATCACAGAAAGTAACAGGGACAGCGGAATGGCCACCAGGGAGATGACCGTGGTGCGCCAGTTCAGGAGAAAAAGGAAAAGGATGACCGTAACAAAAATTCCACCCTCAAGCAATACCTTGAATACATTCCTTACAGCAGTATTGATAAAATCCGATTGCCTGAAGATTCGGGAATTCAACTCAATACCCCCGGGCAATGAGGGGATCAGCTCTGTCAGTGCTTTATCCACTTCCTCCGTCAGATACAGGGTATTGATATCCGGTTGCTTCAGCACGGTGAGGATCACAGCCGGTTCGCGATCCAGGTAAGCATCCCCGACCAGGTCAGGGTGACCAATCCTTACCTCGGCAACATCCTCTATCTTGACGGGTTTCCCGTCCCTGAGCCGGATCACCGAGGATCCGATCGTTGCCGGATCACTTGACCGGCCCGTGGCCCTGACAATGTACTCCTGTCCATGTTCATTAATGAAACCCCCGCTGGCATTGCTGTTGGTGTTCTCAGACGCAGCCAGCAGCTCATCCAGCGAGATATCGTGGTACCGCATCTTTTCGGGGTTCGCCAGGATCTGGTATTCCCTGGAATACCCGCCCATGACCACCACCTGCGCCACACCTGTCACCGCCAGCAGTCTTTGCTTGACCAGTTTATCGGCAGCTGTCCGTAATTCAAAGAGACTGAGCGAGTCGGATGTAAGCGCAACCAGCATGATCTCTCCCATCACCGATGTCTGTGGTGCAAGAATGGGCGACTGGATGTCGTCAGGAAGCTGCGTGGCGATGGTCGGCAGTTTTTCGCTGACGATCTGGCGTGCCCGGTAAATATCGGTATCCCATTCAAACTCCACCCAGACAATGGAAAAACCGTAGGAGGAACTTGACCTGACCCGGCGGACATCGGTTGCCCCGTTCAGGGAGGATTCAATAGGGAAAGTAACCAGCATCTCCACCTCTTCCGCTGCCATGCCATGTGCATCTGTAAGAACCACGACCGTGGGGGCTGTCAGGTCCGGGAAAACATCGATTTCCATCTCCCTGATGGTAAACAGTCCGCCAATCACCAGCAAGATGGAGAGAAAGATGATCAGCGTGCGGTTATCAAGTGCATATTGTATGATCCTGTTCAACATGAGTTATCATTTATGTGCGTTTAACCTGGATTAAAAAGAGCTGTCCTGTGATGCCGGGGTTCAGACTGATGACACCACGGTGCAGGTCCGTGTTGTTAATGGGCGTGTCCATGACCTGCATCTCCTGTCACCATCGATGCTGCCTTCAGCAACATTACCCCTTCGGTGACTACACGGTCGCCTTTTTTCAGGCCGTTGGAAATCTCATAATAACGACCATCACTTTCACCTACGGTCACTTCCTTTCTCGTATAGCTTTCGCCGGTTACCTGGAGGTAACAATAATGTACCCCCTGCTCCTCTGAGATGGCTCCGGCAGGCACCACGATTACCTGCTCCTGTTCCCCTGCCTTAAGAAAGAATTCTGCAAACGCCCCTTCGAGCAGAGTTCCGTCGTTGGTTACCTCGAAATAGACAGGAATGAAATGGTCATTTTCTGCCACCGAGGAACCCCTGGCCAGCAGCGACCCTTTCAACTCCTCAACATTGTAGATCCTGTCGGAATACCCGGTACGGAAATTCGCTGTGACAATGCGTCCCACCAATGGGTAATGCTGCATGGGAACATCAGCCCGCAGGAGCAATTGTTCGTTGGAGGAGATGGTTACCAGCTGATCTCCGGTTTCCACGTACTGCCCTTCGGAAAAATTGAGTTCATGGATGGTTCCAGAAACAGGGGCATTGATCTGTAATCCATCTGCCGAAGCCTTCGAAGCCATGCTCCGGAAACGTATGCTGTCGTTTTCATAGCTGGTCCTGGAGGCGATGAATTGTCGTTCGGAGATCACCTGTTCCCTGAATAATTTCTCGTGCCGACGGTACTCGCTCCGGCTTTGCTCCAGGTTGTTGCGCAACTCCCGGTACCTGACCTCAAAATTGTCGTCACTGAGCGATGTCGCCAGGATCACAAACAGCGGCTGTCCCTTTTCCACCCTTGATCCCTGTACCAGGAGTTTATCGCGGAATACCAACATCCCGCTGCTGTGCGCTGCAAGGTGCCGTTTCTCACCCGGCACGGCCAGCACCTGTCCGCTCGCCTTCACCACTGCTGAGAAGGGTACGGGTGACACCTCCCTGACCATGAAATCACTCTTCCAGGCCTGTTCCTTCAGGAAGATGATCTCTCCTTCTGACTGTGCACCGGCAGCATGCTCATGACTGCCAACTTCCACCAGGGCTTCACCTTCATGTATGTGAGGGGCTTCCCCGGTATGTTCATGCGTGGCTTCTTCTTCCTGTGCATGGGCATCGTGCCCGTGTTCAACCGCCACCCTGGCATGGGCATGGACAAGGTCTGTTGTCTCCCCTGACTGCAATGAATAGATGATCTCCTGCTCCCCGGAAGTGCCCGGTACAATTTCAGCTTCGAAAATTCCCGGTCTGACCGGAGCGTCCAGGGTTACCTGTGCATCAGCAACCTGAATGGTCAGGCTGCCCGAGGTAACCGGATCATATGTTTCGAGATGCGTTACATGAACCAGGAAGCCCGAAGATTTTCCTGTAACCAGTGCATCATACTCGATAAAATATTCATACTGCTCTGAAAAAAGAGTTACTTGTACGGAGGTTGGGGCATCCGTTTCATGATCGTGTGCTTCGGCAGGTTCTCCGGAGCGGTTGCATGCAGCAAGTGCCAGCGATGCAAGCATGAGAATCATTCCAAACTTATACATAATGAATCTGTATTTAAGATAAGGGGGGCAACCCACGGGCAACCCTCAATGAGACAAAAGATATGGTGGATAGGAAATTATGCTACCGAAGGAGGACCCCTCAGTGAGATCTGATTGCCGCAGTACCTGGAATAATATGGAACAGTACGGGGTACTAAGGTGTTTTTAAAGGCATGCGTCTTATTGCATACATCTGCAACCAAAGGATAATATGCATAAAGTACAGGAATCTCGGATAGTTCCGATACTCCTGGAAGTACATTTTTATAAAATGAGATTTCATTAAAGGCATGACAATGCACCGGATGTTCCTTCCCGGCTTCATCCTGGTGGTCATGATCCCCTTCCGGGCATGTTTCACCGTGAACAGGATCAAGTACACAGGAATGGTGATGGTGTGGGACCATATTGTGCGCAGGTATCACTGCGAAACACAACAGCAGGAGGAACGGTATGTACTTTTTCCTGATCAATTTGAGGACATTTGTTTCGCAAATATAATAAAAAAAACCTCCCCGGAATTACCCTCCTTGGTATGTAAGGGTTCCGGGAAGGTTAACATCATGTCTGAATTTAAAGATTTATGTCATCGAAGCAACTCCATTTATATATGCCCACAGGAACCTGGGGTAATGAGGAGTATCCCGGATCAACCCGTCTATTTTCAGTCCAAATGCACATCTGAACTCGTCGGTAATTATTTTCTTACCGACCAGCCACCCTTCAGTCCGAACACAAACCAGGCCAGGAAGAGAGCGCCCACTGCAAAGATGGTATCACCGAATACCCGCATCCACTTGAGGGTATTGATTGCCGGTGTCTCCATAAACTCTGCGGAACGCGCATACCAGAGTCCGTGCTTCACACTGGCAACGGTTTGCGCAAGACCCACGGGCAGCACACTGATCAGGACCATGAGCAGCAGACCGATGTTGATGGACCAGAAAGCTATCCTGATGGGACGCTCCTTCCATTCTGCTTTCAGGTCCATATCCCGCAGCACGAACAACATCAACCCAATCCCAAGCATACCGTACACTCCGAAGAGTGCAGTGTGACCGTGAACCGGCGTGGTATTCAGACCCTGCATGTAATACAGTGCAATGGGCGGATTGATAAGAAATCCGAAAATACCAGCCCCCAGGAAGTTCCAGAAGGCCACTGAAATGAAGAAATAGATCGGCCATTTGTAGGCCTTTACCCACTCCCTCGCCCTGCTGAGCTTAAGATTGTGATACGCCTCAAATCCAATGAGCACCAGCGGGACCACCTCAAGCGCACTGAAACTGGCGCCCAGTGCAAGAATGGAAGTCGGGGTCCCGGTAAAATACAGGTGATGAAATGTTCCCACGATGCCTCCTGAAAGAAAAATGATTGTGGCAAACAAGACACTCGCCGTTGCGATGGACGCCCTGATCAGCTGCATCCTGACAAACAGGAAGGCAATGGCCACGGTGGCAAATACTTCAAAAAATCCTTCCACCCAGAGGTGTACGACCCACCACCGCCAGTACTCTGCAATGGCCAGGTGTGTCTGCCTGCCCCACATCAGTCCTGCACCATAGAAGGCTGCAATCGCAATGGAGGAGATCAGGAACATCAACAACAAATGCCGGTTTTCGGTCCGCTGTTTCAGGGCAGGCCACAACGCCCTTCCCATGAGGAACAGCCACAATATCAGTCCGATGAACAGGAACGCCTGCCAGAACCGGCCCAGGTCTACGTATTCATATCCCTGGTGTCCGAAGTAAAAGTTTTCGACCAATCCCAGTTTCTGCATGATCCCCATCCACTGCCCGACCAGGGATCCAACTACGATCACCAGCAGCGCAATGAACAGGAAATTCACACCGAGCTTCTGGTATTTCGGTTCCTTACCGGATATGGCAGGGGCAATAAACAGTCCTGTGGCGAGCCAGGAAGTGGCGATCCAGAATATGGCTAGTTGAATATGCCAGGTCCTGGAAATGGAATAGGGGAGCACATCTGCCAGGGGAATGCCATAAAATCCCAATCCTTCAACTCCATAATGGGCTGTGATCACGCCCATCAGGATCTGCACCAGGATCAGTGCCGTGACCACCCAGAAATATTTCAGTGTGGCACGCATGGAAGGTGTTTGCTGCATGCCCGAAAGCGGATTGACC
This sequence comes from Bacteroidales bacterium, assembly GCA_029210585.1. Lineage (GTDB taxonomy): Bacteria > Bacteroidota > Bacteroidia > Bacteroidales > M55B112. Next base: position 11,209 of record JARGFP010000046.1, read on the forward strand.
CCGGGGACTTCCTTGTGATCACCTTCCTCCCTGTTCGTGGCATAATACCAGGAAAGCAATCCAATCCCGAAAAGCAGGATAATCACACTGAACCCCGTCCACAACAGCAATGCTCCCGTGGGCTCATTCCCCACCAGCTTCTCCGGCGGCCAGTTGTTGGAATAGGTGATCTCTTCCCCCGGGCGTTCCGTTACCGTGGCCCAGGTGGCCCAGAAGAAAAATGCATTCATCTTTTCCATGCGTTCTTCATCCTTGATACTGTTCGCTGGAATAGCATATGCCTCCCGCATATCTGCCTTGGATGGATCATCCATAAACAATCCTGCATAATGCCTGCTGTTGGAGGCCAAAGCAGCTGCCCTGACATTTGAAATGGTAAGTTTTTTCGTTGCAGGATCGTAATTGTTGGCACGCATCTGCGTTTGCAACCGCTGCCTCAGCATGGCCTGCTTCTCCTCTTCCAGCCCTGAATAGGGAACTGAATAATCCTCCTCAGACCAGGCATTCAGAATAAATACGGCCTCTTTATGCAGCCACTCGGCCGTCCAGTCGGGAGCCTCGTAGGCACCATGCCCCCAGATCGTTCCGACTTCCTGTCCACCCATGGACTGCCAGATATTCTGCCCGTCGCGGATGTCTGCTTCTGTAAAAAGTACCGTGCCATCCGCTGTGATGACCTGTTCCGGTATCGGGGGCGCCTCGCGGTAGATTTCCCGTCCGAAATAGCCCAGTATTCCGAACGAGACCACCACTACCACGGTAAATCCAATCCAAAGTTTTTTTGTGCTCATGATCGTTTCAGGTTTTTAAGTTATTGGGACAAATATATAAATTAATTATAAAATGTTCTTTTTATCATTTTATATATTTTAATTATATTTGCAGTGAATTCAGAAAACGCCATGGACACCATCCATGTATTAACAAGTGAGCAAATGATGCACAGGAGATCAACCTTTACACAGATCGACGGTAACCATGCCTGCACCGGGAATTTGAGAATGAGCTGCACAGGCATATCCATCCGGAAAACAATATTCTCTTCCCGAAAACACTTGAAATAGAACGAAAATTTGCGTAAATTAATCGGATCATGTTAACAAAGGGATCGGAATATGCGCTCAGGGCACTGCTCTACATTCAGCTACAGAACTGGGAAGGAAAAAGGCCAGGCGTGGTTGAAATTGCACGGAATATCGAAGCGCCTGAAGCATATTCGGCCAAGATCCTGCATATGCTCACCTCTCATCAATTCCTGGATTCGGCAAAAGGAAGGGGCGGAGGCTTCTTCTACAGTGATCAACAGGCCGAACGAGCCCTTTACGACATTATTGTCTACCTGGAGGGTGATCGCCTGTTCACAAGTTGTGGTATCGGTCTGAAACATTGTTCAGATGCGCAGCCCTGCCCCCTCCATCACGAATTCATTAAAGTCAGGGAAAAACTGTACAATATATTTAAAAATGAATCCATAAGATCCCTGTCGGAGAAGGTCAGGGACGGCAATGCCGTATTGAACTGGAATAACCATACAGATAATATATCATGAGTGAACTGATCAATAATTCAAGGTACAGGAAGGAAAAACTAAAAGAGTTAATCCTGAAATTACATGATGGAGCCGCTCCCGGAAAAGTAAGGGAGGAACTCATTAGCACCCTGAAGCACATCCCCTATGGCGAAGTAGTGGAAGTGGAACAGGAGCTGATCGCCGAAGGACTGCCCGAATCCGAAGTGCTTCAACTCTGCGATGTCCATGGGGAAGTGCTCGAGGGACATGTGGACCAGAGCGGTGCGAAGGAAATTCCCGAAGGCCACCCGGTGGATGTATTCGTTCATGAAAACCTGGAATTAAAAAAAGTGACTGCAAAAGCCAGGGAACTCTTTGCATCCCTGCCAAAAGTTCCGGAAGGAAATTTCAGTAATTTCAGAAACGTGTTGCGCTCCACTTTCAACGACCTGATGGATGTGGACAAACACTACCAGCGGAAGGAATACCTGCTCTTCCCCTACCTGGAGAAGAACGAGATCACAGGTCCGCCCAAGGTGATGTGGGGAAAACACGATGAGATCCGGGAACAGCTGGAGGGTTGTATTGCTCTGCTGAAGGAGGAAAACCTCTCAAAATCCGACCTGTCAGAATCCCTGGAACTGCTCTATGAACCCACGCTGAAAGCACTCGACGACATGGTGCAGAAAGAAGAGGAGATCCTTTTCCCCATGTCCATGGATGTGCTTACTAAAGAGGACTGGTGGAACATCCACCAACAAACAATGGAATTCGGGTTTACCCTGTATGATCCCGAAACGGACTGGCAACCGGAGGGTTTTACAAGCAGCACACAAAGCAGCGAAACAGGCAGCAGGGACGGAACCATACAACTCACCTCCGGCAGTTTCACCTCATCCGAAATTATGGCCATCCTGAACACAATACCGGTGGACATGACCTTCGTTGACAAGCACGATAAAGTGAAATATTTCACCCAGGGCGAACACCGCATTTTTGCCCGCAGCCGCTCCATTATCAACCGCGATGTGCGCCTGTGCCACCCCCCGGGAAGTGTGGACATCGTAGAGAAGATCCTGGAAGATTTCAAGTCGGGCAAGGAATCCCACGCCCCTTTCTGGATACAGATGCAGGGTAAATTCATACTGATTGAATACTACGCACTGCGTGATGCAACGGGCGAATACCTGGGTACCCTCGAAGTATCACAGGACCTGACGCATGCCCGATCGCTGAAAGGTGAACGGAGAATATTGTCGTATGGAGAAAAGAAAGAGGAGTAAGCATGGAACCACTGATCATCACGCCCAAAACCAAAATATATGACCTGCTGGAAGCCTATCCGCAGCTGGAAGATCCGCTGATCACGGCCGCCCCGCAATTCAAAAAACTTAAAAATCCCATCCTGCGAAAGACCATCGCCAGGGTGACGACCCTCAGCCAGGCAGCAACGATTGGCGGGATCAGGGTGGAAGAACTGGTGAATGCGCTCAGGGAGGCAGCCGGACAGGAGCATACGGCAATCCCTTCAGAAGAAGAAAGCAGCTATAACTATGAACAGCCCGAATGGTTTGCTGCGGAAACCATCGCTGCAACCATTGATATCCGGGAAATGCTGAACGCAGGGGAACAACCGGTACACGAGGTGTTGTCCACCATCAAAAAACTTGAAGCGGGACAGGTACTGGAACTCATTGCCCCCTTCCTGCCGGCACCGCTGGTAGACAAGGCAAGCGGACTGGGATATGCACACTGGATCATGGATAACGGAACAGAAGAATTCAGGATCTATTTCAAAAACAAATGAACAGGACCGGAGCACCAAGAGGCGGATGCCAACCGGAACAACCACCGGTAGAGAGGTCCGGAGCAATAGCAGGAGCAGTCTCTACCCCTGTTCCGGGTAGATGATAATAATATTGTTTGTATTGTAACTGTTGATGCTGTCATTCATGAAAGTCTCAAACTTACGGTTATACGATAATCCCTGTTTACGCGAGTGCACAAATACCAACAACGCCGCATCCGACTTGCTGATGTCCGCCTCCCGCAGCTTTCCGGAAAAATCCTTCTTCATCTCAAAGTATTTCGTGGTGCTGCCACTGTTTCCATATTGCAGGATCGCATCAGCGGTAATACCCGACTCACAATAGACCTTTGCTTTGAGCTGCATCCGTTTCAACATGTAATGCAGTGTGTCCATCCAGAGGGTAAAGCCCTCTTCGAACTGGGCATCCTCGCTACAAACCAGGTGAATATGGCGTATCTTCCTGAACTCGGTAGGGGTCTTCAGTACAAGGATCATCCGATTGGTTCTCTTGAGCAACTTGTTCAGTACATTGCCGGTCAGGGTCTGAAACGGAGTGGAAGGCTTGTTCCACCCGATCACCACTCCTGTGGCAACAAGCTCTTCTGCCGCCCTGACAATCCCCTTGGCGATATTCTTATCGATACGCGAACCTGTCTCGAAACTGATATCGGTCTGCATCGATTCAATGATCTTTAATATCCGCTCCTGGTTCTCATCGATCTCTTTTCTTACCTGGTCGTTCTCCTTGAACACAGTCAGGGGATAGATCGGGATCTTGTCATTGTCCTGCTTAATCAGGACCGCAAATTCCAGGATATGATCCATGTTCTCCGGATTTGCAACCGGAACCAGCAGTTTCTGCCTGATCCTTTTCTGGTCCGTGACGGTATCATTTTCAATAACCAGCAACTTCTTGCCGGAACGCTGCGTAATATATGAACTGACAATGCTGGTGACCAGGATCAGGATCACCGTATTGTTCAACACAGATTCGCTCACAATATCCAGGTTGAAACCGATCAGGATGATGGCCACTGCAGAAGCAGCCCGCGATACACTCAACCCGAACACCAAGTGGGTTTCCGGAACAGATAATTTAAAGATTCCCCTGGAGAGTAATGCCGGAATATATTTACTTATAATCGCAATGGCGATCAGCAACAACAACTGCCAAATCTCATGCGGATCATCAATATATACCCTGAAATTTGCCAGCATTCCGATCGAAATCAGAAAGATTGGAATAAAAAGGGTGTTCCCGATAAACTCGATCCGCTTGTACAAGGGAGACGTATTGAGAATCTGGCGATTCATCATGAGTCCTGCAAAAAAAGCACCCAGGATCGGCTCAATCTCAAGCAAGTGTGCCAGCACCGCTGCGATGAAAAGTATGACCATCACAAACAGGTACTGTACCATCAGGTCCCCCTCATATTTGTCAAGGAAAAACCTGGATACACGCGGGATCACAAAGAAAACAAACCCAAAAAAGATCGAAAAGCTCAGCGCCAGTTGCAGCACGGAGTCCAGCATCACACCCTCGCCTGCAAAATTAATAATCAGTTCCATGCTGATCAGAGCCAGCACATCGGCAATGATCGTGGCACCAACAATAATGGTAACAATCGATTTATCGACGATTCCCAGCCTGCCCATCAAAGGATAAGATACCAGGGTGTGTGATGCCAGCATGGCCCCGATCAGCCAGGAGGCATGAATTTCGTACTCCAGCAGGTAACGGGTGATGGCAAACCCAAGCAGGAAAGGTACCAGGAAGGAGGCAAGACCGATAAAAACACTTTTCAGCTTATTATCCAGGAAGTCGACCAGGTCTATCTCCAGTCCTGCCAGGAACATCAGGTACAATAGCCCCATCGTTCCCAATAAACTGAATTCCAGGTCGTTTGATACGAGACTGAACCCGTTTTCACCGATAAGCGCCCCACTTAGAAGTAGCCCGACAATGGCCGGAATACGGATTCGCTCGAAAACAACAGGTCCGATCAAAATAATCATCAGTAAAAGTGCGACGATCAGCACCGGCTCAACAAAAGGAATCTGAATCGGGTTTAACAACAAACCAATATTTTATTTGGGTAAAGTTATTGTTTAATTTCCAACTGAAACCCAAAATATGTACCGGCAAAAAAATATATCACAAAAAGAAACCTACGGATGGTGCACACCCAGCATCATTCCCTAAGAAGAACAAACGCCAACGCACAAAGTTTTATGCAACTCTTTACTCATAGGTGAAATAAACATAAGATACTGAAATTATAAGAACGTCTTTTTAATACGTTTTATCCCCTGGGAACACCTGTCTCAAAAGGATTCTCAGGGTCGGCACTCCATTCGAACCAGCCGCCGTCGTACACAGAAACACGGGGCCAGCCCATGAGCCAGGCATTGAACCATGCTTCACTCCCACGCCATCCCGTACCACAGTAGAAGGCCAGGTGCTTGTCCGGCGTGATGCCCTGTGCATGCCAGATTTGGGAAGTCTCTGCTGCTTCCCTGGTGGTATGGTCAAAATTGCGGTAATTTTCCATATGGTAGGCATCCGATCCACAGTCGGCAAACACTGCCCCCGGAATCCTGCCTTTGGGTTCAATATAATTGTAGCCGCTCACCTCCCCAATATATTCCGGGTAACTTCTTACACAAACCAGCTCGGCATCCGCTGCTGCCAGCATCTCCTTTGCCAATGGTGTATCCACGGCAAGCTCCGGGTGCTGCGGAACGGGTACCCCGAAATCACGGACCGGTGTTTTAGGGACATCTTCCATGGATATTTCAAATCCCTCATCCACCCAGGAACGAAATCCCCCGTTCAGTACCCGTACATCCTTCACCCCCGCATACATCATAATGAACGCATTTCGGATCGCACCGATGTCACCCGCCGCACTGCCCGGGAATTCATCGTCATTGTCGGGATCCATATATTTCCCATACAATACCACGGCAGTATCTGAAGTGATCCCATGTGCCTCCAGTGCCGCCCTGATCTCTTCGGGATCTCTTCGGTTCCACGTTTCCGGGGCTTCCAGTGCAAGGGTATCCATGTCAATGGCACCAGGAATATGCCCGGTAAGATAGGCATCCCTGTTCCGGTAATGGGAATGTACAACCACAAACTTATCGTTGTCGTAGTGCAATGGCTTTCCCCCCGAGATCAGCGCATGCACCCATTTTGCCGATACAAGCTGATGGTACCTTGCAAGCTTTTCCATGGGCAGCGATGCATCGGGCACCCATTCCGAAAGGAATGCCTCATAAACTTTCACATCGGGGTACCCGGAACGAATGAACCGCTCGGCCACACTGAAAGATTCCTCTGGGTCGTAACCGTAAATGACCACCTGGTGCTCCGGGAAAATTTCCTTGTGACGCACCATCTCGATCCAGTCGAGGTAATTGAGCCATTTTGCAGGCAGGCTCCGTGCCCCTGCGATATGACCTCCCCTGGCTTCCCCCTGCAATGGCCAGCCATTGTAGGCGTCGACAGAACGGACATCAATGACATGTACGTCGGGAGAGGTTACGTATTGCTTTAACGCTGCTGTGGAAATTCCTTCAGGATGCTTTTTCGACATTGTAAAATATAAAATTGGTCAGTACATATAGCTAACAAATAAATGCCATTTTTGATCATTTTTTTTTTCGTATGCAGCAGGGAACCCCACCCGAGCCCTCCTGCAATCATCCTGGCAATGACCCCTCGCTATCGGTTCTTGCTATTGCCCCTGCCTGTTTTCTCTTGAAAAAAACATACAGCTACAACCCGAACTTTTCAAGGTATTCATGGCCCCAGATCCGCTCCACCGCTTCCCGGGCATAATCCCTGAAAAACGCAGCCCTGGCAACGTTTCCGGTTTCCTTGTACACTGCAATAAGTCCCTGCAGCATCGGGATATTATCCGGAAACTGCTTCAGGCCTGCCGTATAGCATCCAATAGCCAGATCCGTGTCGCCCACTACATGGTATCCCTGGCCTTTTTCAGATAGGTCTCAACCTCACCGAGGTTGCTTTCAAACCAGCTTTTGGCAATATCCTGCGACTTGGTTGCGATAAAGCTGTACGGTACTCCGCGGGTCACTTTTTCAGTAATAACATGCAAAAGGATCAAACGGGAATTGAATGCTTCAGAAATGTTTGCTGCATAGTGTAATGCATTGATGGACGATGCATTGAAATCCATCGGAACCAATATATTTTGTAGTAATTTCATTGTCTGATATCTTTCGTTTAACAACTGTCAGATAAACAACAACCGATCATCTTTTGTTTTTCCCTGTATTACGAACCGTTTTTGAAATGGAATGTGCAGCAAGCGGAGCAGTCAGGTAGACAAACACGATCACCAGCAGGGCCTTGATGGCCACGATAAATGACAGAAAATAAAACACCACACCTGCCAGGATCAGAAGCAACCCGAAGGAAGTGGCCTTGGTGGTGGCATGCATCCTGCTGAATGATTCCCTGAACCTGAGCAATCCGATGGATGCAATCAGGATAAAGACCGATCCCAGGAACAACAATATGGAAGTGAGTGCTGTCATAAAACAGTTGTTTTTTTATCAGATGATTTTTGACTTGACAATGCATCAAAAAACACCTGGCGCAGGAATGAATGCATGAGAAGCATATGGTTCAATAATCGTGTCATAGTCCGGTTCATTTTTTGTGTCTGAGGTAAATGGAAATGGAAATGGTCCCCATGAAGGAAATCAGCGAGATTACAATTGCAATGTCAACATAAATCTCCTTGCTGACAAGTACACTGTACAACAGGATAAATCCCATGACCACAGAGACAACCAGGTCCAGTGCAATGATCCTGTCGCTGGATGAGGGACCGCGCATCAACCGGTAAAGCGTGATGAGCAGTGCCATGAGCAGGGCGCTGAACGAGAGGATGATCATCGTGTTTTCAAAAGTACTTTCCATCAGTGTCTTTCTTTGTTTATTCCAGGATACGTTTAATCTTCGTCATGATATCCCGCACCTCATGTTCTGTTACCTCCCGCTGATCCATATAAAGCAGGTGCACTTCAAGGAATTTTCGTTCCCGGTCGATGTCCTGGCTCAGGGTCCCCGGCGTCATGGACACCGGGTTACTCAACAAAAGCAACCCGAAGTCAGAGCTTATCTCCAGCCTGATCCTTGTAAAACCCGGGTTGATCATCATCTTTGGCGTCAGGATATCCCATGCCAGGAACAGGTTGGCCTTCACCAGCTTGAACAGGTAATACAGAGGGAATAGAATGATATAGTATATTTTTTTCAGTACATTCATATTAGCTGCCTTTCATTACACTTTCAATATAAACCACCGGATCAAGCAAGGATTCAGCTGCCTGTAGCGTAAGGTCAAAAACGGTGGAAGCAAAGATTCCCATCAGTATGGTAACACTTCCCAGGATCACCGAAGGCAGTATATCGATCATTTTTAGCCTGACCTTAACGGTAGGGGCGCCTCGCCTCTCCTCCGGCATCTTTTTCAGGAACGCCTCATTCCATATCTTGATCATGGAATACAGGGTGAGCAAACCCACAAACAGCGCGACACCCGTGATCAGGTAATGTCCGCCTTCAAACCCTGCTTTGATCAGAATAAACTTGGCAAAGAATCCGGACAGCGGAGGGATACCGGCAAGGGCGAAAGCAGGAATGATAAACAGTACTGCAAGTACCGGGCTCTCCTTGAAAAGTCCTCCCACCTCCTTCAGGGAGTAGGTCCCCCCGCATCCGGTTGATCAACCCGGCAACCACGAAGGTGTTGGTCTTTGCCAACATATTATGGAGCGCGAAAAAAATACCGCCTGCAACACCAAGGGGCGTAAAAATCGCCAGTCCCATCAGCATGTAGCCGATCTGACTGATGATATGGTAGGAAAGAACCTCCCTGGTTTCATATTTTGAAGTAGCTGCCATTCTCCCAATCAGCATGGTCAGACCCGCGATCAAAAACAGGTGGGTGTGCCAGAACGGTAAAAGAACAAGGTATATTGGTATCGGACTATCTCAAGGACCTTGAACAGAATGACTGGGAAGAAATAAAGGT
>JARGFP010000047.1 GCA_029210585.1 Bacteroidales bacterium
CCAGGATGGACGAAGTCCAGGAGAAATTGTTTGACCTCTTTAAAATGAATGACTATATTGCAATTTAGGGGAATGAAATAACCTTTGTATGTTATTATTTATGAGTATATTATGCTTGCGAATTTAGATAACTCGTAAAGTCAGGCTGGGAAGGAAACAATTATATATATGGTACCACTTCAATCATATCTAGAAACGCTTTGAACCCAATTTCTTTTTTTGATACCATCCACACTTCCCTAAATCTTGTATATCAACAGGCATACCCAGCCACACAGCATTCAAGACACTACCAAAAGTAATCAAAATTAAAACCGTTTTACTTTTTTAATATATCTTTTTTTAATATACTGTTTCATTTTTTGATATATTATAATTCTGAAACAACCGTTTTAAGGTCCAGCACATGGTTTGCTTCGTAACCAACAGAACAAATAAATTGAAAAGCAAACTGATGAAGCAGATTTCCTCATATCAACATAAAGCGATTGAACCGGAACAGGTAAAGCATGGCACTTATGGTGCTGCGCTCCTCGACCCACGCTGGAAACAGAGGAGAAAAAAAATTCTTGCAAGGGACAATGAACAATGCGTGAATTGCGGGTCAACTGGAAAACTGCAGGTACACCACCGGCAATACCATTTCTCGGGTAGCCTGCAGAAATATAAGCAGCCTTGGGAATATGACGAGCACCTCCTGGTTACTCTTTGTGAACGATGTCATCAAAAAGGGCACAGGCTGTATAATGTACCGGTAAAAAAAATTAATTAACCTAAACAGAAAAAACATGGGACTTTTCAACTTCACAAACACAAAAAAAATGAACGGGAAAAACATAGAATCACCTGTCACCGGGTTCTCAAATGAGCAATTTGAGATGCCAAAAAAGCTGTTTGTTGAAGATTCAGATCCCGTTGAAAACACCCCCGTAAACGGCGCAACCGGGAGCTCCGCTGATCTTGAATCCATATATAATTTCCTTCAGGATGACTATGAGTCAAAAGGATATGATGATGCCCTGGCCAATCCTGACGACAGCTACAAAACTGACAATATCATGATGTATAAAAAGGACCTTGAAATTCTCATTCAGAAAGTGACTACCAAGTATGACGACCTTCTCAGGGAAATGGATTTCCATATCTCTTCGCGCCAGAGAGCCGGGCTAATTGATATTGTAGAAGAACTGAAAAGCAAAAGTCAAACTGTCTCTGAGCACAGAAATAAAGTTGAAGAAATAGAAAATGATGCAAAAAACGACCGTGGAATGTGCCAGCGGATGATCCTCTCGTATCAAAGAGGGTTTAATCGTGGACTGGCTGCCATTACCCAGTCTAAATTCCTTAACTATTAATATTCGAGTAATGAAAAATTTCTGGCTCAAAATAGCATGTTCACTGACCGGTTATGATTACACGATCATGAAAAACGTCAGTTCCGCAAGCACCAAGACAGTAAAAAAATATTTATCCGCGTTGCTAATCATCAGTATTACCTGGGGATTCATTGGTTTCAGTTTCACAAAGCGATACCTGCAGGCTTCAGACTTAGTATCCTCCTTGGTGGCTTTTGTCATGGTCATCATCGTAATCCAGATCGAAAGACAGATCATCCTGACCACGGGCAGAAAAAGGGGTGCATACATATTTCGTATTATCATCGCCCTCGTAATGGCAGTAATCGGATCTGTAATCATTGACCAGGTCATCTTCAAAGAAGATATCGAGAAAAAGAAAATCTCAGATATCCAGGCAGCGGTAAATAGCACGCTTACTGAAAAAACACTGCAACTGGAAGCAGAAATTGCAGACATTGACAGAGCAATCCTCGAAAAAGAAAAAGAATACGCTACACTTAACGAAGAACTAAGCAGGAAACCTATGATCGTCACCTATACAACAAATACACAAACTGAACATGATTCCACCGGCAAAGAAGTTTCAAAGAATAGGGAGGTAACCAGGCGTGAGATCGTTAATCCCAAAGCAAGCATGGTGCAGGGTATCGAGAAACTCCTGGGTGAATTAAGGGCGCAAAAAGCCAAAAAAGAAGAAATCCGGATGAATATACGTGCATCCCTGGAAGAGGATTTAATGTCTAAGACCGGTTTCCTGGATGAACTGACGGTACTGTTTTCCATCCTGCTATCATCTCCGGTGGCAATGGTCGTATGGGTCCTGATCTTTATCTTTTTCCTGAGCATGGAATTATTCGTCATTATCGCCAAGATCGGCGATGACGATAATGATTATGACGCAGTTATAAAATACCAAATGAATATGCGCATGAGACAGATAGAAACCTGGAACAGGCGTCCACATGAACAATCAATTATGAAAAACTAAAAATAGCTTGTAGATGCAGATAGGCTGCATTTTCAATCTTTTAATTTATAAAATAATAATAGAAACAATGTCATTTAAGGAAATTTCAGAATTAAGAAAAAACGGCAAGCTCGAAGATGCACTGGCTTTCGCAGAAGAGAACTACAATTCTGTTCCGGATGATATATGGAATAAAAGAGCGCTTGGATGGGTGTTTTATGACCTGCTTAAACGATACGCTTCTCAGAATGAATACGAAGCATTCATAGAAACTATCCGCAAATTACTTTCCTTAGAGCTGGATGGGGATGAACAGATGATTTTCGATCAGTGTGCTTACCAGGTAGGAAAAATGGTATTTGCATTGGCCGGGGATCAGGCCGGAAACCTTCCACAAATCATGGACCTCTTTAGCATTTTAAAAAACTTTCATCTATCTAAACCTTCGGCATCATATTCATTTCTTTTTAAAGCATTTCATAAGGCACTGAAGGGTAGGAACGAATATATGGATTTTGTCAAATGGTGGGATTTTTCAAATTTTAGTGATTCAGATTTCGTAGAAGATGAAGTCAAAGGAAAAAAGATAATCTCACTGGTTGAACAGGCATATATTGCCTATGCAAAATGCCTGCTGGCATTAAAAGCTAAGAATGAAACAAATAGTGGGAGTAACTTCCCTGCTAATACGGTGGAAATAGATGCGTTTCTTGCCCGGCTTGACATTTTGATTGCATCAAGACCATATTATAAATTTCCACCATATTACAAAGCCAAACTTTTACTGTCGCTCGGAAGAAAAGAAGAATTCCTGCATTCTTTTGTTCCTTTCGCAAGGCAGAACATGAAAGCATTCTGGACCTGGGAACTCCTGGCAGATGCGTTCGAAAACGACTCACCCCAGAAGATTGCCTGCCTCTGCAAATCACTCTCCATGAACACAGATGAAAAATACCTTGTAACGGTAAGGCAAAAACTTGCCTCCATACTGGTGAGAACAAGAAAATTTGTAGAAGCAAAAATTGAAGTTGAAAAAATTATCCACACAAGGGAGTCCAATGGATGGGGTATTCCCCAGGCACTTCTGTCATGGACAGGGGAAGAATGGTTCAGGGATGAAGTGACAAAAAAAGACAATAATGACCTTTACAGTTCATATAACAATACTGCCGAATTGATATTGTTTAAGGACATCGAGGAGGAAGTTGTTACAGTCACGCACGTGAATATTGAAAAGAAAATTTTGAATTTTATTGAAAGTGAAAACAGACATGGATTTTTCAAATACGGCAATCAAATTGATGATCCCAATATCGGCAATATCCTCGAGGTAAGATTGCAGAAAATTAATAATGATGGCATGTATTCTGCCTATACAGTCAGGATAAGCCGCGTAACAACATGCAATACGCTAAAATATTTTGAAGGTGTAACAAAAATCATTCAACCAACAGGAATTGGATTCGTGGAAGATATATTTATCGAACCTGGCATGCTTTTAAAATACAATATTGCTGAACAGCAACACATTTCCGGTCTTGCTCTTTTATCTTTCAATAAAAAGAAAAACAGTTGGGGATGGAAAGCGATCAAACTTAATGAACATGCAGACTTTAAAAATGAATTGTCATTATGAAAAAGAATCCTTAAATTAGTATTCACATGCAATCCAACTCTTCAGATAACAATACTCTGCGTAACCCTCAGGCAGGCGACACAAACAGTGTATCGGAACAAACTGGCAACGGTAAAAAAACATTGCGGATCCTGCAGGTGATTTTCGAAAATGATATACGGGGCTACGAAATACCTGCATTCAGGGGAGCTGTAACAAGGATTGCAGGGTTGCAAAATATACTTTTTCATAACCACGAGGGTAATAATTTCAGGTATTCTTACCCATTAATTCAATACAAAACATACAAGGAAAAACCTATGCTCATATGCATTGAGCAGGGTGTGAATGAAGCACATCATTTTTTTGAAAACATACAGGAAGGAATCATGCTGGGAAACCGGCCTTATGAACTCAGGATAAATAGCCTTAACCTATTCCAGGCAGAACTACGAATCGATACCCGGTTCAATCAATATGTACTCTTAAACTGGTTGCCGTTTAACCAGGAAAACTATAAAACCTTTAACCAGCTAAACAACCAGGTAGAAGAAGTTCTTTTACTTGAAAAGATTTTAACCGGTAATATTTTGTCCTTTGCAAAAGGTGTTGCCTGGAGAATTGACCAGGAAATAAAGGTCAGGATTACAGAGGTGGGAAAACCTAAGCCAGTAAGTGTTAAATCTGTAACCAGGATAGCCATTAAGGCAGCCTTCCAATCCAATGTAGTGCTTCCCGAATTAATTGGCCTTGGGAAAAATGTAAGCACCGGGTTTGGGACGATAAGAAAAAATCACACATCCAACAAATTATAAATAAAGAGAACATGAAATACCTGTATGGTGCAAGTGTCCAGGGGATACAGAAATTCATTTTCAATTCCTCCAAGTTAAGAGAGATCATTGGCGCCAGCGAAATGGTCGAGAAAATCTGCACCGAAAAATTTGGTGAACAGCTTGCCATGTCAAGAGAGCAATTGAAAAAAGGTCCGGGCAGCCTGCTAAATGCTGCTGGTCATATCCGCTACCTGTTCCCGGATAAGGAATCTTGTCAAAAGCTGGTCTACGATTTTCCAAGGAAAATGATGGATTTTGCTCCCGGGATCACTATTTCACAGGCTGTAGTTGAAGTCAATGATCAAATTCAACCAGATCATATTAAGCGTCTGAATGAAAGAATTGCTGCGCAACGCTCCACCGCTCAAATAACACATGGATTGGGTTGGATGATCAGTGAAAGGTCAAGAAAGACAGGCAGGCCTGGTGTTGAATTCAATAAGAATGTCCTGGTGGATGCTGCACAACTGAAAAAAGAAGAAGTATTCTTGCAATCCTCCGGCAGCCTTTTACAGAAGTTTACAGGGGCGCAAGATATAACAAGTTTGAATGCAAGATCGCCCAAAGAAATGAACGACCTGACGGAGGGCAGGGAGGACAACTGGATCGCGGTTATCCATGCAGACGGTAACAACCTGGGGCAAACCATTCAACAGTTAGCAACTGAAACAGCAAAAGAGAATGTACAAAAGGTGCAGAAACGATTCTCCTTGTTATTGGAACAATGTACACTTGATGCAGCAAAATCGGCATTCAGAGATGTGGTTGAACCTGCTGTCGGGGAAAAGCAAGGCATGCTTCCTGTACGGCCGGTGATCCTCGGCGGAGATGACATTACTTTGATTATAAGGGGAGACCTTGCAGTTGATTTTACAAAAAGTTACCTGGAACATTTCAGCCGGATCACACGCCAGGTATTCGACAGTTTTAGCGAAGAGTACAATTTAAAAATGCTTAAAGGTGGTTTTACAGCCTGTGCCGGAATTGCATTCATAAAACAGAATTATCCATTTCACTATGGTGCAGATCTCGCCGAAGAACTCTGCAGCTATTCAAAAAAGACCGTTAAATCAACTTTCGGAGACACACCACCGGCTGCTTTTCATTTCCATAAAGTCAGGGACAGTTTCATTGACAGTTACAAAGACGAAATCATAAAAAGAGAACTTACTGCAGGAGAGATATCACTGAATTATGGGCCTTATCTTGTTGGTCCTGAAAGCGATTTGCTTCCTTCTGCTGATACGCTTATAAAAATGGCGCGGGCTCTCCAAAGAGAAGCAGCACCAAAAATGGCTTTGAGAAACTGGATATCCGACCTATATTCAAATCCCGAAGCAGCAAGACAGAAAATGGACAGGATCATGCAAATACATCCAGGTTATATAAAAAAACTAGGACTTGGCTCTGCTATCTCAAAGAAAAAAATTAAGGGACAGGAGCGTGAATTTGAACAGACCCATATTTTCGATATTCTTTCACTTGCTTCCATCATAAAATAAGTACCATGAAAAGATTTATTTACCAAATCAGGTTTTACACGCCCTGGCACGCAGGATCAGGGTTAAGCAGCGGCGCAGCAGCTGACCTTGCAGTAATTCGTGACAAAGAAGGATTTCCTTTTATTCCCGGGAAAACGTTAAAAGGATTATTAAGAGAAGCAGCTGAAACACTAAATAAACTTGATGCCGATATGGTTCCTCGGGATTTTATTGAAGATATATTCGGGATCAGGATTGAAACAAACGAAAGCAATATCAATCATGTTGAAGCCCTATCATTCTTTTCAAATGCCGAACTTACAAAAAATGTAAAGGAAGAACTCAGGAAAAAACCAATACTTACTAAGCACCTAGTCACCCGTATTGCTTCCACTGCAATAGATGATAATGGACAGGCAAAAGAACATACCCTCAGGCAAATCGAAGCAACTGTACCTATGACGCTATTTGCTGCAATTGAAAACTTCCCGGACAAACCAGGATACGCATCTAATATTGAATTATGTATGAAATGGGTCAGGCGCATTGGAATGAACAGGAACAGGGGCTTCGGGAGGTGTGATCTACTAACCTATAATGCAAATTGATATGGAAAGGATAATCTACAACATTTCCCTCATCACCGATGTGATACTCAGTTCAGGTTCCGCTTCCGAAGGAACCAAGGAATCACTGCACTACATTCCGGGGAGTAAATTCCTGGGCATCGTCGCGTCGAAATTATATGACGGCAACAGCGAAAAGACACTGGATTTATTCCATAATGGAACAGTAAGGTTTGGTGATGCACATATCATGGGTTCAAAGCAGCGTTCACTTCCATTACCGGCAGGTTGGGTCCATATTAAAGGGGGGTCGATTGAAGATACTTTATACCTATCCGGGAAATTAATGCCCAAGACGGTAAATATGCCAGAAAAAAAAGAAATGCAGCTTAAAGAAGTTAAGGAGCCATGGTACTTTACAACTTTTGGTAAAGCCATACGACCGGTAACCGGGTTTTCCCTTAAATCAGCATATGATCCGGCAACCAAAACTTCGAAAGAAGCACAGCTTTTCGGTTACCATTATTTAGCCAGGGGCAGCCAATGGCAATTCACAGTTGATTTTGATGATGAAAGGCTTGTTGATATTGTAGACAATGTATTACAGGGTAAACACAGGATCGGACGTTCAAGGTCTGCAGAATTCGGGTTGGTTGAGATCATCCGATCCGGGTCAGCTGAACTTGAAAACAGGACAATAGAAAAGGGCGAAATCATCATCTATGCTGAAAGCAACTTGTGCTTTTATGATGCAAGCGGCATGTCGACACCAAGGCCTACTCCCGAACAGCTTAAGCTTCCGGGGAACTCTAAAATTTTGTGGGAACGATCAGCGATAAGAACACGTATTTATGAAGCCTGGAACAGGAAAAGATACAACAGGGATGCAGACAGGTTCATCATTGAAAAAGGATCTGTGATCATTGCACAATCCGGCGAAGATTTTAACGCGGCAGTTTTTTCCAGGGGAGTGGGATCCCACACTTCGGAAGGATTCGGCCGGGTAATTATCAATCCGTCATTTTTCGAACACGACGATAGTGGAAAATTAATGTTGCAACTTAAAATACACGGGGATAATTCAGCTGTTGATTATACTCCTGTTGAATCATCACAATTTGACAAACCGCTTCTGACATTCCTGGAAAATGCTGCAGATAACGAATCAGGGCAGCTTTCAATAGATGAGAAAGTAAATGGTTTCATAAGGAAGCACGGTTCAGTATTCAGGCAAATATCGCCAAGTCAATGGGGACAGATCAGGAATTATGCGAAGTATTCAGACTCTAAGGAATCATTGTTTGGACTACTGTTCGATGATAATACCGGGTACCTCCTGCATGGGCGCTCTGAAAATCTTTGGCGCACAGGTAATAAAACCAATATCCTGAAAGAAGCGATCGAGGCAAACAGGGACCAATGCGTTGAATTCACGGTAAAACTCGCTTCTGAAATGGCAAAACAGAAACAAGAAAAGAATGAAAATGAGTCGAAGCAGGGCCATTGATTCTAAGTAATTGAAAAACATCAAAACATGAAAAACAATTCAAGGTATATTGCACGCATCCTGATCGAGGCAGCAACCCCACTCGCAATCGGATCGGGAGAAAAAGGGCTTACTACCGACCGCCTGGTTGCACGTGACATGAATGGATTACCATACATTCCCGGAACAAGCCTTGCAGGAGTAACCAGGCATGAACTGATTGCCGCAGGTGTCGACGATCAGGTTGTCAACAGTTTGTTTGGGTATGATGAAAGCAGCGGGCGGCAGGGACAGGGAAGCAGGATCATTTTTAGTCCCGGGCTTATGATTGCAGAAAATGGAAGTGATGTAATAGAGGGGCTGTCAGTTCTGCCGGACAACTCCCCGTATTACAGCAGGTTTATGAAACTTCCTGAACGGGACCATGTAAAAATATCCGGGTATGGAGCAGCTGTGAAACATGGGAAATATGATGAAGAAGTTGTATTCAAAGGTACACGCTTCTGTTTTGAGATGGAGCTGGAAGGCAACCCGCAAGATGCAGATGCGTGGGCAATGATCCTGGAAATACTTCACAGGCCCTATACAAGGCTTGGAGCCGGCAGCAGGAAAGGTTTCGGGAAATTCACCATTATAAGTTGCAAAGAGCAACATTTTGACCTGACCAAACATGGTGAAATAATGGCATACCTAAACAAGAGCGCTTCCCTAAACAGCGATGTGTCAAATTGGCGAAATACAGAATTGAGCAATAAGTCAGAGACCGGGAGTTGGATACGTTATAAGATTGGTCTTCAACCTGAAAGTTTTTTCCTGTTTGGTTCCGGAACGGAGGGTATGGATACAGATACCGGTCCGAAAACAGAAAGTTACATCTCCTGGAAAAATGAAAAACCGGAATTCAGGGACGAAATATTCCTGGTACCTGCAAGCTCTTTAAAAGGAGCTCTTGCTCACAGGGTGGCATTTCATTATAATCAACTTACGAAAAATTATATTGAAGATTCGGGAACGATTTCAATTGGCTCTGAAATTACCCCAGGCAAAGAAAAGATTCTTGAAAAATTCAGTTCATCAATGAATACAGGCCATAAGGAATCAGACCCGCGAAGCCAGGATTGGGATAAGTGGGAAGAAGAGTTACAAAACCTGGACCTGGGAGAGTGGCTGGAAAATGATACAGGTTGGAATACATTCACGAATGAATTGGAAAAACTTAAAAAAACTCAAAAACAAGGTGGTCACCCGAATAATGCCGTGGATGCACTTTTCGGCCATCTTGGAGAAGACAATCAAACTGGCAGCAGGGGGAACGTCATCATATCCGATATCTATTTAGAAAATTACGGCGAAGAGACCAAGATTTTTGATCATTTAAGTATCGACAGGTTTACCGGGGGTGGTATCAATGGTGCATTGTATAACGAAAAGGTGCTCTATACTGAAAAATATACCGTTGATATCCTCGTAAATGAAAAAGCATTCAGCGATGAGAATATCAGGAAAGCATTTGAAAACACCCTGGATGACCTGGTAAATGGATTGTTGCAACTGGGCGGGAATGTTAACAGGGGACATGGATCCTTCAGGGGTAAATATGAAATCATTAAATAGTGTAAAGATGAAACCATTAAATAGTGTAAAGATGAAACCATATAAAAAAATAGAAATAACGGAAATACCGGACCTGGTCTACGAGGGATATTACTGGTACTCTGATCGTGAGAAACCCGAACTTTTGAAGGATGAAAAGATTACGGCGGGTATATTCACAAAAATACCATTTATCATCGAAGCAAACTTCTACTCAAAAGAGAAAAATATCTCAGTTTCAGTAAAAAATATCGACGGGGAATATCTCATCACGTTGTGTGACCTGGAGAAAGTCGATAAGAAGAATTATGACACCAGGGTATACATGGGGCATGACATCCAACCGGGAAAATTCAGGGTTGCAGAGATTTGGGAAGAAACAAAAGACCCTCAATTGGATAACATGACTACATTGGTCCCTGCATACACTGCATTCACAGGTTTTGTAAACGATTAAAAAGAAAGTTATGGCAACCATTAAAGCACCATATAATTTTGTACCAGCCAGCAAACAGATTGTCGAACCCTGGTGGAGCAACCATGTGAACCATGATGTCCCTTTCAGGGATGGGTTATCTGGTGAATTCACTGTGAGGATGAAGGCCCGCAGTCCGCTGTTTGTTTGCGACGGGATGTCCAGGAAAGATAAAGAAGAGCTGAAAAAAAACAGTCAACCTCTCCATGCCGCACAATTTCGCAACAAGTATTTTATTCCCGGTTCTTCGATCAAGGGAATGATCCGAAATGTGCTTGAAATAATGAGTTTCTCAGGCATGAGCAATATTAGTGACGATCGCTATGCTTATAGAGACATGCAAAATAAAGAGGAATATAGGGACCAGTTCAAGGATCAGCGGGCAGGATGGTTGTACCAGGAAAATGGAGCATATAAATTGTCGGACTGCGGTGAACCGGGCAGGATTTCACACAAGGACCTGGACAGTTATTTTCACACCGATTTTTCAGAGTATTTTTCGCAAAATGGTGGTTTTAACCAGAAAAATGACAGCCAGAAAGCGGCCAGGTTTAAATATGAAAGATTTAAAGGTGAACGACATCAAAAATTCTTACCCGTTGACAGCAAAGACCCAAGGAAAAAATTTGTTGTGCATGAAAGTGGAGAAAAAGAAGGGACCATTGTATTTACAGGTCAGCCAGGACCACGAAAAAAAGGCAACAACGGCAAGTGGACCGGGCACCATTTGGAATTTGTTTTTTTTAATCCTGTCCATGATCCGGTAGCGGTTCCGGGTGAAGTAATTAAAAATTTCAAATTTGCTTACCATGACCAAGACAAGCATCGTTGGTCAGAGGACTGGGAATATTGGAGAGAAGTACTGGAGAACGGAAATAAAATCCCGGTATTTTTCAGGCAAAACGACAATGGAAGTATAAGGGATATGGGACTATCCTACCTGTATAAATTATCCTACAAAAAATCCGTAAAAGAAGCATTGCCTCATAACCCGGACGGAATGGACCTGGCCAAAACCATTTTTGGCTATACGACCAGGGAGAAAGCATTAAAAGGACGGGTACATTTCGGTCATGCGAAAGCCGCGAACAAAATTGAAGTGGCTGGTGAGAGGAATGAAGTTCTTGCCGGGCCAAAGGCATCCTATTACCCTACCTATATCAGGCAGGATGTTAAAAATGGAACTGAAAGAAAATTTTACACATTTGATAACGGGGAAATTGCCGGCTGGAAAAAATACCCGGTACATAAATCCGGCACTGTACACTATCATACGGATATGAAAACTTTGGAAAATCAAGGTACCAGGTTCGTGCCGCTAAAGGAAGGAGCTGAATTTGAATGCAGGGTCAGCTACCATAACCTGAAAACAATTGAACTTGGTGCCTTGCTCAGTGCAATTACATTTCATAATACACCAGGCGTTTATCATTCCCTGGGGATGGCACGACCGCTTGGATACGGAAAGGTACAAACAGAGGTGACAGGAATAGATATACGACCATACATTGCGTCATTCGAAGCTTTCATGAACGTTCAACTAGGCTATCAATCACCAACCTGGCATAAGTCACCCCAGGTTTGTGAACTGATTACGATGGCGTCTGACCAGGAGAACAAGGGTTTATCGGAATTAAAATATATGAAGATGGATCCGAAAGGCAACAATGAATTTATTGATTCAAAGAAAAATAAAGAAGCATTGGAATCCTATTCCACACTTGAAGGCATACAAAAAAAGGAGGCATCAACAGCTATTACAGGAAAAGATATTACAGCTGCCTCGGAAGATTTCCAAAAGGACAGAACTTATTATGGTGTAACGGATGTAAATGAACAAATCGATTCACTCCGGGAAACAGTTTCGAAGGAGATTTTACAGATCCTTGAATCCAAAAGATCAGAAATGCTCAGGGACCTTAAAACCAGGAAAGAACATTTAGCAGAACAGGAACAAAAAAGACAGGCTGAAATAGAAGCTGAAAGAAAAAGAAAAGAAAAAGCTGAGAGGGCGAAAAAGGTGAAGGAAGAGGGACTGGACTGTTCCCATGTTGACTTTACAAAGGCCAACGCATGGAATGAACTTAAAAAGTATATCCAGCGGTTTACCTGCACTCTTCACAAGGACAACAACTATGACCGGCTGAAAGCTGCACATCCCGAAGGCGTCCTGCCAGCTGAATTTCACGAGGACCTGGTGAAGTGCATCATGTTGATGATTCCGCACTTAAAAAAATCGGAACTTAAAAAGTGGCAACAGCCTTATGATAAAAATCCGGGGATCAGGAAAACAGCTGAGTGGATCGGGGAAAAAGAAGCAAAAATAATCATCAAAAAAATTCAACATAATGAGTAAAGTTCTAATCAGTTTCCTGGGCACAGGATCTTTTATCGAGGGGAAAGACAGGGAATACCGAAAAGCCACATACAAGATTGGTGACCAATTATATGAAACACCTTTTGTCTCTGCAGCTCTGTCAAATCATCTGCATATCGATAAAAAGATCATTTTCGGAACGGTAAAATCGATGTGGGAAGAATATTACAGGTATTTTGCAGGAAACGATCCTTCTTTTGATGAAGATCTCTATTGTGAGTTGGGAGACTTTTCTGACAGTGCAGGTTCTTCAACTTCAGACTTAGCCATAATTAACAAACTACAGGAGAAACTGCAGGATGTGCACATCATTATTCTCAAATATGGCCTGAATGAAGAAGAACTGAGGGAAAACATCGCAAAAGTATTTCACATAGAGAATCTCCTGGAAAAGGGGGATGAACTATATGTTGATATTACACATGGATTCAGGTCCTTCCCTGTCCTTGCCCAGCAGGTTATTTTTTACCTGCGACAGATCAGCTCCAGGGAAATCAAGGTTCAAAGTTTTTACTACGGCATGCTGGATGTGATGAAAGAACTTGGGTATGCTCCCATTGTTGATATGAAAGTCATGCTGGAGATGAATGACTGGCTTTTGGGAGCCAGCGCTTTCAGAAACAGTGCCGACGGCACCATGATCAGGGATCTGCTGAAGGAGCAAAACTCCGATATGGCTGTAAGGGTGGATAATTTCAGTAAATCGATCCGGATCAATTATGCGCATGAAATAAGGAACCAGGTAGATCAATTGTCAAAACTCAACCTCGAATTGATCGATAATCCCCAGAAAATGATCCTGGAACAGGTATTCAGCGATTTTACCTCGCGCTTCAAAAAAGGAATGTCCCCATCCCTGTTTCAACTGGAACTTGCAAAATGGTATTACGAAAAGGGCATGTACAGCTCATCATATATAATTCTTTCAGAAAGTATTATCAGTTACCTGGTTGAAAAATACAGGGGTGTGGGAAAAGTGTATGAAAAAGATACCAGGGATGAAGTTAAGACAGATAAAAAAGTGTTATCTGACAACAGGAATTTATTCAAACTATATAAGACAGTAAGCAAAGTGAGGCATAATATTGCCCATATGCTGGAAAAAAGGCACGATGCTTACCTGAATGATATCCAAAACCTACAAAGTTATATCAGTAAGGCGCAAAGACTTTACAGCAGTTAAGCTATAGGTGATATGTTTAATTTCCGGACAATATTTCTAAATATTTTACAATGGTCAATTACCCTGAATGCAGATAGATTGCACCCAATGATTTTATTTTTACGTTTCTGATTAATACCACTCTGATTGGGTATTTCATGTGACCACTAAAAATCTTTTATATTATACACAATGTCAGTTTTAGAGTGTTTGAATGATAGCGATTTCAAAATTGTTTTGAAGGACGATAGATCGATTTTGACTGAAAGTTTCCCCGAAAAAAGCGAAAATAAAGTAACCGTGGTTACCCACAACGGGATATTTCACGCCGACGAGGTGTTTGCTATTGCACTGATCAGCTGCATTCATGGTAAGCTCGAGGTCGTGCGCACAAGGGACAAAAAAATAATCGATCAAGCAAAATCTGATCCGAAGATTTTTGTTATAGATGTAGGTATGGTATCTGATCCTCGTATGAAATGTTTCGACCATCACCAGCAATCACAATCAGGGCAGGAAGAATCTTCTGTTAGCCTGGTTTTCAGGTACCTGTTCGACAATCAAGCAACAGACCCGGTCCTTTCACTTGTTTACGATCGGCTTATCAGGGAGATTAATGACTGGGATACAGGCAAGATTGGCAAGCATATTAACTCCTCCCCTGTCTTGTTGCCGAGGATTATTTCCGGTTACAACAGGGCAGACGATGAAACACAGGATAAACAATTCATTAAAGTTGTGAACCTGGCGCGGGAGATCGTAAGGAACGAATTTAATACTTCGAAACTGTTGGTACAAGGGAAAAAAATCTGGGATAGAAGGATCAGGTTAAGTGAAAGCAGTGTTATATTAAATGAATTCTGCCCCTTTTGGCGACAAATTCAGGCTGGCAAGAAACTCATTCCATATATTTTACAACCGGTTACCGGGGGTTGGGCAGTAATGTCTGCAGACAGTGACACGTATCCACTACCAGAACCGGAAGAATCTGAAAATATAATTTTCTTTCATCCTGCAAAATTCTATGCCCTTTTTAATACCCGATCTGAAGCACACTCCTACCTGGATCGTTTTGAACCTGGCAATTTATAAGCATTTAATGCATTAGTGTAAATTTCAATTACCTGGTCGCTTAATTCAGGTGGTGATTCAATAACCAGGTCGCTACCAAACCCCAGGAGCAGTGCGATAAGCTCATTGTTCTGCTTCAGGTAAAACGAAAACCAGGTGTAGCAGTCATCGGAACAAATCAATTTCTGACTTTCATGTACCGGCTTTGTAACCAGGTAGGCGGCTCTTCTGTTTTCCAGTTTTATAATAATTTCTTTTGCTTCTATCTCATTATCGTTGGTAACTCCTATAATATCCTTAAAATAACGTTTGGCCAGGTCAGGAGCCGGCTTTCTGAATTTCCTGTCACAAACCGACAGGTTGATTATCCGGTCAAGTCCATATATTCCTTCGGATCCATAGTCTTCAGAAAAGCATAATACAAACCAGCGATTATTGTATTCTTTCAGTACATATGGATGAATAAATTTTTCACTCACTTCGCCATTGAATGGTTTGTATTTCATTTTGAGCACAGTTTCGTTATATAATGCATCCTTAATAACTGCGATCCAATTTAGTCCTTCAACATTATTAAGATTATCAAGTTGAATCAATTTTAATCCTGATCTTGCCGTTTTTTCTTCAAGCCTGGCAAGCAATCCCTCCACCTCTTCAAAATTCCTGAATCCTTTGAATTGTGACAGGATGGACATTGCTTCTTTCAGAAGTTTAATATCCGAATCTACCAGTGGATTGTCATTGATTCTGAAACCCGGATCACTGTAATAATAACCCACACCGCGCATGTTCTCTATAGGTGCAAGGTATCCCAACTCACCGTTTCTCATGTCCTGGATATCTTGCTGAATTTGCCTGGCACTTATTTCGATTCCCAATTGCTCAAAAACCTTTTCCTGTATCTCATTCAATGACCACATACCGGCGCAGACCGGATCAGCACTTGATGAAGGCATGTGGAACCTGTTACGCAAGCATTCATCAATTACCTGGTACCTTCGTAGAGCATTCCTGTTTTTCGGCATTTTTTTAATAAAGGTAATTTTTTTAACTATTTCTGAAAAATGAAGATTGGCTGCATTTTGGCTTATTTCATTTGTATTCACAGAGGATTATAAAAAAATGCAGTTAGTATTAAATAAAAGAGGGATTAAATTCACCATTGAGTCAGGAATATTCGAGATCCGGGCAAATGATGAATTACAAAAAGTACCGGCTGCAAAAGTAAAATCGATCATTTTACACAAATCTGCCCTGGTGTCAACGGATGTTCTGCTTCACGCTATTGAACACGGAATAGATGTGATCATTATGCAAATGACCGGGAAACCTGCCGGGAGAATCTGGAGCCATCAATACGGTTCCATTTCTAAGATAAGGAAGAACCAGGTACAATTTTGTCAATCTTCCGAAGGGGCCGGGTGGATCATGGATCTGATTATGGAAAAGATAAAAAACCAGTCGGCCTTATTGTATACCTTGTCAAAACCCGATACTTCAACGGATCATCTCATCAACAACGCCATAGATAAAATGAATAAAATTATCGTGAAGATAGCATCTTTGAAATATGAAAACATTTCTGATATTTCTGATAAATTAAGGTCATTTGAGGGCAATAGTTCAAGAATATATTTTGGGATCATCAATGAGCATCTCCCGGAGCAGTATCGTTTTGAAAAAAGATCTCAACATCCTGCTTTCGATATGTTTAACGCACTGCTCAACTATGCTTACGGTATGCTTTATGGTAAAATTGAAGGAGCACTGATCCAGGCAGGAATCGATCCCTACCTGGGTGTGATGCACAGGGATGAACATAACAGGCCCGTACTTGTATTCGATATCATTGAAAAATTCCGGGTCTGGGCAGATTACGTGGTTATTGACCTATGCATGCAACAGGTAATTTTTTCAGATTTTTTTCATGTCGAAAATTCAGTATTCTACCTGGATGAACATGGGAAGCGCATTCTAATTCAAACCATGAATGATTACCTCAATGACGTTGTTAAAATGGAAGGAGTTGAAAGGACAAGGGAACAACAAATTTTAATTTTCGCCCAGAAACTGGCAACCAGGCTAAAAAAGCTGTAAAATGAATAGTGCATCCCTATATTACGGCAAAGAGATCACCAGGTCCTCATCAGATATCCTGGTGCCTGTATCGCTAATTGAATTACACCAAATGATCTGCAACCCGGATGCGTCATACATGCAACTTTTTGAAAGATTACAGGAAGTAAAAAAAATTGATAAAAATGTATTCAACCGCATGAAGACCAGGTTACCCTATTTTATCGGGGCTCGGTTCAGGGATAACCAGAGAAAAGTGGAGAATTACATTGGTATTGATTATTTTATTATTGACATTGATCATTATACAAATGCAGACATGCCTATAGAAGAACTCAAAAAACTGCTCGCAGAAGATAAAAGGATCGCTTTCATATTCCGGTCCCCGGGAGGAGAAGGTTTGAAGGCAGTTTTTAAATTATTTGAGAACGATCTTTCCCCTTCTGAGTATAGCAATTTTTACAAATCCTTCGCTTCAGAATTCTCCCGTTATTATCACCTTGAGAAGTACCTTGACTTCACCACCCATGATCCCAGTCGTGTGTGTTTCCTAAGTTATGATCCTAACGCTCTTCTCAATGAGAACATGGTAGAGATCAATCCATTTGACTACCTATCACAGTATGATCTGTTAAAGATTTCTGAACCGGAAGTGCCTGTTGAAGCTGCGGAAAGTAAAGATTTGAACGATGATATCTACCGGGAAATTTTGAAGACACTTAATCCCAAAACCCCGGTAAGAAGAAGAGACGTTGTCGTTCCTGTTGCCCTGGAGAACATCCCGGAACCATTTCAAAAAAAGCTGGATACATTAGGAATACGAATTGATGAGATCATTGATATTCAATATGGTAAAAAAATCAGGATTGGTCATAAAGAAGATAAGGCCGAAATAAATATTTTTTACGGTAAAAAAGGGTTTTCGGTAGTGAATTGTCCGGTCAGGGGTTTTAGCCCTCAACTTGCTGAAATTGTCGTTAGGATTGCGGAAAACACAATTTATGAAATCACGGAAAAAAGGCATATTTCTTCTCCCGATTTTCGTATGGGAAATGCCGGTTCCCTTGGGAAGGGATTACATTTGAATTAATTTTTTCTGGAATGTCTGCGAAAAGAAAAAGAAGCGCTCAGAAAACATTTTACGAGAAAATTCTTGCCATCAGGAAAGCAGGTCTTGGTCCAAATGCGAATCTCAGCAGGATTTCCAAAGATTACGGGATGCTGCCGTTAGAGGAAAGGTTGCCATTGGTAGATAAGGTACTCAAGAAGTATAATAACCGCAAACCCGGCGAAATGTATGCATTCATTTTATATGATATTGAAAACAATAAGATCCGGAATCATATTGCAAAGTTTCTCTTGAAAAAAGGATGCATCAGGGTACAAAAATCTGTATTCCTGGCTGAATTAAAGCGAAAAACCTATTATGAAATATATGAAACGCTGAAAGAGGTAAATGCCATGTATGACAACCACGACAGCATTTTCTTCATTCCGGTAGGTGAGGATATCCTGAATAACATGAAGGTCGTTGGATTAAATGTGGATTTTGAACTGGTAACAAATCCTAAAAACACGATGTTCATTTGATTCTCAACAAGGTAAAATAAATGCGAAAAGAGAAGTGTAATAATCCTGCAAAATATTCTTAGTTTCAAAACCATAACCAAACCTATTTTTTCTTACTTTTATGAAGGAAACCAGGTGTTCCCTTTTTATTGATATAAATTATTGTTGTAATTTTGCAGCTTCTATTTTTGACAAAAAATGCAGCCAGTATTTAAACTTATTTCATTTAAACCTATTAATTATTTACTGTATAAGAGGCCTTTACATAGAGAGCAGACCGAAACCAATATCCAGAAGAATAAGGATTAAGACAGTAAAATTTCCATTCTTGTCAACTTTGCATTTACCTTCGCCATCACTAATGAAAGCCAACATTGCACCACTAGAAAATACAGTGATGAAACTACCAGCTTCAGCACCGATAAATTTCAGTGCTTTACGGGTTAATCTCATGCGTCCAGTTGCCGGATAAATAGTCAACTCGGGTTCAGCATATAAGGATGAAACGCGCTGTCCTGTTGAAGCAATTCTGAAAGTTTTTGTGAAATCCATAATAATAATAATTTTAGAATTAGTAAAAATATAAATTGTCTATATATAGTCGCACCAATTTTGGTACGGGGATGTCTATATACTAAATCTAAGCAGGGGGTTTTGTTCAGG
>JARGFP010000048.1 GCA_029210585.1 Bacteroidales bacterium
GGGGTTCAACTTGTTTTGTGATACAGATCTGTCTTTATTGCTTACTGTTCTAAGAGGAGAATACAATATCTCTGGATCATCATCATCAGGCAGGATAATTATCGGATCATCAACCTGTTCAAGATAATACCAGAAAAAACCCCGACGTAACCGTACTCTATAATAAGGAAACCTATTTTCAGCCTGTTCCACCGCCTTAAAAAGATTATTTATGGTAACAGGTTCGGTTAATACTGCTGTTAATCGTATTACGGTTGTATTCTCCTGACTGCGAATGGCAGGGAATATTTTAGCAGCATTATCTAAAGGACTCCAGAAACTTTCCTTGTTTTCCATCACACCAGGTATCTTATAAGAAAACCCTGTTCCATCTATCAAAGTTACCAATAAACGAGACATCAAGAAATCAACTTTAGCAGTTGCTACATTAATCTGCCAGCCGATAGACCTTGAAATTATCCAGTCTCAGGTGACTGCGAACCGTGCGAAAGCCAAACCAACCTTCGAGGTAAGGATCTTTGTCATAAATGTCGTAAATGAGCTCGCCATCGCGCCAGTACTGGACTTTGTTTCCGGTGGTGATAAGTTGAATTTTCATTGTTGTATTCCCCAGAAGCAATTCAGGTCGCTGACACGATCCCGCCTTCCCCCTGAATCTACCATGATGGTATCATACTCAATCATCACCGGACTTTCCAGTTTATGTTTCAACCAGATCGTGCAGCCCTTTTCATCTACAATGTCCAATTGACCGTTGATGATTTCAGCGGTACCGCCTTCGCCCTGTTCGACAACCCAATTGGACAGGTCAGTCTCAAAATCTTCAGCATAGAGTGTATCTGGGCTGGGCCTCTGCAACCTGAGCAAGCAGACTCACAATAAGTAAAACAGTCCAGAATGTTCTCGTTGATGTCATCATTGCACTATTCTGTTAGAATTTTAGTAAATATAGCCATAACTGGTGGGAACATTCAACAGTCGCACAACATTAATATCAGGATAAAAATACTTATTGACACATAAATATCGGGCTAAAAGACCCTGGAATTCCAATTTATTTAAAATTTATCGGAATGGTGAAAACGGCAAAGCAAAATTATAAGGCCAGGGATTTTTTCTTATTCAATTTAACTTTTTAGCAGGTTCTGTTTCCGTCGATGTCTTTAAAATCAATTTGATATACCTCGTCGTTTTGCAATGTAATCACCGCTCCCAGTGGTGAAAGCCCTTTGGTAATCTCCTGTATATCTATATTTTTCACAGGGGCTAATTCTTCCTCTGTCCAGTCGCTGTTGTCTGTTTTGTGGAGCATGACAGTAATCATCAGTTCCATCGGTGGATTTTTCGCCATCCTTTTTTTATGTGCATAAACAACTGTGCTTTCGTCTGCCTCGGCATTCCGGTTGTTATGGATGATCCTTTTTAACCCATCCCATCCCCGGTAGGCAATCAGTGCCACCTTTCTTCCCTCTGTCGCTGCAGTAATGATCTGCCGGTCATCTTTTTCCATTATTTCCACAACAGCCTCTTTGCCATCCAAATGCGGTATCCCGTAATGACCCAGTGTAAGTTCGTATTCAAATGCCAGCCGGGAACGGTCGATGCGGATCACACCTCCCGGAATCGTTATTTCTGCAAGATCGATAATATAACCTACTCCGTTATTCGGAGGTTTACGCATAATGGCCTGCCGGTACAGCACATTTTTGCGCACACCGTTAAAAAGCATGCTTTGTGAAATGGTATAATTCCTGTTCTTTTCGGCGTCGTTTTGGACCGTGTTCCCTGTGAGATAGAAATTCACATCATCTCCTCTTACGTCGCGGGGGTCCTGACTGCGAAAACTATATTCCATTGATGTCCCTCCCTGCGGATTATGGTCTTCCCACGGGAAGTGCGTATTGTAGACCAGCTTGGAATAATTCGGATCATCATAATAGGTCTTTCCGGGAATAATTTCCGATGTTCCGGTTTTTCCATGATTCACGAGCACCAGTCCCGGACTTTCGAGGACTTCCTTTTTTGATTTGTTTCCAAGCTTCTCCCAAAAACCGTCATTCTCCTTCGCGGTCCAGAAGGGTGAATTATCGGGAAGCGCCAGGCAGATGAACGGTAAAAACATAAGAAACGGGCTTCCTGCACAACTGTAGTCCTGGAGCATATATTCCTTTTGCCCGTAAAAACCAAGACTGGGAATATCGTTATAAAAAAACGCTTCTTTTGTGACAAACTGCAGCAATGAACCTGAACAGAGCCTGCGGGCCCAACCAGGATCCAGTAACGCGTCATTCTTCAACATAAATGCAACCGGAAAGGCCCCTGAAACCCATGTGCGGTAGCAGATACTTCTCGACCACATGTTGATGTAGCCATCGCGGCCAAAGAAGCTGGTGATCGATTCCATGAGCTTCTGTGCAGAGGTCTCGATGATCTCTGCAATTTCGGGATAGTATTCATCTCCGAAGGTTCGGTTCCAGATGGTAGTGTACACAATGAACAGGCTGATGGAATAGTAATTGTAGGTCTGTTCGAGATACCAGCCATCTCCCGAGTGGTAAGATGCCACCCACAAGAGATGGCTTTTCAACAGTTCGTCATCTATTTCATAGCCATATTTTTTCAGGAATGAAAGGGTGACAATGTTAAAAATCCGCCAGTTATTTTGCGTGGTCCGGTGGTGTCCCCATTTGGAAATACACTCAACCATCTCTTCCTTTTCCTCATCTGTATATTCATTCCAGATGGTATCTGGCATCAACAACAGGGTTTTAAAAAGTCCCCCGAATTCACAGGTAAACTGGTAGTTTGAATCGGGCAATTCTTCAGGCAGGGGTAAAGAATTGGGGTGTCCCGGAGTAAAAGCATTATAGATCTGTAATTTATAATAATCCCGGAGCCTGAAGCCGTTTATTTCAGCATCCGGCTCTACGTGAATCAGGGGCCCTGCCAGCGTAAACGTCCTTTCCAGCGCTTCAAATTCGGCTGAACGATATCGCCAGTCGGGCGCGTTCGGCTGAGGATACGTTTTTCCCGGCACTTTTGGAAAGGTTAACGGCGTGTCAATGGAATGGATATTTTTAAAAGCCCTATCCAGCAGGTACCTGGCCAATTCAATATAATGTTTCCTGCCCATTCCCGTGTGTGGGCTTAGATCCCAGTCGGGATTTCGTACTTCAAATGCACTCATATACTCAAATATCAATATAGTTTGTACCGTAGGGATAACGTTGCGGACGGCTCAGCATTGAATTTGCCAGATCGTTATTCACGAATCTTTCTTCATCCGGACTCCACTTAAGAATTCCAGGTACTTTCATTGCAATGTGACTGATCAGGCAGACAGTACAGGCTCTGTGTCCGATTTCCACGGGAGAGATCGGTTGCTTGCGTGACTGCACACAGTCGAGCCAGTTGCCATGCTGCTCATCGCTTTCGTAGAGATGGATTTCGTGTTCACCGATCTGTGATTTCAATATCTCTTCATCACTTGCATTCAGTGCTTTGGTGCTTCCTTCGGGAATGGGATCTGATGCAGTGGCGCGGTATGCACCCCTTGATACAAATACCCAACCTTTATCACCAATATACCGGATTCCATTGGGATATCCTCCGGAAGTGTAGACGGTAATTCCATTTGCATACTCCTGTTTTACCATAAAATCGCCATGCACATTCCAGTCGCCCGATTTTGGGAACTGCGCAACCGCTTCCACGGAGATCGGTCCTGTATACTCCGTATCCATTCCCCAGGCTGCTGAGTCGTAATGGTGCTGACCCCAACCTGTGATCATACCGGCACCGTAATTTTCATGCCGCAACCAGCCAGGCCGGCTGTAGTCATCCTGCGGGTGCACCAGTTTCTCCTTGTAGGGAATTTCGGGCGTGGATCCCAGCCACATATCAAAATTAAGGTTGGACGGTACAGGTCCTGCTTCAAAGACAGGTCCTGATGGATCCCCGGGCAAACCGATTTTTACCGTGTGGACCCTGCCTATTCTTCCATTCCGTACCAATTCTGCAGCTCTTCTGAACTGGGCTGATGAGCGTTGCTGCGTTCCCACCTGCAGGATGGATCCCTGGCGGTGGACGATATCGCTGAGCAGACGGCCTTCAGCCACCGTCAGCGAAGTTGGCTTCTGCAGGTAAATATCCTTGCCTGCCAGCGCAGCTTCAATCGCCGGCTGGGAGTGCCAGTGGTCAGGCGTACTGATGACCACCGCATCGATATCTTTATTTAAAAGCATCTCCTTGTAATCGTCATACATTTTCACATCGACCGCGGAGTTGCTTCCCGATTTTTTGTTGTAGTAATCCAATACCAGCTTTTTACCGTCTTTCATCCGTTTGCTGTCCACGTCCGAAACGGCAATCATACGGGCCACATCATATTGCATCACACCGGGCATGTCATGGCCACGGGCAATCCTGCCGCAACCAATTTGTCCGACATTAATTTTGTTACTGGGAGCATTTTTTCCAAATACCGATGATGGAACAATGGTAGGCACCACCATGGCGCCGACGGTTGTTGCCGTTGCCTTTTTAATAAAATTTCTTCTTTCCATATGATTGGTTTTTAGTTGAAAAACAGAATAGTTGCGGGAAGATCTGGTAAAATTCGCCAGATGGTCCTATTCCATTTTATATTTTTCAAATTCACCGGCAATATCTGCCGCTATGTGATCGCCGCTATGAATAATTACCCGATAGCGCAGGTGAATTTTTTCACCTTTTTCAAGCATGGTTTTTTCCCCGTTCTCCGGCCAGTACATCGGTGTCGGAGAGAAAAAACCATAATCGCGGGTAAACCAGGGTGCGGGATACCAGTCATTGGAAGGATGCTGAAGGATGGCCATTCCTTCGGTTTGGCCCATCCGGTTGCCATGATAATCCATCCAGGGCGACCTTTTCCCGAAGGTGTCCTTTTCACCTGATTTCCCCTCAGCGTTCACCAGCGTACCCCCGTTTATTACCGCCAGGTCCATGTCCATCCTTCCGCTGAACAATGAATGGTTTGTTTTCAGAATGGTCACATCCATCAGCATTTCCATGGTAATTTCAAAGTCAATGATATATTTATTTTCAGAAGGAACAGAGACTGATATGATGCGTTTATCTTTAATGGGAGCATCTGCACCCGGACGCGTCCAGATGCATTCATTTTCTATGGTTGCTTTTTCTTCTCCACTTTCGAGAATGTCGGCCCGTAGTGAAAGTATCTGGCCCCGCTCAATTCCTTCCTGCCAGTAATTTCCCCCGTTCACCTTGTCACAACCAAAAAACAGTGAGCTGTGGTGGGGATACATCGTATTTCTCATGGAAGTAACATTGGCTTTTGACGGACCGTTCACGGGAAAGAAGAACGGATACTTTTCATATTCTGAGAAGACGTAACTTGTAATAAGGTTTTTACCTTCTCTGAATTCAATTCTATCTCCTGCCTTTTTAGCAATTACCTTACCTTCCTGTGCCGAGACATTGTTGACTATAAGGGCAATGCATAAAACGAAAAGTGAAATTGTTTTCATAAGGCTTTAGTTTTTTGATGGACTTTACAGTTCCTCTGCAAGTACATAATGAGTAATGAACATCTGGAGAATCAATAAAAACTGTTGAAATTCTTATATCATCCTTCTTTTGGTGTCAATCATTACAAAAGTAGAAAAGAAATCTGTTTCAGGGTAGTATTCAATTAGCAAGAGCTTGTATTTTATTTGCAAAACAATTATCATTGATGCATGAAGTTAATGCACGAAAAAATTGATTTTCCGCTTCAGTCAGCCATTAAAATAAAATGGCAAAATAAACCTCACTTTACATATCCCTGGCATTTCCACCCTGAATACGAAATAATTTATGTCATCCAGGGAACAGGAAACAGTTTTGTGGCCAATAATATTGAGCACTTTCAGTCGGGAGATTTAGCAATGCTGGGAAGTAATCTTCCACATTTCTGGAGAAGTGATGAGAAATATCATGATGACAACAGTTCAGAGAACATCAATTATATTGTCATACAGTTTTCCGCTGAATTGCTTCATGAGTCGCACTTTAAGTTTGCAGAGTTCCAGGTGATCAGTGATTTACTGAAGCGTTCAGCAAGGGGAATTCGTTTTTCCGGGTCCTTCCGGGAAAAAGCCGGGAAGAAAATTGTGAAAATTGCAAGGAGTAAGGGTTTCAGGCAACTTATTTTGCTGCTTGAACTTCTTTTTGCGCTGGGTAAAACCGATCAGTATCATTTACTTGCATCAGAATCCTATAAGGAGCAGGACCAAGACTTTTCGAATGACAGGATGGCAAGGGTATTGCATTATATCAGCACCTCTTATCAGCAAAAAATTGAACTGGAAAAAGTAGCAGGTATCGCGCATCTTCATCCTACTGCATTCTGTCGGTTCTTCAAAGAGAAATCAGGAAAGTCACTGTCTCAATATGTAAACGACATGCGGATCGCCTATGCCTGCCGTTTAATTATTGAGGGGAAATATTCAGTTTCCCAGGTTTGCTTCGAAAGCGGATTCAATAACCTGTCTAACTTCAACCGTACTTTCAAGCGGCAGACGGGATTTACACCGACAGCCTATTTTAAAGAGTTTCATAATTATAATAATGACTGAAAAAGGGTTTGTGGTATCGCGGGTTTTAGGTAAACACACCCGTAAAAGCAGACCCTAATTTAGGCTGCAAAAAGAGGTGTACATTGACATTGTAGTATATCAAAGGTCATTTCAATTTCCTTCCTGAATAAAATGCTTTTGACATCCTGTGAGTAACCCGAAAATCAAATCATTGATTTATGGCTTTTTGAATCACTTCAGCAGACTGCTTATGAAGATGGAGAGGGAACAGCAACAGCTGATCGATTTTAATACCCCATCTCCTCCAGCAGTTCCAGCATGATATCCGGCCTGTCGGTCATCAGCCCGTCCGCGCCGTTTTCAATCAGCAGGCGCATGTCTTCCTTGTCATTGATCGTCCAGTAGTGAACGGCCATGTTGTGCTTGTGGGCGCTGTTGATCACATGCTTCCGTGACAGGTTCAGACCGGATTGTTCCATGGGGAGCTGCAGTGCCACGGCTTCAGGTGCATAGAACACACCTGTGAGTGTCTTGGCAGTGATCACAAATTTGGTGGCCTCCTTTTGCGAAGTGGAGACCGGGATGTTGTTTCCTTCCAGGCCCTGGAAGGCAGTCAGGGTCTCGTCATCAAATGCGGCTACAATCATCCTGTCTTCGAGTTGCCAGGTTTCCACCAGTGCTTTCAGCAATTCACCTGCACGCTGTCCGCTTTCCCCGCGGTCCTTGATCTCCACAGTAAAATACATGTCCGTGTAGCGGTCGAACACCTCTTCCAGCTTAGGTATTCTTATCGTATCATCCTGGTAGGGAAAGGATCCGTCGAGGGCTTCAAACCCTTCACCAAAATTGAATGCAAGCAGTTCTTCATAGGTATACGCTCCCAGTTCTCCTTCCCCGTCGCTCATCCGGTCAATGGTATGGTCGTGGTGACACACCAGGACTTCATCTTTGGTGATCTTCATGTCTATTTCCAGCACATCGACGCCCATCTGCACGGAACCCTCAAAGGCCGGCATGGTATTCTCCGGCCATAACTGTTTGGCCCCGCCGTGGGCAATCACCCAGGGACGCCCGCCCTCTTCAATGATGTATGGATTTTGAGGAAGGAAATCCTGTTCCGGGACGCAGGAAGCAAGGAACAAAAAAAATAGAACGGAAATTTGTATTAATAACTTCGTCATCTGAAAAATAAAAGTTCAGAGAGCAAGATAGAAATAATTGGTTGAATGTGCATGCATTGTGTGTCACATCCTGGACCTACCCTTTTCCCGGCTCATTCCATCCAATCACTCTTTTCCCTGCGTACTTTAAATTACGTATAGATGCGTAGGTAAATTCCTGTTTTTGGCGTACCATGAGAATACCCGACAAGGCTAATTTTGTCATCGAATGAATGGAGATCTATGGATGTTAAATGGTCCCGGAAAATAACGCATGATGAAGTACAATTCTACGCTTACAGGTATACTGGTTGCCCTGCTTGGGTTCCAGCTACAGGCTCAGGCAACCTTAACAGGAAAAGTATTGGATGCCGAAACAACGACCCCCCTGATCGGGGCAACTGTTCTGATTGAAGGAACGACTACCGGCACCATAACCGATGCCAATGGAGAATTTATTCTGGAACACAGCAATGGATTTCCACTTACATTGCTCTTTAGGTACATCGGGTATGAGGAGCGGCAAATTCAACTTTTAAAAAACAAGGTGCCGGATGTGTACATGTTGCCGTCATCTGCAGTTTTTAAGGAGGTTACGGTCACCGCGCGAAGGAGGATCGAGGGTGTGCAGAAAATTCCCATACCCATATCGGTGCTGAATGCCCGGCAGATTGATAATTCTGTTTCCTTCAATGTGAACAGGGTTAAGGAATTGATCCCATCGGTCCAGCTGTATTCCTCCAATCCCAGGAACACCACGCTTAACATCAGGGGGATCGGTTCAACATTTGGTCTGACCAATGACGGAATTGATCCTGGCGTGGGTTTCTATGTTGACGGTGTTTATTATGCGCGCCCTGCATCGACAGTACTGGATTTTATTGATGTAGAGCAGATAGAAGTGCTCAGGGGACCTCAGGGAACGCTTTTCGGAAAGAATACCACTGCGGGAGCATTTAACATTACGAGCCGTAAGCCAACATTTGTACCGTCGGCTATTTTTGAACATTCTTTTGGCAACTACGGATTTAACCAGTCCAAGGTATCCATCTCCGGGCCCCTGCTCAGTAATAAACTTGCTGCCCGTTTGTCGTATTCAGGAACAAACCGCGACGGCACAATCTATAATGTTGCTACGGAAAAGTATACCAACACCATGAACAATCAAGGATTTCGTGGACAATTACTCTACCTTCCCGGGACAAAGACGCGTATTATACTTTCTGCAGATTATACACGCCAACGTCCCGATGGCTATGCCCACGTATTGGCTGGAGTGGTTCCGACCCTGAGGCCCGCATACAGGCAGTTCGAAAATATTATCGCCGATCTGGATTACGAACCCCCGAGCCGGAATCCGTTTGACCGGCTGATAGACCACGATACACCCGCAAGATCGGACCAGGACATGGGAGGTGTTGCACTCAATGCCGATGTTGAACTGGGTCATGCTACCCTTACGGCTACATCGGGTTGGCGATATTGGAAATGGGGACCATCAAGTGACAGGGATTTCACAGGATTATCGGCAATTAGAAAATCACAGGCTCCCTCCATTCATCATCAGTGGTCACAGGAGGTACGCGTTTCAGGGGATTTCAGCAGACAGGTCAGTGGTACAATTGGGGCTTTTGCATTTTACCAAAAACTTGATGCGGATGGATCACACACCCTTGAAGCCGGTAGTGATCAATGGCGCTTTGTGCAGAATTCCCTTGATCCGCTCTGGCAAACGCCTGGATTATTCGACGGGTTAAAACAAGAAACTCACCCCAGTTTCCGTAACTTCAGCGGGGCGTTGTATGGGCAAGTAGATTGGATGATTTCAGGTAAGTTCATCGTGACCCCGGGACTCAGGATCAACTATGATTGGAAAAAAGTGGATTTCACGAGGACGGTTTCGGGGGGATTGGTAACCAGTGATCCTTCACTTATCGCATTAAAAAACCGGGTATTTAAACCGCTTTCCTTCAGGTCAGATATTGACGATCTGAACTTTTCGGGTCAATTCGGAATGAGATATGAAATCAACAACAGTTTCAGAGTGTATGGCAACTATTCGCTGGGGTTCAAACCTGTAGGACTGAATCTGGGGGGGATTCCCACTGAAAACGGTGAGCCCCTCCTTGATCTGACCGTTATAAAGCCTGAACAAGTGAGTCATTTTGAATTTGGTTTCAAATCAGAACCTAACAGGAACAATATCCTGAACGTTACTGTCTTCAATACCGATATATATAATTACCAGACTACTGTTCGTTCGGCAGAACCTGGTGAAATCAGGGGTTACCTGGCAAATGCGGAACACGTCAGGACACGCGGTGCAGAAATCGAGGGCATGTATAATCTTGATGGATATCTAAGGTTGAATGCTTCAGTGATTTTTACGGACGGCAGGTATGTGAAGTTCGAGAATGCACCCGTACCCCTGGAAGAAACAGGCGGCAATGATTTCAAGGATATTTCGGGTGGTTTATTGCCGGGTATTTCCAGGTGGTCATATTCAGCAGGAGCCGAGGCTTATTCCAGTGGCAGATTCCTTGGCAATGAAGGCGAGTATTTTATAGCTTCGGATGTCTTTTACCGATCCTCCTTTTCATCCAATCCCACTCCTTCAGCATACCTGAACGTAGCGGGGTACACCCTCATCAATGCCAGGATCGGATACAGGACCCATCAAGGCATTACATTATTTATGTGGGCCAGGAACATAGCCGATACGGACTATTTTGAACAATTACTGGCTGCTGGTGGTAATGCAGGGCATTATGCAGGTGTCCTGGGCGATCCGAGAACCTATGGTATAACCATTCGCTATAAATTCAATTAACCAGACGCGGCTAAATCACAAAATACCGGTTCCTGATAGCAAAGACCACCAGTTCGGCAGTGTTTTTTGATTCGGTTTTGAACAAGATGTTCTCTCTGTGTTTATCAACTGTTCTTTTACTGATGAATAGTTTTTCACCTATTTCATGGTTGGATAATCCCTGGCAGATCAGCACGAGGACTTCTTTCTCCCGCTCAGATAACTCGTTATCATGAAACTCATTCGTTCGGTGAAGACCTTCAACGATCGAGGTCAGGATTTCTGGTGAAAAATAGTGTCGGCCGGCAAATATTTCTGTTATGGCCATTTGCACTTCATCAAAACCAGAGTTCTTGATCAGGAATCCTTTGGCACCTGCTTCAATCATTTCAGCATAGAAATTTTCATCGGAATACATGGATAGTGCAAGAATCTTCAGCAATGGCATTCGATTCAGGGCCAGTTTAGTGGCCTCAATTCCGTTCATTTCCGGCATATCAATGTCCATAAGCACAATATCGGGATCAAAACCTTCAACATTTTCAAGGAATTCACGGCCATCCTTCGCTTCAAAAACGGCTGATACAAGTTCACTTGCGTCAAGTAAATATTTCAGCCCTTCC
This sequence comes from Bacteroidales bacterium, assembly GCA_029210585.1. Lineage (GTDB taxonomy): Bacteria > Bacteroidota > Bacteroidia > Bacteroidales > M55B112. The sequence continues at coordinate 11,171 of JARGFP010000048.1, forward strand.
CGGAAAAGTGCATGGTCATCAACAATACAAACCTTTATTCCCTTTTTCATCATTAATATTTGAAGTTGAAATTTGCAGGTATCGCATTGCTTTATAGTGGCAATTCAATACGCGCTTGAAATCCTTTCCCCGGTGAGCTGATTAATTCTATTGAACCGTTCAGCGACTTGACCCTTGATCTAATATTATTTAACCCCATTCCATGGTTTTCATCCATTTTCTCAAAACCAAGGCCATTGTCTTTGTATAAAAGTTCGAGTACATCACTTCTGTCATGAAGATGCAAAGTAATACTGCTGGCACCTGCATGCTTCAATGTATTGTTAATCAGCTCGCAGCAGACGCGGTACAGAATAACCTCAAGGTTCAGGTTATAACGTTTTTTTACTATGTTACTTTCAATGGATATATCGATGGAATCTTTCAGGTCTGTGTTACGCACAAAGGTCTCAATGGCCTTCTTCAGTCCGTAACGCTCCAGAACACTGGGGGTAAGATGATTTGAAATCTCCCTGGTGGTGGCAATGGCGCATTCGACCATATTTTCAGCTTTATTGAGTATATTTTTGTTTTGCATTGGCATATGGGATCTGTCCATGGCGGAAAGCGTCATTTTTGCTGAAGAAAGCAAGGGTCCCAGGCCATCATGCAACTCCTTTGAAAAGTGTTTGCGTTCCTTCTCTTCAGTATTTATTACAGCCGATAGCATTTTTGCTTCACTTTCTTTACGTAATTGGTGAATTCGATTCAGTACTTTAAAAATCTTCCGGATGTATATTGATGATACGAGCATGAATGCTGAAATGATCACAGCCACCCAACTATTGAGTGTGGCGATCCTGTCAGATTCCGGGCCATACAGGAAAACCAGCTCGAACAACCTGCGCAGTGCCATCAGCAGGAAGCCGATCGAAATACTGATCCAGGCAATGTTGAACCTGGTTTTAGGGATCAGGCTCACCGTTATGAAAAAGGCGATAAACTGGGCAACTACCGAGATTATCAATGCAGCATTTAGTCCCATGGTGCAAAATTAAGATATTGAAAGCATAACTGGTACGTTTTTATTCGTACTTTTCCTTTTGGAAGGTATGTATCTTTTGGGTTCTGACAGGTCCGGGATTCAGCTGTTGCTGTAGGAATACTGTTGGAATGAAATTTCCTTCGTATAAGCGAGATCAACTATACGTATTTCATGTGCATTGCCGTAGATCGGCGCATATTCGTTTTTTATATTTTCCTTATCTTTAAGTCCATCCGGGATTACCTTCATACAAATGAAGCAATAACACTTTAGGATATGAAAACACATTACTGTATAATTTTTACCGGGCTGATTATGATGTGCAGTGCTGTCTCCGTTTTTTCACAACGATGGCAGCCGGAAGTAAAGGTGGATATTCCCCTGGACTCGATCCGGCTCAGTGATCCGTGTATCCTGGCCGATGCGCATTCTTCGACCTATTATATGACCGGAACGGGTGGACTGTTGTGGACAAGCAGGGACCTGGAAAAATGGACCGGCCCCTACCGGGTAACCGAAACTGATCCCGACTCGTGGATGGGACCACGGCCGATGATCTGGGCGGCCGAATTGCACGCATACAAAGGCAAATATTATTATTTCGCCACGTTTACCAACAGGGATGTGAAGATTGATACCGTGAAGGGGAATGTCATCGAACGCCGTGCCAGTCATGTCCTGGTAAGTGACACCCCCGACGGACCGTATGTCCCCATGGAAGACGAAGCGTATTTGCCTCGTGGCATGCCAACACTTGATGGTACGTTCTGGGTGGATAAAGACGGTAAGCCCTATATGGTGTATTGTTATGAATGGCTGCAGAACTGGAACGGGACCATTGAAAAGATCGCTCTGAAACCAGATCTGAGCGGTTCCATTGGCAAAGGAGAGGTGCTGTTCTGTGCCAGTGACTCCCCATGGAGCAGGGAGCGGGATGAAAGCGGGAACATTGGTCCCAATAAAGTTACCGACGGTCCGTGGCTGTTCCTCACACAAACCGGTAAGCTTGGCATGCTGTGGACCAGCTGGGTATATGGAGATTACACGCAGGGCGTGGCTTACTCTGAAAGTGGAACGCTTGACGGTCCATGGGTGCATGAAAAAGAACCCATCACCCCGCCAAATTTCGGGCATGGCATGATGTTCCGCACCTTTGAGGGGAAACTCCTGATGTGCCTGCACAGTCATAAGAATGAGGACGGACGGTACGTTCGTATTCCGCACCTGTTTGAGGTCGATGATTCGGGGGATAAAATTGTTGTCGGGCAACGCTATGATCCGTGAGCATCTGTCTGTCATCTTCACTTCACGAAAAGAAATTATATGTTTGGGCAGTTAAACAATTAAACAGGAGTACCTTGAAACACACCATTATTATTCTCTCAGCGATCGTACTGCTTATAGCGGGATCTGCAGTAGTGGACAACGATGCCGATCCTGTTATGGTATTAAGGGTTAACGTGGATGACACCCACCAGGTGATTCATAATTTTGGTGCTTCAGATGCCTGGTCCATCCAATTTGTGGGGACCGAATGGCCCGAATCAAGCCGGAAGCAGATCGCTGAACTGCTTTTCAGTACGGAAACGGACCCTGGAGGAAATCCCAAAGGAATAGGGTTGTCTGCCTGGCGATTCAACATCGGCGGGGGCAGTGCCGGACAGGGTGAAGAAAGCCGCATCAGGGACCCTTGGCGACGGGCGGAATGTTTTCTGAATGCTGATGGCACCTATGACTGGAGCAGGCAGGAAGGACAGATGTGGTTTTTACAGGAAGCAAAGAAATACGGTGTGGCAGACCTGATAGGGTTTGTAAACAGTCCGCCAGTGCATTATACCAAAAACGGGAAAGCCTGGTCCGATGACGGATTGTCGTCCAATTTGCCAGCGGAACATTACGAGGACTTTGCAGTATTCCTGGCGGAGGTTGTACAGGGGGGCCGTGCCCGCACCGGCATCACATTCGATTATATCAGTCCGTTTAACGAGCCGCAATGGGAGTGGAAATGCTGCAAGCAGGAAGGTTCTCCCTGGAACAACGATGAGCTGGCCAGGGCCACCCGGGTGATCGACCGGGTTTTTTCCGGGAAAAGCATCAGCGATACAAAAATTGAAGTAACAGAGGCCGGGCAGATCGATTACCTGTATGATGCCGGGAAATCTCCAGGAAACAGGTCCAACCAGGTTGAAGCATTCTTCGATCCGGCTTCTGCAAACTACATTGGCAACCTGGAACACCTGGCACCAAAAATTGCCGGACACAGCTATTTCAGTACATGGAACAGGAAACGGATGATCGACACCAGGTTGCAGTTGCGGGAAAAAATGGAAAGTGTGAATGATGATCTGGAGTACTGGGTCACGGAGTACTGCATTCTTGAAAACAACAGGGAAATTCGAGGAAACGGGATGGACCTTGGAATGGATCCTGCGATATACGTGGCACGCGTTATTCATGCAGACCTGGTGCATGCGGAGGCGAGCGCCTGGCAATGGTGGCTGGCAGTAAGTCCATATGATTACAAAGACGGGCTCATCTATATCAGCAAGGTGGATCCCCTGCAGGAAGTGCGTGACTCAAAAATGCTTTGGGCACTGGGCAACTATGCCCGGTTCATACGGCCGGGATCCATACGCATTGGGATTGGTAGTCAAGGTGGTGCTGGCGAACCCGATCGCGGCGGACTTCATGCTTCTGCCTTCCTGACACCCGACCGGGAGATCGTTGTTGTGATGGTCAACGAGGACCACGAACAAAAAAATGTACGATTGGAAGATGTACCCGAAAAGGCCGGTTCAATGCGTGTATACCATACTACTGCCGATCCGCAGGACAATCTTAGGCTTGCTGGTGAACATGCGGCTGACGGGAAGATCTCAATTCCTCCCAGGTCCGTGGTGACCTGCGTGATAAGCCTGTATTAAGGGCCTTTATATGCAGACAAGTTTCAGCTTAAAATAGACATATTATTTTACCGAAGTTCATTCTATCATCTGTATATTTGATCGAAATATTACTTAAAACAATAGCTATGCGCATTTTCCTTATCAGTATGCTTGCGGTGCTCTTCGTTTCAGGATGCACCATGCAGCAAAAAGAAGTTCAACAACCCAACATCATTTATATTCTTGCCGATGACCTGGGGTATGGTGATTTAGGGTGTTACGGACAAACGAAGATTGAAACTCCCCACCTGGACAGGTTGGCGGCAGAGGGGATGATGTTTACCCGGCATTATTCCGGCAGCACGGTTTGTGCGCCCTCCAGGAGTGTTTTGATGACCGGTCTGCATACAGGACACACTGCTATCAGGGGCAACAAGGAATATCAGCCTGAAGGTCAGCACCCGATGAAAGCAGAGGCTGTTACTGCTGCTGAGCTTCTCAGGGAGGCGGGGTATGTTACCGGGGCCTTTGGGAAGTGGGGACTGGGTTTCATTGGTACAGCGGGAGACCCGAACAGCCAGGGTTTTGATACATTTTTCGGATACAATTGTCAGCGCCAGGCCCACCGCTATTATCCCATGCACCTTTGGCACAACGATCAGAAGGTATTGCTGGAAGGCAACGACTTCGCAAATACTGAGACCTATGCACCTGACCTGATCCACCAGGAGGCCCTGAAATTCATCGAAGAAAACAAGGATGAACCCTTCTTCCTGTTCTATCCGAATGTCATTCCTCATGCTGAACTGATCATTCCTGAAGGGGAGATGATGGAAAAATACAGGGGACAGTTTGAAGAGACACCCTTTGTCAATAGCCGTCCCGGCGCGAACTATGGAGATGAGGAGTTTAACGTGAGTGCCTATTTTTCCCAGCCTGAGCCCCGTACCACGTTTGCTGCGATGGTTTCACTGCTTGACCGGCAGGTGGGGGAAGTGGTTGCCAAACTTGAGGAGCTGGGACTTGAAGAGCATACCATTATCATGTTCACCTCTGATAACGGACCGCACCAGGAAGGAGGTGCGGACCCCGACTTCTTTAACAGCAACGGGCCTTTGCGGGGTTACAAGCGGGACCTGTACGAGGGAGGCGTCCGTGTTCCCATGATTGCCAGGTGGACCAATACCATTGCACCAGGAAGCACCACCGATCATATATCAGCATTCTGGGATATCCTGCCCACTTTTGCTGAGGTTGCTGATGTTCCGGTTCCCGAGGAGATTGATGGAATTTCATTTCTGCCTTTATTGAGAGGAGAGGAGCAGAAGGAGCACGACTATCTCTATTGGGAATTTCATGAACAGGGTGGAAAGCAGGCTGTGCGAAAAGGGAAATGGAAACTGGTCAAACTGAATGTATTTGATCCGTCCAACACCCGGTTTGAACTATATGAACTGGAGGCTGACCTGGCGGAAGAGAATAATATCGCAGATCAGCATCCCGAAGTTGTTGCAGCGCTTAACGAGATCATTGAAAAAGCCCATGAACACAACGCCGATTTTCCCTTTGAGGGTGGAAAATAACATGATGTGCACGTGAACTCCCTTCGTCCACTGATGGGGGCTTCGTCGTGACAACTTGTAAACGTTTAATCAATACAATAGGCACAATGGTTAATTCTTCACGTAACTGATCTCAATGGTTTCGGAACTTTTGTCGGAAGCCTGAACCTTTTTCCAATGATCATTCTCCGGATACCCAACGACAATGGTGTATTGACCCGGTTGCCGTACCTTAGGAGTGAAATCGCCTCCATTGGTGCGTACAGCGAAGACCAGTGCCCCAGTGCTGTCATACACCTTCACTACCGGGTGTTTGTCACCCCTTGCCCTGATGGTCGGAAGTTCAATGTTCGCATCCTCTCCCAGGTTATCCAGTTTGTTGATGGTTACCGGCCATCCGGGGAACATGTTCTCCTCCAGGGGTTTGCTTAGGTCTGCATCGAACCGGTATGCTTCATTCCGGATATTGCCTGATTCGGGATCAAATATAGACATTCCAAAACCGGAAGACCTTGAAACAGCCTGGCGATACCGGTTGGGATAATTGGTTCTCTCTTCCGGGTTTCCAACGGCATATACATAGTGTGGATTTCCAAAGCCATCGATGTACTCCCCGGTGTTAGGGAGCTGATGATCAGGCTTGTTTCGTATCGGAATATTTACCTTTTCCGGGAAGAAACCACGCTGGTAACCTCAGGGCCAACGCACATAAAAGTATGAAAACGAACTGGCATTAACAATTTCAATAAGGTTGTTAACAGGTGGTGGCTT
>JARGFP010000049.1 GCA_029210585.1 Bacteroidales bacterium
CACTTTTTGAAGCCTATCCTCTTTTGCTATTTCCCCAACACTTTTTTTAAGAAATCAACCTCCATCTGTAGCTGCCCAACCTTCTTGTATAGTTCAGCTCTTTCTTTTTCGGTATCATCCTTTCCAGGAACATTCTCAAAAACGCTACTGGCTCCTGATATGAACCTGGTCTTCCAGGTTGAAATCTGGTTCGGGTGTATCCCATACTTCTTCCCAATCTCCTGGATTGTTTCTCTCTCTTGAAGGGCTTCAAGAACTACTTTTGTCTTAAAGCCTGGTGTGTGATTTTTTCTCGGTTTCATAACAACAAGTTTAATGATAAATCAAATTATACCTGTTGTCTAAATTCTGGGGATTATTTTACAATTTATAACCTTTTCATCCAGGACCATAATAAAACAACTCTTTATAAGCATTGCTTTAAGCATACTTATCGCTGTAATCCTTATCCTAATTTTGTAGAATTTTAACTCCTGCTAAAACAGCTTAGGTATTTATAATCCTGCGTGCAGCCAGTTTCCCGGTAAGAATGGACATGGGTACTCCGGCCGGACTATAGGTCCATTGCCCGGCCTGATAGATGGAAGGTATGGGTGTTACGACAGCCCTGTTTGCGGCCTGAATCTTATGGATGACCGGTACGGGTTCCTGGAAAGACCACCCGGTGATTGCCCCCTCCGAACTGCCAACCCGGTTCTCATAGCTCAGAGGTGAAAATGAGAAACGGGCCAGTACCTTATCCTTTAGCATGGGATAAACCGATTCGGCAAGTACCTGGATGATGCGATCTTCCATTTCGGAAATAAACTCCTTATACCAGCCTGTGTCAGCGATCATTCTAAACAGATCATATTCAACAAGAATGCTGATTATCAGTCCTGTTTTTCCTTCAGGGCTCAGATCAGGATCCTTCAGGGCCGGAATAGAAATCTCGTAGGTGTTCAGAGTAAGAAATTTATCGAGCCAGCTTAATATCTGGGTTTTATCCAGTTCCCCGGTGGAGTTTAAGATCTTGTTGAGTTCGCTCCAGCGGGTTTCTCCCAATCCTTGTTTTGAAGGAGTATAAAAGAAGTGTCCGTTTGCGATTTTCTTAAAACTGACCAGGGGGTCATCCACTTCGACAAAAAGGGTAAATACCGAATCCCCTCCCCGTTTTTCCAGCATACGGCTTCTGGTCTTATCGAATTTCGTACGGACCCTGGCAGAATAACCCTCTGCATCCGTGATTCTGTAAAATGTCTTCAGGTCAGCTGCCCAGACAAGGTTTTCATAAGTATAGCTAACATTGTTCTGGTCGATAACCCGGTGTTCGTGGGCCAATACTCTTTTAATAGTCGTTTCCCGCTCTAGCTCCCCTCCCCATTCCAGGAACCGTTTTTCCACAGCAGCAGCAAGTTTTCCCACACCTCCCCTGGGATAGAAATAATCCAGGTAGAGGGAGAAGTAACTCAGCGCAAAAAAGGTCGGGGTATTCTTAAAGAAATGCTGAGAGATAATGTCTCTCAGGGAAGCGTTTTTTACATATTTCTCAAGGTAAGGTTCTATCGGCATATTCATCCGGTTAATCTTCCCGATGGTGAGTAAGAATTTTGGCAACCAGGGAAGAAGTTCTTTGAGCAGATAGCTTCGGTCCCTTCTCAGGTCTTTGAAATTGGGGTTTTCTATACCATAAAGCACATCCATATGTTTCATTACTTTCCGGATGATCTTTATGACATGATCAATCTCCCCCTCACTTTCCGGATATATAAGCTTAAGCAGGTTCTGGTATTCTGTCAGACTGTTAATGTCCTCGATATGCAGGATCTCTGTTCCGATACCCACAGATACAGGACTCTTAACCACATCGATTTCAATACCCAGTTCTTCTAACATGGGGAAAATAATGCCCGCATTTTCAAGTGCTCTAATACCTGCTTCAAAGTGAAAGCCGTCGGACGAAAAAGAATTTACCAAACCCCCGCACTCTTTGTTCTTCTCAATCAGCAGAACCCGCTGATCCTCCTTTGCAAGATAAGCGGCACAGGTCAGCCCGGCCATCCCTCCTCCAACAACTACTGTATGGTAATTCTTTTCAGGCATAGAGATTCATGATTTTATTAAAATATCAGGCACTTTAGCCATCTCCACACTTTTTGCCCATACTTCATACGCCGCTTCCCTGTCGAGAGCAGGAGGCGCTGGTTCTTCCTCTGTAGTCAGGTTAAAGAACTTTCCGCTTACCCCCTCCAAGTCGTTTGAAACCGCCAGATAGTAGATCGATTCCGAGGAAATTTCCGTAGGCCTCAATATCTTATCATAAAAATGCCTTTTGACCCATCGGTAAATAGCCCCGTTTTCCTGTCCGGTTTCCGACCTGACAGCACCGGGATGCATGGCATTTATGTTCACCCCCGTGGATCTGAAGTGTTCATCAAACAAAAGCATGCTTAGCAGTTGTGCAAGCTTTGCAGAACCATAGCTTTTCAATCCGGAATATCGGCGTTTCTCCCAATTCAGATCGTCCAGCCGCAATCCCCAGGCAGCAAAACGATGGCCTTCGGAATTGACCAGGATGATCCGTGCTCTTTCCTGTGATTTTAGCTTCTCACTTAAAAGGATATTGATTATAAATGAAGCAAGGTGTTGAACCACAAATACCTTGTCAAATCCTTCAGCAGTCAGTTCCCTTCTGGTTAGATAGACCCCAGCATTATGTATCAGTACGTCAATGGGGGAATCGAGTCTTTGAAGTTCTTCAGCTGCACGCCGAACGTCTGCCAAAACACTCAGATCAGCGATGATGTACTTACAGCTGACGCCAAATTCTTTCTCAAGTTCGGCCTTCAGGTCTGCACTTTTCTTCTCATTCCGGTTGATGCATAACAGCCTGGCTCCCTGAGAGGCGAATTTTCTGGCTGTCAAATACCCAATGCCTGAAGTGGCCCCGCTGATAACCACAAGCCGATCCCTGAATTCATCTGTACAGACCCCGGGATGCTGCCGGTTGTTTTTAATCATGGCCGCAATGTTCGACCAATGATACTCTTTGAAATATTTAGGTAGTGTTATAAGCTTCATACTGTCTCATCCAAATTTCCTTCTCATAAACCTCCTGTAAGCCTTCCCAAACCTTGGAATATTATCAAATATATCTCCCCAGAGATCGTAATAGTCCCGTTGTTCAAGGATCTTGCCTTCTTCATTCAGGGTAACACGGCTTGAACCGTACAATACGGAACTCGGATTCCTTTTAAATTTAATGGTCATTTCCCATTCAATAAAGATATCCTTATTTTGCTGGGCGGTCCGGACAATATGCATTTTTAAATCATTCGAGCGATCTGTAAGTCGCTCGGTCATAGCCTTAAATTCTTTTATTCCCCTAATCTCCTGTATGGAATCCCTGAAATAGATATTCTCATCGTAATAGGGCAGGATGTGGGACCAGTCCGGTTTTCCTGCGGTATTGTATGTTTTAGACCATAAATCCTTTATACTTTCAGCATTTAAAACCTCAACATAGAATTCCTTCATATGTTCAGTTGGCTTCTCACTCATCATTCAATGGGATTGTGGGTTTAGAAATTACACGCTGCAAAAGGAACAAGTCTGCAAAGGCAGAGCTTGCTAAGTTCCTCCTTGACTGCTGTCTATTTATCAGAAACGAATTCTGGTTCTTCAGGGAAGATCTCATCTCTTACTTGCATTAGTTCCTCAAACGTATCTATATGGGGGGCGACCGGTACCAGCAAAACCGGACTCAGCCCGGTGTCGGGATGCTGGATCGAATTGGATTCCTGTGTCAGTATTTTTTTAGAAGCTCCAACAACGAATTGCTCCGATCGGTCCACGACATATCCGCTCAGAGTGCCGTTATTATTCAAAGTCAGATAATTACTGAATATTTCTCTTCGTGTTATAAAAATCTCACCTTTGAAAAACCTTCCCACGCTTATCTTTACAGTGACCCCGGGATGTCCGTCCTGGTCAGAATCCGTTAAATTAGGATCATTGGGCTCGGTAGATAAGGCTTGCAAAGGGTCTCCTTCTATTCCCAGCAAACATGGGGTTGCCGGTCGATAGATATGCCAGAAACCATTTTCTTGGGATAATTCAACTTCCTGAACCCTGGGTTTAATGGCCTGAACAGCTTCGTTGCTGAATACGGATTTTGCATTCTTTTTACTCAGTTTTTGCTCAGCATGCACAAAGCGGTCAGACTGCATGAGCTTACCGTTTTCCAGATAAAAATCCGTAAACCCGTAGGAAATGATAAAGGTCCGCATGGTCGTCCTGGTGGTCGTGTCTTCATAAGCCACCACATCAAAATGAGCATAATGACCCACTATCGTTTGCCGGGCGCTTTCCAGATCTGATGGCTGAGTACCATTCGATTGTCCCAGCCCGAAAACATACAGGGGAGACGCTGGCCAATCCAGTGGCGTGGAACAAGAATTCAGGAAAAAAAGAAGGGCCAGCATTCCCGGAAATATCCATTTACTCTTTTGCCTCATACTTATTGACAAAGATCTGTTGACTCTCAAATCTAATTAAAAGAAATCAGATTCAAAGCCCAGCCTGTCGATTCCATTCTGCCCCCAATAAATGTCATATCTGTTTAACCTATCTGCTTCAAACAAAGAGGTCTCTCAGGAACCTGAGGATTTGTCCACAGCCATCCGCTCGTACTTGCAACATGCGGGCAGCTCCTCATAAACCTCATCTGATGCTGAGCACTGAACAGTATCGTGCCCTGCTTCAGCGATAGCCTTATGGATGGCTCCCAGGTCTGTCAGACTGGTATCAAAAGTCACTTCAATCATCCTTGTTTCCTGGTTCCAGTCTGCTTCAGATACTCCATCCACCGATTTAGCAGCTTTTTCAATCCGGGCTTCACACATCCCACAGTTTCCCGCCACTTTGAACTTTTCAGTTTTATTTCCTGCAAATAAAGTAAGTGAACTTACTCCCAAAATAAATAACGCACTTAGAATTCTGGTTTTCATAACTTTTTGATTTAATAATTATTAAGAATTATTGTTTCACTCCATGAAAATGCAAATCATCCGAGAAATCATTCCTGTCCATTTGGAAGGTATATGAAAAGCTGTGATCGTTCATGTCAAAACCACCAAAGTGTTCATCGCCTTCCTCATGTTCCTCACCCATGTGATGCATCCATTGGGTTTCACCATCCTGCATGTCATCCATCATGTCTCCCATCATTCCACCCATCATTCCACCCATCATGTGACTTTCGCCAAGCATGTAGCCATACATTTCTTCAAAATCATTACCGGTGTAACATACGTATGCGCTATCATTGTCCAAGTAATAATTCATCATAAAGGTGGTGTCAAAATTGTCCGAGTAACAATGCACCTGTATTTTGTTTTCACCGGTAATACTAATTTCGGAAGTAGCCGGAATACTCTCTGCTTCAATCGCTGTGCTTTTGGTTTGAAACCCAGATATGGAGCCTTCGTAAATACCTTGAACAGTTGGATTTGACTCCTTGGTTTCATCCTTTTCACAAGCTGTAAACAAAACCAATAATGCTACAGCTAATCCTGATAATTTTTCTAAATGTTTCATAATCTTCTATTCTTAATTTATATTTTTCTTAATCGTAATGCATTGGAAATAACCGAAACAGAGCTAAAACTCATGGCGACAGCAGCGATAATCGGGCTAAGCAAAATTCCGAAAAACGGGAACAGGATTCCGGCTGCAACCGGAACACCCAGAGCATTGTATACAAATGCAAAGAATAAATTTTGCTTTATATTGCGCATCACCTTATGGCTCAGCTCCCGTGCCCGGACAATACCGTCCAAATCACCTTTGACCAGGGTAATTTCGGCACTTTGCATCGCAATGTCGGTACCGGTTCCCATGGCAATGCCCACATTCGCCTGTTCCAACGCCGGAGCATCATTGATACCATCGCCTGCCATGGCAACTTTCTGACCCCGAGCCTGTAATTCTTTCACTCTATTGAACTTATCCTCGGGCTGGCAATCTGCTTCAAAACCATCCAGTTCTAACTCGTCAGCCACCGCTTTGGCTGTAAATTTGTTGTCGCCGGTAAGCATATACACTTTCACGCCCATGCTTTGTAAATCCCGAATAGCTTTGGCAGAAGATGCTTTAATGGTATCAGCCACGCTTATAATACCTTCAACCTTATATTCAATTAAAAGGAACATCACCGTTTGGCCGGTTAATTGCCATTTCTTCACCATCTCCTGCTGTTCCTCTGGAAGAGTTGCTCCAAAATCATCAGACAAACGGCTGTTTCCAAGCCCAATACTTTTTCCATCCAGAATTCCTTTTACACCTTTGCCGGTTATTGCTTCAAATTGTTCAACCTTTTGCAGCTTAAACCCTTGTTCTTTTGCTCCTTTTACAATCGCTTCCGCAAGGGGATGTTCACTGTTGGCGTCGACAGCTGCGGCTATCCTTAGAATATCTTTGTCTGACAATTCTCCAAATGAGTGAAAAGATTTTAATGCAGGTTTTCCTTCGGTAATTGTTCCGGTTTTATCGATAATCAGGGTATCTACTTTGTTCATTTCTTCAATGGCACTGGCATCTTTTACCAACACGCCGGCCTGGGCCATCCTTCCAGAACCAACCATAATAGACATGGGCGTTGCCAATCCCAATGCACATGGACACGCTATGATAAGTACCGCAATTGCATTGACAAAAGCATACACATAAGCCGGCTCAGGCCCCCAGATCGCCCAAATGCCAAAAGTGATTATGGCAACACTTACCACAATTTGCACAAAATATTTAGCTACCACATCGGCCAGTTTTTGGATGGGAGCACGCGAGCGGCTGGCCTGGTTAACCATGTCGATAATTTGTGCCAGCAGGGTATCGTTCCCAACCTTTTCAGCTTTCATCTCGAATGTGGTATTCCCGTTTATGGTGCCCCCGGTAAGCTTGTCATTTGACGATTTATCCACCGGTATCGGCTCTCCGGTAATCATGCTCTCGTCAACCACAGCATTCCCTGTTGTGACTATACCGTCTACCGGAATTTTTTCTCCGGGGCGTACCTTTAAAATATCGCCTTCCTGCACTTCTTCAAGGGGTATTTCTGTTTCTTCCCCGTTGCGGATAACCCTTGCCACCGGTGGCACCAAATTCAGGAGAGCCTTTATGGCAGAATTGGTTTTGCTGTGAGCGCGGAGCTCGAGTACCTGTCCCAGCAATACCAACGTTAAAATGACTGCGGCTGCTTCAAAATACAGGTGGACGTTTCCGTTCGCATCTTTGAACTGCCCGGGGAAGGCTCCGGGAATAATTAAAGCAAATACACTAAAGAGATATGCAGCGCCAACTCCAATGGATATCAGTGTCCACATGTTGGGCGACCAACGCCGGACAGAACTCCATCCACGCTTAAAAAAGTCCCAACTCGAATAGAAAACTACAGGTGTGGCTAATGCAAATTCAATCCAGCCCCAAACCTTTCTGCTTGCCATTTCGTCTAACTTAAGAAATGGAAAAAATTCTGACATGGCAATAATGAAAACCGGAATACTGAGCCCAAGAGCCACCCAGAATTTCCTGGCCATTTTCTTGTAGGCTTTGTGTTCCTCGCTGGCCTCTTCCGGTTTGTCAGGAACCAAATCCATACCGCATTTCGGACAACTGCCCGGGTGGTCTTGTTTGACTTCCGGATGCATGGGACAGTAAAACGTTCCGCTTCCACCAGAATGGGTGCTATGACTGTGGCCCTTCTTATGTTCTCCATGGTCATGTTTGTGCTGACCATTTTTGTTGCCATTACCGCCCACGGGAACCAGGTGCATATTGCAAACAGGGCAATCGCCGGGTTGGTCATAAACTTTTTCCCCTTCGCATTTCATGGGGCAGAAGAATTTGTTATGCTCTTTTTCTTCCATGTCGCTGAATTTATTTTAAACTCCGAGGTCCCTTTTTTTTATTTCGTATTCCTCTTTGTCAATTTCGCCCCGGGCGTATCGTTCGTTGAGAATATCGAGCGACGTGTTTTGATTTACTGCGTTATTTGTGTTATTGTTTTGGCCGGTAGAGCGTATCACGACCCAAATTATGGCTGCAACCAAAACAAGGCCGATGATCCACCACCAAGCCATACCTAAACCCATTCCTCCAAATCCATGCATTTTAAACTCCTTTCTTTATTAATTTCAATTATAGAGATGCGATAACCCGCTCAAGTTTTGCCCTAATATCAGTGGCAATAGCTGCAAGTTGTTCATTTTCAACAGCCATCATTGAGGCTGCCGGATCAACGGCTGCTATTTCCACCTGGTTTTTACCGGTTTCCTGTACGATTACATTACAGGGAAGCATGGTACCAATTTTATCCTCCTGCTGAAGCGCCTTAAGGGCATTGGGCGGGTTACATGCCCCTAGTATTGTATATTTTCTGAAATCAACATCCAGTTTTTCTTTAAGTGTTTGTTGAATATCAATTTCGGAAAGCACCCCAAAACCTTCTGTTTTTAATGCTTTTGTTACAAGCTCTATCGCTTTATCGAATTCTGCTGAAATTGTTTTATTAATGTAATATGTCATGATAGATAAATATTAATGATTATGGTGATTGGATGTCTCTTCTTTGTTCATCATTTTTCCGTCAGGATGCATCATGCCTTTTTCATTCATTTTCTGCATGCACATCTTCATCATTTCGGGATGTTCTGTCATCATGTTGACCATCTGACTGCGCATAGCAGTGTCTTTTTCGCACATTTGCATCATGTTTCCCATCATTTTTTGCATCATTTCGGGGTTGTCTTTCATCATGTCCATCATTTGATGTTCATCATTCATTTCCATCATGCCACCTTTTTCCGGTTCCATTTTTCCCATCTCGTGGTTTTCAGCATTGCGCATCATCATGGCGCCATGTTCATTTTTCTTTGCCACTTGCATAAAATCCATCATTAGCTGGTGGTCGTTTGCTATGGCATTAAAAATCTCCGTACGTGTATCCTGGTTATCGAGTAAGCCTTTTACATCAGTGTTTTGGCCGTTTACATTTAAAACCAACACCGTAAGCATCGAAATAAAAATTGTTATTGCTTTCATACTATTAAATTTTAAGTGATTAAATAATTTATATAAGTCAACGCTACAATAGTACAGGATCCTGTTCGTCACCATGTTACATGATTTATACATCGTTAATTGATTTTTGAACTACTGATTTTACATGTTCACTCGCAACTAACATTTCCATTTTGGTTACCCTGTATGCATCAGCGAATGGATATTTTTCACTAATGTGTTCTTTTTCGTGGTCGGAATACTGACCGGTGCCTTCGCAATCCAAAAAGGTCATGCAGCAATAACCTGCCTGCTTCGGGGCATTATACATTTCTTCTGTTTTCGGTGTCTCATATATGCTTTAATTAATTTCATAATATTTACTGTTAAGATTACACCTCTCCATTACTTTGTTTTGATTTTACTGTCCTCATTTTCGGGACAATCAGCCAGGTCTTTTAACTGGCATATAAAACAGCCACTATCACTGTCAGCGTTTTCTTCGTCAAGCTTACAGGAATGTGTAGTAAACTCAGCGTCAGGGTTAAACCACATTTTAATTCCTAAGGTCAGCATAACGATGGCTACTAAAATGATTGATATAATTAATACCTTGATGAACATAGCGTAAAAATTATTTAATCTCTTTGGTGACTTCTCCGCAAGTAAGCATCGAACTCCCAAAGTATGGGTTTCTGATTTCCTTTTCCCTGCTCAGCCAGTCTGCTCCTTTGTTGTCATCGGCCATGGGGCAGTGCTGCACGTAAATGGTTTCGACAAGTGGAGCGAATGTGTTCGTCATTTCAATCATAGTGGCAGAAACAGTTTGAAAGGCCTCCCGCAGTTGCTCTATGTCGGAAAAATGCTGAACATGCTCTAAACTTTTGCTCAGGCGGCCCTGGAAGTCCATCCAGACATTGTGGGCATCGCCCTTAAACAAGCTCATATTGATTTTTTCCAATACTGACTTCATGTTTGTTGCCGCTATTTGAGCTTCTTCGAAATCATCGTTGGTCAGGGCATCCTTCCATTTCAGGTAGGTGGCATATAAAGGTTGTAAAGCCTCATTAGCCTGTTTGTCAACAGATAAAGGTTGTGAGATTTCTGCTTTTGTTATTCCCTCATATTCTTTGTTCGATTCACTTTCTCCCATTTCCAAACCTCCGTGGTTATGTCCGGTCATAACCTGTCCTCCTTCGGGGCTCATCATGCTTGGTTTTCCGGCTAATTGTGCCGCAGCATCTATGCTGAATGTGCCGTTTACTGCAATTTCTTCACCTTCCATTAAACCCTCTTCAATCAAATAACTTTCTCCTAATGCAGAACCCAGGGTCACTTCTCGCATGATAAAATTGACCCCCTGGTCGGAATTTGTTTTAACGTAAACAACCGAACGTTTGCCCGTCCACATAACGGCTGTTTTTGGCACAACAATTGAATTTGATTTACCAAGCAATTTAGCTTCAACCAGACCGGAGGCAAACATTTCCGGTTTGAGTTTTCCGCTTGCATTGTTATACGCTACCCTTGCTTTTGCCACTCTTGTTTTTGGGTCAATCAACGGATCGAGCCAGGTTATGTTTCCTACAAAAGAATCGCCTGGTAAAGAGGATATCGTAAAGACTACTTTATCGCCTTTTTTAATCCAGCTCAAATCTGATTCATACACATCAAATAATATCCAGACTTTAGAAAGGTCGGCTATTTCATAAATAGCCTCTCCTCTGCGAACATAATCGCCCAGGTTTATCATTTTTGTTGTCACGTACCCGGAAACATCGGCATGTATCGGAAATTCTTCCTGTGTCTTTCCTGAAGTCAGGATTTCTTCAATTTGATTATCAGATAATTTCCAGTTTTTCAATTTTTCTTTGGCCGCATCAAATAATTGTGGCTGAGTTTCCAGGATTTTCTGTGCCTCAAACAATTCTTCCTGTGCCGTGAACAATTCGGGTGAATATACATAGGCGATGGTTTGTCCCTTGCTCACAAATTCACCGGTAAAATTCACCAGCAATTTTTCTATTCTGCCCGGAATATGTGAGGATTGCGTAAAAACCAAACGTTCATCGGTTTGTACTTTTCCATTTAAGCGAACTTGTTTAACCGGATTCATTTTCCCCACGATTGCCGTACTCACACTGGCTAACTGCATGGCTGTGGGCGACATGCTGATGGCATTCGGGTCAATATCGGCGTTTTGGTCATCCTCCAGCGGGATCAATTCCATACCACAAATCGGGCAATCGCCCACTTCGTTTTGACGTATCTGCGGGTGCATGGAACAGGTCCAGACTGTTTCACCGTTTATTTCAGTTTTAACTTGTTCGTGGCCGTCGTGTGAATTACTATTATTACCTCCAAATATCAACCATCCCGCGAGCAAACCAACAACCAGAGTGGCAGCGGCAATTATTATTGTTTTTTTATCTATTGTTTTCATTCCGGTACGTTTTTGATGTTAAGTAATTGATATTGGCAACAGCTATTTCGTATTGCGCCAATGCTGTTGCACTCAATTTCTGGTATTTCAACAATTGTTGCTGCATTCGCAACACCTCTTCGAACTCCTTCCCTGAATTACCATACGAAGTAAAAAGCAGGTTTAACGATTGTTGGGAGGTTTGTAACTGTTGTTCGTAAAGTGATACTAGTTGCAACTGCTGTTGAACCTGGAACCAGACCATTTCATATTCAGAAATGAGTGTGTTTTCTACTTCTTGTTTTTGAAGAGTATAGCTTTCCTGCATCAGTTGGGCTTCCTTTACCGAAGCATTGTATTTTGCCCTGAATATTGGAATACTAACACTTACCATGGGCATCAAAATATCTTTGCCATTATCGGGCAATGAGATATCAGTTCGCTCACTTACCATTACATAATCTAAACCTATACCCAATTTTGGCAAGCCTTGCTTTCGCGCAGCAACTTCCGCAGCTTTGCCTGCCTCAAATTTCAAATCCAGTGCTTTTAATTTTGGATTTGAAGCAATCAATGAATCTTTCCTGAAATTTTCTGAAAGGATTTCTGCTATTAAAGTGTCGCTGAGTAGTACCAATTCATTTTCAGGTCTGTTTAAAAGCTTGTTGAAAGTAGTAGCCAAAGGCTTTTCTTTATTCCTTAGAATGTCCAGGTTGGTTTGGGCATCTTTCAGTATAATGTCCACCCGTAACACATCCACCATTGTTCCGTTTCCATTTTTAAACTTTTGGTTCGTTATGGTTTTGTAGGATTCCAAAATACGAATGTTCTCCTGCTCAATACGAATCCAGTTTTTTAACTCATATAAAGGATAATAAGCGGATGCCACCCTGTAATAGAGTTTGTTCCGAACATCCATAAAACTCTGAAATTTTGCTTCTGCCATAAGAGCTGCGGCATTGCCCTGTGCTTTTAATGTACCAAACCATGGGAACATTTGCGTAAGGGAAAACTTTGCCACTTGCGGTCCAACTCTTGTTTCTGCCGGAGAAACAAAATAAGCAAATGAGAAAACGGGGTCAGGTAAAGTACTCACCTGGGGCACTTTCTGTAAAGCTGCCTCATAATCTTTATAGACCGCCTGTAAACCCGGATTGTTTTCGGCAGCTATTTGAAAATAATCGTCCAGTGTTTGAGCAAAACCCACTGTACTGTACAAGAACATCGCTATTATTATGGCTATATAATTTTTCATGAATTTGATTTTTTAAGCTTATACTCTTCACGCATACAATAAAGCGTGGGGACAATATAATAGGTAACTACGGCAATAATCATCCCACCGAAAGCCGGGATGGCCATAGGTACCATAATGTCAGCACCACGTCCGGTAGAAGTGAGCACCGGCAACAGTGCAATAATGGTTGTTGCGGTTGTCATTACAGCGGGCCTGATTCTTCGTTCCCCAGCTTCAATCACAGCCGTCCTTATTTCTTCTACTG
Source organism: Bacteroidales bacterium (assembly GCA_029210585.1). Taxonomy (GTDB): domain Bacteria; phylum Bacteroidota; class Bacteroidia; order Bacteroidales; genus M55B112. Next base: position 12,961 of record JARGFP010000049.1, read on the forward strand.
TTTTTGTACGGTTGCGTTTAAAGCTTTGGTCGAGATAAGTTCCCATTAAAACCCCGTCATCTGTTGCCAGTCCAAATAGGGCAATAAAGCCCACCCAAACGGCAACACTCAAATTGACGGTATTCATCTGGAAGAGTTCCCTGATATTCATCCCAAAAACTGAAAAATCGGCAAACCACCCCTGACCGTATAGCCAAAGCATGATAAATCCTCCGCTAAAGGCCATAGCCACCCCGCTAAAAATCATGAGCGAAGTAGTAAGCGATTTAAATTGAAAGTAGAGTATCAGGAAGATGATTAAAAACACAAGCGGAACAATAATGCTCAGGCGTTTTTCGGCACGCACCTGGTTCTCGTAACTACCTGAAAATTTATAATTCACCCCTGCCGGAACACTTAGTTCTCCTCCATCAATTTTTTGTTGTATCAATTCCTGCGCATCGTTCACAACATCAACCTCGGCATAGCCTTCCCTTTTATCAAACAGTACATAGCCTACCAGAAAAGTATTCTCACTTTTTATGGCTTGAGGCCCACGCACATACTCTACATCAACTAACTGATTAAGTGGGATTTGTGCCCCTGTGGGTGTTGGAATAAGAATGTTCCCAAGTGTCTCGGGGTCGTCCCTTAACTCTCTCGGATAACGGACCCGTATGGGAAAACGCTCACGTCCTTCAACGCTTGATGATATTTTCATGCCACCGATGGCGGTTTCAATGCTTTGTTGCACATCTTCGACATTCAATCCATAACGTGAAATCTCATCCCGGTTAACGTTCAGATGAATGTAGGGTTTCCCAACAATGCGGTCTGCAAAGGCAGCTTCAGCTTTTACCGAGGGTACTTCTTTTAAAATACCTTCCAGCTTCAATCCAAACTCCTCGATGGTTTCAAGGTCGGGACCGAAAACTTTTATGCCCATAGGAGCCCTCATTCCTGTTTGCAACATGACCAAACGGGTTTCGATGGGTTGCAATTTCGGAGCAGAGGTAACTCCGGGTATTTTAGTTACTGCAACTATTTCTTTCCAGATATCATCGGATGATTTTATGTGTTCACGCCAATTTCTGAAATAGCTTCCTTTCTCATCCGCGACCAGCTCATCTGACGAGATACCGTTGGTCAGCATTTCCTGATTGCTTAGTATGTCGCCATTCTTCAAAACAAAGCGGTCGTCCCTGTCTGTTTTAAAACGTATACGATGTCCCTTTTCACCGAGCGCATATTCCGGCTTATAGTTGATAATATTTTCGTACATGGAAACCGGTGCAGGGTCGAGTGCCGATTCTACCCGCCCTAATTTACCCACGGTTAGTTCCACTTCCGGGATATTTGTCAGCAACATATCTAACTGACCAACTACCTTCCGGTTATATTCAACTCCGGAGTGCGGCATAGAGGTTGGCATGAGCAAAAAACTGCCTTCATCTAATGCAGGCATAAACTCTTTCCCAATTCCGGGGAAAGCATGGTTAAGTCCAGACCACACAGAAGTAGTCCGAATATTCCAACCAATTTTGTCAGCTCCGTTTGCAAGGAATCCGAAAACATTTGAAAATCCCATCCAGATATTCACGGCTAACAGTATCAACAGGACAGGAATCAGCAGAAACTTAATTTTGTTATTTAATATCCATTTTAAAATCTTTTTGTAGGAATACTGTAAGAGCGTAAATGCCCCTAAAATGACACCAACAAGCAGAGCAACAAAAACAAAGTTGAAAAGCACACTTTTACCGGCACCGAGCGGCAACCAGTATTTTGCCAATAGCCATATAACTCCTGCAACCACTAAAATCAATTCAATGTTTTCTAAGACTTTGCGGAAAAAAGGTTTTTCAAATAGTGTTTTATCAGAAATTAGCGGTTTAATAAAAGGGATCGCGCCAAATAAAATCAGTAAAACACCTGCCCAGGCCATACCGATGAACAATCCAACAATACCGGCTGCAATAAGTAAAATATTAAGCCATCTATTATGACGCGGATTCTTTATTTTAAATCCTAAAAACCAGTGTGCCAAAGTGGGCAAAATGATTAGTGAAACGATAAGTGCCGCCACCAAAGCAAAGGTTTTGGTATATGCAAGTGGCCCGAATAATTTACCTTCGGCTGCCTGCATGGTAAAAACCGGGATAAAACTTACAATGGTGGTGGAAACGGCGGTAAGTATAGCCGAGCTAACTTCTGCCGCACCATTGTATATGGTTGTAATCAGTTTTTGGCCGGGAGGAGCTTCATCAACATGTTTAACAATGTTCTCTGAGAGAATTATTCCCAGATCGACCATGGTACCAATGGCAATGGCAATTCCTGAAAGAGCCACAATATTGGCATCTACACCAAAATAACGCATGGCGATAAAAACCATGAGAACGGCGATAGGCAATAAACTTGAGATTAGAAATGATGCCCTCAGGTTATAAATCATCACAATGATAACCAGAATAGTAATGAGAATCTGAAGCGACAAAGCTTCTTCCAAAGTACCAAGCGTCTCATAAATCAGCTCTGAACGGTCGTAAAAGGGAACAATGGTCAATTGGCTTTCTGTGCCATCTGCCAGTCTCTTTTTTGGTAAGCCAGGTGAAATTTCATCAATCTTTTCTTTCACATTATTAATTACCTGCAATGGGTTAGCACCATAGCGTGCCACAACAACCCCACCCACCACTTCAGCTCCGTCTTTATCAAGAGCGCCCCTTCGAGAAGCCGGACCGAGGGTTACGATGCCGATATCCTGAATTCGGACAGGAACATTTTCCTGAACAGCAACCACGGCTTTCTCAATATCTTCTACCTTTTTTACATACCCCAGACCGCGTACCAGGTATTCAGCCTGGTTAATCTCAATGGTTTTAGCCCCCACATCCCGGTTAGATTTCCGGACGGCTTCCATAACCATGTGCAGTGGTATGTTGTAGGCTTTTAAGGCATCGGGGTTTACATCTATCTGGTATTCCTGCACATACCCTCCTATTGAGGCCACCTCTGAAACACCTTCCGTAGCATTCAGTCCGTATTTTACATAGAAATCCTGAACTGTGCGAATTTCATGCAAATCCCATCCCCCGGTCGGGTTTCCGTCTTTATCGCGCCCCTCAAGCGTGTACCAGTACACCTGCCCCAGGGCTGTTGCATCGGGTCCTAAAGTAGGTTGAACATCATCGGGTAAGAGCCCGGAGGGAAGAGAACTTAACTTTTCCAGTATCCGGGAGCGTGACCAGTAAAATTCTATATCTTCATCAAAAATGATGTAAATACTGGAAAAACCGAAAATGGAGGAACTACGGATGGTTTTTACGCCGGGGATACCTAAAAGATAGGTGGTTAAGGGATAGGAAATCTGGTCTTCAATATCCTGTGGCGATCGTCCGTTCCAGGGGGTAAAAACAATCTGCTGGTTTTCGCCAATGTCCGGTATGGCATCCACCGGAACAGGGTCAGATGGCAAACCACCGATTTCCCAGCCAAAAGGAGCGGTAACAATGCCCCAGCTTACCAATCCTGTGAGAAGAAGCAGGGTTACCAACTTATTCTCTAAAAAATACTTAATGATTTTATTGAGCATTATAAAGTGATTTTAAAATGGATATTATCTAAATGTAAAGGCGCAATGCACCAATCACCCCACTACTAATTATAGCATGGAATCAATCATTCATTATAAAATCAAATCAGGAAAGTCTGAAAAAGCACCGAAATGTCTTTTTCGAGAGGTGGGGGACTGTAATCAGAATAAAACTGATGAGTTGACTCCGGGAATAAATCCAGGTTCAATGTGGTATAAATAAACGCTACTGCAAACTCAACATTAAAAGTTGTTTGAGCCGCATCTTTTACAAATTCATTTGTAGCCTGAACGGTATGATACTCGTTTTCGCAACAGGGAATCTTGTCAAAATGAAGCTCATTCGTATTGGATTTTTCAGCATCGTCACACGGTTCCTCCATATCCATCATGCCACATCCCAAATGCGTTTCACCCCATATTATCTTGGACTCCACGGCTTCGCCACCGCAAAAGTGCGTTCCGATAGCCACACTCATTTGGCCTGCCAGGAGTATAACAGATAATAATATGGAAAAACTCTTTCTCATCACAATAGTAAACGCAAATTTGAGATTATTGTTCTACTGAATAACAATTTTCTTTACCATAATCATAGATTTTCACGGTAAACAATCGCCCGTATTTTTATTTACGAGTATGTTGCTCCTTCAAAAATAACATTCTTA
>JARGFP010000004.1:0-188437 GCA_029210585.1 Bacteroidales bacterium
CCAGGATCAAACTCTTCGTTGTAATTAAAAGTTTGAGTTTACTCTGGATTCTTCACTCCAAAAAATTGAATTTTCGGTTGCTTTTCTTACCTATTTTAGTGCTTCAATATTTTCAAAGAACTTTTCTTTGTATTTTTACGGACTGCAAAGATAATGAATTATCTGTCTCGTCCAAAAAAAATCTTTCAAAAAACGCGCTCGGTTTGTTCACATATTTCCCGAAAGCGGATGCAAAGATAAGCGTTAAATTTTCTATTCTCCAAACATTCTGCGAAAAAAAAATAATGTTTTTTTCTTTGTCTTGAGAACCAGGTTATTGCAAGGTGACATTTTTTGTTTCTTTTCTGCTCCAATTCATCCCTGCATGCCATTTTCCCGCCTGCTTCTGTGCAATCTTGTAAAGAACTACGTTTGATGTTTCGTACATTTACATTTCTCAAACGGCGTGCAAATATAGATGGTTTTATATTCCCTGCAAACAAAAAGATGAAAAAGATGAAAACTATTTTTCACCCGAAAAGTCCAGCCTGCACCCTATGCTCTCATACACAATATGTAAACCATAAAAACCGATGCCAATACCCCTTCAAAAAAAAGCAGCATCTGATCCCCGGACAAGGCGGCCGGTAATTCTACCCCGACAATCACCGGTGCTGTAATCACGATCGGCGCTACCCTGAAAGCAATGAAATTTTGATCCTTACACCGAATAATCGGGAATTTGCCGCCCCCGGATCCGGGAAAACGAGCAGGCAAAACCGGCATCCCCTGCCTACCGCCAGACCAGATTAGCGTGTCACTACATATTACTGTCAGACAATATTACGTGTCGCTTGGATTAAAATACTATTTTTGTGTTTCCAGATACGAATACAGCATGAGCAATAAACTGGTCATCATACCAACCTATAACGAAAAAGAGAACATTGCGAAGATCATCCGGGCAGTGCTGGACCTTGAGGTGATGACCGATCTGCTGGTCATCGACGACAACTCCCCCGATGGAACTGCCGACAGCGTAAGGCAGCTGCAGGAAGAATTCAAGGACAGGCTCCACCTGCTTGAAAGAAAAGGAAAGCTGGGTCTCGGAACGGCCTATATCATGGGATTTAAATGGGCGCTTGACAAAGGGTATTCCTATATATGTGAAATGGATGCCGATTTCTCGCACGATCCCAATGACCTGCCCCGCCTGTTTCATGCATGTGAGCAACAGGGTGCAGATGTGGTCATCGGCTCCCGGTATATCTCGGGTGTTAACGTGGTCAACTGGCCCATGGGAAGGGTGCTCATCTCCTACTTCGCCTCCGTATACGTACGCATGATTACACGCATGAAAGTGCGCGACGCAACTGCAGGATTTGTCTGCTACCGGAAAGAGGTGCTGGAGACCATGAAGCTCGAAAGGATCAGGTTCAAAGGATATGCCTTCCAGATCGAAATGAAATTCACCGCCTGGAAATACAATTTCAACGTGGTTGAAATACCGATTATCTTCACCGACCGGAAGGAAGGCAACTCCAAGATGAGCGGCGGGATCGTCAGTGAAGCCATCTTCGGCGTGATCAGGCTCAAAACGGGAAGCTGGTTCACCTCTTATAACAGGTGATATATTGCATCAAAATTCATTCACAATGAACAATTACCTTATTAAAAATGCACGTATCGTAAACGAAGGCAGTATCACTGAAGGATACGTGGTGATCCGCAACGGGATCATCCAGGCCCTGGGCGAGGGCGCCCCCGAAGTACCCTCCGATTATGCCATTGAGGTTGATGCCGGGGGACAGTACCTGTTGCCCGGGGTGATCGACGACCAGGTGCATTTCAGGGAGCCGGGACTGACGCATAAAGCCGATATCTTCAGCGAATCCAAAGCGGCCGTATCCGGAGGATTGACCTCCTATATGGAGATGCCGAACACGAAACCCCAGGCCGTAACCATCGAAGAGCTGGAGAAAAAATACCAACTGGCCGCTGAAAAATCCTTTGCCAATTACTCCTTTTACCTGGGCGCCACCAATGATAATATCGACGAAATAAAAAAACTCGACCCGGCCAAAAACTGCGGCGTCAAGGTCTTTATGGGCTCCTCCACGGGGAACATGCTGGTGGACGACCGGAAAGCACTGGAGCAGATCTTCGCCGAATCCCCCACCCTCGTGGCTACCCACTGCGAAGATGAAGCGATCATTCAAAAGAATACAGCCATCTTCAGGGAAAAGTACGGCGATATGGTCCCAATTACCGCCCACCCCCTGATACGCTCCGAAGCGGCATGCTACAAATCCTCCTCCCTGGCAGTGGAACTGGCACGGAAATATAATACACGCCTGCATGTGCTGCATATCAGCACCGAAAAGGAACTGGAACTATTCGAAAAGGGCGACTACCTGAGCAACAAACAGATCACAGCCGAGGTCTGCATCCACCATATGTGGTTCTCTGACGAAGACTATGAGGGGAAGGGCGTGCTGGTGAAATGGAACCCTGCAATAAAAAAAGCCAGCGACCGGGATGCCCTTTTTCAGGCCATGCTGGACGACAAGCTGGATGTGATTGCCACGGACCATGCACCGCATACCATCGAAGAAAAACAGAGCCGCTACTTCGACTCCCCCTCGGGCGGACCCATGGTGCAGCATTCACTCACTGCCATGATGGAATTTGTACACCAGGGCAAAATGAGCGTGGAAAAGGTGGTGGAGAAAATGTGCCACGCTCCAGCCACCCTTTATCAACTCAGGGACCGCGGCTTCATCCGACCAGGATATAAAGCCGACCTGGTACTGGTGGACCCTGATTGGGAATGGACGGTCTCCCACAAAAACACCTATTATAAATGCAAATGGACCCCGCTGGAAGGACAGGTTTTTCATAACAGGGTGACACATACTTTTATCAACGGACAGCTGGTATTTAAAAACGGACTGTTCAACGAGATGATCCGCGGAGAAAGACTCGAATTTGAACGAAAGTGAGGCAAATGCGTAATATAATAGCACCCATAACACCTGCCACACATAGAAGAGATACAATTTCAGGTGCTTATAAAATGATTTTTCGCAACTAAAACAACTTCTAAAAATTAGCTGAAACAATGAAAACCAGAAACCTTACCCTTATCGCGCTGATCACTGGATCGGCCTTCCTGTTCAGCGGATGCAAAAACAAACCTGCTGACAATACCGCCGAAACCGACGAAGGCATCAAAACAGAATTCTTCGGTCTGATGCCCGATGGGGACAGTACATTCCTGTACACCCTGACATCAGACGAAGGAATCACCGTGAAAATCACCAATTACGGTGGGATCGTGACTGAAATCATCACACCGGATGCAGAAGGCAATCCCGGAAATGTGGCACTCGGGTTCGACAACCTGGAGCAATATCTGGCAGGGCATCCCAATTTCGGTGCCCTGATCGGACGCTTCGGAAACCGTATAGCCGATGCGAAATTTGAGCTGAACGGACAAACCTATCTGCTGGCTGCCAACAATGGCGACAATACCCTCCACGGCGGGATCATGGGTTTCGACGATGTGGTATGGGAACCCAAGATCGTTGAAACAGAGAACGGCGAGGGATTGCAACTGAAATACTACAGCGTTGACCTGGAAGAAGGCTACCCCGGCAACCTGGACGTAACGGTATTGTATGAACTGGTCGGCAAGGACCTGGAAATCACCTATTGGGCAACCACAGACAAAGCCACACCGGTGAACCTTACCAACCACTCCTATTTCAACCTGGCGGGTAAAGGCACGATCCTCGACCACATCCTCGAATTAAAAGCCTCCCATTATACACCAGTGGATGATGAACTGATCCCAACAGGAGAGATCGCTCCCGTTGAAGGAACACCTTTCGATTTTACAGAACCCAAGCCCATCGGACGCGATATTGAACAAACCGATGGCGGCTATGACCACAATTTCGTGATCGACAGGGAAGGTGACGGCCTGGAATGGATCGGCATACTGAAAGATCCGAAAACCGGGAGGACCATGGAAGTCCTGACCATGGAACCCGGAGTGCAATTCTATACAGGAAATTTCCTGGATGGCACTCTCTCCTCGGGCGATTTCACCTATGTGAAAAACGCCGGATTGTGCCTGGAAACACAGCACTACCCCGATTCGCCGAATCAGCCCGATTTCCCAAGCACGATCCTGGAACCGGGTGAGAAATACCATACCAAAACAGTATACCGGTTTGATGTTGAAGAAGGCACTGAGTAAGACAGCTGCAGCTGAATAAGGAGCTGCCGGTCATGTAGCGGAACTGCGAAGTACCAGGGTGATGTGTAACCTACAGGTCATAATACCGGAACATCGATTATGTAACGCTGCCGGTCATGAATCGGAACTGAGGATGTCCGGCACCTGATACGTACCGGAAGCAGAGATAGATGAAGCAGATGCGCAGCTAACCAGTCAATGGAAACTGTGCATCACCTATAAAAACCCTATACTATGGATACAATGGTCCTCTTCTCCAAATTTCCGTTTGAGCAAGAACTTAGAGACGAGATCAACCAGGCTGAGATTCTCGAGATAAAAAGCGGAACAGTGATCCTCAGGGAGCACCAGTATATTCAAAACATCCCGCTTGTAATGGAAGGCTCCATCAAACTAAGAAAGACTGACGAAAATGGCAGGGAGATCGTATTTTACCATATTGCCCCCGGAGAAAGCTGTATCCTCTCCATTACCTCCTGTCTGAATGGAAAGGAAAGCCAGGCAGAGGCCGTGGCGGAAAATACAACCAGGCTCATCGGAATTGACGCAGCAAAAGTGAGGGACTGGATGGACAGGTTCCCTGGCTGGCGGAAGTTTGTCATCAGCCTGTATTATGACCGCATGACAGAATTGATGACACTCGTGGACCTGATCACTTTTAAAAGCGTGGACCAACGGCTCTTCAAGTATATTTCCGACCGTGCCGTTAACAATGTGGTCGAGATCACCCACCAGAAACTTGCCGGGGAAATCGGCACGGCCCGCGAGGTCATTTCCCGCCTCCTGAAACAAATGGAAAAAAACAACCTGATCGCCCTTGAAAGGGGAAGGATCATTATCTTATAGCAGGGGAAGGATCATTATCCTATAACCTGGAACAGGAAAAAAGCCTGAAAAAGGAAACTGGCCTGAACCAGGAACAGATTATTTTTTTTTAACCATTGTAACCACGGTCACATAATTCAATACATAACCAGTCGTATATTTGGTCTAAATTAAAATTATATACTTATGAAAAAGAATATGGGAAAAACAGACCGTTGGGTCCGGGGCATTATCGGACTGGCAATCATTGCAACAGGAATCTATTTCCAATCATGGTGGGGACTGATCGGCATCATACCGCTGGCCACTTCACTCATCAGCACCTGTCCGCTTTACCTGCCGTTAGGATTATCGACCAGGAAAGCGAAGTAACAATATGGGACTTCAGCCCGGTAATTGTTCCTGGCTCCAGACCTTTATAGTACCCCGATTGCTTCAGCGATTGAAGTGATGCGCCAGAATGAAACTGATGATACGTATCGCTTCGAAATACGAGGATGTCACAGAGAACGGAGATGTGCTGGAAATAGATTTGGGATAACCAGATGCTCATCATCTCCACCATTCTCATCACGCTTGCCCTCGTCTTCTATTCAGCGGGGATCTGGGCAGAACGTTTCGCCAGGTACCTCAAACCCTGGCATATTGTCCTGTTTTGGACGGGTTTCGTATTTGATGTTGCCGGAACAGCATTTATGCACAAGATGGCAGGTGGATTATTTGACCTGAAGGATCCGCATACACTCACCGGACAGCTCGCTCTCTGGCTCATGCTGGCACATGCCATCTGGGCCACTGTGGTGATCCGGAAAGGACAGGAAAGTATGAAAACGAAATTCCACCGCTACAGCATCTTTGTCTGGCTGGTATGGCTTGTCCCTTACTTTGGGGGCATGTTTCTTGCCATGGAAGGATAAAAAAAAGCCGGAAACTGAAGGAAAAACACTTCAATGTCCGGCAATATTATGGAAAATGCGCTGCTTGCGAGGCAAAAGTAACCTTCCACAAGCAATCGCAACACTACCGTTTCATGATTCGCACCACGGTTTCAGCAGCATCATCCGATGTCACTCTCAGGAAGTATATGCCCCCTGTAAACTCATTGAGGGAAATAGAACAATGCAAAGTGTTGATCCCCGGAAGGGATTTAACGACTGCTCCGGTCACTGAAAGTATTTCAGCAGAGCGGATCATCGACTCAGATGCAATAGTAATCATATCTGAAGCTGGATTCGGGAACACAATTAATTCAGTTGCGCTGAAGCTTGTTACAGAGATGACTTCGTTGACTGTAATAAGATCAATGACCTCCAGGGTGTCTGCATTGGCTTCATTGGAAGCAACAAGCGTTACCGTATACACACCAGGATCGTCATACGTATGGCTCGGATGCTGCTCAGTGCTGCTTGCTCCATCACCGAAATCCCATACCCATTCCGTGGCATTTTCAGAAAGATCCGTGAAGTACACTGTGAGCGGTGCATCTCCCTCTGTTATATCGGAAAAGAAATCGGCCACCGCTGCTGGTGCGAATGTTGATTCCTGGAGTGTCAGTTCATCAAGTATCACTTCGAAATCATACGTTTCACCGCCTGTCCATTCCCCGCTTCCGACCTTAACAACGAAGTAATAGGTCCCGGTCGTTTCCGGCTGGTAACCTGCGACGATCTCGCAGCCATCGTTGCCGAATGTGCCATCAACAAGGCTGCCTGTACAGGATGCCCAGGTGTTGAACTGGGTGATTTTGATGGAATCATGCCCATAGTCTGAACCGTCAGCGGGTGGTACCGTTCCAATAAATACCTCTGCCCAGAACTGGTTCAGTGTAGTGAGTGCCCTGAATGCACCATCAAAATGGTATACTGAATCCTCATGCAGTTCAACCGCCTGCCAGATACAATAATGCGTTGTACCATTGGATACAGAACCGGAAACATACAATGCTCCGCCAGCGCCATGTGCGGCAGACTGATCCGTATAGTTCCAGACTGCAGATACAGGCATGATGTCGGCATTCAGGTTGGTGATGTTCCACAGGTTCGGGTCCTCCATGTTGCCTCCGTAGAGCTTCTCCCCCTCCGGCAACACTGGCTTTTCATTGGCCTTGACATAGTCGGCCTTGGAAACTGTGGAGTCCCCCAGCTCATTGGTTGCTGTAAGCACAACGGTATAGGTTCCTGCTGTTTCATATACATGCGTGGGATTTTCTTCCGTGCTGACAGCCGAGCCGTCACCGAAATTCCAGCTATAGGAAACTGCAAATTTTGTGTTGTTGACAAAGTCAACTGTCAAAGGTGCAAATCCCAGCGGATACGGAGAGGAGAATGCAATGTATGGCTTTTCGCGTGAGTCTGTCAATGATAACTCATCGAGAATCACTTCGAAATTCCCATCCCCATTACATCCTACTTTAAGGACGAAGTAATAGATTCCTGTAGTGTCTGGAATAAATCGGTTGTATTCAGCAGCATCAATACTAAATGTACCATCAGGCTTTGCTGGTTGCCCCCATTGCGAGAATTTTGACAGTACAAATTGTCCGGATCCATAGTCGAGACCATCGATGGGTTGAGTGCCTATAAAGACCTCACACCAGCTATTTACAATCGATAATGCTTTAAATGCAGCTTCAAAACTATAGACAGAGTCGTTGGAGAGATGTACAGGCTGATAAATAGCATATTGTACATTTGATCCATCACCTGTAGCTGTAACATGCAAACTACCCCCCGTTCCAGCAGTTGGTCCGTCAGTGGTATAATTCCATGTGGCTGCTGGAGATGCGCCTGTGTTATCCAGATAGCTGATACTCCAATCACTGTCTGACTCCATTTCTCCTCCCTTTATCAATCCACCTGCGGTTACTTCAACTGGAGGATCAGTAATCTCAATCATATCTGTCATCACTCGAGTTGTTGTACCAAGTTCATTCGTCACTTCCAGGGTAACCGTATATTTACCGGAAGCACCATAAGCATGTGTTGGATTCTGATCTGTACTGGTGGTTCCATCGCCGAAATCCCAGGACCATGAGACAGCATAAATAGACTCATCTGTAAACTGTATGTCATCATTCGGAAAAGCAGTGGTCAAATTGCTTGAAAATCTCACGATAGGCTTTGCCCTGCTCACCAGAGATAACTCATCCACAATAAACTCAAATCCATTATCTGGATTCCCGGTACCCATTTTTAATACAAAGTAGTATGTTCCACTGGTATCTGGAGTAAAGGAAGAATACGTTGACGCATCTACGCTAAATGTGCCATCATCGTTGGCAGGTTGGTCCCAATAACCTACTACAACGATCTTGTTCTGACCTGAACCATAATCACTTCCGTCTTCTGGCTTGGTTCCCAGGAATATCTCAAGCCAGGATTCACCATATTTGAGAGCTTTGAATGCCCCATCAAAAGTGTAAGTCTCAGTATTAGACAGCGTAACAGGCTGGTAAATGGCATATTGAACATTCGCCCACCATTCGGAAGCCAAACCAGTAACGTGAAGATTTCCATCAACACCTGCAGTTGGAGCATCTATAGTATTATTCCAGGTAGCGTCCGGGAAATTCACAGTGCTATTTAAGGTGGATGTTGACCACCCGGTCTCAGATTCCATGTTTCCTGCCTGCAGCAGGTTGGTTTGCGCAATCAGCATTCCTGAAAAGCCCAGGAACGTGATGCAGAAAAACGCCATCAATTGTAATTTAACTTTCATAGTCATTCGTTTTAGTTTAAGTAATTGAATTATTATGCATTTTAGTTTTCTCCGTTTGGAAAAATCGTGGTCGATTCGGGCACCGACCTGTTGTTATATTCATCGAGGGTATATACCGAAACATTGTACCCCTTGATCTCCAGGTCACCGATATGCACTGAATCGACCATGGTTTCAATCAGCAGGCTGTCGTCGCCGTAATCGACCAGGATCTTCTTCGCCAGGTCGCCGGAAGGATTATCCCATGTAAGTGACACTTCCCTGAGCCCCTCAATGGCCACCAGGTTTGTCACTTTTGGCGGATAGATCTTCTCTTTTTCCAGGTATTGCTCGTAGTTGTCCTCCATCTTGTCGCAGGAAAAAAGCAGGACCAGGAGCAGTGGTCCAAGTATCAGTATCCTTATCATCCTTGTCATCATATTAGGTTGTTAATTTATTATTCATTAAATATTGTTCTTCCCTGGCGGGGTTTCCGGATGCCCCTTTTCCAGCAAGACGCCAATGTTCCACTTCCCTGACAGAGCTGCCGGATGCCCCTCTTCCAACGAAGTCCCCAGGGTCCCCTTTTCCTGCGGGATCAGGGTTCCCTTTCTCCTTCGGGAATCAGGAATGCCACTCCCACCCTATCTCGCTGCCACATCATCAATCCCGAAGAGCGTGATCTCCGAGCCATACACATTGGTCTCGCTACCATACCCTGCTGTAATACTGAATTTCAGGTAACGAAACGGATCAGAGATCTCATCGAGGCTAAATTCATGCCCGTCAATGGCTTCCTGGATCTTCTCAGATGGAATATTGCCATCCTCATCCTTCGGATCCCCGATATCGAACTTGCCCAGCAGCAGCCATTCGTCCAGGTCGTTGCTTGCCCATAAATCGAAGGAACGCATGTTTTCATTCTGGTAGTAATAATAGTTCGCACTCACGCCCTGGTTCTCGGCTGTGGAATACCAGTAAGCACGTTGCCAGACGGTGAACCGGTTCACCACCACTTTTTTGTTCATGTCGATGACAATATCCAGCGGAAAATTCAGCACTCCCCCGTTGTCGTCCCGATTGATGATAAAATAGCTGTTATCGGCAGGAGAATCTTTGGTATCCACCACATCATCAAAGAAATTTACTGTTTCTCCTTCCCAGGCATTTCCGTCCACCGACAGGGAACTGACCAGGGACCAGTCAGTTTTATCGAGTTTTTCTTCGAACAGTGGTTTGAGGGTCTGCTTGAACACCTTCTCGGTTTTGTTCCCGTTGAAATCCTCCACCACCACTGAAAAATCGTATGGAATGGAATCCAGTCCCCGCACCATAAAGGTTTCATCCAAGCTTGAAGAGGAAAGGATGCGTTCCTCGGACTGCTCACCGTCTTCTATATAAAGGTACACAAACACCTGCTTGGCAGCTTCATTCTGCCAGTGCACCTGCACGCCACCCAGGGCCGGCTCGATCCAGATGCTCTCTTTCACCAGGTGGATATGTGAAACAAGGGGATTAAAAGTTACCTCCACTCCTTCTGACCTGTTCCTGCTGCGGTCGACTGCATACAAAGTCGCAGTATGTGCCAGGGTGTCGTTGAATCCATCGATCTCAAGTGAAGTCTCATAGTAGCTTGCCACCTTAAATACTTCGGCTCCCTGTGCATTGGTATATAGTGCTTCCACATAATGCAGGTCCTCATCGCCGGGCAGCTTATATTGAAACCTGGCACCTCCATGCAGTGGTTCAATGGAAATCTCTGAAACCTCACCGGGAGGCACGATATCCACATCTTCTTCTTCGCCACATGAAGTGAATGTCACCAGGGCCATCGAAAGACTGGCCAGGGCAATCCTGCGCCACCATTTCAACTCCCGGAATTTATTCAATGTAATTGGTATCATAGCTGTATCTTTTACCAACCCGGATTCTGCACCAGGTTTGAGTTAATAATCATTTCATCCATGGGTATGGGATGCTGGTAGTCGCGTGGTGTGATGAACGAGCGCTGTCCCACATCCCTGACTACATAGAATTTATTGAGGGCACTCTCATCCACGCTCCATCCTTTCACCGGTTCGGCAAAATACTTCGCTCCTTCCTTCCACCTGCGCACATCGTAATAGCGGTTGCCCTCAAAAGCCAGTTCAATGGATCGTTCCTGCCGGATGATCTCACGGAGTCCCTCTTTCGTAGTATGTTTATCCACAGTCTTCGCCAGTGTGGGATCGGACCAGACATCTTCCACATCCGGCACGAAGGAGCGTGAGCGAACCATGTTCAGGGCATCGTATACCTCCTGGGAGGGACCGCTGTATTCATTGAGTGCCTCCGCGTAGTTCAGCCACAATTCTGCAAACCTGATAATAGGCCAGGGATAGTATACCAGCGTGCTGTACTCTTCAGGTCCGGTAAATACCGCGGTCAAAACCAACCGAGGCATAGAACCGCGGTTCCCTGTTCAGGTGCAGGTTTGCGGTCACCTCTCCTTCCTGGGCATGCAGCGCTTCGGCCGGAGGTATAACCGTGAGATTATACCGGCGGTCATACAAAAAAGTCAGGTCTTCATCAATCGGCAGACCATTCTTTGTATAATAGCGCTCGGCCATTTGCAGCGTGGGCGATACCCATTGCCATGCCCCGTAATTTGAGGAAGCATCCGGACCGATCATCATGGCAGCAGCCTGGAGGGTCCACCATTCTCCGTCATCCACCGGCTTGGAATGGCCCCAGATCAGTTCCCTGTTCCACTTGTCGGTGAACATGTACCGGTAGTCGTACAATGCCTTCACTTCATCGGCCTGGTATACGGCGGAGTCGAAACCCGGCACCACATCCTTATAGGTGTACATCTCCACGCCACTGGCAAGCGCCATATCGATCGCCTCTTTTGTTGCCTCGGCAGCGACCTGCCATTTCTCCGCGTCGTATTCAGTATTAAAGAATTTTTCGCCTTCGGCATTGGTAAAGGTTTCGTAGAACTCCGAATTGCCATTGTAGAGCGGACTGGCAGCATACAGCAGTACGCGGGATTTGATGGCCGCAGCGATGACCTGGTCGACCCTGCCCAAATCATTGTTGTTGGTATACCGCTCGGGAAGGTCCATCATGGCCGTGTCGATCTTTGACACCACGTAGGCAAATACATCGTCCACTTTATGCTGCCGCACCCGCACTTCGTCCACATCGGCAGAGATTGCCAGGTTCCTGTCGACAATCGGAATGGGTCCGTACTGTCGCAACAATAGAAAATGGTAATAGGCCTTCAGAAAGACCACCTCCGCTTTCCAGGTGGCTTTTTCATTGTCGGTCATATCCAGCACCGCATCAATATTCTCAATGAAAATATTGCAGTTGCGAATGGCCCGGAACAGGGATTCCTGGCTCCTGCCGTGGGCATAATGCCCTGCCCAGTAGCCCATCAGCGGACTGGCCGAGGACTGCTTCCCGCGCATCATCTCCACACCCGGTGTCTCCTGCGGAATGGGAGTGGTCAGTTCGTCGGAAGCAAACGCATAGGTGGAATAGACGCCATCATCCTGCGGGAGGTACTGGTAACAGGTGGCAAGTGCCTTGTAAGAGGCATCCTTCCTTTCGAACAGGAGCTCCAGTTCCTGCGTCTTATCGGGTACAATATCCAGGTAGCTGTCACAGGAAGCGGCCATACCTGCAAGTAATATCGTGAACATATAGATTGGTATCTTCTTCATAATTCGTATCGTTAGATCGTTAGAAACTCATCTGAACACCCACATTGACCACCCGCTGGGTGGGGTAGCCCAGTCCATTGCCGGCCATCTCGGGATCCCACAATTTGAACTTGCTGAAATTCACCAGGTTCACCCCATTCAAATAAATCCTTGTCTTGTCTACATTGATCCGCTGGATCACCCTCTTGGGAAATGAATAGCCAATCTCAACATTTTTCAGCCGCAGGAATGAGCCGTTCCTAATCCACCAGGTGGAGCGGTGGTCGTTGTTCTGCACCGACTGTGTCGACAGCCTGGGCCAGAAGGCATAGGGATCGGGATTATCGTCTGACCAGTGGTTTTCTGCAATGATATCCAGGGCATTCCGCTCATTGATGAAGGGTGCGATAGTTGCAGGATCGATAAAAAAGGATTCACGTCCTATACCCTGGAAGAAGAAAGAAAGATCGAATCCCTTGTAGCCGGAGGATACACCAAATCCATAGACGATCTCCGGAATGGTGGGATACCCGATCGGCACCCTGTCCAGGTCATCGATCCGGCCATCATCGTTGATGTCCACATACTTGATATCCCCGGCAAGATACGCCAGGTCGGATCCTTGCGTGGGCTGGTTGAACTGGGTGGGTGAATTCAGCACTTCGGCCTGGTCCACGAACAACCGCTCGGCCACCAGTCCCCACTCCTGGTTGATGGGATGCCCGATACGGCTCAGGTAGTCATACTGATAATTGGGCTCTCCATTTTTCAGCACCTCGTTGGTGGCATAAGTAAAGTTGGCCCGACCGGTCATCCAGAAATCGTTTGTAAAAAACTGCTGGTAGTCGATGGAAGCATCCACCCCGTTGGAATAGGCCTCCCCGATGTTGCTGCTGATATTCGAAGTGAGTCCCATGGTCAGCGGCGTATATTCACGCACCATATATATATTGGTACGGTGCTCCGTGAAATAATCGGCCTGAAGGGTCAGACTCTTCAAAAGTTCCAACTCAATCCCGTAGTTGGCTTTGCGGGAGACTTCCCAGGTAACTGCAGGGTTGGGATAGCGGTTAATTACATATCCCGGGTAGTACACACCGAAATCCTCCCCGAAGGTATACGCCCGTGAACCGTCATTAAGGTTCACATCGGAGAGGTAGAAAAACCGGTCGCTGGGATCCGAGATCGCGTCATTACCCACCAGTCCGTAGGTGGCTTTCAGCTTCAGGTTGGAGACTATGGGTTTCAGAGAACTGAAAAATGCTTCATTGGAGACGACCCAGCCGATTCCCGCGGAAGGGAAAAAGCCATACCGGTGGTTTTCAGCGAATTTTTCAGAACCATTGTATCCGAAATTCACTTCTGTCAGGTACCTGCCGTCGTACGCATAGGTGAACCGTCCCGACAGCCCCAGGTTCCTGGAAGGCAGTGTGGAATAGGTGGTACTTCCAGCGATGGCGTTCAGCGACTCTTTCCTGGTGAATACCAGCAACCCGCCAAGATCGTGCTGATCACCGAACGTGCGGTTGTATTGTCCGATCATCTCGAAATAGAAGCTGCTGTTGGCCTGGTTATCGATGGAGGGATCATTCAGGAATTCTGTTCCTTCCTGGATCTGGTACAAGGAATGCTGCACGCCCAGGTCTGTATTCAGTTCAGAGAGTCCGTAATAAAATGGTGTAAATGCCCTGGAGCTCTAGTTCATGCTGTAGGACCGGATTGAGGCCATTCCCCTGAATTCCAGTCCTTCTGTTATAAAATCAAGGTCCTGCAGTACTTGCACCTGCGAGAGGATGGTGGAGGTGAACCTGTCGCGGTAACCGCGGACCATGTCTGCATACGGGTTCGGGAAGCCGCCGTTTCCCTTGTTGCCAAAGAGGGTATGGTTCAGGAACTGCGTGGATTCGTCCTTTTCAAAATACATGGGAAAATTGACCGGGTTTGCCTGCATCACGGAAGCATAGATGGAATTGGCATCGTCGACCGGACCGTTGTAGCGGTCAAACAGCGAATAGAATTTCACGGCAACTTCGGTGGTCTTTGTGATGTTCATGTTCACATTGGCCCGCAGGTTGTAGCGGTTGATATCGATGTTGTTGTTGAAATTGTTGAGATCATCCACTTTCAGCAGTCCCTTTTCATTGTTATAGGATACCTCCAGGTAATACTGGGCGATCTCACCCCCGCCGGAGATATTCATATTGGCCTTCCGGTTCATCACCGACTGGCGGAACAGCTCGTTGTACCAGTCGACATTCGGATAGACCGTCGGGTCGGCTCCTGTCCTGGTTCCTTCAATCTTGTCCTTGGAATAATGCAGCAAGGCACCTGCATCACGGGTCCTCAGCGCCCTGTTATAAAGCTCCATGTAATCTACTCCATCGAGAAATTCATTGGTCATGGTGGGTGAGGAAACGGAGTTTTCCACCCGCACGGATACCTGGGCCTTGCCCACCCTTCCCTCTTTGGTGGTGACCAGGATGACACCGTTGGCACCGCGGGCACCATACAGGGCGGTGGCCGTTGCATCTTTCATAATCGAGAAACTGGCAATGTTGTCAGGCTCGATCCGCGCCAGGTCATTGGCGGTGACCTCCAGGCCGTCAATCAGGATCAGCGGATCGTTCTTGTAGCCAAAAGAGGTGACCCCGCGGACAAAGAACTCTGCATTGTCCTGTCCCGGTTCACCGGAACGCTGGTAAGAAATAACCCCTGCCATTCGCCCAGCAAGGGCCGTGGTAAGATTGGTGGGTGGAAGCTTCAGTTCCGAGGGGTTGATGGTATTGATCGACGCGATCACGCTTTCCTTTTTCTGCTTCTGGAATGCCACCACCTGCACCTCCTCGAGTTGCTCCTGGGCGGGTTGCAGGATCACGTTGATGGTCTGGCTGGACCCCACCACCCTGCGCTCGGTCTGGAACCCGATGAAGGAATAAACCAGGGTGTCGGCCGGCGAAAGGTTGGTGATCGCATATTTTCCGTCGATGGTCGTGATCGATCCCTTAGTTGCTCCTGGCGTCCTGATTGTCACTCCCGGCAAGGGAACCCCCTCCTGGTCGATCACCACCCCCGTGACAGTCAGCGACTGGGCCATCAGCAGCTGCATCGAGAATATCGCCCAGGTCATCATCAATAAATTCAGTGTATACTTCCTCATAGTTTTCGTTTATCAGTAGTTTGAAGTTTTTCAGTTCTTATCGTTTTTCAGTCGTTACAGTTGATCGGTTACTATTGCTTTTCAGTTGTAATCTCTCTCAGTTGTAATCGTTTTTCGGTCGTTACAGTTGTCGGTTGCTATCGATATTCTGTTGGTGTCTTTTTAGTAGATCTGCTGCAATCATTTTTAGAGTACCATTTGCTATACCTTTAATTGATCAGAAGTCGATGACTCGTCTGTCTGCTCCGGTCATGGACCACCAGGAAATACACGCCGGCAGGATAACTGCTGGTATCGATCCGGCAGCTCCCCATGCGTGTCACCGTACTCCACAGTTCCCGGCCGCCATGGTCGAAAAGCCGCACCGTTCCCTGTACATTCTTAGCATTTTGCAGATCGATCTGCACGAATGCATCCGCCGGGTTGGGGTATATTCCTGGAGCGGGCCGGA
The DNA here is from genome assembly GCA_029210585.1 of Bacteroidales bacterium. Classification (GTDB taxonomy): domain Bacteria; phylum Bacteroidota; class Bacteroidia; order Bacteroidales; genus M55B112. The sequence continues at coordinate 16,062 of JARGFP010000004.1, forward strand.
CAGTCAGCTGTTCTGTATTGCTGACCAGGCTGAATTCCATCCAGTTCAGGTTGAACTCCCCGGAAAGGGATTTGATCCTGAAACGGTATTTCCCCCTGGGAAGCCGGATGGAAGTGGGCTGGGTCTGCCAGTCCTGCCATCCCCCGGTCTGCATGAGGGTGACCGTTTTCCCTTCTTCGAAACTGCCCCCGTGGTCATGTGCGATGTTCACCGTGGCATTGCCGTTTTGCAGGGCCACCCGGTTATCCAGCTGGTACAGTCCCGACCGGGGCACATGGATGACATATTCCAGGTAATCACCCTGACTGGCGTATCCTGTATTCTGTCCGCCTCCTTCGTCAAGGCATGTTTCAAGCTCCATACCCGCGTTGGCATAGAAATCTTCTGCCTCTATTTTACCGGGAACCTCAGCATATGATGCCGCATTGTTGACTACTTTCATTTTATTGAATACAGTCAGGGGGACTGCGTCGTGCCTGATTCCATCGCCGGACCAGGAAACAGTGACCTGGTCTCCCGGTGCGATCAGTGCTGCTGTTTCGAGCGTAATGACCCTTCCACCGGGATTGAACGAAACCCCAGTAAGTGAAACCGCCGAATTATCAATATATAGTGCGAAATCATCCACCGATGCTTCTGTGGTTGTTGCTTCCCTGTTCAGGTGCAGGCTTACCGTGTTGTAGATCTCAGAGGTTGCTGAATAAATTGCCTCAAAGGGTGCCGCTGAGGGGTTCCTGAAATTAGTGAACCGCAGGTAGCTGAAGTTCACTCCTCCCTGTGGAAACCTGACCTTCAGGCGGATATCACCGGCGGGAAGGAGGAGGTCCTCCACATTTGTTGTTCGCCAGCTGTCCCACCCCCCGGTCGGAGGAAGGTAGATCTCATCGCTGATGACATGCCCGTTGGCCTCGAGCTGCATAACCCCCCCCGAAGCACCGGAGGATGCCCTGACCTGCAAATCTGTCAGCCGTTCACTGTTGTTCCGGATAAGATACACCAGCCATTCGCCGTCCTCGATCCAGCCCACATTGTACCCATTGTTGGTGTCCGAATCACTGCAGCGCTGGATATCCACCCCATCGTTCCTGTATTGTCCGCCAATATTCCATTGTGTATATTCATCCGTGCTGCCGTGGTAATTGGCTGTGTCATTGTCAAAGTAAACATACCAGTTCCTTCCCAGCGCATAGTCGGTGGCAAAGATGTGGTCGGTGACTGAAAATTCCCTGTAGGCCCGGAGTTCGGTGGTATGCGGCTGGCGGATCATGGCATCGATCACATCCCACTGGATCACGCAGTTTTCGAACCGGTGGTTTTCTGCAAACTGCATCACCGCAGCAAACGCTTCATCTGCTGAAGGTTTCGTGGCATTTCCGCGCCATGAATCAATGAGCCTGGTGTAGCCCGGGTTGACTTTTACGCGTAATATATTATTGAGTCCGGGCTTTTTCACCGGCCACCATGACCAGCCGATCTGTTCCTGTTCAAGTAATGAGATCAGGTTGGTAAACCAGGTATTGCTGTTTTCTCCACTTTCACCCATCCAGAGCGGCACATTATACTGGTCACGGATCCACGTGGCATAACCGAGCGACCCCGGCCCGTTGAAGGTCCAGTATTTATGGAAACTGTACACCAGGTTGTCGTCCCACGGGGGCAGGAGCCCTGAGAAATCATTGGCAAACCAGTTGCCCTCAATATAAATGATATGGTTCTGGTCCACCTGCCTGATGGTGTCGGTAATGCGTTCATAGAGCGCCTTCATCTGGCTGTTGTTTCCTTCCGGGAAGGTCCAGTTGGTCTCGTTGATGAGGTCATACCCGCCGACCCATGGTTCATCGTGGTAGCGTTCTGCAATCTTGCGCCACAGGGCGACCAGCTTGGTCTTGTTGGCCTCACTCTCCCATAGCGACGGTTTGGCAGGGTCGTAATCGGAAATATCTGCATTGGCACCCTGTCCGCCCGGCGCACCATGCATGTCGAATATGACGTACATCTCATTCTCGCTGCACCATTTCACCAGCGAATCGGTGAGGTTGAACCCGGTCTCAAGCCAGGTCTGCTCACCTGCCACAGGCTCCTCTTCGATGGGAAGGGTGAACCACTTGTAATGGAGTGCGGGACGTACTGCGTTGAATCCCCATGCAGCCATAGAATCCACATCCTGTTTTGTAAAATGATTTTCGAGCCAGGCATCATAGAATTCGGCCGTGCGTGCTTCGCCAATGGACTGTTCCAGCTTTTTCCTGAATTCGTGCTGGGTGCCGGCCACGCCCGCGGTCTGCATCATGTACCCTTCCTGGATCATCCAGTTGCCGGTACCGATGCCCCGGATGATAAACGGTTCCCCGTTGCCATCCACGATCAGTTTTCCTTCGGCGTGCAGGTATCCCTGTGCCGAAACTATGCTGAACGAAGCGGCAGTCAGCAGAATCCAAATTGTCAGTATCTTTCTCAGCATATCCTTCCGGCTTGAAAAGTAGGGTTCATATCAGTGCACGCATACATCATTTCAATCCTGGTTCAAAACGGTAGTTGAAATGGAGTGGGCCGGCAGGGAGAGCGGGACCCCTGTATGGTCGTGCCAAATCCTGAATTCCATGTCGCGGTCGGTCATATTCATTGTCACCACGGCAATGGAGCTGTCGGGATTGATGAATGCCGTTGACAGGATGTCATCGTTATTGGAAGAACAGATGATCCTTCGTGCGCCCTGACGGATGAACTTTGAGAAGTGTCCCATATAATAATAGGAATTCATATAGTGCACCTCCCCGGTCTGTGTGTTCCCGATCACCGGCGCGTAACAGAAATTGGCCACGTGGTTCGGACCGCCTGTTTCATCCAGCAGGATGTTCCAGTCGATCCACCCCACGGCCGTATTGTTCAGGTCATGGATCAGCGACTCACCGTACCGCTCACCCCACTGCCATTCATCCAGTTTTTCATAATCGAACGGGAAGACACATCCTTCCGTGAACAGCAGTTTCTTGTCGGGATATGCATCATTCACATGCCTGAGGTTCTCGAAATGATCCCCGCTGTACCAGTGGAAACCGGTTCCCCAGACATATTTCGATGCATCCGGATCGTCATATACCGTGCTTGCACGCTGGTACATCACACCACGGTTATGGTCGTAAACGATCAGCTTGTGATCTGCATACGGGCTGGCCTCAAGTGCCGGTCCCAGGTGGTTTTTTACAAAATCACGCTCCTCTTCGGCCGTGTACAGACACGATTCCCAGGTCTGTGTGGCCATGGGCTCATTCTGAACAGTGAGTCCCCAGAAGTCAATGCCCTGCTTCTCATATTCCCGGAAAAATTTCACGTAGTAATTCGCCCAGGATACGTAATATTCAGGCTTCAGCTTTCCGCCCTGCAGCATGTTGTTGTTGGTCTTCATCCATGCCGGCGGACTCCATGGGGAAGCGAGGAGCTTCAGTCCGGAAGGAGCAACAGCCATTGCCTCTTTGATCAGGGGTATCCTGAATTTCATGTCGGGTTCTATGGAAAAATGGGCCAGTTCCCTGTCACCCGCCACCTCTGAATAGGCATAACTGGCACTGGAGAAATCACAGCTGTTGATGTGTGTCCTGCAAAGGGTATATCCAATGCCGCTGACAGGATCAAAGTAGGCCCGCAGGATCTCTTCCTGCTTCGCTTCAGGCAGTTTATAGAATGTTTCGGCACTTGCATCCGTGATCGCCCCTCCGAATCCTTCTATTTCCTGGAACTGTTTGTTGGGATCAATGATGATGGTTGGATAGTGCTCATCGGGCTGGTCATATTCCTCCAGGCGCACATTGCCGATCTCCGTCAGGCGATGGTCCGTATTCCTTGCAGTAAGGAATTGCCGTGCACTGGCGACCTGGTAGTTGAGATCCAGGTCAGTTGTTTCCGTTGTCTTTTTGCTTTCCGTTGTCTTGCATTGCGTCGCCAGTACCAGCATGGTCACGACGAGCAATGACATTCCTACCATTTTCCTGCCCATAGTTGTAGTCGTAAGTTGATGGACAAATATATCGCCGGCAGTTACCCTCATCAAGAAAAAGCGGCTCTCAAAAATCCGTTCCAGTGGAAAACCGACCTCTCAAAACCTCTCAAAAGGGAGCGGGAGCGGAACCGATACGGACTTAAAATACTTATTAACTGAGTGTTAAGGATTATTCCAGGAAGTGGTTGAAAGGGAAAATTATTTTATTTCAGCTCCTTTTTATGGCCCTTTTTATGGTTGCCGGAAGGGTGGTTACAGTGAAGAAAGGTATTCCCTCAGTGAACTGATGGCTTCCAGGCCCGGCATTTTTCGGTTGCCGGAAGGGTGATTACAGAGAAGAAAGGTATTCCCGCAATGAACTGATGGCTTCCAGGCCCGGCATTTTTCGGTTGCCGGAAGGGTGATTACAGAGATGAAAGGTATTCCCGCAATGAACTGCTGGCTTCCAGTCCGAGTTTTTTGCGCAGCCGGTGGCGGTCGTTCTCGATTGCCCTGACGGTCTTATGCATGTATTCAGATATCTCCTTGTTGGAAAGGCTCATGCGCACATAGGCAGCGATCTTAACCTCGGAAAGGGTCAGATCGGAATGTTTCTCCCGCAGTTTGCTGATAAAATTATTGTAGGTTATATCCAGCTGTGGTTCAATGTGTTTCCAATCCTTATCAGAGGAAATTTCGGAATCAATCTCATCAATGATTCCCTCCAGTCCGCTCTTCACTGATTCCCTGGCTTTCAGCGACAGTCCCGTTAACCTGTTCTTCAGATCCAGCAGGTTGCGGTTGCGGTTGAGCCTGAAGAATGTCAGCTTTTTCAGTTCGCTTTCGAGGTTTTCCTTTTCAAGCTGCATGATGCGTTTTTCCTGCTGCGCCTGTTGTTGCAGAAATGAATTCTTATATGCCTGCAGACGGGTGGTATAGATGTAGAATATGACCAGTGCCACTGCAAGGGCCGACAGTGAGACAAACCACCAGGTGGCCCAGAAGGGCGGAAGCACGGTGATCATCAGCTCCCTGGTATTGAAACCCCATTTGCCATCATTGTTGGAGGCTCTTACCCTGAATGTGTAATCGCCTGGTTTCAGGTTGGAATAGGTCGCGATCCGCCTGTCAGAAGAAGTTTCGACCCAGTCCTCCTCAAACCCCTCCAGTATGTACATGAATTTACACTTCTCCGGGTGAACGAAATTAAGCGCAGCAAATTCGATACTGAATAGTTTATCGTTATGTTTAAGTTCGATTCGGTCAGTATAGGTGATCAGGTGGTCAAGGACCACCCTGCCGTTCACCATTTCCCCGACCATTACCCGGTCATTCATGATCTCAAATTCAGTAAGCACAACCCGTGGTATGTTCTGGTTGAATACCATTTCAGCAGGTTCGATCACGTCAAGACCGTTGATGGAGCCGGCCAGAATCCTGCCGTCGCTGTGTTCCAGGATCGCATCCGAATTGAATTCATTTGCTGCAAGTCCGTCAGATTCAAAGTAATTCAGAATGACACCCGTTGCGGGATTATACATGGCCAGGCCGTTGCCAGTGGTGATCCAGATGATTCCACGGTCATCTTCCTGGATGCCCTGGATGATATTGTCCGGCAATCCGTCTTCAACAGACAGCTGCCTGATGTCACCACTTCTCTTGTCGAAGATGAACACACCCTGTCCTTCTGTGCCAATCCATACCTGTCCTTTCCGGTCCTGGAAGAGCGACCTGACCATGCTGGATTGCAGGATACTGTCATTTCCGCCCAGCATTGGTTCCGTCATAGCTCCAGTCTGCCTGTCAAGAATGTTCACCCCGTTTCCTTCGGTTCCGAACCAGATATCTCCATCTGCATCTTCCAGGATCACCATGATATTCGGATGGTTGACCCGGTTTCTTTCGGAAGAACCCATCCCCAGGTTCAGAAATGTGCCTTCCACCGGATCGTACAAGTCGAGACCATTCCCGAGCAATCCCAGCCAGATATTGCCCCTGCTATCCCGATAAATGTCCCATATACTCGACGAGTGCACAGATCCGGGACCTGCTCCCTGTTCAATAATTTGAAAGTTCCCGGAGACCGGATCAAAAATATTGAATCCTGCAGCATAGGTGCCTACTAGTATATTTCCCCGGCCGTCCTCCTCGATACTGGTGATCACATCCGAGGAAACGGATTGGTCATCCAGTGGATCATGGCGGTAGACCAGCGGTGATCCTGACTGGGGGAAACTATACAATCCGTCACCATCGGTACCGGCCCATATTGCATCCCGGGAATCCTGGAACAGCGACAGCACTGATTTTCCCAGCAACAGGTCAAGGTCGGAAGGACGGTACAGGGTCCGCTCAAAATTATTGGAAAGCGGATCAATATGCACGACGCCTTTATCGAAAAAACCGATCCATATATGGTTCTGCATGTCCTGGTAGATGGCATACACCTGGTCGCCAGGCAGCGAGCCCATCGGGCCGGGAGAGGTAGACAGGTATGAAAATTCCCCTGATACAGGATCGAGGATATTAATTCCATTCCCATCCGTTGATATCCAGATCATCCCCTCCTGGTCGACGAGCATATCCCCGTTGAGGATGTTGGTATTCAGTCCGGAGTTTTCCTTTGTGAATAATGCAGAGATACCGGATTGGGGGTCATACCTGCACAAACCATGCTGATTTGCGCTGATCCAGATCATGCCCTGCCGGTCTTCGACGATTCGTTTCCTGTATTCGATCATGAGCTCCGGTGAGCGCTCATAATATATATCTGTAAACCGTCCCGTTTCCGGATCAAAGCTTTGAATGGCCTGGTTCCAGGTGGCCACATAGTATACACCGTTGCTGGCCTGGATGATATCCGAAACCTGGTTGGAGTTCAGCGAGGAGGGGTTTTGGGGGTCTTCCTGGTAGACCAAGAAATCATTACTTCCAGGTCTGTATTTTGCAAGACCATTGTCGGTACACAACCAGACGGATCCGTCACTGGTGACCGCTATCCTGTTGACCCTCATGCCAGGGTCAGGCAGGTGGCTGAACTGCTCAAAGGTGCCCGTTTTGCGGTTGAGCCTGTTGATCCCGCTCTGGAAAGTCCCTACCCAGAGGTACCCGTCCCTGTCTTCATTGATACTCAGGATCCTGTTCCCCGAGATCGATCCGGGAGCTATGGAATGCCTGAAATTCACGATTTCGAACCCATCGTAACGGCTCAGTCCGTTGCGCGTTCCGAACCAGATGAATCCGTCTGAATCCTGGAAGATACATTCTACCTGGTTATGCCCCAGCCCATCTTCCCTGCTGATCCCCTCGTGGTCAGGCAGGGCACTGTTTATCTGCGCCGGCAACGGGCTGACAACCAGTAGCAGGGACAAAATAACAAATGTAAATTGGTTCGGCTTCATTGGATCAACTCCCGATGGTTTCCAAATATAACGTTTTTGATTTAATCGTTATTCTGTTCCTGCAGGACAATCCCTGTCATATAACATCCGGCAGGCAGTTGTCATAATGTTACTGAAGCGTCCGGTTCCGGGAGCAGGTATCATGGACAGGGATATCTGCACAGGGAATGTGAACAAATTCCAGGGACTGGTTGATATGAACCTGGCTGGAGTGTACTATTGAATGAATATACCACAAATACCGGGGGCCGGTTAGCGAATGAACACTTTTTCACGGACCGGCTCAGCCTGGCGGGCCGGGGAGGTCTGTGCATCCGATGCCTCCAGTGTCAGGATATAAATTCCCGGCTGTAAAGTGGTGTGCACCATGTTGAATCCTGACTGCGCGAGGGTGTGGACCTCCACCAGTATACCGGCCGTGTTGTAGATGCGCATTTGGTCAGGTAATGCGCCAGTGTCGTTGGTGCGGACCATAATGCTTTTCCCGGCGGAATAAATCTCCACCTCAAAAGGATCATCATATTCCGGAGCACCTGCATCCACGGTAACCTCTTCGGTTACCAAGGGTCTGAAGCCATTCAGGATCCGGTCATCGATCTGTACCGTGAATTCTGAACCCCCAAACGAGGAAGCCGGACTTACCCAGAGTGCCAGGGTCGCTGTGGATGCGCTCTCGTGGTAGACTGTATCAATAAAAAGGAGGGGATTATTGGTAGTAAGGTTGAAATATTTTTCGCGCAGACTGTGGTTGGTGAAGTACTCATCGGCAAGATCAAGCTGGTAGAGCAACAGGTCGCCCGACCTGCCCTGCGGGGAGATGGTCACAGACGGCTCCAGGACATTCCCGTTAAAATTATTATCCAGCCATACCAGCCTGGCAAAGAGCCAGTTGCTGAAGTAGGTCACTTCATCTTCATACGTGTTCCCCTGCCAGTTGTAGTTGGGCCAGACATAGTTCCCGAGGATGGGCCAGCGGTCGAAATTCCGCTGCTGCGCCGCATCAATGTAACCGGTCAGGGAATCGATCTGTGCCTGTATGTTTGTATTGCTGAAGGCATTTTCGCGCATGTATCTCCAGCGCGTTGTGGCCAGGTCGTTAAACCACGGATCATCGTTCAGCCGTGCCCACCAGAACATCATGCTCCAGTCAAAGGGCTGGAGGTCATCGTACAACCAGCCTGAAGTGATCAGTCCCTCCTGCCAGTAATCCACGTTTCCGTATCCCAGGTTGAAATCCCAGATCGGACCGGCAAAGATCTCTCCCCCCTTGCTCTCCTTCTTCTTATAAAAATAATTGCTGTACCGGTATTTGTCGACCTCCTTGGAGATTTCGCTCATCAACATGAAATCCACGAATGAACCGGTGTTCAGATACCGGTTGTACCCGATATCCGGATCATCGAAATAACCGGAGATCAACACTTCTTCCGCCTCAACGATGTATTCCTTCAGGTATGCACGCTGGGTGGCGGTGAGTTCATCTCCCGCGGGATCATAATACTGGTAGATGATATCCATCGCATTGGGATACGCGGGGTCGGGCCTCGACTGGAATCCGTCGATCCCCTTCGTGTAATCCCAATCGATCTTATCTACCTTGAAAATATAACCCCCGGTGAGCTCATCGCCTGAATTTTCGGTGGGTTCCAGCCGGGCGATGTTCACACGGTTGTCGTCCCGCTTGATCTGCTCCATGAGGATGTAGATGCCGTGGTACGTCTCATTGAGAAACAATTCCACGTAGGCAATTCGTGAACAATAGGGATCCAGTTCACTGCCCAGCTCGAATGTAACCGCGTTCCTCAGGAGCGATTTGTCACTGTATGGCGCATAGAGGATCCAGTCATTCTCCGCCGGCATGCCAAGCAGGGAAACATTCAGATTTTCCCCCAGGGAATCCTGCGTCTCCAGCCGGAATGACTTTTTCGGGAACATCTGGGAAGATTGTCCGCGTACCTCAATCGTGATACGGCCGTCGTATTCATTGAATGGATCATCGATCCTGTTTACTTGTCCGGGACCATTGTTGATGACACCCATATGCGCTTCAACACGCGGGTCATCGGGTATATTGTTGCCATTTGTGTTGATCATAACAATGGGCAGCCGACTGGGTCCAATTTCAACCGGTGCATTAAACCACGCCGGTGTTGCTGAAAAATACTGCTGACCACCCTGTACCTCCCCCTGCAAATAGATCAGGGAACTCAGATCGGAGGATCCGATGCCGTTATTCAGGATATGAACCGCGAGCACATTTTCCCCTGCGGTCAAAAGCGAAGTGTCACAAAAGTAACGCTGGTAATCACCCCCGGAATATACCTGCGCTTCACGGTCTGTTGTCAGTGTGCTGTTGTAGGCCGGGTCATTCTCCGTAACATTGAACGACCGTGCAAACTCGGTCCCGTTCAGGTAGGCCACGAACGCATCGTCATAATCGATATCCAGTACAAGCCGGATCAAGAGTGTATCGGAAGGCAGCGTGAAAACACCCCGCAGGCAGAGTGAATTGACAGGATCAATTACCGTCGCATCGTCGCCGTCGGAATAACCGATACCGCCAACTCCTTCCTGCCATCCCGAATCATCGAACTCCACCTCTCTCCACCCCGAAGGCAGTGGGCTTGTGGCTGGCAGGTAACGCCATACATCCCCGGCAAGGATCACAGATTCCCAGTGCGATTGCCCCCGGGCAATACTGAATGTGCCGATGATCAATAATATAATGGTCCAGTTCCTCATCATTTCTGCTTCAGGATATGCTAATTCCAGCGTGACTCAATGCCATTTACCCTTGCAGGCTGAATATGACACGCTCTCCTCCGATCTTAATCCGCCTGCAAATTAAAAAAAAGTGGGTGATTGACACATACAAAAAATACAATTCAGGGTTCTTTACCACCGATTTCTCAAACGTGGACTAACCCCGCGGTAATACCTCAACTTTTTTACAACATAAATGCTAGCTTGGTACACCAAAAATGCTATTTTTACAAGTTAAAGCCCTGGAGCATTGTTCTGTTGCAACAGAACAAAACACAACATTATATGAACGTTCAACCCAACAACCGGCTTTACAATGATCGATTGAAGATTAACTATGGATATTTTCCTCCATCATAATAAATGCCTGAAATCGTTTTTCTCCAGGTACACCGTATTCCTTCTGATGGTTATCGTCCCCGCCAATATGCGTGCCGACGACCTGAACGATCTCACAACACCGGTAATTCTCAATTACAGCCGATCGGACTACAATGGAGCAACGCAAAACTGGGCAATCACACAGGGGCTGAATAACATTATGTGGTTCGGAAACAACGGACGTGCCATCTGGTTTGACGGAGATGAGTGGGGGCAGGTGCACATCCCCAATAATTCAATCGTCAGAAGTCTGCAAACCACCACTACCGGCAGGATATTTGCCGGTTCCTTTGCTGAATTCGGAGAGATTACCATGAATGAAAGTGGAGCGTTTGTGTATGATTCATGGATCGGCAATGTCCCTGAGAAATTCAGGGATTTCAATGACATCTGGCGCATTCATGAACTGAACAATGTGGTCTACTTCCAGTCATTTGAGCGTATATTGAAATTCCGTCAGGGTGAATTTATCGGCACCATTGAGCCTGAAGGCAAGTTCAGATTTTCGTTTGTAAGCAACGGAAGACTGTTTATTGAAGAGGCAGGAGTTGGCCTGAAGGTCCTCCTTAACAATGAGCTTACGCTGATAGAGAAGGGTGATTTCTTTGCAGAGAAAGAGGTTTGGTTTGTAGGCTATTCAGGACCGAGGCTCATGGTGGCAACACAGAAAGAGGGTGTTTATATTTTCGAAAATGGCAAATGGAACAGCTGGGATACACCGGTCAATCAACTCCTGCTTAAGAATTCGCTTTTCTCAGCAATCCAGCTAAAAGAGGGAGGCTGCCTTTTTGGCACAACGCAGAATGGCCTGATTATCTCAGATGAGAACGGTAACATCAAGAAGCTGATCAACAGCAAGAAAGGGTTGCAGAATAACACGGTCCTGTCACTCTATGTTGATTCTGAGAATAATTACTGGCTGGGACTGGATCATGGAATTGATTACCTGAAAATCAATTTCCCCATCTCGCGTCTTTTCAGGGAGGAGGGGTTAGGCACGGGCTATGCCTCGATCCACCATAAAGGCACATACTTTTTCGGAACCAACCAGGGCATCTATTCCTGGTCCGAAGATGAAGGGGAGTTTGTACTGCTTGAAAATACCGGGGGACAGGTTTGGTCCTTTGAGATCCTGGAGGACAGGTTGCTTTGCTGTCACAACAATGGCATCTATGAAGTATTTAAAGACAGGGCAGAACATCTTTTCGACCTGAATGGCGCCTGGAAAATTATGCCGGTCCCTGATCAGGAAGGTGTATATATTGCCGGAGGATACAGCGGGCTTTACAGGATAACCCTGGGAAATTCACCGGAACTGACCGCATTGACCGGATTTGGAGAATCCTGCAGGGTATTTGAATTTGATGAGCAGGGAGACCTTTGGATGAGTCATGGATATAAGGGAGTATATAAACTCAGACTTACCAGTGATTATACTGCTGTGGACCAAATCATGTCCTTTGGCAGCAATCAGGGACTTCCTTCGAACTTCGGCAATGGGGTATTTACATATAACAATGAGATTATCATTACTACCCAAAATGGTTTTTATACATACAATGACATTATCGGATTAATGCAGCCCTACGAAAAGTGGAACGAGATGCTGCCCCTGGAACATCCGGTTTCAACTGTGAAGATTGACAGATGGAACAGGGTGATGTTCTTCCATGCGGAGAAACTGATCTGGACCATCATCGAAAACGACTCTCTTGTATATATAGATTCCACCTCTTTCCTGCCATTGGAAAACCAGTTCTTTTATGCCTTTGAAAATATATACTTCCCGTCACAAAACGTGGCCATCATCGGAACCATCGACGGGTTTTCAGTATACAACAGGGACCTGCAGTATAGAGAGGAGGCCGGGATTCCCCTCTTCATTAAACGGATATATTACTATGAAGGAAGCAGCGGGAGCCTGAAACGTAATGAGATCAACCCCACTGAAACCGATATTACTCTTCCGCTCAGTCAGAATATTCTTTACCTGGAATTATCAGTCCCGGTGTTTCAGAACAAGGAATACCTCCAGACCAGTTACATGATCAATGGTGGTGCTTACCAGAACGTAGACAACAATACAATTGTCCTTCAGAACCTGAAGAGCGGTCATTACCAGATCCGGATCCGGACAAGGGACCTTACAAATTCGAATCAGTCAGAAACAGCCGAACTTCATATCACCATCCTTCCTCCCTGGTACAAAAGGTGGTATGCCATTATTATGTATTTGATCTTCCTTGGTATCCTGTCCACAATCGGTATCATACTCTACCGGAGAAACCTGAAGATTATCAGGAGAAAAGAGAAGATCAGTCAGACAAGAAAAATGAACCAGAAGCAACTGGAACTCCGAAGGCAGTCAGATGATACAGAGAAGGAACTGATCATGATGAGGAATGAGAAGCTAAGAAGCGAAATTCGCCTGAAAGCCGAAGAGATTGCCAACTCCACCATGGAGCTTGTCCTTAAGAATAAAATGCTGCTCGAAGTAAAGGATACACTCTCAAAGATCCAGAAGGAGAAAGATATCGAAATCCGTAACAGCAGTATCAAGAGTATGCTGCGAAATATCGACAGGGACCTCAATAACGAGGAAAACTGGAGGGTGTTTGAGAAAAACTTTGACGAAGTTCATGAGAATTTCCTCAACAGGCTGAAAGAGCGGCATCCGGTGCTTACCTCAAAAGATCTTCGCCTGTGCGCATACCTGAGGATGAATCTTAGCTCCAAGGAGATTGCCCCTTTGTTGAGGATCTCGCCCAGAAGCGTCGAGATCAGCAGGTACCGGCTGAGAAAAAAAATGGAACTCAGTCATACTACCAATCTTTCTGATTATATCCTGTTATTCTGATTTCATCTGGTTGTTGCGTCTGTTGTATGCCTGCTTCCTGAATGTGTAATAAAACTTCATTGTATATCAACCTGTTGAATCTGCTCTTGTATAGTTTTTGTTAAGGTACGATTCAATGCCCGTTGAGTATAAGATGTATAACGATATTAGGTGTAGTTCTCAAATTTCATCATATTGTAATTTAAATTTGGTACTTAAGCAATTCAATACCTGGAACCAATAGGGACAAGTTATCCCGGTGACCGGACCCGGGATTGAATTGTTTATTTAAACTGCCATGATTATTAACTTAAAAAAAACAAATTATGAAAAAAGGACTACTCAGTTTGCTGTTGATGACAGCATTTGGACTCTTCACGATGGGTCAGGTGACCTTTAGTGATTATGAGACGGTTAGCCTGGACGGATTTCTCGGTTTTGGCGGAGCAACTTTCTCAACTGAAATGAACCCCAATGTGACAGGTATCAACACAAGTGACAATGTGGGAAAGGTTGTAACCGGAAATGAACCATGGTCGGGTATCTACTCAGGAAGCTTAGGCGGAACCTTTGATTTTACCACGAACTCCGCATTTACTATGAAAGTCTATTCCGAAAATGCGGGAGATGTGCTGTTTAAATGTGAAATTGGTGCCCAAAATACCACCAATACAGAGATTATGGCCACCTATACAGATGTAGGAAACTGGCAGGAGCTCACCTTTGACTTCTCAGGCGGTGCATCGGACACATATGACCAGATCGTGCTCTTCTTTGACATGAATGTCGCAGATGAGGGAGAAGAGTGGTATTTCGATGACATCGCAGGACCGGACTTCACAGCAGGAGCTGATGTGGATGTTACTTTCCAGATCACGGATCTTGACAATGCAGCTACTACTGTTGAAGTTGAAGTATCCAACGACCCGGGAATCATGATCGCGCTCACCAACGACGGAGCCGGTGTATGGACAGCAACTCAAACACTTCCGGGAAATACCTTCATGGATAAGTATACCTGGACACTCTACGTGGATGGTACTGCCGTTGCAGACGTAACTGAGAAAAGCCTGGGTGTTGCAGCCGGAGCAGGTACAGCAACTGTTACCCATACATTTGGTGGCGGTCTGACAGATGAAGCACTTGCTACCTATGTGGGCCTTGATTTTCCACTTATAGATGGTGAGATCGATTTCATCTGGGACGATGCAACAGAATACCCCATCTCCCTTCCATTCGGAGCAGAAACATTTACTGATGCAGCTGATTGCAACGGTTATTACAAAGTCGGATGGGACGAAACCGGACTCTATATCCTGGTCGAAGTGAACGACGATTACCTCTATCCTGCAGGTGACTTTGGTCAACCATGGGAAAAAGATAAAATCGAGGTATACCTCGATATGAATGTGGGTGACCTAAAAGATGGAACAGGACCTGGTGCAACAGGAAATGCCGGAACAAACGGTCATTATCAGCTTGCTCCAGCATTCCTGGCAGACTATACAGATGGACCAGGATGGTTTACCGGAGAGAGAGGATATACCGCCACCACAGATGTAGAGGGTGAAGCATACACTGCAATTACAGAATTCTTTATTCCCTGGGATAACATTCTCGACAGGAATGCCAATGTAATTTTACCCGATGAGACCATTACACTCGGAATTGGCGTGACCATTGCCGACAATGATGGAGTTGACGGGGGTAACGCCAGGAACCGCCTTGTTTGGGTGAATGCATCCGATCCTGAAAGCTGGAGCAACATGGATGGTTGCGGAACAATGATGCTTGAAAAGAGTACTGTTGCAGTTGAGAAGTTCGAGAGTGCACAATTCAGTGTCTACCCGAACCCTGCAAGCGACATTCTCTATATCAGGAATGCAGTAGATGCAAGGACAGTTTCAGTTCACAACATCCTGGGTGCCAGAGTAATGAATATTTCAGTTGACGGAGGTGAAAGCTTCTCGATCAATACTTCTGAACTTGAAAGAGGTATTTACATGATCAGCGTAAAGACTGAAAATGGTTCAGCAGGTCACACTAAATTTGTTGTTGAATAATCATACCCTAAAAAAAAGATGCCGGCATCAGGCCGGCATCTTTTTTTTTCTACTAACTACTGGTATTATTCTGTGCCGATTTTTGTAAGCGGCAGGTACCAGTTCACCGGATCCAGCAACTTATTCCGGATTGCATCTGCGGTAGCGGGATCTTCGAACTTTGAGGCTACTTTATCAGCAAGGTATTCAGGTTCTCCCCTTCGGGTGGCTATCCGTACGAGGTCAAACCATCTTTTGCCTTCAAATGCGAGTTCCATTGCTCTTTCCTGGATGATGAGATCCTCGATATAGAGCATCGGGTTGGCCGTATCGGAGGGAGGGATGACTTTGTTCTCGAGATATGCACGTCCCCTCACACCACGGTTGGGTGACCATTTCACAAAATTTGATGGTCTTTCGCCTCCCAGTGATGCAATTCCATCATTCAGCAGAACCATCGCCAGGTCATGCTCACCGGTCCTGTTCAAAGCTTCTGCGAGTAGCATATGCACATCGGCCGCCCTGTAAAGTATGATATCTGCACTGTGCGGGATCCCGCCGTCAATGGAGTATTTATTGATATAAGGAGATCCTGCATTCGTTGTATCTATCGAAACACCCATACCACGTGTTTCATCACTGGGATCTCCATTCTGTTGCACCTGGGCGGCAAATGAATCGATCAGTACGGTCGCAGGTTTTACCATATAGTCATAGTCGGGATGCATCCACTCTTCCAGGGTGTTTTTCTGACCGTCAACAAATGAGTAAGGCACTGCCGTAAAAACGGTACCGAACTGGTCCGTTGAATTCAGAAAAATATCTCTCCATGCCTCCTGCTGGTATGCATCATCCACCATAAATACACGCCTGTAAGCTGGCCCGTCACAGGCGAATTTCAGGTATTTCACAGCGTTATCATAATCTTCCTTCTCCAGGTACAATTCACCCAGCAGTACATAATGATCGACTGTAAAACGCACAATATCTTTAGGGTCATCATACACGAGCAACTCCTGGATCAATTTATCGATGATCTCTTCCTTTGAAAGGTATTCTGGGGTGTCACTCGGATCAAATTCCTCAATGTCGGGCGAAATAAGTCCGACTTCACCATTCAGCTTTGCCAGCATAAAATAGGCCCAGCTCCTCAACGTAACCAGGGCTCCTTCAAAGGTGTAAAGGCTAAGTGAATCGAAATCCCTGTCAAGTTCCAGTATCTGCGGAAGATTCGGCAGTACCTCGTTTACATTGATGATAAGCTTGTAATAATTCGATGGATCGATGTATGGATTATCGGGTGACAATTCATGCATACTGATATCAATCATATCCTTATCGGCTCTATCAGTTACGTTCATCTGATCTGATCTGAGTCCGTCCACAAGAACCTGATTTTCTGCGATTTCCTGGAGATACACGAAACATCCTGCATATGAAAGAAGGGCATCCAGTTCAGACCTGTAATGGTCCTCGGGAACGATCCTTCCTCCAATGGGTGTTTCAAAAATATCCTCGCTGCAGGAAATAAGAAATCCTGAGAATAATAAGGATAAAACGGTTAGCCATGTTACTGATCTCTTCGTATTCATCATGCAGATAGTTTATAAGCTTAATTGTACTCCAATAATTACTGAGCGGGCATGCGGCAGTCTGCCATAGTCGATGCCCAGGAAATAAGGATCATTCAGGAACATGGTCTCCGGGTCGTAACCTGAATAATTGGTAAATGTGACCAGGTTAGTACCGGTAAGGAAGACAACTGCCCCCTTATTCAGGCCCAAAAAGCGGTCTGCCTGATAACTTACCCTGAATTCCCTGAATCGCAGATAGGAGCCATCCTCGATCCAGCGATCAGAAAATACATTGTTTCCGGAGGGGTCCCCGATGGCAGCTCTTGGCAGATCAGCATCTGCAGCTCCCTCGGTCCAGCGATCAAGCACATCAGTACTCTGGTTGGCATAATTGTCCATGGAGACCATCTGGTGACGTACATAATTATATATGTCATTCCCCAGGCTGTATGTAAACAGCGCGTTGAATTCAAATTTCCCGACATTCAGGGTAGCACCAAATGATCCGAACAGATCAGGATTTGGATCGCCAATGATCTGTTTGTCTGCATCATTGATCATGTTATTTTCGTCCACATCATCAAAAATGACATCTCCTCCCTTCATTGGGCGTCCGTTGGGTCCTGTGACGCCAGCCGCATCTGCATCAGAAGCATAGATTCCAAGTGTTTTGTAGCCATAAAATGCGTTTACCGGAGATCCCTCTGCAACAACATATTCTGCTCCGAAAATCTCCCTGGTGAGGAATTCAGTATCCGGACTGATAAAATTCAGGGATGTGATCTTGCTCTCCTGTTTTGTCACAGATGCTTGCAGTTCGAGACTGGACTGGCCTATAAAAAAGCGTGCATCACCGCCAAATTCGAGTCCTGTAACCGACAGCGCTCCACCGTTGTCGTAATAGTTCGTAAATCCAAAATTATACGGGAGCTGCTGGTTAATGATCAGGTTATTCACACTGGAGATATAGTAGTCGACATGGAAATTCACCGCTCTTTTTGCCACTGAGATATCCAGACCTGTATTGATTGTGGCTTTCTTTTCCACTTCCATATCTTCATTCGGTATGTAGTCAAGTACAGCAACACCAATATTATTATACCTTCTTCCTGTATATGTAAATTTTGACTGGTTATAGATATTGCTGTACATATTCCCTGTCACCGAATAAGAGGCCCTTAATTTCAGATCATTCAGCCAGGATGAGTTCTTCAGGAAATCTTCTGAACTCAGTCGCCATGCCCCGAACACCGAGGGATAAAAGTTGTACCTGTTCTGCTGATTAAAGGCAGAAGAACCATCATATGAGATCGATGCTCTCAGGTAGTACTTATCCCTGACCTGGTATGCAAAATTCCCAAATAAGGAGACCCATTTCAATTCTCCCAGTTCACCATCACTGATCTTTAAATATTCATATTCTGCACCCTGTCCAAGACTGGTGAAATCATCCGAAGGGGTATTGAGGTCGATCCCGATTGTATTCTTATAGGAATTTGAGAGCAAGCGGGCCCCTGCCTGCAGGTTCAGTATATGGCCGGCAGCCATGTTTTTAGTATAGCTCAACGTGGTATGATTCTGCACTGAGCGGAATTCTGTTACCATGTCCTGCGGACTGTTTCTTGCAGAGTCGATCTGCACAACGCCGACATCGGGTATAAATACATTTACCCTGTCATTATTCACACTGGTCCCGACAACGTTGGAAATTTTCAATTCGGGTGTAATTTCGACATCAAGCTTTACCGAGGTCAGCAACTGGAAGCTCCTTTGATAATCTTCGTTGTCATTCGAGATCAGCGCAACCGGATTCGTCATGTTGAAAGTACCCACATCGTCGATCGGGTAAAGTTCTGCGCCCATTTCGCTCCTTTCATTCGGATACATCAGGGGTGGTTTCAGTAAAGCTGAAGTTACAGGATTGTGCTGCACGGTCGGACCACTGTTTGTCATATAGGCATCGGTCAGTGATATTTTAGTATGTGGTGTGATGGTGATCCTGTTCGTGATATTGATCTGTCCGTTAAGCCGCAGGTTATACCTTGAGTACCTGTAGTTTTCAAGTGTACCGCCATGCCTCAGGAAGCCTGAGGATATATTGTATGTTGCGATATCATCTCCACCTTTGAGGAACAGGTAGTACTTCTGCAGGGATGCGGGCCGGAAGATCTCTCCCTGCCAATCGGTATTATTGTTGTATCTGTAGTACTCCCTGGAGGATTTGTCACCATTCAACCATGGATACATCTGGTTGATCTGGGTATTGTCATACCCCTCGGACATCAGCAGATCAGAAAAATAGGATTTGTACTGATCAGCATTCATCACATCAAGATGATTGGGTGCAAGTGCGATTCCACCATAAGCTTTCAAAAGAATGGATGCACTGGTTTCTTCTTTCTGTTCTGTATTTACTGACAGGAAACCGTTCGACCCGACACTTCCAAGTTGCCCTTCTCCGGCTTTAATCACCGAGATATCGACTATATCATTGATATCGACTACATCCATCGGGTTTAACAAGTGTCCCTCAAGTATATAATTGTTGGGGTAGTTCACCTCATGCATCATTCCGTCAACAAAAACGACCGGAACATTCCTTGCAAATATCGAAGTGATTCCCCTGAGATTCATCCATGAACTGTGTCCGGGCATCCCGGAATGACCGATGATATGCAGACCCGGCACCTTTCCGCTCAGTGTCTGGTCCCATGAGGAAGCCGCAGAGTTTTCAATTTCAGACCTGGTCACTATTGACACGTTGTTGGTCGCATCCCTGAGCAGACCAGTACCGAAGGGAGAAATATAGATCTCATCACTTGAGACATCACCCCTTCGGGTAAGATAGAAATTGATCTCCGTTCTGCCATGACTATAGGCTTCAAGTGTGTGATACCCGGGAAGATTGACAAGGATCTTCTCGTTGTCCGATGGCAGTTCCAGTGTAAATGACCCGGATTCACCTGCGGCAGCAGATTCACCTGTAGATACAACGGAGACTACGGCTTGCTGAAGAGGTTCACCTGACCCGGATTGAAGTACCTTACCTGTTAAGATGACCCCCTGGTCCTGGGCCATGAGCCCCGAAATTCCCGGGGACAAAGCCAGGAATGCGATCAGCGTGTTCCGGACAGCTCTTTTTAAATTCATCATGAAGTCAGTATTTAGTCGTTATTTTTTTCAAATATTTTGTCTGAGATATATTACAACTCCAATGACCATCTCAGGGATTCACCTAAACTTTGGGCGTAAATCTTACATAATCCCAGAATAGACCACCGGGCCTGACACTGACCAGGCGTATGGTATGCCGCTCCGTTTCAGTGAAACTGACATCACCGAATTTAAGCGGACTTCCGCCCCAGGTTCCGTCCTCAAGATCTACGTTTCCAATTCGCTCGCCATCGACGTAGACAGCCATTTCGGGGAAGCCGCTTCCCATGAAAAAGAAGCCTGACAATTCATAGTCGCCCTTCGGGACTTTCTTTGTGGTGATCTCTATCTCGAAATGACCATTCATGTTCAGGCAGTCATCATCCATCAGGTTATGCGACGGTTTCAGGTAATACAACATGAACTCTCCTTCCCACTTGATAAATTCGAATGTGTTTTCACCATCATAGAACCGCTGATAGTAGTTCAGGTAATAAGGCCCCTGCTGAAGGTCAAAAAAGTCTGTAGTCTGGAAGATGATCGTCTGAGGATCTGGTGGTTTATTCTCCAGCAGCGTATTCACAGTATGGATGGCGCCGTTCTTGGCTGGAATATTGGACAGGTCATAATAGAATCCTGTAAAACTCGAATCTGTGGGATTGATCCTGTAATCGTCATCCACCTTGATATTCAGATTATTGTCAAATGTAATCAGGTAATAAATATCATTGGGTGCCAGGTCGTTAAAGTAATAGGTCTCATTCAGACAATGGTAGACCATATATTTGTACAGACCATTTTCAAGGGCAGTAAGATCTTCACTGTCGCTGTAACGGTCGATCAGGTCGTCTATGGAATTTATGCCATGTCTCTGGTAAAGGGTATCCGGTACTGCCAGGAGTGTATAACGTGTACGCGCAGTTGCGGAGCCATACGGAAATTCGATGATATTGAGCGTGTCTGATAAACCGGTCACTTCCAGTCCATCCAGGAAGATCGAATATCCCGGATAGGTTGCCAGTTCTTCCACAACACTTCCCGTTACTGGTTCCAGGACATGATCGATATGATGCACATACCCGTTGGAAGTTGGTATATCCCTTTTGATGATGATCGCTGTCTTGTTGATCAATATCTCGATCCCTGAGAATTCAGACGCCACATAATCGCCCAGCCCATTCTTATAAAGCAATGCACCCTGCCCGAT
Source organism: Bacteroidales bacterium (assembly GCA_029210585.1). GTDB lineage: Bacteria > Bacteroidota > Bacteroidia > Bacteroidales > M55B112. Next base: position 37,395 of record JARGFP010000004.1, read on the forward strand.
ACTCCCGGCTGTGATCTGACCCTGGAACAGGTGATTGTATACCAGGTCTTCGAGCATCTCTTTGTCGATCTCTGTATATGATGAGACCTTTTTTGACTCGTAATATGCCCGCATGGCTTCGTCGGTGGGAAGCAGCAGTGTAAAAGGTCCCCTGACCCTCAGCAGGTTTTCGATGCCCGTATATTCAAGCAGGTTGCCAAACTCGCTGAATTGTTCAGGATTATTGTACACATAATCGGTGATCACCATCTCTGTGGATTTAAGTTCCCACTCAATAACATCATCACCACATTGCACCATGAAGGTCATGATGGCCAATAAAACACCAAGCCTAAATGGGATGCTGTACCACTGTTTCCTGTATCCTGTTGTTTCCATAACTTAATTCACTTAATCGTTAAATATCACCTGTCGTAGAATGGATTCTGTTCCAGGTTCCTGTTGTACTGTATCTCATCCTGGTGAATCGGGAGGTAGTAGCTCATGGTATCAATCACCTTGGTCCTCATGATCGCCAGTTCCTGCGCATCAGAAGCCTTCCCAAGCAGGATGTCAACAAGCCGCTGTTTGTCTTCAAAGCCATCTTTCTTCGCAAACCTCAAAACGTCGAACCACCTTTTGCCCTCACCGGCAAATTCGCGACCCCGTTCGGCAAGCAAAACATTTCTGAAATCATCAAGTGAGAAGGTCGGAATGTGGGTCACCCCTGCCCTTTCAGCAACGGTTGTGACAAGGTTGTTTGCATTCTCAAGATCACCCAGTTCAGCCAGTGCTTCAGCCTTCATCAGCAGGATGTCGGCATACCTGTAATAGATAAAATTCGCATCACGCTCATTATCCGTTCTCACCCTGAAACCCGCACCGGTCTCGTCGGTCCCCCGGTATTTCCAGATCGGCCCTCTTTTACGTAAGAACCTGATATCAGCAGTTACATTGTAAGCGATTTTTTCTATTGCTACATTGATCTGACTGAGCAGGCTGTAGTACATCGGGTTTTCCTGTCCCTCGAGATCGTCATCGTACTGGATTTCGAAGAGGCTTTCCGACATGGAGTTGCCAGGATAATAGAGGTCGAACCAGTCTGTATTTGGTTCCAGCGAGAAGATCCCGGTATTGATCACTGAATCGCAATAGGTAACACATTCAGTATATCTTTCCTGCCAGAGCAGTACATCAGCCAGCAGGGCCTGGATCGCGTATTTATTTGCTCTTCCCTTGTAATCGACCAGGTCACCCCTGAATTGGTCGGTAAATGCCAGCGCGCTTGCCCGCTTCAGATCATCGACCACCTGGTTCAGGACAACATTCTCCGGACTCTTTGGAATGTAAAAGCCAACCGTATCTGAGATCGTTGGCTCAAGAACGAGCGGAACATCCTTCCAGATTCGCACCAGGTAGAAATAACTCAGTGACCTGAGGAAGAGCATTTCAGCTTCAATTCCCTCCAGTTCCCTGTTGGATATAGACTTGTCCACCTCCTGCATGAGAGGCGCATAGTACATGACTGTATTGGCCAGGTTGATGGTATTGTAGTAAGCTCCCCATCTGACCACCCAGTTGGTTGATGATATATTGTTGTTACCGATCCTGCTGTAATCACTGAATTCGCCTCCGGCAACAGAAATGAAATCGGCTCTGACTTCTCCGAGCAGGAAGGATTTGATGGTGGTTTCCCGCATGGCATTATAGGTAGCTGCCATCACTGCCATCACATCATCACTGGTTTTCCAGAATTCCTGCTTGATCAGTTCACTTTCTGGTTCAATATTCAGCCAGTCATTACATCCGGTATGACCAATGATCATGATGGTTAGCAATACCGGTATTACGATCCTGAATTTTTTTGATATTCTTTTCATAACGATTTGCATTATCCTTTGGCTGTTTAGAATGTGATGCTAAGTCCCAGGGTGTAACGAATACTCGGTGGTGTCCTGCTGTAGTCCTTCGGCAGCGAGTCGGGCCTTGAAGGAAGCGGTACTTCAGGGTCCTGCCCCGAGTAACTGGTCCACGTATACACGTTGTAGCCTGTAAGGTAAACCCGCATCTGCGAAAGATTCAGATTCCTTGAGATACTTTTCGGAAAGGTGTAGGAGACGGATGCTGACTTGAACCTGACATAGGATCCATCTTCAACGAACCGGCTTGAGCCGAGCCAGTTGAAACCTTCATTGTGCAGTGCCCGGGGCATGTTTGTTGAATCACCTGATGTACGCCATCTCCAGTTGGTTGCCTTGCTCTGGTTATCATAGGTATACATGTTCTCCGTGTCCATTCTTGTCTGGTTGATCACTTCCTGGCCGACCCTGAAATAGAGGTGGAAGTTCACCACCAGGCCCTTGTACGAAAATCTGGGTCCGAATCCTCCCATAAAATCGGGGTTGGTGTCTCCAAGGTAGAACAGATCGAGCTCATCAATTTTTCCATCAAAATTCCGATCCAGGTATTGGGCATCACCAGCTTCGAAAATATAGGATGAGGACCCACCCATGATCATCTGCATCGGTTCCGTCTGTCCAAGTTCATACATGATCTCTCCATCGGCATTCCGTACATAGGTAGCCTCTTCATTAGCGTATACACCCTGGAAATTATATCCGAAGAAACCTCCAATCGGGCTTCCGGGAACGATGGCGATCTTGTAATTTCCGTTGTCCAGCATGTTCCCGTATTCCGTACTAAAGTTTTCCGGCAATTGCAGGACTACGTTCTGGTTACGTGAGATGTTGAAATTGAAACTGAATTTGAAATTCTCACCGTCCACTACCCGGTAATCCACCATGGCCTCTATCCCCTTGTTCTGTAATTTGCCGTCATTGGTATTGTAGCTGCTGAAACCTGTGCTGCTCGGGATGCCGGTATTCCTCAGGAAGAGATTGTGGGTGGTCTTGTCATATACATCAAATTCGACATTCAGCCTGTTGTTAAGCCCGTAAAATGAGAATCCCAGGTTCAGCTGTTCGATGTTCTCCCACCGAAGCCCGGTAAGTTCCATATTGTTGGGCCTCACACCTGCCATTTCCAGGTAGGAATACTGCACCCCTGCCCCATACGTGTTGAAGTAGAGGTAGTTGTCTGTGGGAGCGTTGCCGGAGATCCCCCAACTGCCCCGTATTCTGAAATCGTTGATAAAGAACGCATTTTCCAGGAAGGACTCCTCGGAGATTCGCCATGCGGCAGTAACGGCAGGAAAGATCCCCCAACGCACTTGACTGCTGTATTTAGAATTCCCTTCAAGTTTAGCTCCGACAGAGAAGATATACTTGTCCTGGAATTTGTAATAGGCATTCATAAAAGCACCGACAGAGCGGTACCTGGATGGCCAGGCCCACATTCCCCTGTTATTCTTATCACCAACAATGGTATAATCATACTCCGAAAAGGCGTTGCTTGTCTCCACATGGAACCCACGTGTGGCCGACATCTCAGCATCAAGTTGCGTAAGTATCTTCAGGTCATGCGTCTCATTGACAATAGGTGTATAAATAAATTTCGAGATTGCGTAGATCGAAGATTTGTTGGTGAATTCATTGGTTGCGAGCCTGGTGATGTTGTCGTAAAAATTATACCCTATCGCCTTGAAAGGAAGGAATTTTTCCATTTTTGAATCGAAGACATCCAGGGTAATGGTTGAATTCATTCTCAGTTTTTCGGTAATCCTGTAGTCCAGGTTGAACCCGGCCCGAAGGTTGTCCCTGTATCGCTTATGTCTTCCAAGATTCGCAAAAGCCACCGGGTTGACCATCTGCCGTGCAGTTCCCTGGAGCGTGTTCAACGGGGTGAAGTATTCATCATATACATTGTTGCTGGTGTCCCTTACATAGATGGACAGGTTTGGCATCTTCCGGTAAGCCATGGCCCGCAGACTCTTGTTTCCCGAATATTCTCCATCCTCGAAATCATAATTGGCATCCTGGTCGTAGCGTGTATACAGGATATCACTGGAGAATTTCAGCTTCGAGGAGATCGTATAGTCAAATGCTGTTCCTATATTTAGTCTTTTCAACCTGGTACCAATTGTTGTACCTCCCTCATCCTGGTAACCGACAGAGAGTTTATAACCAGATTTTTCACCTCCGCCGCGCACCGAGAAGTGATGCTGCTGGGTAAATGCTTTCCTTGTAATTGCCTCTACCCAGTTAGTGTTCTGGGCATAGTTCCAGTACTCCTCCCAATCCTTGTCATAAGCAATCTCCCTGGAAGCCGGATCTGACTGGAAGAAGTTATTTCTCTCATCAAGATTATAATGTGATTCTGCAATCAGCCTGGCGTAACCTCCCCCGTCAAGCATCGGAATCGGGGCTGGCTCGTGGGCCCGGGTCAGTTTCGAAGTATATTCAAAGATCGGCTTCGAGCGGGTACCCCTTTTGGTTTTGATCATCAGGACACCATTGGAGGCCTTCGATCCCCAAATGGCTGTCGCTCCGGCATCCTTCAACACTTCGATCGATTCAATGTCTTCCGGGGCCACATCTATCAGGTTACCGAATTTCTCCACATCAGCACTTCCAAAATCAAATCCCTCATCGATCTGGGTGTCGTAGGGTATTCCATTGATCACGATGAGCGGACTGTTCCTGGCATTCAGTGTTGCTGTACCCCTGATCCGTATATTCAGACCTGCACCCGGGTCGCCGGAAACTGCTGAGATATCGACATTACCGAGTCGTCCCTGGAGCATCTCCTCAACTGTGGTGGTCATACTGGAGTTCAGCCCTTCGAACTCGATCCTGGCCACCGATGTGGCACGGTCCCTGATGGACTGGACTCCGTCGTTTCCCATCTTTTGACCGACCACAGTCACTTCATCCAGTTCCAACGAAGACTCACCCAGTTCAAGATCGATCCTTGTCCGGTTATTCACATCCACGATCTTCTTCTCAAAACCAAGCATTGAGTACTGGATACTTGCATTTCCTGAACTGACGCTGATCACATAGTTGCCGTTCAAATCGGTAATGGTCCCATTCAGGAATCTGCCATTCTTGTCGATCTCCACAATATTCACCCCCATGAGTGGTTCGTCATAGTCCGCGTCCATCACTGTTCCACTGACCACGAAATTTTGCGCGGAAAGATTTGCAGCTATGCCCAGGATAATGACCGCTAGCCAGAGTTTTGGTAGTAATTTGTTCATAGTCTGATGTTTGAAAAACAATGCAAGTTAAACCTTAATATCACATCTATTTAGCTGGTTCAGAAAGTAATACAGAGTTGATTTTGTGAAGGGAACCTCTTTCTATGAGCCGGTTCGCGTCAGTGTGCTCCACGGTCACATCCTGTCCGGTCATATCCGTGACGGTGAGACTGTGGATCGCATTGGATATATCAACAGATTCATAAAATATGTCGGATCCGATAATGGCGTCTTTCCGGTGGGTAGGAAGTGTTCCTGAAAATTCGCCATCATCGAAAACTGTTGTACCCCTTACAAAGTGGTAATAGACAAATTCTTTTAATTCATCCGCATCAGTGGGAAGCAGACCGGCAATTACTGCATCTGCAAGTGCCTGGTTGGTGGGTGCAAATACGGTCCACTGGTTCAACTGGTTCATGAAATTAATCCTTGGAAATCTCACTCCAGGAATCTCATAATCGGCCTGGATACTGTCGATCAGGTTCAGCGTATCCAGCATCGTCCCGAAGTCAGAAAGCTCCGGATCATTCAGGATATATTCGGCAGTATTATAGGGAGCCTTGATAGAATTGTCGATATAGAAGAGGTTTCCGTTCCTGTTGCTGGGCACCTTTTCCACCACAAGGCTTACATCACCTTCAACCTGGTTTCCACCTCCAATGATTTCACCGTTATTATAATATATATAATTATCGGATGCCATCCGGATGAAACCCTCACCCAGGAAATCCTCATAATTCCCGGCATGGATGTAGTCCTCAACAAAATCCTGTATGTCCAGTACTTCCATCTCGTTCCAGACACCGTCCGAACCCATGATCTCAATGATGATATCTCCATCCACTTCATTATGCCTGATGCCATATTCCAGGAGCTCTGCATTGCTGGGAGCAAAAAGGGTCATTGTGATATCAGGACGGGTAAGGCTATTCAGGACACCTGATTCTTCAAGTGCGTAAAGGAATGTTGTATACTCACGCTGGTAGAAGATATCTCCGGGGACACAGGTAAAGGCATTGGGCTCCATCAAGCTGTTCATGAAATAGATCACCCCGTTTCCACATCCTCGTGCTCCGCCAATGTCGGCATTCACATCAATCGTGATCTCATCACCGTAATAATTCAGAAAGCGATCTTCAATTTTAGAAGGAAGACTCAGGTAGGTATTCAGGTGAGACTGGAGCAGGTAAACCAGGAATAACTGCGGTACACTGTCAAGGGATGAATATGACTGGAGTACCGTATTGTCGAGAAAGTCCTGCAGGACATTGTCATACGGGATGAATGCAGTAAAGGAATACAGCATTTTTGCTTCTGCCGAAGAGGACTCAGGACCCCACTCATCAGCGAAGTCACTGATCTGACTGTAGCTCTTCCTGTACCTCCGCTCATTGTCCTCATTAAAACCGGGATTCACGTAAGTGGCAAATCTCTGGGCGATGTCATAGAATACCCCAAACTGATCCTGGTTGTCTTTGAGATATGTTTCAATGGTCTCCACCGGTTCAACCACCCTGTCTAGATAATAGATAAATCCGCTCGATGTACGCACTTCCGCCTCGGTTACCATGGCATCGTGCCACTGCATTCCGCTCCAGGAGCTGTTCGGATACATAAAAAGGTAATCAGAACCCTTGGGATCACCAAAATAATCCTCAAAAAACTCGGTTGTAAACAGGGGGATCATCGTGGTGCGTCGGTACAGCAACAACTCCTCGTCCTTGAATTCAGGATTATACCTGACCGTCTCCTTATATTCCAAAGGAACAGCATAGGTCTCCTTCCTGTGGAACAATGTCCCGTACTCACCTTTAGGATCCTGCAGCTCTCCCCAGGCATACTCATACATCAATTGTTCACGTGACCTGGGGTTGATCAGGATGTGCTGACCGAAAAGCTCTTCTGCAGCATCTGTTGACAGCGCATCCACACTGCTGACGCCAATCTTATCGAAATAAGCTTCGAATGAACTGTCACTGGGCACAAACAAGGTGAAAAGCTGATTTTCAATCGACACCCTGTATTCAGCCTTATCCATCAGGGCAAGGAAAATATCGTAGTTTCCCTCACCCTCAAGGGTCTCAATATTGGAACCTCCCAGCCATGGTGGGTCCTCATATCTTTCGTGAGGATCAGAACATTGTCTGGTGTACGTTGTCAATACCAGCAACAGTACGCTGCTAAACAGTGAAATTCTTCTCATTTTAGTTCAGTAGTTTGATTAAATCCACAAAAGGAACCTCACCGTTCTCCCTCCAGCCTGGAGTTCCTATGCTCCATGTCTGATTTTACCTCCTGCTCTATCTTACTGCTGATCAATAAGTTCCGGAATGAAACGGAAGATCCCGATTGTAAACATATTGCAATATGAATATTTCAGTGCATATACACCAATTAATTATCACATCTTATACTTAACACGACCGATTTGAAACCTCAACAAAAACCATACAGAATTCAATTACACTCTGGAATACATCAATTGAAATTAGAAAATGCAAATACTTGCTGATTCAATTGAATTTCATATATTTCGAAATACATAATTTTATATTATATGACATCAGGAAATACCATCCGGTTCATCATTACATACATCATATTGGGTTTGTTGCATGCAACCGAACTTACTTCACAAATCAAGTCAATTGGTCAGCCGGATGTTCATAATTTCACTACTGAACAGACCCATGCCGGGGCGCAAACATGGGATATTTTAGAGGATGACAAGGGCAATGTATATTTTGGCAATGAAAAAGGGATCATCAGGTTCGATGGTGAGGAGTGGCGGTTGATCCCGTTAGATAACAATTCTGAGGTCCATTCGATTACACAAGGATCTGATGGAAGGATCTATGTAGGCGGGTATACTGAAATTGGGATGATCATGGAAGATTCTTTGGGTAAGCCGATCTATAAAAACCTGAACCATCTGATCCCGGAAGATTACAGGAATTTTGCGACGGTATGGGAGATTCACCAGACCCGATATGGCATTATCTTCCAGAGCTATGAATATATATTTATACTGCAGGATGGGGCAATGCGCGTGATCGAACCCCAAACCAGCTTCGGGTTCTCTTACTATGTAAACAATAATTTTTACATCGTTGAGAAAGAGCGTGGCCTGAAGAAGCTGGAAAATGGAGCACTGCATATCGTTTCCGATGCACCTGTATTTACAGAAGATGAGATCATGCTCATCCTGCCGTACAGTTCCGATGACCTCATCATCGGTTCATTTTCCAATGGATTGTTTGTCCTCTCCGGATCAAAATTGCAGAAATGGAATGTAGAGATGAATAAAAATGCGGTCAGCCATAATTTATACAATGGATCTGTCAACAACGACCACTATATTTTCGGCACCGTAAAGAACGGACTCTATATCACTGATATAAATGGCAACATCATACAGCATCTCAACAGGTTGAAGGTGTTGCAAAACAACACCGTTCTCTCTCACCTCACAGATTCACGTGGAAATTTATGGGTGGGCCTGGACAATGGGATCGATTATCTAAAGACCAGTTTGCCCATCTCATTTATCCACCATAACTTCAATATCGAAACGGCCTATACCTCGATCATTTTCAACGGGAAGTTATATGTAGGCACCAACCAGGGACTGCTCACCAAGCCATTCGGCCAGCTTTCCAATCCCAATGATATTGAATTCGACATGGTAGAAAATACTGAAGGTCAGGTCTGGTATCTTGCCGTGATGGACGATCAGTTGTTGTGTGCCCATAATTATGGGGCATTCAGGATTGAAGGTGAAAAGGCAGTGAAGATCTCAAATTCGGATGGAGTCTGGAATTTTTTCAGGATGAACGGGGTGGACGACCGACTGTTCAGCAGCAACTACGATGGGTTCATTACTTATGAGAAGGACCGTGAGGGGCACTGGCAACAGACCGGTACGATAGATTTAGATAAATCCCTCAGAAAGATAGTGTGTGATAGTGAGAATAACATTTGGGTAAGCCACGACTATGAAGGTTTGTACAAGGTGAGGTTAAATGCAGACTTTTCGGATACTTTATCTATGGAGCAGTTCCTTGACACAGCCGGACTTGGTGGTGATTTACCTTACAATATCCATATGCTTGATGGCCAGTTCTTTGTTTCAACCACCAATGGAAACTATGTATATGATTCTGACATGAATACATTTGTACCGTCGGGAGAGTTAAACAGTTTTTTCGCCGGCCTGGGCAAGATCTCTTTTCTGCATGTCGACCATCGTGGAAACAGGTGGTATACCTCAGATGAAGGTGCTGGATTTTACCGGTTACTGGAAGATGGCACCTACCGGAAGATTTCCACCCCTTTTGCAATGCTCTCCAATTTCCTGAAAAACAATTATGAACACATATATGTACATGACTATGAAAATGTCTTTATCGGATCGGTAAAGGGACTGATCCATTATGACCCCACTGTAAACAAAAATTTTCAATTCAAATCCATTGCACACATCAAAACCGTCAGTATCTCATCCAGAAGCCGCGATTCTGTCCTGACCTACCAGGGCAATAAAGATATGGAGACAGAAGAAGCATTCGAAAACTATCAACTTGCATACGAATGGAATAACCTTGCATTTACATATAATTGTCCGGACCCCGAAAATTCTGACAATATTACCTACAGCTGCAGGCTGATTGGTTTCAGTGATGAATGGTCGGACTGGAATACATCGAACAGGAAAGAATACAACAATCTGAAGGACGGCGAATACATATTCGAAGTGAGAGCAAATAATATCTACAACAGCATCAGTGCAACTGACCGCTTCGCATTTTCCATCCTGACCCCTTTCTACAGGTCCACCACAGCGTATATCCTTTACACCGTGCTGATGCTTATCATGCTGCTGACCGGGATACTGTACCTCAGGAGAAGGTTCGAATACATCAGATCCTCAGAAAAAGAGAAATACACAGTCGCATTTCAGAAGAAAGAAGAAATATTAAAAGAGGAACAATTGCGGGCGGAACGCGAAATTGAAAGACTACGGATCGATAAACTGGAATCCAGCATGAAGCATAAGAACAAGGAACTGGCAAATTCAACCTACCACATCATCCGGAAAAACAAATTCCTCAACGCCCTCAAACAGGAACTATCTAACCTCACCAAAGCTGCAAAAAGCGAATTCGTCGAGCAGGAATTAAAAAAGATCAGTCGCAAGATCGACAGGGATATCAACAATGAAAAGAACTGGGAGGTTTTCGACCGTTACTTCGATGAGGTACACCAGGAGTTTCTCAACAGGGTGAAAGAAAAACACCCGGATATCTCACCAAAGGAGCTGCGACTGAGTGCCTACCTGAGAATGAACATCTCTACCAAGGAGATCGCTCCGTTGATGAACATATCCATCCGTGGGGTCGAGATCAGCCGTTACCGTTTACGGAAAAAGCTGCATCTCGACCGTGATGACAATCTTACACAGTACTTAATGGATATATAGAAGCTGGTAACCTATTTCTGATCAGGTCATTATCCGATCGAAGAACCTGTCAATTTTATTACATATAGTTTGTCCATAAAATGTCCGATATCAAAACCTGCCCAAGGGTAAGCTTTGATATCGGACAATACTATAACCATTGTACTTTACTGACAGACTAAATAATTTTAATATCCATCGTTTTGTATCAATGTACCTGCTGATAGATCAATCTCTGTCTGTGGAATTGGGAGAAAACCTTTGGTGGCAGGATCGAAATTAACATCAAAGATATCCTGATCACCAATATAATTTGGTCCTCTCACCGAATTTGTCAACTCCTGCCCTGCAAAGCTAAGTCCGCGCCTGAGCAGATCGAAGTACCTGAGCCCCTCCAGTGACAGCTCTAATCTGCGTTCAGCATAAATATTATCTAATGTTGCCGGAACGCTGGGCAAATCAACCCTTGTTCTTACACGGTCAAGATAGGCCTGTGCATTCGGACTCCCAAGCTCAGCCGCCATAAGCAGCACATCAGAGAACCGGATCACACGATGATTGATGGTTCTGTTCAGCTCAAACTGTCCGGCAGACCCCCAGTGTTCGGCATCAGAGGTGTATTTGTTGGAAAAATGACCGGTATGCTGATATCCTACCGTTAATTTGCCATCCAGATCTGCTTCGGATACAACCGTATATTCAAGCCTGGGATCACCTGACAGGTCATCAACAAGTTTTTGGCTGACAGGTGCGAAACTCCAGCCCCTGTTCCAATTATCCGAACCGGTAACCCTTGGACCGTTCATTTGGGCAGAGAGGTTTCCATTGCCCCCCCGGACGTACTCCCAATCCCACCAGGGAGGTGTGTCTCCATAGGAAATCTCAAAGACAGATTCTACGCCAAATTCACCGGACAGGCTGAAATTTTCTCCATAATCCTCAAACAGGTCATGTCCGCTGTTTGTGATCACATCTTCAAGTTCATTCAGTACATAGGTCTGGTCGACCGCGGTTCCACTGGCATCCAACTCTCCATTATAGACACCATTATAAAACAGATACACCCTTGCAAGTAATGCCTTGGCCGCCCATTTGGTGACCCTGCCTGCCTCGGCAGAAACAACCTCTCCGGGTAAATCAGCAGCAGCCTCAACCAGGTCGAGTGCAATTTGATTGTATACCTCTTCCGGTGTGTTTTGCTCCTGTTGATATTCTGAAGGACCTTTGATGGTAGATGTCAGCAACGGAATATTTTCAAAAAACCGAACCTGCTCAAAATAAAAGTAGGCACGCATGAATTTGGCCTCTGCAATGGTCCTGGTTTTAAAATCATCCGGTGCATCAATCTCTTCAATTTTTTCAAGGAAAAGATTGGCTCTGTAGATACCAATGTAATTCTTGATCCAGAATGAATGAACAATCAGGTTGGTTGCCGGAATATTAAAAGTGTTCAGCTCATCTTCATTAAAACCGTCATTCGCATCTGAACCACCCGCGTAGGCGTCATCAGAGAGAATATCAGACATTGTAACAAAAGGTGCCCATGAAATGCCTGGTGAGGACTGATAGGTTAAAACATCATACACTGCAACAATCGCTTGCATTGCATCATCTTCGGTCTGATAAAAGTTAGACGATACTTCCTGATCCAGAGGTTTAAGATCCAAAAAATCCTCACAACCTGTGGCGAGCAGTGTAAGTAATATAATCGTAATACTGGTGATATACTTCTTCATGATCTTCATATTTGTAATTAAAATGTCATGGTTGTTCCCAGGCGAATGGTCCTGGCCTGTGGATAGACACCCCTGTCGATTCCGATATCAAAAGAACTCATCGCTCCGATTTCCGGATCGGCTCCCGTATATTTCGTAAATGTAAAGAGGTTTTCAACTGATACATAAACACGTAAGTTTTGTGACTTGAGACGCTTCAGGATATTGTCATTCAATGTATACCCCAGCTGAAGGTTCTTTATCCGTATAAAGGAACCATCCTCTATATACAGGTCTGAAACCCTGTAGTTCTTATTGATATCCTCCCACGTATACCTGGGGATTGAATTGGAAGTACCCTCTCCGGTCCATCGATCCAGCATCTGTGTTGTGCGGTTGGTAAACTGGAGATCCTGCCTTTGCGTACCATTGAAAATATCATTTCCGTAAGTCCCCACAACGAGCAACGACAAATCGAACTGCCTGTATTCCAGTGAAGCATTCATGCCAAATGTAAAATCAGGTGTTGGATTCCCAATCATTGTCCTGTCTTTCTCATCAAACACGCCGTCTTTGTTTACATCAACGAAGCGTACATCACCCGGCTGGGCATTTGATTGTAGCACTTCTCCCGTGTTTCCGATATGCTGAAAGACTTCAGTCTCGTTTTGAAAGATACCATCGGTCTGATATCCATAGAAATAAGCAATCGGCAAGCCAATCTCTGTTCGTGTAACCATTCCGGCCACGGCCCATGTGGCACCTGGCAGGACACCATCCTGGTTACCGATATTTGTCATTTCATTCTGGTTATATGCACCGTTTACACCCACAGAATAGCGAAGTCCGTTGACAACATGGCGCCAGTTGACAGACATTTCAACTCCCCGGTTCCTTACACTTCCCACATTGGCAACAGGAGGATCATTTCCCACATGTGCGGGAATGGGAATTCTTTCAAGCAGCCCATCGGTGGTTTTGATGTAATAATCAACAGTGGCCACCAACCGGCTGTTAAATCCACGAATGTCCATGGCGATATCCAACTGTTCAGACTCTTCCCAGTGGATATCGGCATTCTCGATATATCCGGGTGAGGATCCAACCTTTCTTCCGCTCCCGAATATGTAACCCCTGCTCTGATCCATGACCGAGATAAACTGGTAATTTCCGATCTCCTGGTTTCCGTTAATTCCATAGGATGTTCTGAGTTTTAAGAAGTTGATCGGTCCCAGGTCGGGCATAAAATCCTCGTCACTGAGCACCCAGGCAAAACCCACTGAGGGAAATATCCCATATCTCATGTTGGAACCGAATTTCGAAGAGCCGTCTCTCCTTAAAATACCTGTAAAAGAGTATTTATCCCTGAAATCATAGGTGATACGACCGAAGGCTGAAAGCAAAGAAGCGTGTGATGCTCCGCCCCTTGCTGTCCATACAGTATCAGTAGCCATGTTGAGATACACATGGTCCGGGTCGGTAATGGGCACTTGAGCATTGAAACCTGACAAATCTTCATAATTTTCTTTTCTTGCAGTCATACCTGCCAGGACAGTAAAATTATGGTCGCCTGCCTGCTTGGTATAGGATACCGTGTTTTCCCATTGCCAGGTAAAATATCGTTGTATCTCTTTGGTAACAGAAGTTTTCTCAACATTGAGCTGTGCTCCGTTTAGATAGAAAAGCGGACGGTAGGAATCATTGAGCACATAGGCGAGATCAATCCCCACGCTGGATTTAAAACTTAATCCCTCAATGAGATCTACCTGGGCAAATGCACTTCCGACGAGTTTATCAACCCGTGTTTCTCCTGTTTGTATTTCCATCAATGCCAGTGGGTTCACGATCTCAGCCCCCACATAGTTGGAGATACCATAAACCCTGCCCTGGTCGTCTGTAACAACAGGTTCATCAGAATAGGGAGAGTTTTCAAGGACATCGGGGTCTGTCTCATATACAGGGGTCAACGGATCCAGGTTCAATGCACTGCTGTATGCACTGTTAAATGATCCGTTGCTTGAGATTCCTCTCCTTTTAATATGGGAATATGCCAGGTTGCTTCCATAACTGAAAAAATCATTTACCTGGGTCCTTGTATTCAGGCGGCCTGTCAATCGCTCAAACTTTGACTTGTCTCCGCCGATGATCCCTTCCTGGGAAAAATAGGAGATCGATGATGCATAGCTGGTATTGTCTTTCCCTCCTGTAACAGAAAGTTCATGGTTGGTCATGGGCACATTCTCATGGAAAAGATAATCCTGCCAATTGGTATTATACGCTGCGATTTCATTTAAATCAAAAGGCTCGGTCCTTTCTGCATTTCGTGCACCTTCGTTCATCAATTCACGGTATTGATCAGCATTCAGCATGTCGATCTTATTTGCAACATTCTGTACACCATAATATCCTGAATAGGTAACGTTCATCACTCCCTGGGTCCCTGATTTAGTGGTGATCAGCACAACACCATTGGCTGCCCTTGCCCCGTAAATCGCGGCCGACGCAGCATCTTTCAGTACATCAATAGACTCAATGTCCCCCGGGTTCAGATAATCGATGCCCCCGACAGCCATCCCGTCGACAATATAAAGTGGTTCGGCATTCCCTGTGGTTCCAGCCCCCCTGATACGCACGGTGGGTGCTTCACCAGGCTGACCTGAAAGATTGGTCACCTGCACACCTGCAGTACGTCCCTGCATGGCCTGATCCACCCTGAGTGTCGGAGTGGAATTGATTTCCTCACCACTGACCGATGAAATTGCTCCTGTGACAACCTTCTTCTTCTGGGAACCGTATCCGATGACTACAACTTCATCCAGTTCTTCCAGCTTTAATTCGAGATTCACCTCTATGAATACCTGGTTTTCAACCGGGACAATTTGTTCCTGGTAGCCAACACTGGAGACCACAAGAATCGCATCAGGGGATGAAACCGTGAGGCTGAACTCCCCGGACACCCCTGTAATGGTACCATTTAAAGTGCCCTGTTCCAGGACCGAAGCTCCAATGATCTCTTCGCCTGATTCTGCATCTTTCACAACACCTTCCAGCGTATGTTCCTGGGCAAAAAGAGAGCCGGAAAACGTTATAAAGACTAATATAGGCAATAGTCTTAAGAAGGAATATACTTTCATTATTTTCAAATTTTAATCGTTAATTCATCACTAAAAGGTATTGTCGAATACATGCGTAGAGGTTGAGTCAAGCGCTGTTGCTATTGGAATACACGTCTGTTGTTATTGGAATACACGAATATAATCGACCTTCATTTGCTGCGGAAAAACTGTGGTTCCATCAGGACTTCCGGGCCAGATGCCACCCACAGCCACATTAAAAATTAGAAAAAATTTCTTGTGAAACTCCGCCATGTGGGATGGAGTAATATCAATTTCATGAAATTGAGTATCGTTTACAAACCATTGAATAGCGTCCTGGTCCCAGATCATCGAGAAAACATGATATTCATCGGCAAAAACACCCTGATCCAATGTGTAGGATCCCCCGGTGTACACATGCCCGCTGTTGTCCCAATGCAATGTTCCGTGGACCTGATCATCCGTGTCGGCTCCGCCGATCATCTCCATGATGTCGATCTCTCCGCATGATGGCCAGCCAACCGAAGTAATGTTGTTACCGAGCATCCAAAGGGCCGGCCAGATTCCTTGTCCACTGGGAAGTAGGGCACGTATGTCAATCCTGCCATACTGGAAGGACTGCTTTCCCTCTGTTTTCATTCTGGCTGAAGTGTAACTGCTGCCCTGGTAACTCTCCTTCCGGGCCTCAATTACCAAAACACCATCGTCAAGCCATGCATTTTCCTTTCGATAATATTCCAGTTCATTGTTGCCCCATCCACAATTCGGACATCCGGTTCCTATTTCAAAGACCCAGTTAGCAGGGTCAATCTCACTTCCGTCAAACTCATCGTTCCAAACCAGTTCATATCCTTCATAAGTCAGGGGAGAAATATATCCATCCTCGATAGAAACATCGTTGCACATGCACGTGTTAATAACAACCTGCCTGACCTCCTTTATATACCTTCCGGAAGTACCATAAGCGCGAACCTCAACCTGGAAATAACCGGCATCTGAAAAGGTGTATTCAAACAGGCCTGATGTATTTACATCTTCGGGTTCTTCCGCAGCACCAATAAATAAACTGTACTCAACTGCATTTTCAGCCTGGGCCTCAATGATCACCAATACGGGATTCTCTTCAGATTGGGTAATTTCAACAACAAGGTTGGAAGGATCATCCGTATTTACAGGCAGCGTTGAGTCACAACTTTGCATCATTACCATTGTCAGCAATGATGCAATCAATCCTATTTGAAAAAATGGTCTCATTATAAAAAAAAATATGAGTCATGGCATTTGATTGCCATGGCTCATATTAATTAAAGATTATTCAAATTTGAAATTACGGATATAGAAGGTACCCGGAGCATTGTGTCCGCCCCCTCCGATTGAAATCGCAAAGAAGTCAAGATCAGTACGCTCATAAGGAGTATAGGTTCCAGCTCCTGAAGTTGGAGTATCCAGCGGGAAGGTCCATGTTTGCCACTGGTCTTCCACGACATTTGCAACATCAACATCATATTGAATATGACCTGTCCACCACTGTTCTGTCTGGCTGCCTTCTCCGATAATGATCGCAATGCCCTTCGTTAAATCACCAGAGAAATCATTTGAACTTGGTACATATACCTCAAGAGATACCGTTGTAAAATTGTCAAACTGAATATCATTCTCCATCATAAACTGAAGTTCCTGGTAGGTACCCGTTCTCTCATACTTTCCAACTTTTGCTGCACCAGCGTCAGTAGGATCATCAACGCCCATGGTGAATGTCATACTATTGGCAGCAGGTCCTGTTCCGGGGTATACTCCTGCAGTATCAAGCAGCACGAAGTCAGTATTTGATGCAAAAGTATTGTACATCTCTGTCGGCGTCAGATCCGGAAGATCTTCACCAAACGCTGCTTTATTTGTAACCACATCTGGCTCAAGTGAAGGATCTGAATAGCTGGCATATTTAATCGTCCAAAATCCGGCTTCTCCCCAGTCAAATGTAACAGTCATCAGATCATATCCGGTCTCTTCAGTGATTTCTACATTGAACGTAACTGTAGAAACAGGAACAACGGATTCTCCATCAGTCCCGAGTTTGGGAATCCCGATCCATGCACCGTCACCATTCAGTGTAACAGTACCTGCTGAAGGAACATAGGTAAATGAATGGGTTCCGGAAAGCCATGCGCTTACATCAGCACCGTCCTTATTGATCATGTTTGCAGCAGTGGCGTCGAAACAAACTTCGTAATTTTCTGTGTCATTAAACACACCGTATTCTCCCCAGAAACTACCATTGTCATTGAATTCATAGGTACCATCTAAATAGAAGGTGAATTCCTGGTAATACAAACAGGGACGGGAACCATCATTGGTTAATCCTTCCCACCAACCTCCGGGATTAGTGGCATCAGGTCCCAAAGACATAGAAACACCTTCTCTGTATAACTTCCAGGTTTTGGAAACCTCACCGGTTAATAGTTTAAGGGCCTCATTGGGATCAACAACCTCAATTGATTCCTGGAAGGTGGCGCTTACATCATCAGCATTTGTAGCTGTAAGGACAACTGTGTAGTTGCCGGTTGCAGTGTAAGCATGTGTAGGATTCTCTTCAGCGGAAGTCTCGCCATCGCCAAAATCCCAGCTGTAAGAATCAGCATTTTGTGAATAATTGGTGAAAATCACTTCCAGAAAGTCAGCATCGCTAATCTCATATTGAAAACTAGCTACTGGATCCAGAACAGGAACTTCTTCTTTACAAGAGCTTAAAAGAATGAGAGGTACTGCTATAAAAAGAGCAATGATCCTCTTGAAAAATTTGTTTGTTTTCATAATAGTTTTCTGTTAATAAGTAATTATTTCAAATTAATTATGTCAAAATAAACCATAACTTCATATAAAAACGAATTTTCTGACACATCAAGGACTCAACTAAAGTGAATATGCATTACACTATTAATACATCATGAATAATTCTTACTCCCTGTTTTACTGTCATTTAAAACATATTTATTACTTAAATTGCAGTTTCACATGAAAATTATATCTATTTCTGCAACATGAATAACTTCATAAAATGAATACGTAAAAATAACGCTGATGAAACATTGGAATATAAAATAGTAACTATTCAAAATCTTCAAGACCGCAGAAAAATTCTGCTTCTGAAAACAAAAGCTACAAACGATTCGAATGAAATAAGCTAATTGTACTATCCCGCCTGATAAACCATCTTGTAAAAAAATTGAAAATCGATACTTAATCACCACACCGTCAAGTAAACGATACTTTGCTTAGGTCAAACGTCTCCCTGATGTGTTGCATTTACACCTCTATAGACCTCATTTCATGATTTTTAGTCTATTGTTTGATGTAATATTGTTGTAATAAGGATTATTTAATGTTGAGTTAGAGTTGAGGATAAAAATGCAGTAATATAGATAAGTATCACATAAATTGCTCCCAAAACTAACCCAATTAAACACACGACCCAATCACCATTTCATGAAAAACTCAAAACTTTATGCAGTTCTTATATCCCTGATCGTTGCGCTGGGGGGATTTCTGCTTGGATTTGACAGTGCAGTGATATCAGGTGCAACACCTTTTTATAAGAATACTTTCGGACTGGATACCGGGTCATGGATCATCGGTTTTTCAGTAGGATCGATCATCCTTGGGGCAATCCTGGGTAATATTATTGCCGGGCCACTGGCCGACAAGTTTGGCCGAAACAAAATGCTGATACTTACATCGATCCTTTTCGCCTACTGTGCCCTGGGAACTGCATTAACACACAGCATTGTGTTTTTTATTTCGGCACGGATCGTCGGGGGACTGGGGGTTGGAATAGCCATCCTGGTAGCTCCCATGTATATTGCCGAAATAGCACCTAAAAAACTGCGTGGAACCCTGGTTACATTCAACCAGCTGAATATCGTAGTCGGTATATCCGTGGCCTACTTCTCAAATTACCTGATCCAGCAGCAAATCACAGATCCCGATCTCAACTGGCGCTGGATGCTTGGCGTTGGGGTTATACCTGCTGTTTTATATTTCCTTCTTCTGTTTTTCGTACCCAGGAGTCCGCGCTGGCTGATGCAGAGAGGATTGGATCAGGAGGCACTGAAGGTCCTGACCAGGGTAAACGGAGAAGAAAATGCCAAAACTGTCTTCGATGAAATTCGCATAAGTCTTGAAAATGACAGCAAAACAGAAGCGGCAAGATTCAAGGATGTTTTTTCACGCCGGATGAAACTGGTAATGATCATCGGCCTGGGGATTGCATTCTTTCAGCAGATCACAGGCATAAACGCGATCTTCTATTACGCCCCGATGATCTTTGAAATGGCAGGCGGAGGTAAAGACGCAGCGTTCCTGCAGGCGATCATCCTGGGGCTGACCAACGTTGTAATGACGGTTGTGGCGATGTTCCTGATTGACAGGCTGGGTCGAAAACCGTTGCTGATTATTGGAGCAATCGGTATTACAGTTTCTCTCACCATTGTTGGCACATCTTTTATATCTTCCACCTATACCCTCACCGAAACCTCTTTTGCTCAGCTTGAAGAAGAGCTGGTTGAATCAAAAGGGCTGACAGAAACAGCTTCACTGCTCGCATCACTGGAGTCAATCAAAGGGGTACAATATTCTAAAGAGACACTCTTCTTCCATGATGTGAAGATGCTGGTTGGAAATGATAACTATAACCTGCACAAAGAGCAGATCCTTAAAAACAGCATAACAATCCGCTCCGCCTGGGTCCTGATTGGCCTGTTGATGTTTGTCGCATCATTCGCTATCTCCCTGGGACCGGTAATGTGGACACTGTTGTCCGAAATATTCCCCAATAAACTCAGGGGGCGAGCCATCTCTATCGTGGGATTCTGGAACTCAATTGTCAGCTTCACCGTTGCTACCGTGTTTCCCATGGAACTGGAGCACCTCGGATCAAGCTTCACCTATTACATATTTGCCTTCTTCGGGTTCCTGACACTGCTCTTTGTTATAAAATTCATTCCGGAAACGAAAGGAAAATCTCTTGAAGAACTTGAAAAAACCCTTGTGGGTAATATTTAATGCTGTTGATATGAAAAAATTTGTTCTGTCTGCATTGTTCGTGATACTTTTCCTGGGAACAGCCTGCAATAATGTAAATGAGAAATCCCCGAAGGAAGAAAAACCTTCCAGTGTTGAGCTGAGGAATGCTGACGGTAGCTACAGACTTTTCGTGAATGACGAACCGTTTTTTGTGGAAGGTGCCGGTTTGAACAATGGTGACATTGCATTGCTTGCCGAACATGGGGCCAATTCCATCAGGGCGTGGAGTGGTTCAGAGGAGGTGCTGGACGAGGCCCGCGAGAATGGACTCATGGTGATGATGGGATTGTCTGTTGCCAAAGAACGGCATGGATTTGACTACAACGATGAGAAAGCTGTAAAGGAGCAATTCGAAAAAATCAAGCTACGGGTGCTTTCCATGAAAGATCACCCGGCTTTACTGGGTTGGGGTATAGGCAACGAACTGAACCTGAGCTATACCAATTTAAAGGTGTGGGATGCGGTAGAAGAGATCGCTGCATTCATCCATGAGGTGGACGGAAAACATCCGGTAACTACTATGCTTGCCGGTATCGGGAAGAGAGAGGTTGATTATATCAGGGAGCACTGCCCAAACATTGATTTCATTTCCATACAACTTTACGGGGCGATCGAAAGACTGCCTGAATTGATCCGGAAAGCAGGTTATACGGGCCCATATCTGATCACTGAGTGGGGAACTACCGGACACTGGGAAGTTCCTGTCACGGCATGGAATGCGCCTATCGAGAACACCTCCACTGAAAAAGCACGGGATTTTAAACATCGGTATGAAAGTATCATCCTTGCTGACAGTACAGCCTGCATGGGATCCTATGTCTTTCTTTGGGGCCAGAAACAGGAACGTACGCCTACCTGGTACGGTTTGTTTACTGAAGATGGAAGGGTAACCGAGACGGTAGATGTCATGCACTATCTCTGGAAAGAAACATGGCCGGAAAATCGCGCTCCAAAAATCATGGATGCTACACTCGATAATAAAACCCGGTATGATAATATTACGCTCATGCCGGGAGAAACATACGATGTTTCCTATGATTTCATAGATCCGGATGGAGATTCGGTGGAAGTAAGAATGGAGCTCCTCAAGGAAAGTACCGACCTGAAAGAGGGAGGCGATCGTGAAGCACGTCCGGAATCCCTTGATATGACAGTTTCCGGCCTTACCGATAGCGGTGCTTCTATTGTGAGTCCAGATGAACCGGGCCCCTATAGGCTGTTTATATATGGTACCGACGGTCACAACCACGCTGCAACAGTCAATATTCCTTTCCTGATACAATAACAGGAGATATTTTCAGAAATGGAATACACAGATATGGATACCAGCGACACCCCACCTGAGATTGATGTTACCAAAAATGAAACGATCAAGTATACAAAACACTTTTTATAAAATAGACATTTATGGCAAAGAGGACGATAAAATCAGGAGATAACCAACTCCTTTCAGAGCATTTACAAGTAGATGGGAGCTTTGTGGAAATTGAAAGCGAAAAGTTCTACAAGATCAGCAATTATCACCAAATGGCTGATTTTTTTATGAGCATCGTCAGCGATTCCGATCATTTTATGTTCATCTCCAGCAACGGATCCCTTACGGCCGGAAGAAAGAATAAAAACAATGCCCTGTTCCCTTATTATACAGATGATAAAATCCATGATTACAGAGACAGGACCGGCAGTAAAACATATTTCCTTGTCACGCGTGACAACGACACGTTCCTGTGGGAACCCTTTACCAGGGAATCAGCACACACCTATCCGCTTGAACGGAATATCTACAAAAGTGTATATGGAAATAAACTGATCTTCGAGGAAATCAATACCCGTCTTGGACTGGGTTTTCGCTATGGATGGTACAACAGCGACAAATACGGATTCATTAAAAAATCATGGGTCCGGAACCTTGAAGACCAGCCGGTGTGTGTCGAGGTACTGGACGGATTCAAAAATATTCTGCCCTCCGGAGCAGATTATGCTTTTCAGAATGAATACAGCAACCTCCTCGATGCCTATAAAAAAAATGAGCTGGTTCCCGCAACCACACTTGCCGTTTATTCGCTGAGTTCCATACCGGTTGACAGGCCTGAACCCAGCGAAGCGCTGAAAGCCACAACGGTCTGGTCCGCAGGCTCCACCGAAGGGGCAACAATACTCCTGTCGGATCGCCAGGTACAACAGTTCATTACCGGCGAAGGGGTTCACCCTGAAACAGATATACGCGCCTCCCGTGGTGCCTATTTTATCCACAATACGATCAAACTTCCATCAAAAGGAGAGGAAACCTGGTTTTTCGCTGCCGAAGTGAACCAGGACAGCAAAGATGTTGCCAACCTGCTGCTTGCATTAAAAAACAATGCGAATATCGGTGATGATGTAAACAAAGACATCCGGCAAGGAACTGAGAAACTGAAACAGATCATTGGAACGACGGATGGTTTCCAGGTGAGCAACGAAGAACTGAGTGCAGCACGTCATATGTCAAATGCACTGTATAATGTAATGCGGGGCGGTGTATTCCTGAATGGATACCAGGTAGACACGAATGACTTTATCAAATATTTGTACCAGACCAGCACCGCGTTATCCAAGAAATACAATGCATGGTTATCCAACTTACCAAGATCCATCCAATACAGCGAGCTTGTGGAGCTTGTCCGGCAAAAGGATGACAATGACCTGCTCAGGATTGCCAGAGAATATTTTCCCCTGACGTTCAGCAGGAGACATGGTGATCCGAGCCGGCCATGGAACAATTTCTCCATCGAAAACAAGCATCCTGACGGATCACTCAAGCTTCACTATGAAGGCAACTGGAGAGATATCTTTCAAAACTGGGAAGCACTGAGTCTTTCCTTCCCGGAATACCTTGAAGGGATGATCGGTAAATTTGTAAATGCCTCCACTGCTGATGGTTACAATCCATATCGCATTACCAGGGAAGGCATTGACTGGGAAGTGCAGGACCCCGACGACCCGTGGGCATTTATCGGCTACTGGGGAGACCATCAGATCATCTACCTGCAGAAATTCCTCGAACACACAGAGGCGTTTTTTCCCGGCAGGATCAATGAATTTCTTACAAGTGATGCGTTTGTATATGCGCATGTGCCTTATGAAATCAAGACATACGAGGAGATCGTCAGCGATCCCAAAGACACCATCGGATTTAACCATGCACTGCATGAAAAACTAAACAAACGTGCAAAGGAGCAGGGCGCCGACGGCAAGCTGCTCAGGAACCGGGAGGGCGCAATTGTACATGCCAATTTTTCAGAAAAGATCCTTGTGACCCTCCTCGCCAAATTAAGCAATTTTATCCCTGAAGCCGGCATCTGGCTGAATACGCAACGGCCTGAATGGAACGATGCCAACAACGCCCTCGTTGGCAACGGCACTTCCATGGTCACCCTGTACTACATCAGAAGATTTCTTGCTTTCTGGGGAAATCTCCTGGATACATCAGTCCAGGATGAACTTTCTGTCGCAGAAGAGATTGCAACTCATTTCCAGGAAACCTTTGAAGCTTTCAAGGCATACGAAAATAAACTCGGGGGAACATTTACAGATGAGGAAAGGTTCAGGCTCACAACATTGCTTGGGATGTCGGGGAGTACCTACAGGCAGACCATCTACGCAGGCAGTTTCAGTGGCAGGAAAACATCATTGCCTGTTTCAGAGCTGACTGAATTTATCTCCCTGGCCCTTCGTTTTGTCGACCATTCAATCCACAGGAACAAAAGGAATGACAACCTCTACCACGCATACAACCTGGTTTCATTTAAAGATGAAAAGATTGCCATCAGGCATCTTTATGAAATGCTTGAAGGTCAGGTGGCCGTCCTGAGCGCGGGAATACTGACTCCCAAAGAAAGCCTTACACTGATGGATGCCCTGAAGGCGAGCAGCCTGTTCAGGGAAGATCAATACAGCTACATTCTCTACCCTGACAGGGAACTCGCACGATTTACGGAAAAAAATAATATTCCTGCAGGGAAATTCGCGGAGTCTGCTTTGCTGCAAAAATGTATTCAGCGAAACCAAACAGACATTATCGTTGAGGACGACCAGGGGAACCTGCATTTCAATGCCGCGTTCAGAAATGGCGCCATGCTTTCAGAAGCCCTGGAACACCTTGACAAATCAAAATACGGGGATCTTTTTGCCCGGGAAAAACAGCTTGTCCTGGATATTTATGAAGAGATGTTCGATCACCAGTCCTTTACCGGTAGATCGGGCACTTTCTACGGCTATGAAGGACTTGGAAGCATTTACTGGCACATGGTGTCCAAATTACTGCTTGCCGTGCAGGAATGCTTCTTTGACGCGGTCAGGAAGCAGGCTTCAACATCCGTTACCAGCAAAATGGCGGAACATTATTACGAGATCAAGGCAGGCATCGGTCTCTACAAAAAACCGGACCTGTATGGTGCATTCCCAACGGATGCCTATTCCCACACGCCGGGAAATGCCGGGGTGAAACAACCGGGACTCACGGGCCAGGTCAAGGAAGATGTGATCTCAAGATTCGGAGAACTGGGACTGACCATTGAACAGGGACAGATCGTTTTCAATACCAGCCTGTTGAACAGAAATGAACTGCTGCGTGAAGAACAATCATTCCAATACCTGAACCTGGAAGGTGCATTCGAAACAGTTTCACTCGGAAAAAATCAATTGGGATTCACCTATTGCCAGGTACCCGTGGTATACAATTCAGCAGAAGAAGAATATGTTGTGGTGCATACTGCGGATAACGGAACGCAAAGATTTGAAGGAAAGATGATCCCGGGGCAAATCTCCAAAGCCATATTCGACAGGAATGCATCCATCTCCCGTATCGATTTTTTTTCCCCGGCACTGAAAATATCTTAACCCTCTCAACCACTATGGCTACAAACTAAACAACGCAAACATGGCAAAATACGTTACAGCAAAAGAGGATATTGTACCATTTGGACAGAAACTGGCCTTCGGCTCCGGTCACCTGGCCAACCAGCTGTTTCCCGCGGCACTTGGGGTGTTTATGGTAGTATTGGTACTCGCACTGAAAATGGATCCTTTCCTTGCAGGCGTCCTGGCGGCAGTGCCAAGGCTGCTGGATGCCCTTACCGATCCCATTATGGGATACATATCCGATAATACACGTTCGAAATGGGGAAGGAGAAAACCCTATATTTTTATTGGCAGCCTGATCACAGGTTTTGCATTTATGATCATGTGGCAGCTAAATCCGGAAAACTCCCAGTCCTATAATTTTTTCTATTTCCTGACACTCTCCATTGTTTTTTATATCGGCTATACCATTTTTGCCACGCCCCTGATTGGCCTGGGCTATGAGATGACCCCCGACTATAACGAGCGAACAAGGCTGATGGCAGTTTCACAATGGCTCGGACAGGTAGCCTGGATGATCGCTCCCTGGTTCTGGGTGATCATCTACAACGAATCTATTTATGATACACCGCCACAGGGCGCCAGGAATCTGGCCATATGGGTGGGTGCGCTCTGTATGGTGCTGGGGATGATGCCCGCCTTTTTCAACAAGGAACTGGTGCTTCCGGCGCTCGCGAAAGATGCGAAAATAAACATGAAAAACCTGGCATCCAATACCAAACAATTTCTTGCCGGAATTGCACAAACCCTTAAATGCAGACCCTTTCTCCGCCTGTGTGGAGCCACTTTTTTGGTGTTCAATGGATTTCAGACCATAGCCCAGTTTGCATTTTATATCATCATATTTTACCTGTTCAGTGGAGACACCAATGCGGCCGGTAACTGGCCGGCATGGTTCGGAACCGTCAGTGCCCTTGCAACAGCGTTCCTGGTGATCCCCGTCATCACCTTCATATCTGCGCGTATTGGCAAGCGCAACGCCTTCATCATTGCCACCCTCATCTCCATGGTGGGGTACGGGCTCAAATGGTGGGGATTCAATCCCGCAAACCCATACCTGATGTTCATGCCAATCCCCTTGTTATCATTTGGAATCGGGGGCCTGTTTACGCTGATGATGTCGATGACAGCTGATGTATGTGACCTGGATGAACTGAATACCGGAGAACGCCGCGAGGGCACATTCGGAGCCGTATACTGGTGGATGGTCAAACTGGGCACTGCAGTTGCATTGCTTACCAGCGGGGCTGTGCTGAACCTGGTCGGCTTCGACGTGGATGCGACGGTTCAGACCATGGAAACGATGACGAAGCTGCGCCTGGCCGACATCCTGATACCTGTGCTTTTCGGTATCCTGGCCATCATCATCATGTGGAACTACCCCATCACCGAGGCGAAATCCCATGAAATAAGAGAAATCCTGATCAGCAGGAGGGGCAAGGTGGTACACGAGGAAGATCTTAAGGAGGAAGAACTTGAATTGGCGAAGGCAAAATAATCGTGATACTCAATTTGACTGAGACACAAAAGTACATCAGATATGAAACGGAACATATTTCAACCGGCAATAATGCTGCTCCTTTTGTTGATACTGGGAGCATGTAACAGGGAAATAAATGAACCGATGCATGCGGATGAACTGCTTGGAAATCCGGCTTACCCTGCCATCTCCTATGGAGGTTACAGGGAAGTCACAAGAGACATCGTGCCCTCGGTTGAGGAGCTCAGTGAAGATTTGCGTATCCTTCATGCAATGGGGATAAGGATTCTCAGGACATACAATACCCAGCAATTCCCGCATGCCGAACGCCTCCTGGAGGCCATCCGGAAATTGAAGGAAAACGATCCCCGGTTCGAGATGTACGTCATGCTGGGTGCCTGGATTGATTGTAAAGATGCCCGGACAGAAGCTCCCGATCATTCCAGGGAAGATGTCGGGGCAAATACTGCTGAAATCAATGCCGCCGTCAGGCTGGCCAATACCTACCCCGATATTGTTAAAGTGGTTGCTGTCGGCAACGAGGCCATGGTGCACTGGCAAGCCGGCTATTTTGTGGAACCCGGAATCATCCTTAAATGGGTGGAGTACCTGCAGCATCTTAAGAAGGAAGGGGAACTTCCTTCCAGCCTGTGGATCACCAGCTCGGACAACTTTGCATCCTGGGGAGGAGGTGACAGCAGCTATCACAAGCCGGAACTGGAAAAACTGATCCGTGCCGTGGACTATATCTCCATGCATACCTACCCGTTCCACGATACACATTATAACCCTGAATTCTGGCTCGTCCCCGCCGATGAACAGGACCTTCCGGAACTGGAACAGGTGCATCGGGCCATGCAAAGGGCGTTGGATTATGCGAAGATGCAATATCATGCAGTAAAAGAATATGTTGCAGGATTAGGAATTGGGAAAGAAATCCACATCGGTGAAACCGGCTGGGCCACAATGGACAATTACCTTTACGGAGAGGATGGATCCAAAGCTGCGGATGAATACAAGCAGAAACTTTACCATGATTCCATCAGGGCATGGACAGAACGGGAAAACATCACATGCTTCTTTTTCCAGGCCTTCGATGAACCCTGGAAAGACAGTAAAAACCCGGTAGGATCTGAAAATCATTTTGGATTATTTACCGTGGATGGAGTGGCTAAATTGGTCTTATGGGACCAGGTGGATGCGGGTGTTTTTGAAGGCTTGACGCGGGGAGGAAATCCTATTCGGAAAAGTTATGAAGGAGACCTGGAAGAACTCATGGAAGGTGTACTTCCCCCTGATCCCAGCAACATAGAATGATGCGAGTAAGGTTTTTATTCATATTGACCTGATGTATATTAGTGATTGAAGGGCAAGCCTGACGATCGAAAGTATTCAGCAATAACATCCGAAAAATGGAAGCAAAATCGACTAAATTATCCTTCAGGGAAAAGATTGGCTACGGTCTCGGCGATACAGCCTCCCATTTCGTATGGGACATGGTTGGATTCTGGATTCTTATCTTTTATACCGATACATACGGGATCTCTGCTGCCGCTGCAGGAACCATTATGCTGATCGCAAGGGTCTGGGATATGGTCAGCGATCCGGTCATGGGGATTATTGCTGACAAGACCAACACGCGGTGGGGTAAATTCAGACCCTATCTGCTCTGGATGGCATTTCCTTACAGCGTCCTTGCGGTACTTGCATTTACAACACCCGATTTCGGCGATACAGGCAAGGTGATCTATGCCGCTGCCACCTATTTGTTACTGATGACCGTATTTACAGCCATCAATCTTCCCTATTCATCACTGGGGGCTGTAATGACATCCGATTCCTATGAAAGGGCGGGACTGAACTCATACCGTTTCGTTTTTGCTTTTGCCGGACAATTAATTGTATCAGGTACTGCCCTCTCACTGGCCCTTTTCCTGGGAAAAGGAGACCAGGCAAAGGGATACCAGTATACCCTGATCCTGTTTGCAGTGATCAGTTTCATCCTCTTTATGATCACGTTCAGAACGACCCGTGAACGTGTGGCGCCGCCCAAAGAACAAACTGCGGACCTGCGGCAGGACCTGAAGAACCTGCTGAAAAACCGTCCCTGGATGATCCTCTTTTTTGTGGGGATCATATCATTCGTGATGTTTGCCCTGCAAAATCTTTCAGTGGCCTATTATTTCAAGTACTACATTGGAAATGAATCACAGGTGCAGTTGTTTAATGTTATCGGAACCATCGCCCTGATCATTACCATTCCTTTTTCTAAACCACTTGCAAAACGATTTGGCAAAAAGACCGTGTTCCTGACCAGTTCCCTCCTTTCAGGAATTTTCTTTATCCTTTTGTATATTCCTGGTTCTGAAAATATTGGAATGATATTTACATTCAATATCATAGCCAAGATGGCCTATGCCCCTGCTGTTCCCCTCCTCTGGACCATGCTCGGGGATACGGCAGATTATTCAGAATGGAAAGATGGTCGGCGTGCCACCGGACTGGTATTCTCTGCCGCTACATTTGCACAGAAAGCCGGATGGGGAATTGGCGGCGCACTTGCAGGCTGGCTGCTGGCATTGTTTCACTTTGAAGCCAACGTGGTACAAACGGAAACTGCACTGACCGGGATCAAGTTAATGATCTCAGTATTCCCCGGAATTCTCTATATGTCGTGCGCAATTTTACTCATCTTTTATAAGATCGATCAATCTACCTGCGTTCAAATGCAACAGGAACTTGATCAACGCAGGGCCGAATCTGAATAACACGCAAAAAAGCAGCAATATGAAGAAGTTTGTCGGGATCGCTATCATTGCAGCATTGGGTTTGATTAACCAGACCTGCACGAGCCACTCAGAGGAAATAAACGTGACTGTTTCCGGCCGGCAACTGCTTTTGAATGGAAAAGATTATGAAATCAAAGGGATCTGCTACCACCCTGTGCCTCGGGGAAAGGAGACCAGGAGTTTCGACCGTCTGGAAGGGGACCTGGAACTGATGCAGGAGGCCGGTATCAATACGATCAGGCTCTATGCCCCTGTTCCTGAAAGGGAAATACTCGAACAGGTGCACCAGGCAGGTCTGAAGATCATCATGGGATTTGGCTACAACCAGGGAGGTACATTTGATATGCTGTCAGGTACATTTATCGACTATGTGGGCCAATTTAAGGATCACCCCGCTATTCTTATGTGGGAACTGGGAAATGAGTACAACTACCATCCGGAGTGGTTTGAAGACAATATTGACAACTGGTATACAGCGCTCAACAATGCTGCTGAACAGATTCACAACCGTGATCCCAACCGGCCTGTATCCACGGCCCATGGTGAAATCCCTGACCCCACCATTCTTGAAGCATGTCCCGCCATCGACATATGGGGCATGAATGTGTATCGATGGGACGATCCGGAATCCATTTTTTCAGAGTGGGAAAAGATCTCCGGCAAACCGATGTATCTCTCGGAGGCCGGTGCAGACAGCTACATGACCGTTGCAGACAGGGGCTATGCCCAGGGGCCAAATGAAAAGGCCCAGGCAGATGCGACCGAAAAGATCCTGGAAGAGGTTTTTCGAAATCGTGAAGTCTGTTCAGGTGTGGCACTGTTTTCATTTCTGGATGGAATCTGGAAGGCAGGCCATCCCGACAGGCAGGATCCGGGGGGAATGGCGCCAAACAGTACCGGGGTTCCCTACGATGGTACGCCCAACGAGGAGTATTGGGGAATATTGGACATCGACCGGAACAAAAAAGAAGCTTTTTATGTTGTAAAAGAGATATATCATCCCAATTAACCACCCCTGTCTGGGATTACGTTAGATGTACTTGCAAGAAGCAGAGCGAGCGGGAGGCAAGCAAAGTAAATTTCATTTAAAACCATTGTTATGGCCAGATTCCCTGTTCTTGCGCTAATTGTTTCGTTAGTTTTAATGTTTCCGGATCAGCCGCTGAAAGCACAATTTGTTACAGTGGGCAGCGGCAGTTATACCACAACATTCCCGGGTGTGGATGCTGCCAACAGGAATACCTATCCTTCCGGCACCCCCCAGGTAAGCGAAATTGCAGCCGGCAAGCCGGTACCCACCAATGACTGGTGGTCGCTGCTGATAAAAAATGACCATGCCGGGAATTTGTTCAATTACCCAATGGCACTGAAAACCACCAATCCCGGACTGGTGGTCAGCTATATTCCCTGGGGAGTATACGACGACCAGGAACCCGTGATTGTCGGCGTAAGCGGACTGAATGCTTCCAAAGCCACAGTGGCCGACTATTCCGACTGGACAGTCACAATGGCGTGGAATGACGGAACCCGCCAGTTCCAGGCTACATCCGGAATCGCCATGCCTTTCCTCTATTTTGAAAAAGGCGGAAGCGATGTGGCCCAGGTAAAGGTCCAGCTGGGAACGGTAACTGTGAACGACGAGATGATCATCGTCGAAAATGCCCGGAACGGCGCTGATTTTGTGATATATGCCCCGGCAGGCAGTAGCTGGAACCAAGCAGGAAATACCTATACTTCTACTTTAAATGGCAAGAATTACTGGTCCATGGCCATGCTCCCGCAGTCAGCAACAAATATTGCGGTAATAGCAGGAGAATATAAAAAATATGCTTATGTCTTTCCAACAAATACCACTACATCATGGACCTATGATGAAGCAAACGCGGTGATGCATACCGATTTCCTCGTGGAGACTGAAACGAAGGAGGGGACATCAACAAATATACTGCAGGGACTCCTTCCCCACCAGTGGGAGAACCTTGCTCCCGGCGCTCCACAGCCAGTGGGCCACAGCTATAGTTCCGTGAGGGGAGAAATAAAAACGCTGGACGGAAACAGCTTCAGCGTCGAAAACAGGTTCAGGGGAATCCTTCCCACCCTGCCCTACCTGGCCAATTACAGCGAAGGGTTCAGTCCTGCTGAACTGAACAGTAAAATCGGTCAGCTGGAAAATGACGGGCTGGCTACCTGGACCGACTCCTATAACGAGGGACAGGTGATGAACAGGCTGATCCAGGCTGCCAGGATTGCAGATCTTACCGGGGATACCGAAGCCAGGGACAAGATCGTTGCCACCATCAAAACGCGCCTGGAAGACTGGCTCACGGCCGAAGCTTCAGAAGTGGCCTTCCTGTTCTACTATAACAGTACCTGGACCACCCTCATCGGCTACCCTGCCGGTCATGGCCAGGATGGGAACATCAACGACCACCATTTTCACTGGGGATATTTCATCCATGCAGCTGCTTTCATGGAGCAGTTCGAACCCGGCTGGGCAGCACAGTGGGGCGAAATGGTGAATCTCCTGGTGCGGGATGCCGCGGCATCTGACCGCAACGACGACAAGTTCCCTTTTTTGAGGAATTTCAGTCCGTATGCCGGACACTGCTGGGCCAATGGCTTTGCCACCTTCCCGCAGGGCAACGACCAGGAATCAACCTCGGAAAGCATGCAGTTCAACTCCGCGCTGATCCACTGGGGATCGGTAACGGGCAACGACACGATCCGGGACCTGGGAATCTACCTCTATACAACCGAACAAACCGCGATAGAAGAATACTGGTTTGATATATATGAACGCAATTTTTCTGCATCACAGCAGTACAGCCTGGTATCGAGGGTGTGGGGCAATTCCTATGACAATGGCACCTTCTGGACATCGGATATTGCTGCGTCCTATGGGATCGAAATGTACCCCATCCACGGCGGCTCACTCTACCTGGGTCATCCTACCGCGTATGTTCAGAAGCTATGGACCGAGATTACCGCCAATACAGGCATTCTGAGCAATGAAGCAAATCCCAACCTGTGGCACGACGTGATGTGGAAATACCTGGCGTTCATTGATCCCCAGGCAGCCATCGACCTGTACGACAGCTACCCCGATCGTTCACTGAAATTCGGAATCTCGGATGCCCAGACCTATTACTGGCTGCATGCGATGAATGCGCTGGGGACTGTGAGAGCGGATCTCACGGCAGACTACCCGGTTGCAGCAGCATTTCTGAAAGACGGAACCACCACCTATGTGGCGCACAATTATTCAGGCCAGCCGATCACAGTTACTTTTTCCGATGGAACGACGCTGGAAGTACCCGCCCGTCAAATGGCCACCAGCAGGGATCTCGGCGTTTCCGGTCTCCTTACCTCTGATTTTCAACAGGCCTATCCGGGCGGAAGCGTGCGGCTGTCACTTGCAACTGAAGGTGAAACTCCCACCAGGGTAGCATTCTATGACGGTACAACCCTGGTTGGTACAGTGGATGCTCCCCCCTACAGCATCGAAGCCGGAGACCTGGCACCAGGCATCCATGGCATGTATGCAAGGATCTATATTGGTGAAGATTTCAATATCAGCAACCAGGTCTCCATCCAGGTGGGGGAGCAGTTACCATGGGCCGGATTACCAGCAGCACTGCCCGGCACGATTGAAGCAGGTCTGTATGACAAGTTCGAGGGTGGCACAGGACAGGGGATTTCCTATGTGGATCTGTCCACGGCAAATGAAGGTGGATTCAGACCGGGTGAATATGTGGATGCAGTTGCAGATCCCGCTGAGGGAGCAATAGTGGGCTGGATCGCTGCAGGCGAATGGCTTGAATACATGGTGGATGTGGAAACTGCCGGCGTTTACGACCTGTCATTCAGGTATGCTTCGGGCAATGCAAATGGCGGCGGGCCGTTTCATTTTGAGATTGACGGAAGAAGAATTAGTCCGGATATTTCAGTGAATACAACAAATTATTGGGATTCCTGGTCGGTGCAAACTGCAGAAGGCATCGAACTGGGTAAAGGGGTACAGGTGCTCCGGCTCGTCTTTACATCAGGAGAATTTAACCTGGGTCGCATGACATTCACCTACGCAGGGGCACTGGACAATGCGCCCCCGTATGCAGATGCCGGAGCACCCGTGGTGGTTCTGGTGCCCGACAATACGGCGACGTTGGATGGATCATCGAGTTACGATCCTGAAGGTACCGGTTTGTCGTTTCAGTGGGAACAGGTATATGGTCCAACGGTAATCGACTTTTCAGATCCGGCGATTGCCTCGCCCGCGATCTCCAACCTGGTGGAAGGGATCTATAAATGCAGGCTCACCGTTAATGATGGCACCTACAGCACAACCAGTTCAGTACTGGTTATTGTCTCTTCTTCAGCCAACCTGACGCCTTTCGTGCTCATCACTGCACCTGCAAATAATGCATCCTTTTACGAAGGATCTTCTGTCACGATCACCGCTTCAGCAAATGACCTGGATGGTGAGATCGTGCTGGTGGAATTTTTCGACGGTACAAATAAATTAGGGGAAGATGTCGCTGCACCCTACTCCATTGTATGGGACACTGCCAGCCCCGGAATACATGAAATCACAGCCAGGGCAACGGACGATGGTGGTGCATCCGCAATCTCCGCCCGGGTAAAGGTTGAAATCGTTCCTGCTCCCTCATGCAGCGGGGGGCCTGAAAACGGTGATTATACTTATCTGTTCTCGGACGAGAAAAACAATCCGACGCTCACCTTTATTCCGGGCGGCGGGAATGCAGGAGATCCAACCTGTATCCTGTATTACGGAACCAGCCAACCGTTCCCGGGATATAATGTAACGCCAGGCGTACCATTCAGGCTGAATGCTGAAGAGGGAACCCGCATCCAGTTCTATTATACCTATTCTTTCAATGGTACTGAAAAAAACACCATTGATGCAAAGCATTCCTATGTGATCGGCACTTGCCTGGCAGGACCGGAAGATGCTATCCTGTCAGTCTCTGCCGGCTCATTCAGTATCGATGAAAACAGTGAAGCTGGAACCTTTGTCGGTCAGCCTGAGGTGATCTATACCGGTGCAAACCAACTGGCTTTTTCAATCGCAAGTGGGAATGATTCCGGCGCTTTTCAGGTAGATGGCGACAACGGTGATATTGCCGTGGCGAACCCGGACGCATTGGATTTTGAAACCACGGAAAGCTTTGTGCTCGACATCATAGTAACGGATGGGACGCTGTCGGATCATGCCGCCATCACCATCCTGTTGAATGATGTTATCGAAACAGGATTCCAGGCCTCTTTTGTCCCGGAAAGCATTACTGTTTATCCGAATCCTTTCAGGGATCATCTGCACATTGCCTGGACAGATCTGGAGCGAGCCACTGTATCGGACCTGGCCGGTAGAAGGATGTTCAGCTCAGAAAACCATGAACTGCACCTGGGACATCTGAAGCCGGGAATATATATCCTGCAGCTCTCCGGGAAAAATAGCCAGGAATACCAGGTGAAGATTATCAGGCGTTAAAAAACAGGTATGGATCATCAGGCAGTAGAAGCAGGTATGGATCATCAGTCGGTCTGTACATGAAGCAAAGTCATCGCCGGTTCCATCCGACTACTTTTCTGAGCGGTCAGGTCTGCCCATGCCCTGCGGTCAGTTACCCGGGAGTAAAAATATGCCGCCATTCTCCCAAATGATGCGTATCTTCGTAGCTTCACCCTTTCGCAACCTTATGACCAGACCAACAATATACTTTGCGATCCTGCTGGGAATAATCTTTTCCCTGGCACTCCCGGAAGCATCGGGACAGGATGCGGCCACGGCCTTTACATTCTCATCTCCACCGAAAATCGATGGACTGCTGAACGAGGAGTTCTGGAAGAAAGCGACACCGGTGACACAATTCTATCAGCGTGAACCCAGTCCGGGAGCTGCTGCCACCGTACGCACAGAAGCGATGTTTGGTTATGATGAAGGACACCTTTACGTCGCTTTCCGGTGTTTTTCGGAACCCGATGAGATCACGGCCAAGGAGATGGCCAGGGATGTAAATCTTTCCAATGACGACCGGGTACAGGTGATCCTGGACACCTATATGGACCAACGGAATGCCTACTGGTTCCAGATCGGTCCGCGGGGTTCCATCGGAGACGCCATCATCAGCGAAAATGGTGCAGCTTTCAATAAAGCATGGGATGGACTCTGGACAGGAAAGGCACGGATTACGGACCAGGGATGGCTGGCGGAGATGGCATTTCCCTTCAAGACCCTGAACTTCGATCCGCAACAGACCAGCTGGGGATTGAAACTGATCCGTTACCAGAAGTCGATCGAAGAGACGGTCTACTGGCCCGTCGCCAATATCAATACCCATAAATTTCAGGTATCAGATGCCGGTACACTGACCGGATTGGAGGGTATCAGCCAGGGGATTGGTCTTGACCTGGTGCCCTATGGACTGGGAGGCTTCGATTACAGCGAACAGGAAGCCGGGATCTCCGGGGTGCTGGATGCAGGATTTGAAGCCTATTACAATATCACCTCCAGTCTGAAAGCCGCTGTTTCAGTGAATACCGATTTTGCCCAGACGGAGGTGGACCAGCAGGAGATCAACCTTACGCGGTTCAGCCTATTTTATCCTGAAAAACGGGATTTTTTCCTGGACGGAGCCAATTACTTTAATTTCGGGATCAATGGTGACCGTGATAACCAGTGGAACACCCGGTTGATCCCTTTCTTCTCCAGGAGGATCGGGCTGGACCAGCAGGGCAAACCCATCCCGGTCCAGTATGGGGGCAAAGTAACCGGACAGTCAGGGAGATGGAATATCGGGGCCATGTACATGAAAGATCAGCGAAACGGCTGGAAGAATGGCCATTTTGCCGTCACCCGGCTGTCGCGTAATATCGGGGAACAGTCGCAGGCCGGTTTTATCTCCACCTATGGCAATGCCCTGTACGACACTTCGAATTTTGTGATCGGCTTCGATATAAAGCTGGCCACATCCACCTTCAGGGGAGATAAGAACATATCATTCAACATGTACGGTCTTAAATCCGTCACCGACAATATGATGAGCCGGTCCGGATCCCCCGACCGCGATCTTTCATTCGGGGCAGAACTGGTGTACCCGAACGACAATCTCTCCTTTCGGCTGGGACATATGCAGATCCAGGAAAACTTCATTGCCGGGATCGGCTTTGTCCCCCGCCCCGGAGTCCGGCAAACCTACGGGGATATTACACTGGGATACCGACCGGAGCGCTGGGGCATCTTACAGGCCCTTGCCGGTGGCGGGCTGGACCATATCACCGATTTCAGCAATGTATTGCTTACGCGGGAATGGTACGTCATGCCGCTCCGTTTGAGGTTCATGTCGGGAGATGAACTTAAGTACAGGTTCACCTCCTCGTACGAATACCTGACAAATCCCTTCAACCTATACGTGGATCACACAGTGATTGCCGGAACCTATGACTTTTTCTGGCAAACTCTTTCCTTCCAGTCTGCGCAGAAGCGCAGGATCTGGGGATCGGCCGATTACCGGTTCGGACAATTTTTCGGCGGCACCCGGAATGAGATCAGGTTCAAGGTGGGCTACCAGGTGATGGTTCCCCTGTTCATTGCCGGAGAGATGATCAGGAATGACATTTCCCTGGAGGAGAGCGGTTTTGTAGCAAATATCTACCGGCTGAACCTGAACATCCTGTTCAGTCCTGACATTACCCTCTACAGCTTCCTGCAATACGACAGCCAGTCCAACAAGATGGGCTGGCAGTCACGCTTCCAGTGGATCCTGAAACCCGGTCGCGAAATCTTCCTGGTCTGGAACAGCATTGCCCGTGATCCGTTCGAACGTTACCAGCTCGAGGAAGCCGGCGCCAGGTTCAAGATAAAGTATACTGTGAGATTTTAGGGTGAGACTCCGCTTTTCCCCCTCTCCACTTCTCCATCTCTCCTGATCTCTGATTTTCCGGTACTTATAGCCCAACACCCTACTCATTATGCAGGGCCATTGCCGGATCCATCCGCGCGCTTTTCAGTGCCGTCAGTGTGACCGTAATCAGTGCAATGACCATGGCCAGCAAGGCTGAGACTACAAAGATCACAGGCTGAAATCCTATATTGTACGGAAATCCATTCAGCCAGTCCCGGGTCATGTACCAGGCAAGCGGCCAGGCGATGAGGATCGACAGGATCAGTGAAACCATGATTCCCCTGGCAACCATCCCAAGAATGCTCATTTCAGTGGCACCCATCACTTTCCGGATCCCGATCTCCCGCGTCCTTTTCTGGGTATTGTAGAGGGTCATGCCAAACAGTCCCAGGCTGGCAATGAAGATCGACAGGATCGAAAAAATCAGGGTGATGATACCGGTACGCTTCTCCTCGGCATAGAAATTGTCATAGAATTCGTCGAGGAAGATATACTGGAACGGCGCATCGCCGGTAAAATCCTTCCAGGTTTGCTCCATGTGTTCAAGCGCCAGGCGGTTGTGCTCCTCACCGGGTTTGGTCCTGATATTCAGGTAACCCACCCAGTTCCAGTCGCTCCGCTTAAGGTACACGATCATCGGGGCAATCTCTGACTTCACGGAGCTGTAATGTATGTCTTTCATAACACCGATAACCCGCAGATCAAGGAAATCTCCGTTCTCACCCTGTGGCCATTGGATATGGGTATTGAGCGGATCTTCGATCATGAACTTGCGCACGGCAGCCTCGTTGATCAGGCAGGCCGTTGAATCGCTCCCGAATTCATTCGACATGAACCTGCTGTCGGAGGTGGCAAGCTCCAGCCGGTATGTTTTGAGAAAATCGTAATCGGTCCAGAACGTATTGAACAGGAAAGTCTCGGTATCTTCCTTTTCCTTTATTTTGTAGCCGTTGTTATTGTTTGGGGATCCCAGGAATGCGGTCGAATTGGATACTGCTTCAATACTGGAATGCTTTAACAACTCGGCCTTGAAAGTCTCCACCTTGTCGTTCCCCAAAGGCCACACCCGGTCCATGATAATCATGTTTTCCTGGCTGAATCCCACATCTTTGTTCATCAGGTAACGGAACTGCCAGAATATAACGAGTGTTCCGGCTACGATCACCACAGAAATGGTGAACTGCAGGATAACGAGTGCAGACCGTAGTCTTCCTGTACCGTTGCTGGTCGTTGGGTTGCCCTTCAGTGCCTGGATCGGCTTAAAGGATGCCAGCACAAATGCAGGGTAGATTCCGCTCAGGATCCCAAGCAGCACGGTGAGCAACAGGATCGCCGGGAACATGTACCAGCGGAACAGGTCTCCGACCCGCAATGTAAGGCCGGTTACCGTGTTGAATTGAGGAAGCAGTAATACAACGATAACAAGCGCTACAAGCATTGAAATAACACTCAGGAAAACACTCTCCGCCAGGAACTGTCTGATCAGCGCCTTCCTGCCCGAACCGACCACTTTCCTCAGGCTGACCTCCTTGGCGCGGCTGATGGATCGTGCAGTGGAAAGGTTCATGAAATTGATGGAGGCTACCACCAGGATAAAAAAGGCGATCACACCGAAAATATAGAGGTACATTTTGTTGCCGATGGGCCGGAAAATGTTGTCTGCCGGCAGGGAGATCCCGGGATTCAGGTGGATGTCATACAGATGCTGCAGCTTCAGTCCGTACTTATTGCCACTGGCTTCAAACTCCTCGACGGTGATCCCCATGAACTGTGGCAGCAACGGGCGGATATGTTCCAGCAAAGATGCATTGATCTTGTCTTCGGCCACCTGCGGATCAGCCTGTTCGTCCAACACGTAGTAGGTGAACATATTGTTGTGGAAAAAATTGTTCTCCCTGCTGCTTTCCATGGTGCAGTAAGAGATAATAAAATCGTAGAAAAGGTGGGAATTTTTCGGTGCATTCTGAACGATCCCGGTCACCGTGTAGACATTGTCCTCTTCATTGAGATAAATAGCATCTCCCATGGCATCCCCTCCCTTGAAATACCGCGCAGCAGATTCCTCTGTCAGCAGGATGCTGTTCGGTTCCACCAGGCAAGTCGCCGGATCACCCTCCAGCAGTGCAAAGGAAAACACATCAAAAAAGGTCGAATCGGCATAGAGGATGTGGTCTTCCAGGTGCTTCAGTGCGGGATCACTCCACAGGAGATCGTTGTGCCCGGCATCCAGCCTGCAGTATTTTACAATCTCAGGAACATCTTCGTAAAAGGTGGGTCCGAAGACCGGGCTGTTCCATGCGCCCCTGAGCTCTTCACCTGCAAACTTGCCATCCAGATACATTCGGTAAATCTGCTTTCCCTGTGTATGGAACCGGTCGTAATTGACCTCGTTGATGATGTACAGGATGATAAAAATGGAGCTGGCAAGCCCGATGGCCAGTCCAGAAATATTGACAAGGTTGAATGCTTTGTTCCTCCGAAGGTTGCGGACGGCGACATTTATAAAACTTCTAAACATGGCTGGTTCTGTTTATTCGTACTGTTTATTCGTTATGCTGAGTCCGATAACATAGATTATGCCACACACTTTATATCCCTGACTGTTTGGTACTTTAAAAGTTACATCGCATGGCAAATTAGTACGAATAAGCACATGGATCGTCCGATATCGTACACTACAGCCCCCCCCTATTTGCACTTGTCTTAAAACTTCAAATTTATTACCTTGGTGCACAAACCAAATGCACCATGCCATGACCAGCACTAAATTCACACTCGATCGCAGGAACTTTCTCCGGATGTCGGCTGCAGCTGCCGCCGGGATGGCCATTGTCCCCTCCTGTACCTTCGGGATCGATAACATCCCGGCACCCATGAAAAGGAAATTCGGAAAGACCGGTTTCGATGTAACAACACTGGGCCTGGGAGGACAGGCTTCCCTGCAGTGGACCGGAGAAGGAATCGATCCAGTGAAGATCATTCTCAAGGCATTTGATCTGGGTATCAATTACTTCGATACCTCCAACCTGTACCAGGAAAGCCAGCTGCATTATGGGGAAGCGTTCAGACAGCTGAACCTGGTTCCCGACAAACCCCTCTATAACAAGAAATTACGTAAATCCATCTTCGTAACCACCAAATCGCACATACGCTGGGGGAACAAGGGTTTTTCAGAACGGGACGGAGTGCGCAACCGGACCCAGGGGGACCACGGGGAAGGCGTGATCGGGGACCTAAAAAGATCACTCTCTCAGCTGTTCGGCGACGGAAAGGGAAAATATCCCGATGATGCCTATGTGGACATGGTATTGTGCCACAGCCTGAATACAATGGAGGAAGTGGATGTGCTCTACAAAGGAATGGAGACCCCGCTGAATCCTGCCGGCGATTTCGGAGCACTGGTGGCGCTGAAGGATTTCCGCGACGGTACCAACTTCACCGGACTGAATCCCGATGAGGAAAAGCTTGTCAGGCACATCGGTTTTTCCGGGCACCGTTCCGCCCCGGTCATGATGGAGATGATCCAGCGTGACCGCTTCGACATCCTGGACGGCATGCTGGTGGCCATCAATCCCAACGACCGGTTGAATCTGAACATGCAGTACAATGTCATCCCGGTCGCAGATGAGAAGGGACTGGGAATCATTGCCATGAAAGTATTTGCCGATGGCGCCATGTATACCAAGAAGGCTGAATGGTCCAATACACCTGAGCATGTGGTGATGCAGGTGGGTTCCGCAGAACTACCCAGCAAACCACTGGTTGAATATGCCCTGACCATCCCGGGGATCCATACGGCCATTATTGGCATCGGCCATATCGACGAAGATCCGCTGAAGTGCCAGCTGGTACAAAACTATTATGCCGCACAGGTGAAGCCGGATGCCCTTTCTGAAGAGGACAGGCGGCAGATCGAGGCGAAGACAAAACAGGTGAAGGGAGGCAAAACCAACTATTTCCAGTTGGAAAACGAAGGACTTTCGGCACCTCAGAATGTTCGCATTGAATTGGGCCGCCTGAGATGGGATACCGCCATTGCCGGGGATGAGCCGATTGAAAAATACGTGATTTACCAGGGAGACGAGGAAATCGGGGAGGTGGTTCACCGGCCCCAGATCACCAAAACTCCCTTTGCATTCGATGACATCACGCAGGGTGTTGCCTATGCAGTCGCCGCGGTGGACAGGATCGGCAGAAAAAATGTAAGTGATCCGGTCATGGAGCAGGTAAATTAGTGCCTGAAGCAAGGGGATAAAGCGCTCAGCGAATCGAATATTCGATTTGACGGAGTATACCCGCCATAAGAACAGGCAGTTGCGTTCAGAAATGCAGTGTACGGATCAGAAAGGTCCCCCGTTCGTAACCGTATCCGCGCCCATTGCAGCCCCCGGCATCTCACCACGGATTCCGTGCTGGTTTGTTTGTATGTAGGCATCCGCTTTCCTGAGGTACCAGTCGGCAGTAAGCGTTGCCGGCTCTGTATCTGCTGTTTCCGATTGCCACTCTTTCAATAACCCGCGCATTT
The DNA here is from genome assembly GCA_029210585.1 of Bacteroidales bacterium. Classification (GTDB taxonomy): domain Bacteria; phylum Bacteroidota; class Bacteroidia; order Bacteroidales; genus M55B112. The sequence goes on from JARGFP010000004.1 coordinate 79,494, forward strand.
CTGCCAGTACACCTGCATATCGCGGGTCACCTGAAAGATTGTGCAACTGATCCGGATCATCAGCGACCCGGTACAATTCCTCAGCCGGGCGCGGTACCAGGAGCACATCCATCATGGCTGTGTCGGCACTGCCGGAATCCAGCTGATGGTAAATATCATGCATCGACGGAGAGATCACTGCATCAGCCGGTCCCTGTTTGGCAAATTGCGGCCGGCCATTGCAGATATACATGTATTCTTCCGTTCTGACCATCCGTCCGTAGGCTTCATAATCGTGCCAGTTGTGTTCTGCAAAAAGGGTTTTCCTGAAGGTGTCCGGGGCCTCTTCGTCCCTGATCAGGTGTTTGAAGCTCCTGCCCTGGAAATACCTGTCGGGCGCCAGTCCAGCCAAATCAGTAAGGGTCGGGGCCAGGTCGATGATGCTCACCAGGGCATCTTTCTGCGATCCATGCCTGGCGATGCCCTGTGGCCACCAAAAGATGAAAGGAGTCTTCATCCCTGCATCGATCATCCGGGTTTTGGCGCGCGGGAAGGGCCTTCCGTTATCGGCACATACGATAATCACCGTATTCGGCGCCTCTCCCTGGCGGATGATCTCGCGGTGCACCTCACCCACAAACCAGTCAAAACGCGCAATCTCATTGTAGTAGGAAGCCAGGTCCTGCCGTGTCCCGGGCAGGTCTGCCAGACCTGCGGGTACCGACAGTGTAGCCGGGTCGTATGCATTTCTGATGGTATCAGCCGACCAGTCACGGTGTGCATCGGTGGAAGCGAGCCATAAAAAGAAGGGGCGGTCTTTCGGACGCTCTTTCAGCATATTCAGCCAGTGTTTTTCCCCTCCGGGTCCGATGTCGGTAATGGCCAGGGTGTCGAACCCCCTTTTGGCCGCTTCCCCCATGTGCCATTTCCCCGATGCGGCAGTATAGTATCCGGCCTTCTGCAGCTCCCCGGGGAAAACAGGAAGGTGACCCGGCAGGGAGGTGTGCAATTCGGCTGCCCCGGTATTGTGCGGGTACCGTCCCGAAATGATGCTGGTGCGGCTGGGGCTGCAGCTGCTTGCAGTCAGGTATACATTGTTAAATTTCAACCCCTCGCGTACCAGCCGGTCGATATAAGGGGTGTAGATATCCTCATTCCCGTAACAGCTGAAATCATTCCAGCTAACGTCATCCGCGATAATGAACACAATGTTGGGCGGACCCTTGGGTTCGTTCTTGCATGAAGTGAGTAAAAATATCAGAAGAAGGGGCAAAATGGAAAGAAATGACAACCGGTATCTCATGTGCGAATTTTTAAACATTAAATCCTGCAGGAATATAATCTGCAGGAATATACAAATTAATCGACTAACAGCGATCCTTATCAAGGCATACTTCTTTAACTGTACGCCGCATTATAAGTGATTCCCGCTCTCACGGTCTCAATCGTCTCCCTTTCTCCCACTCTCCCAGTCCCCTGTTCTCCCACTCGCTACCCCAAATCCCGCACTACCAGCTGGATATTCTGCACGCCGCGTTGCTCGAGCAACAGGGTCTTATTGATCATCACCCGCCGGATGGTGTCATCATCGAAATAACGGATGGTTACCAGTTCGAGCCCGGTCTCATACGATACCTTGAAATGCTCCTCCAGTTCGTCCACCACCTGGCGCACCTTGCGCTTGTCGTTGTTCACGATCACCTGGAAACTGACAGCAGAAGTCTGCTGCAGGTTGATCTTCAGTCCATGCTTGTGCAGGATGCCGTAGATGATCTCCAGGTTGTCTTCAGCGATGAAGGAAAAATCGTGGGGTGAGATCCGGATCAGCACCTGGTCCATCTTGAAGATAAAAGAGGGCACCAGCTTTTCATAGGCCAGGTTCGCAACCAGTGTGCCCGGATCGTCGGGATCCACAAATGACTTCACATACAGATTGATGTTCTTGTTCTGCAGCGGTTTGATGGTTTTCGGATGAATGACGCTGGTACCGTAGTAAGCCAGTTCAATGGCATCGAGGTAGGACAGTTTATCCAGCAGTATGGTATCATCGAAATATTTCGGGTCTGCATTCAACACCCCCGGCACATCCTTCCAGATAGTCACCGACTCCGCCCTGAGCATGTGTGCAAGAATGGCGGCAGTATAATCCGACCCTTCCCTGCCCAGCGAGACAGTCTGGTTGTTCATGTTGGAAGCAAGGAAACCCTGGGTCACCAGGAAATTCTCACCATTAAATACAAAATTCTTCTTCACAAGCCGGGTAGAGAGTTCCCAGTCGATGCGCCCCTCCCTGAAGGTATTGTCGGTTTTCAGTGATTTTCGCACATCAATCCATTTTGTCTTCAGTCCGGCATGGTCCAGGTAAAACGCTATGATTTTCGTACTGAGGATCTCCCCGAACCCGATCACCTGGTCGTAATCGAAATCGTAATTCATCGTAGGTTCCTCACCCAGGCGGTCGGCCAGGTCTCCGAATACCTCTTCGATGTCCACATACGCCTTGTTGCCCTTGTCCTCAAAGAGTCCATGCATGATCTCCATGTGGTATTCCTTCAGCAGATTATACTCCTGCCTGAGATGCTCCTCATCCCTGTTCACGAAATGCTCGATGATCCGTTCCAGTGCATTCGTGGTCTTGCCCATCGCGGATACAACGATGACAATCTCTTCGGGATATTTTTTCAGGATATCCACAATGTTTTTCACAGCATCCGCACTTTTGACAGAAGCCCCTCCGAATTTGAACACTAACATAATGTGCCGGATTTAAAATTTTAACCCTGCAAAAATAGCAATAATTGCCGTATTTGCAGATGATCGTCTCCGGGAAGCAGTCAGCAGCATCATTCGGAAGACTGGCGGGATAGCGTAATGGACCGGACTTCCTGCACCCTGGTGGTGCGGCTGCTGCGTGGAGGTTCAGACTTTATGGAGGTTCAGACTTTAATACTGGTGGAGTGGCTGGTGAAAATATTTTCGGTGATGGGACGGGCATAAAAAAGTGTCCCGACGGGAACAACAGCAAATGTGCCGGGCACCAGCTATGTACATCACTGCTGGCCAGACAAATAACCTCCTTCGGGATAGCTGACCTTTTCAAACCGCAGGCCGGTCATCATCTCGAATGCTTCAGCTGTATCAATCATCTCCAGGTCGTCATCCTCGTACATCCATGTCACGTTAAAGGGATGGTTGTTGTCTGCAAGGTACCTGATCTTCTTAAGTACCTCAAGGATATACTTGGAACTGCTGGTATTGAACAACTCGAGGTTCAGCTTCAGGTGCGTGTGTGCAGCGGGTTGCTCCACATAACGGTCCAGCCACCTGATGACCGGTTCATACAACTCGTTGGCATTTTCGGGATTCGACCTGCCCTCAAAAAGAAGTTCGCCGGAAACGGCATCCATTATGATCGTCGGAGTCTTTGCTGTTCCTGTGATCTCGAGTTTCTCCATCATCGGTTGTGTTTTTACGCGGAGCGGATAAGCATTGCCTTTACAAATTCAATTCAAGATACACTATTCTTTCAATTTCTGCAAAATCACGCAAATATGTGATTTGGAATCACTCTAAATTAGCCTGATAAACCAAATCCTCCCACACCTTTAAACGAATTTTGATTTCCTTTGCATTTACAATAAAAAACAGGTGGAATGTTTTCGATAGGACTCTTTTCGACATACCTGCCCTACGTAATACTTGCCATGTTCTATGGTCTGTACGTGGGAGTGCATTCCATTATGAAGCTCGAACAGGGCAGCGACACCGATAAGGACCTGGCTGCAAACACGATCTTCACCGACCATGACGACATCCAGCAAGGTAACAGCAAGACTTTCTATTACGATCAATTCACCGCGGAGAACAACGATAGTGCAGTCCCTGCGATTCACAGGATCGCGGCAGGAACCATCATGCCAAAACCGCACGAGGACCCTGTCCGACGATCGTATTACCATCCGCTTTTTTCCCGGCCACCACCCGTAATTTCATTGTAACCATCCCGATCAATTAACGTTGTCCGGTCACCTTCCATGCAATTCCTGCATGAAGTGTGCATAACGGACAACATATTCCATTATTAAATGACTTACAATGAAACTGAAAAATATTGCCATTGCATGTGTTACCCTGCTCTGCGCAGCTTCACTCTATGCACAGCAGGTGATCATCATGACAGACAGCACCGAGGTTCCGGAACTGAATATTTCTGAGGTGCAGATCAGGGCCTCCAAGAGCAACCTGGGGCTGAAGCAGATGCCTGCGTCGGTAACCTTGCTGAACTCCATGATCCTGGAACAAACAGACGTCCGCTCCCTCACAGACATCTCAGCCATCGCCCCCGGCTTTTTTATGCCCGACTACGGCTCCAAACTGACTTCACCCGTGTATATCCGCGGGATCGGTTCCCGGATCAACAGTCCCTCGGTAGGATTGTACGTGGATAATGTGCCCTACTTTGAAAAGGCCGCTTTCAATTTCGATTTCTTTGATATCGACCGCATCGAAATACTGAAAGGGCCACAGGGAACGCTTTACGGAAGGAACACCATGGGAGGCATTATCAACATCATCACCCGTTCCCCGTTCGATTTCCAGGGTACCACGATGGAGCTCAATGCCGGCACCTATGGGGCTTTCTGCGGGAATTTCGGACACTACGGAAAGGCCGGAGACGATTTTGCCTACTCTTTTGCATTTAATGTGCAGCATAACCAGGGGTATTATACCAATATGTTCTCGGGAGAGCAGGTGGACCGTTCCAATTCCCTCGGGGGAAGGAACAAGCTGATCTGGGCGATCAATGACCGCTGGAAGCTGGAAAACGTAATCAGCATGGAATACAGCACGGAAGGCGGGTACCCCTACGCATTGCTGAATGATTCACTGATGACAGCCGAACACATCAACTATAACCAGCCCAGCTCGTACGAGCGGAACCTGGTTTCGGACGGACTGGTGCTGACCTATTCAGGAAGCAACATTGCATTCACATCCACCACTTCCTACCAGTTCCTGGACGACCGCCAGGAGATCGACCAGGATTTTACGCCCGACTCGCTCTACTTCGTTGTGCAGGACCAGTTACAGCACATGGTGTCCCAGGAATTCATCCTGCGGTCGGCACGCCCCGACAGCCGTTACATCTGGCTGGCAGGCGCATATGGATTCACCCAGCGGTTCAACAAGCAGGTGGATGTGGACATATATACCACCAACATGGCACTGCAAAAAGGCTACAGGAACTCCGTCAGCGGCGCTGCACTCTTCCACCAGTCCACATTGAATGACTTCCTGGTGAAGAACCTTGCCCTCACAGCAGGGATTCGTGCAGACTTCGAACGCGACGCTCTGGATTATGTATATGATATGAATGTCGCCGGAAACCATGTTCCCATGGCCGACACCACATACCCGGCACTCAGCTATGTAGAGATACTGCCCAAGATTGCACTCAGCTACAAGGCCGGATCCTTCCAGGTATACGCAACAGCTGCCAAGGGGTACAAAACCGGTGGATTCAATTCCACTTTCGAAACCGACAGCGGACTCTATTACCGGCCCGAGACCAGCTGGAACTATGAAACAGGATTCAAAAGCAGCCTGCTGAACAGGCACCTCTACCTGGATGTTGCCCTGTTCTACATCGACTGGAACAACCAGCAGATCTACCAGACCGTCCCCAGCGGAAGGGGCGCCAGGCTGAGCAACGCCGGCGAATCCGTCAGCAAGGGGTTTGAGATCACCATGAAAACGCTTCCCATGTATGGATTCAAACCGGTACTTTCCTACGGGTACACCGATGCGCGGTTCATCAAATATGTGAAAGATGAGAATACGAACTACAATGGCAATGCCATTCCGTTCATCCCGAAACACACCCTTAACTTCGTATTGCGCAAATCGATCGACCTTCATCAAACGGGCCTGATCGACCGGGTGGATCTCAATCTCATCTACCGCGGACTGGGAAAAATTTACTGGAACGAGGAAAACACCTTCAGCAGCAATTACTACAACCTGGTGGATGCAAACATCGCGTTTTCAAAGAGCGGTTTTGAATTTGCCCTGTGGGGAAAGAACCTGCTCGGGACCGATTATGAATCGTTTTATTTTGAAGCACTCGGGAACCAGTATGTCCAGACGGGCAAACCCATGCGTTTTGGTGTCAACCTGAAATACGAATTCTGAGCATGCACGAAGCTAAAAACTGGAAGAAGTTCCCCACCCTCTTCAGCCTGTATATTGCACAGTCAGTACCTATGAGTTTTTTCTCAACGGTGGTTCCTGTAATCATGCGCCAGGAAAACTATTCCCTGGAATCCATCGGGCTGCTTCAGCTGGTGAAACTCCCCTGGATCGCCAAGTTTCTCTGGGCACCACTGGTAGACAACAGCGTAAAAAACTCGAAAGACCTGAAGCGCTGGATCATTTTCTCCGAGCTGTTTTACGCGGTGGTGATCATGAGCATTGCGTTCCTCAACCTGCAGACAGACTTCAAGCTGATCGTGGTACTGATGGTGGTCGCATTTGTCGCATCGGCCACGCAGGATATCGCAACGGATGCCTTTGCCATCCTGATCCTGAAAAAGGAGGAACGCAGCCTGGGGAACAGCATGCAGGTATCGGGCAGTTTCATCGGCGCACTTTTGGGAACGGGCGTATTGCTCATCGCCTACAGTTTTTTCGGCTGGTCCGTTTTTCTCTTCATGCTCGCAGGATTTGTGGTCTTCGCCCTTATCCCGCTAAGGCTCTACAAATCCTTCCATACCATTGAGAAATCGCAGGGTTACCGCCTGAATTTCAGGGAACTGGTAGGGTTTTTCAGGATTCCCGGCATGCCCAAATGGGTACTGATCCTGGTGTTTTATTATTCGGGGTTCATCGGTGTGCTGACCATGCTGAAGCCTTACCTGGTGGACCTCGGATACAACATCAAACAGATCGGGTTCATGTCAGGTATCGTGGGAACGTCGGTAGCAACGCTGAGTGCCTTGTCGGCCGGGTTACTGATTAAAAAAGCCGGCCGGAACGCCACGCTGGTGACACTGGGCACCATCAACATCATGGCAGCCTTGTATTTCTGGTGGATTTCCGGCATGGACCCCACCCTGTTGCACATCTACGGCGGAATTTGCCTGTTGTGGGGGGCCTATGGAGCCTCCTCGGTGATCATCTATACGACCTCAATGGATATGGTACGTCCCGGTGCCTCCGGAACAGATTTCACCATACAGATCGTCATCACCCATCTCAGCAGCCTGGTTATTGCCGTGAACAGCGGAAAAGTGGCAGACCTGCTGGGATATACCGGGCTGTTCGGCCTGGAAGCGGCACTGGGGGGGCTGACATTACTCATTATCATATTTTCCATGCCAAAAAAGCAAAGAACATGAACATCGCACCATACCTGCTGGAGAAATACAATGTCCCGGTGCCGCGGTATACCAGCTACCCACCTGCCAATCATTTCGACGAACAGGTGACCGGCGGGGAAATGCCGGAACTGATCCGCAGCTCCAACAACTGGGCCCCCGATCATATTGGGTTCTATATTCATATCCCCTTTTGCAGGAAGATCTGTTTTTATTGCGGGTGCAATGCCTGTACACTGAAAAGCACCGGCGAGGTAACACAGTACACAGAGGCACTAAAACAGGAGATCAGGCTTGTGGCCAAAGCGCTCAACCGGTCCAGGAAGGTCACGCAGATCCATTTCGGGGGCGGCACCCCAAATTCCATTCCTGCAGAAATGCTGGAAGAAATCGTGCGGTTGATCAGGCTGGAATTCTCCGTCTCAGAAGCAGCCGAGATCGCCATCGAGACCAATCCCGCATACCTCGATGAAGCCTATCTTGAGACATTACTGGGTGTGGGCTTCAACAGGTTCAGCTTCGGGATCCAGGATTTCGATCCGCAGGTCCTGCGCAATGTGAACCGTGAGCCCAGTAAGCTGCCGGTGGAACAACTCATTGCCATGGTCAAAAAGGAGAATGACCAGGCAGCTGTCAATTTGGATTTCATCTACGGACTGCCGGGCCAGGATAAGACAACTTTTGTACGCACCATGGAACAGGCCATCGCCCTGCAGCCCGACCGCCTGGTGACCTTCTCCTATGCACACGTTCCCTGGCTGAAGAAGCACCAGCAGATCCTGGAGAAAAAAGGGTTGCCCGGACCGGCAGAGAAAACAGCCATGTTCCTGTCCGGATACGATGCCCTGGTTTCAGCAGGTTACAAACCCATCGGGCTGGATCATTTTGTAAAGCCGCAGGATGATCTCTTCCAGGCGCTTGAAAACAAACAGCTTCACCGCAATTTCCAGGGATATTGTACCCGGAAAACCACCGGGCAGGTCTATGCCTTTGGCATCACGGCAATCAGCCAGCTGGAGAAAGCGTATATTCAGAATACCAAATCGATCGATACCTACGTGGAACAATTGTCACAGGGAAACCTACCCGTGGAAAAAGGCATTCGCGTGTCAGCTGAACAGGTGGTGATCAGGGAGGTGATCACCAGGCTCATGTGCAACAGGGAGCTTGACTGGAACCTGGTGTCAGGTGAACTGCAGGTGGACCTCCCGGAACTGAAAGGGATCCTGAATGACGATCCGAAGCAACTGGCAGAGATGGAAGCGGACGGACTGCTGCACAGGACGGAACATGGCCTTACGGTTACGGAGACAGGATCACTGTTCATCCGGAACATCGCCGCACTGTTCGATCCGGCCTACCGGCAACAGGTGAATAAATATTCCAAATCCCTTTAGGGGAGACTGGGAGATGGGGAGACGGGGTGATTGGGTGACGGGGAGAGCAGAGAGCGAAAAGGAAGAAGAGAGAAGGGAGCGAAGGGAGAGAAAAGGAAGAAGAGAGAAGGGAGAGAAAAGGAAGAAGAGAGCAGAGAGCGAAAAGGAAGAAGAGAGAAGGGAGCGAAGGGAGCGAACAGGAAGAAGAGAGAACAGTGATAAAAGCAGAAACAACAGGAATAAAGAGAAGATGGAAAAGATAGAGGCAGATAGTATCATTGTCGGGGCTGGTCTGACGGGCCTGACCGTTGCTTTTTACCTGGCCAGGGCCGGACAAAAGGTCGTGGTACTGGAAAAAACGGACCATATCGGCGGTGTGATCCGCACCATTCACCAGGACGGCTTCATTTTCGAAACCGGTCCGAACACGGGGGTCTATTCCTCCCCGGAGCTGGTCAGCCTCTTCGACGACCTGGAGGGAACGGCTGTTCCGGAATTCGCCAATGCAAAAGGAAAGCAGCGCTGGATATGGAAAAAGGGGCAATGGCACGCCCTTCCATCAGGCCTGGGATCAGCGGTTGGCACCCCCCTGTTTACCATCCATGACAAGTTCAGAATCCTGGGCGAACCCTTCAGGAAAAAAGGAACTGACCCATATGAATCCGTTGCACAACTGGTACGGCGAAGAATGGGTAAGAGTTTCCTGGAATATGCAGTGGATCCCTTCATTTCGGGTATTTATGCTGGCGACCCGGAAAAACTCGTAACGCGTTTCGCATTGCCAAAATTATACCGGCTGGAACAGGATTACGGAAGTTTTATTCGCGGTGCAATGAAAAAACGCAGGGAACCCAGGGACGAGCTGACCAGGCGGGCGACCAGGGAGGTGTTCTCCGTGAAAGGCGGACTGCAGGAACTTACTGAAGCACTCGGCAATAAGATCGGAAGGGGGCAGATCATCACCGGTACGCAGGACCTGAAAATCATCCGCAGGCAAAAAAAGTACGAGGCGGCATTCAAAACGGGCGGAAAGGAATACCTGGTATCTTCCGCGCATGTGGTCACCACCGTTCCCGGGCCTGCCCTGGAGAACATGTTCAGCTTTATCAGCACGCCAGCGCTCAAACCCATACTGGACCTGAGGTACGCAAAGGTGGTACAGGTCATTGCCGCCTACAGGAAATGGGCAGGCCCCCCGCTGAATGCCTTCGGCGGACTGATTCCCTCCCGGGAAAAACGGGATGCACTCGGAATTCTTTTCACCTCTTCCATCTTCAATGACAGGACCCCTGAAGGAGGGGCAATCCTCTCGGTATTCATGGGAGGCGACCGGCGACCCGGTTTTATTGAGAAGTCGGACGAAGAGATCAGGACCCTGGCGCTGCAGGAGATCACAGGAACCCTCGGGCAGCAGGAGATCACAGGAAGCCCCGGGCAGCAGGAGATCTCCGGGACCACCGGGCAACAGGAAATCGCCGGAACCCCCGGTCAGCAGGATCTGCAACCTGGCCAACAGCAGGACCTAAGGGCTTTGCTGCAGCCTGATTTCATGAAGATTTTTCGCTACCCGTACGCCATTCCACAGTATGAAGCTTCCACGGAACAGCGCCTGGAAGCCATTGAAAAAATGGAAGCGGCGTATCCCGGGATCCACCTGGCCGGGAACATCCGCGACGGGATCGGGATGGCCGACCGGGTGAAGCAGGGATACCAGGTTGCAATGCATATTTTAAAGGACGCCTGATGTGGTAACTTCATAGAGAGGCACAACCGCTGATGCGGGCACGGAAAGTATGAAGCGCAAAAAAGAGTGACCGCAGGGACAAAGGGAACATCAGAAAGATTGAATCCTGCCAGGCAAAAATGTGAAGCATAGGTGAATAAGAAGTCGAAGCAATGATCCAGGAGCGTTTAAATGATTATTTTTAGCGTATCCAGACAAAACAGGAAAAAGATGACAGCAAACCATCAACAAAAAACAGCCTGGGTACTGGTGAACGTCGGCACCCCGAAACACCCTTCCAATATTGAAGTTGAAAAGTATTTGAAGGAATTCCTCGATGATCCCAAAGTGATCGATCTCCCGTTCCTGCTGAGAAAATTCCTCGTCCATGCCATCATCGTACCCTTCAGGTCGCCCCGTTCAGCAAAAAAATACAGGCAGATATGGACTGCCGATGGCTCCCCCCTGCTGACCCACATGAACCGCCTGGTGGAAAAGGTCCAGGTTGTGGCCCCGGAAGACACAGATGTATTCGGACTCATGCGGTACGGTCAGCCGGCATTGAAAGACTTTCTGCAGCAATTACCGGAAAAGCAATACAACGAAGTGATCGTGCTGCCCCTCTACCCGCAATATGCCGACTCCACCTCGGGCTCAGTGGAACAACTGGTCTCCTCCTTCCCGGACAAATCACGCGATCACACCAGCCGCGGCAGCAACGGCAAGGGCAGCAACGCCAAGACCAGCAATGTAAGTAGCATCGCTGGCGACGGTAACGCTGGCGACGGTAACGAGCGCTACGATACCAGCAGCAGCAAGGGCAGCCAGGGCAGCCAGGGCAGCAGCAGCAACACCGGCGACACCGGAAACCCCGGCAGCGTCAGCATCAGGACCATTGACCAGTTCTATAACCATCCCGGGTTCATTGCCAGCTTCGCTGAGCGGATACAGGTCCATGATCTGACAGACTTCGATCATATACTCTTCTCCTACCATGGTCTTCCCCTGAGACAGCTACAGAAAGTTCATCCGGAGCAACCGGTCGCGGACTGTAATTGCCACCTCAGTATGCCCCCGTACGGTCATCATTGCTACCGGGCCACTTGCTACACCACCACCCGGCTGCTGGCAACCGCGACAGGGATCACGCCCGATCGTTGTTCCACCTCGTTCCAGTCGAGGCTCTCCCGGAACTGGATGACACCTTTTACCGATGAATCACTGATCCGCCTTGCAGCCGAGGGAAAGAAAAAAGTGCTGGTCGTTCCCGCCTCCTTCGTGGCCGACTGCCTGGAAACCACCCTGGAGATCGGCATGGAGTACAGGGAACTGTATATTGAAAACGGGGGAGAGGAACTGGTAATGGCCGAAAGCCTGAACAGCAGCGACCGCTGGATGGAAACGGTAAAAGCATTGATGCAAAAAACCGGTTGACAGCAACGCATCCACCTTCAGGCGGGTTATTAGGTGCAATACAGGCAACAGCAGCGCATCCAACTGCTGGCCGGTTATAGGATGCAGTACGGCAGAAGTTGTCGCCGGGATGTGAAAAAGAGGTTCCAGTATTGAGATAAGGAATGTCCCCGGGTACTATTTTCCCAGCGAACGGTACAGGTCATTGACAATACTGTCGCGGTCGAAATGCTCCCACAAGATGATCTCACGTTCGTTCCCCGGGCGATCGACCCATCCGCCGGCGCCATAGAAAGGAGCTGGTACGGACCTGGGAACTGCCCATTCCGGGTTTTTGACGATCGCCACTGCGCCCAGGTCAAAAAGCGACCTGGAGGGGGGATCACCATAGAGATCAATGTGATGGAAAAGATTCACTGCATAATCCCCGAAATTACTATAGGTGCCGCCGTGTCTTCCCGTAATGGCCGTTTCGCTCTGCGGACCCAGGCCCGGCATTACCGAATCGATCTCGGGAAGTGATACCACTAAATCTGATGTGCCGGTCTTCCTTCCGTAACTTACGGTAACGATCTCAAAATGCACCTCTTTTTCAAGCATGTAGTTCAGCGCCGAGGTGTCATTTTCCAGGTTATATTCCCCGGGCTCCGGGTAATTGCTCCCCAACCAGACAACCCTTATGTTATCGGCAATAGCGGGCTCCTTTTCCAGTGCCAGAGCGATATTCGTAAGTTTACCGATGGAAATCAGCACCAGTTGTTCCTCCGAACCTGTAAATTTCCCGGCCTCAGCGATGATGAAATCCACTGCTTCCTCACCATCATATCCCGGGGTGTCCAGGTGTTCCCTGATCTCGGCAAATGTGGTATCGGCGCCACGCCTGACAATGATGTTGTCCTCCTGGTTGAAAAGGGTGAGGATGCGCATCGCTTCCCTGTAGTGGTCCTCGATATATCCTCCGTTTTGCGTGGAATTGACCGTGATACCCAGGATGTCAAATGCTTCCTGGTTTTGCAGCATATAAGCAATGGCATGCTGGTCATCCAGCTCATTGTTGGCATCCGTATCGAGGATGACAGGAATCCGTTGGTCCGGACTGCCGGGGTCTGTTTTACAGCCTGCACTCATCAACAGGAATATCACGATAAAAAAGCGGGTGATGCTGGTAAGAAGGTTACGGGTTTCCATCGTTGGAGATAATTATTTGATTATTTGATCTGGTTCACATCCACATCCTCCTGCGCATCGAAATCCAGCATGGCGTTGATCAGCCGGAAATGCCTGTAATGTTTCAGGTCCTCCACGCGGATATCCCCTTCCCTGATCCTGCCTTCCCTGATCAGCCTGGCCCTGCAGGTGCCCTGCAGCAACGGGTAGATCGGCGTGATCCACATTTCTCCGTTGAACAACACGATATTGGTATAGGAGGTATCCGTGATCCTGCCATTCTGCACCACGAGGATATCATCACAATCTTCTTTCTGACTGTACAATTGGTCGAGCGAGCTGCGCCCGGTGTATTTCATGGAATACTCGATGTGGTCGCCGTCGACCAGTTTCAGGGAACGGACCGGTTTCGGTGTATAGTGAGAAAACCCGGCTGTATGCGCAGACCTGTTGTAAAAAAATTTACATTTCACGGTCCCCTGGCTGTATGCTTCGGGAACGCGGATCACCTCCTCCAGTACCGGTCCGCCGAACCGTTTAAAATACCGGTAATAGGAGTCGTTCAGCCGGGCCTGGTGCCATTGCAGGTGTTGGGGTACCCCATCCTGGATCCTGATGGTTTCAAATAAATGGAACATATACTTTATCGATCATTTCATTGTATTCCTTTTGTGCCTCACTGTGCCCGGTGATCCCTCCGCCACTCCTGAACTGCAATCCGCCACCGTTCTGTTCAATATACCTGATCATCACCCCGCTGTCGAGCGTTACGCCGTCAAATATGCCAAAAATCCCTGTAAAATAACCTCTTTTTTCACCTTCAGCCTGTGCAATAATCTCCAGCGTCTTCTTTTTAGGTGCCCCGCTGATGGATCCGGCGGGAAGAAGCTGCAGCAATATTTCGCCCAGCCTGCCCTGCCAGCCCCTGTCCAACCGTCCCCTGATCTCGGAACTCACCTGCAGCAATTCATTCCTGTTTGTACGCAACCGGTCGATGTACCTGTACTTTGTCACCTCCACATCATGCGCAACCATCGACAGGTCGTTGCGGATCAGGTCGACGATGGTATTGTGCTCCCACAGCTCCTTGTCATTGTTCATAATGGTCTTTTCTGCCTGCGGAATGGCAGCATCGATGGTACCCTTCATGGGGTAACTGAAAATGAATCCATCACGGATCCTGATGAACGTCTCGGGTGAGAACAGTACGAACCGGTTTTTGAACAGCAGCTTGTACGGGGCATTGCTGCGCTGAAAAACCTGTTCCAGGGTAAGGTCCGTATCGAGCTGCGTGGGAAAGGTAAGGTTCAGCAGGAACGAATTTCCGTGGAGGATGTTCTCCCGCACCAGTGAGAAAGCCCGTGCGTACCGGTCATATGACACCGGGGAGAGTTCGAACCGAAACCCTGCCGGGGGTGGGTCCATGCCCGGCTGCTCCAGCTGCTGCCAGGTTGCCCCTGCGGCATTAGACAACGCGCCCACCTTGAAAAAAACCTGCGCTTCCGCAGCATCCCCAAGCCTGATGATATGGAAACGGGTCATTTCAAAATCGATCACGAACAGGAAAGGAGTTCCTGAAACAGCCCATTGATTGCAGCGGTGCACAAATCCGGATCGGTCCATTTGGTAAAGATAGAAATTCTACATTTTTAGTAAGTTTGCAACCGCTAAAAAACAGTAAGTTTGCACCCACTTACTAATTATGCACAGTATTTAAAAAATATGCATCTGTTTCAGGTGTCTGTCCATCAATGTCCGGTATTGCACAGCAAGGTCCCGGGCATCATGAGCCAGTCACCCGAATCCATTGATAAACCCTGCGAATTAAAAATGAGTTTTCTTTCTGACACAAACTAAAAATGTTTTCAAATCCGTACATACCGCATCCGTATACTGCCGGGATCATCCGATCGCTGGAGGATAAGGGAAACAAGGTGTTTCACCTGAAGGGATTGTCGGGATCTTCCAGGGCAGCCCTGTTCCAGGCTGTGGTGTCGGAGGCAAAAGGGAACCACCTGGTGCTGTTCCACGACAAGGAGGAGGCTGCCTATTTTTACACCGACCTGGTGAACCTGGAGGGAACACCGGAGCGAACGCTGTTTTTTCCTTCTTCCTATAAACGATCGGTACAGTACGGTCAGACCGACGAGGCAAACATCATTACCCGCACACAGACCCTGAAGCGGCTGAATGAACAGCGTGTTTCGAGCTTCATCATCACTTATGCCGAAGCGCTGCTGGAGCGGGTGATGACCCGGGCCGAACTGGGAAGGCACACCCTGGAGATCAAAACGGGGGAAAGCCTGGGCATGGAATTCCTGGAGGAAGTGCTGAACACCTATCATTTCCAGCTGGTGGATTTTGTCTATGAACCGGGTCAGTACGCCATCCGGGGCGGGATCGCAGATGTCTTTTCCTATGCATCAAGCCAGCCCTGCCGCATCGACTTTTTTGGTGATGAGGTGGATTCCATCCGGTTGTTCGATGTGGAGACACAGCGTTCGCAGGAACAGATGAAGCGCATCTCGATCATTCCCAATGTCCAGTGGGAACAGGAGATGGGCGACAAAAGGGTCTCGTTCCTGGAGTTCATCCCTTCCAATACCACCATCTGGCTCGACGACCTGGAACTTGTGCTGGACCATATCAGAGATATTTGGGAAAAAACTACGATCGGAGCCGAAGGAAGACCGACAGGGATACCGCAGAAGTCCGGGGCTGAAGAGCGCAGAGAAAAGAAAGAGCGCGGGCTCGATAGAGGCGGACAAAGCGCCATGCCTCCATCACAAGACGACAGCGTATATTCTGAACGCACTGCCGACGGGAGCCATCCAGGATTAAAGGAAGCATTCCTGGTGCGCGAGGACCTTATCAGGGAAAAACTGGAGGACCATGCCCGGATTGAATTCACCCGACCGGTACTGCCCGCTCCGGCGCAGGAATGGAAATTCAGCACCACCCCGCAGCCTCCCTTCAACAAGGATTTCGGACTGCTGGCCCGCATCCTGCACGAGAACAACCGGAACGGCTTACACAACTATATTCTTTCTGAAAGCAGCAGTCAGCTCGAACGGCTGCGGGCCATCTTTGACGAGGTGCATCCCGGCCTGGCCTACACGGAAGGGACCACAACGGTGCACGAAGGATTCACCGACCATGACCTCAGGGTAGCGATCTACACCGACCACCAGATCTTCGACCGGTACCACAAGTTCAGGCTGCACGACCGCTTTACCAAAAAAGAGGCACTGTCGGTAAAGGAACTCTCCGGCCTTATGCCCGGCGACTACGTGGTGCATGTGGATCACGGTATCGGCAAGTTCGGCGGACTGGAACGGATCGATGTGAACGGACGCAGGCAGGAAGCGGTGCGCCTGGTGTACAAGGACAACGACGTGTTGTTCGTGAACATCCACTCGCTCCACAAGATCTCCAAGTACAAAGGCAAGGAGGGACATGCGCCCCGGGTGTATAAGCTCGGCACCGGGGCCTGGCAGAAACTGAAGCAGAAGACCAAGAGCAAGGTCAAGGACATCGCCACCGAACTCATCGCCCTGTATGCCAGGCGCAGGGAGCAGAAAGGATTTGCATTTTCCCCCGACACCTACCTGCAACGTGAGCTGGAGGCTTCCTTTATATACGAGGACACCCCCGACCAGGAAAAAGCCACCCGGGACTTCAAGTCAGGCATGGAAGCAGAATTTCCCATGGACCGCCTGATCTGCGGCGACGTAGGGTTCGGCAAGACCGAAGTGGCCATTCGTGCCGCTTTCAAGGCCTTGAGTGACAGCAAACAGGTGGCAGTGCTGGTGCCCACAACCGTGCTGGCTTTCCAGCATTACAACACCTTTAAGAACAGGCTGAAGGATTTTCCCTGTACCGTCGACTATATCAGCAGGTTCCGGACCGCCGGGGAGCAGACAAACATAGTGAAACGGCTGAAAGAGGGATCGCTCGACATCCTCATCGGCACCCACAAACTGGTGAGCCAGCAGGTGAAATTCAGGGACCTGGGATTGCTGATCATCGATGAGGAACAGAAGTTCGGGGTATCGGTAAAAGAGAAACTGAAGCAGATCAAGCTGAACGTGGACACGCTGACCCTCACGGCCACACCGATCCCCCGTACACTGCAGTTCTCCCTGATGGGCGCCAGGGACCTGTCCATTATCAATACCCCGCCCCCCAACAGGCACCCGATCATCACCGAGCTGCATCCCTTCAACGAAGAGATCATCCGCGAAGCCATCGAGTATGAAGTAAGCCGGGGCGGACAGGTATTTTTCATCCACAACCGTGTCCAGAACATTGTCGAGGTGAAACAGATGGTCGATGCACTCGTACCCGGCATCCGGTCCGTGATCGCACACGGTCAGATGGAAGGGAAACAACTGGAAAAAGTGATGCTGGACTTCATGGCAGGAGACCACGATGTGCTGATCGCCACCTCCATTATCGAGTCGGGACTCGATATTCCCAATACCAATACAATAATTATCAACAATGCGCACCACTTCGGACTCAGCGATCTGCACCAGCTCCGGGGGAGGGTCGGGAGGTCCAACAAGAAGGCATTCTGCTACCTGTTTGCCCCCCATGTGACCCTGCTTACGCAGGAAGCCCGCAGGCGTCTGAAGGCGATCGAGGAGCACTCCGGACTGGGCAGCGGATTCAACATCGCCATGCAGGACCTGGACATCCGGGGCGCCGGAAACCTGCTGGGAGCCGAGCAGAGCGGGTTTATTGCCGATATAGGTTTCGAGACCTATCACAAGATACTGAACGAGGCCATCCAGGAGCTGAAAGAGGGCATATTTTCCGACCTGTTCGAAAAGGAAACAGTTGAAAAAGCTGGTCCGAACCAACACTACGCACAAGATTGTCAGATCGACACCGACCTGGAACTGCTGTTGCCGGAATCCTATATTGCGAACATCTCTGAACGGATGCACCTGTACCGGGAACTTGACAGTATCGAGACCAGTGAAGCCCTGGAGCAATTCAGGAAGATGCTGAGGGACAGGTTCGGGGAGCTGCCTTCTGAAGCAGAGGAACTGTTGAACGTGGTCCGTCTCAGGTGGCTGGCCATGCAGACAGGTGTTGAAAAGATTATCTTGAAAAAGAGCACGCTGATCGCGTACTTTGTAAGTGACCCGGATGCACTGTTCTACCGGTCGCAGGTGTTTGAAAAAATAATCGGGAATATCCAGCGGAATCCCCGGCTTTTCAGCATGCGACAGGACAAAGACCGGTTAAGTTTCAGGATGGAAAATACCGGCAGCATCGATGCAACATTCAGGATACTGGAACATCTGCAAGACGGGGAATAGTTAAATAAACTTAAAAATAATCCTGCATGAACCTGGTAATTGACCTGGGCAATACCTACGCAAAGATCGCGGTCTGCGAGGGCAAGGAGATCATCGAGAGTGCGGTATCGGATAAGATATCGAACCGGGAGATTGCTTATTTTATATCGCAATATGATACGCTGAAAGGCGCAATCATCTCCAGTGTTGTCAACCACTCCCGTGAACTTATCGATTACCTGGATGCTTCATTCGATACCTTCCTGGAGCTGACCAACACCACCCCCCTGCCGCTGACCAACCACTACAAAACCCCGGAAACACTTGGATACGACAGGATTGCCGCGGTGACCGGTGCACACACTATTTTGCCGGGGAAGAACGTTCTCGTAATAGATGCGGGGACCGCCATCACTTTTGACGTTGTCACAGCTGAAGGAGCATACATGGGAGGGAACATTTCACCCGGACTGAACATGCGGTTCAGGGCGCTTCATAAATTTACGAACAGGCTGCCACACCTGTCGGCAGAAGACGCCGATGTGAAGCAGCTGGGTGTAACCACCAATGAAGCGATCATATCCGGGGTGATCAATGGCCTGACATACGAGATAGAGGGCTATATTTCAAGCATTTCCCGTCAGTACAAAGACCTCCAGGTGGTTTTGACCGGGGGAGATGCAAATTCTTTTGATAAAAACTTAAAAAATAGCATCTTTGTGGTCGCGCATCTGAACCTTATAGGATTAAACAGAATTTTAGACTACAATGCAGAGAAAAAACAAAGGGATTAGCTTTTTGGCAGTGCTTCTCTCCTTTCTTGCCATCCAGGCTTATTCGCAGGTAAACACCTATTCTCCTTACACAAGGTTCGGACTTGGCGATATTGCGCGTGCCGGCTTCGGACAGAACCAGGCCATGGGTGGAACCGGGCTTGCCATCCAGGAAGAAAATAAACTGAACTACCTGAATCCCGCCGCCTATGCAGCACGGGACAGCATGTCGGTGTTGCTGGATTTCGGGATGAGTGCCTACACGAACCGGTACAGCACCAGGCAGCTGTCCAACCGCTGGTACAATGGCAACTTCCATCATATCGCACTCTCTGTGCCCATTGGAAATCATTTTGCCATGGCCACCGGGATCGTACCCTTCAGCTCGGTCGGATACAATATCAAGCAGGAATACGACAATTTGGGTACCGGTGATGCGATTGACTATTATTTCAAGGGAACCGGCGGGATAATGAAATATTTTGCAGGACTCTCAGCCGAAGCCTTCAACAGGATCTCCGTAGGGGTGAACATGAATTACCTCCTTGGGGATATCACCAGGCAGCGATCCATCACATTCCCCAAAAACAGGGGATTTGCCGAAACCCGCTCTGTGGAGGAAATCAATATCAGTCAGGTCTATTTTGGATTCGGATTGCAGTACAAGGAGGTATTTGATGACCGGTTCTTTTTCACGCTGGCAGGCACCTATGACATGGAAGCCAACTTGAAATCAGCCTTCAGTTCTTCCGTTACGAATTATTTCCAGGGAACACCCGGAGCTGTCAATGATTCAACCATTATTTTTCCTGAATTCCCCATCCGGGATGACAGGACAGAAGAACCCATCATCATTCCTTCCAGGATTGGAGTCGGGATCGCACTCGGAATTCCCGGAAAGCTTACAGTGACAGGTGATTACTACCTGCAGGACTGGGCAGCAGTGGATAATTCCCCGTTGTATGAAGAAGGATTCGACCTTGCCAGCGCAACATCGATGCACGCAGGCATTGAATATACTCCCGATTTTCAAGCCTTCAGGGGATACCATAACTTAATGAGCTACAGGCTCGGCGGATACATGAACGAATCGTATGTCATGATCGGAGATTACCAGCTTAAAGATTATGGCATAACTTTTGGAGTAGGTCTACCACTTGGCAGAACCAGGTCTTCGATGAACATCGCGTTTACCTATGGTTCAAGAGGTACACTGGAGAATAATTTAGTAAAGGAAAATTATGGTATTCTTACATTTAGTGTAACTTTGCACGATCTTTGGTTCTACAAGCGAAAATTTGATTAATATACCTGGAAAAAACTGAATGATGAAAACTGTAGCACTTAAGTCACTGCTTGTCTCCGCCCTGGCATTTATGATGCTGGTGCCGGTAATGTCGCAGAAGGGGGTTGATGATGGCTCGAAATACGGACAAGGTCAGGACAGCATCAACTGCCTGATGAACCTCTCCCTGTACAGGGAATTTTTCAAGCACAACAACTACAACGATGCGATCAGGTCATGGAGAAAGGCTTTTAATGAGTGTCCTGCCTCCAGTGAAAACATGTATGTTGATGGCGTAAAGATGTACAAGAAATTCATTTCCGGCGAGAAGAACCCGGATGTGGTTGATGCTTACGTCGATACCATTATGCTGATTTATGACCAGCGGATTACCTATTTCAATGACGAAGCCAATGTGCTCGGGCGTAAAGCCATCGATTTGCTCAGGTACAGGAAAGACAATATCGAATCCATTGAACAGTCGTACAATTTCCTGGGCAGGAGTATCAGGCTGGATCCGGATAAGGCGCGTGACGCCGTACTCATTCTCTTTACAAACGCAAGCGTATCCCTGAACAAGGCTGGTGTAATCACCGTGGACGATGCCATTGAGGATTATTTCCTGGCAAGTCAGATCATCGATGAGCAGTTGGATAAAAACCCCAATAATACGCACTTTACAAGGGCCAAGGAAAATGTGGATGAACTCATGCTGGATGCAAACATCATGAATTGCGATGCATTGAACCGGTATTACGAGCCTAAATTTGAAGCCAACAAGAATGACGAGGCATTCCTGAATAATATGATCGATTTCTATTATACAGCTGCATGCGACAGGTCAGATATGTACGTAATGGCCTCTGAACAGCTTTACAAGATCAACCCTTCCCACGAATCGGCCTACAAACTGGCAAGGCTCCTCGTTGCAAAGGAAACATACGACAAAGCCAGCCAGTATTACAAGGAGGCAGTATCCGGCGATGCTGATAACGATACAAAAGCGCAGTATTATTATGAGCTTGCGCAGGTCACACGGGTATTGGGCAACACCTGCGAGGCCATAGAATATGCCAGGGAAGCAGTCAAGAATGACCCTGGTTATGGAAATGCATTTATCCTGCTTGGCGACCTCTATATTGAAAGCAGGGAGAATCTCGGGGATGAATTTGAACAGCGGACTGCATTCTGGGCAGCTGCCGACAAGTATATCCAGGCAAAGAATGTGGATGCATCCACTGCCTCCGATGCCAACAAGCGGATCAGCGATTATGCATCGCAGTATCCTGATGGTGAAGCCATTTTCTTCCGCACCCTGCAGGAAGGCGATTCCTACCTGGTTAAAGGATGTATCAATGAATATACCACGGTCAGGCCCAGGAAATAAATGGGTTAAAATATAAGGAGAGGCTGCCTTTAGGGTCGGAATCGTTTTAAAATCAGAAATGGTTCCGTAACTTTGAAGGCAGTTTTTTTGTAAAACCCTCATCATAGGATATAGTTAATTCAGTTGTGCAAAGACAGACAGTTATAAGCATTTTCACCCGAAGCAGGCAGCACCGGCCGGCGGCAGCCATCCTTGTCTTGACAGCCCTGTTTCTGACAGCGTGTGAGAATGATATTGAGAAAATCAACATGCTGAACACCAGCGGTAATTATCCGGATGTGAGGGGGCAGGATATCGAGGTGATCTACAGCGATTCAGCACGGGTGAAGGTGCAGATGTTCGCGTCGGAGCTGAACCAGTACAACAATGCTGAAAAGCCCTACAGCGAATTTCCACAGGGAATGAAAGTCTTTTTTTTCAACGACAGCATGGAAATCGAATCAGAGATCCATGCCAATTATGCAATCTACTACAACGACGAAAAGCTCTGGCACGCCACGGGCAATGTCATTGCCGAAAACCACAAGACAGGTGAAAGGCTTGATACGGAAGAACTCTTCTGGAATGAAGAAAAAGAGGAGATCTATTCAGACTCTTATACACGCATTGTCAACGAAAACGGAACATTCTACGGACAAAACGGTTTCAGGTCAAATCAATCATTAACCGAATACACCCTGATCGGATCCAAGGGTGTGGTAAATATCCAGGAAGATGAATAAAGCAGGTGTCATTCTCGAAATTATCTGGTTCGTCATGGGCGGACTGTTCCTATTTATCGGTGTGGATGTTACCATCGACAGCGGAATCGGTGACAGCTGGTACTATCTCCTCTTCGCGTTCCTTGCGCTGGTCATGTACCTGCGAAGACGGAAAATCCGCATATCTGGAAAATAGCATGCCGGACGCACTCATTATACTGGTCGCACTTCTCTTCTCGGCATTTTTTTCCGGAATGGAAATTGCCTTCCTCACCTCCAACAAGCTGCGGATAGAGATCGACAAGAAACACAAAGCCTTCGCATCCCGGATCATTTCCGTGTTTACCCGCAACCCGGCCCGGTACATCGCCACCATGCTGGTGGGCAATAACATTGCACTTGTAATCTATGGTATCGCATTTGCCAGGGTGCTTGAAGATCCGGTTACCAACCTGCTGAATACCCATTCAGAAGCATTGGTACTGCTGGCACAGACCATCCTGTCCACACTGCTGATCCTGCTTACTGCTGAATTCCTGCCCAAGGCACTCTTCAGGATCAACCCGAACGGCGCATTGCGCATATTCTCGCTGCCGGTAATGATCTTTTACATTATCCTGTACCCGATTTCGATCCTCTCCATCGGGATCTCGCATTTCACCATGCGGTATATCCTGAAGTTACGGATGGAAGGGATGGCTGGTCAGACCGTATTCGGAAAAGTGGACCTGAGCCACCTGGTCACGGAAAGCCACCCGCAATACGAAACAGATGCAAATATTACGCAGGACCTGAAGATCTTTAAAAACGCAATGGAACTCTCCGAACTCAAAGTGCGTGATTGCATGATTCCCCGTCCGGAAATTGTTGCCATGGAGATCGAAAGCACGGTGCGGCAACTGACAGATACATTTATTGAGACGGGACTGAGCCGCATTCTTATTTACCGGGATAATATCGATAATATCATCGGGTATGTCAACTCCAAGGACATGTTCCAGAACCCCGAACATATCGGCAATTTTCTTAAAACAGTACCCGTCGTTCCGGAAACCCTCCCGGTGAACAGGATCCTCAAGTCCTTCATCAAGGATCAGAAAGGGATTGCCGTTGTACTGGATGAGTTTGGCGGAACATCGGGACTGATCACCACAGAGGATGTGATCGAGGAGATCTTTGGCGAAATCGAAGATGAACACGACACCATTGAACTTGTCAGCCAGCAAATCAGCGAAAACAAGTACAGGCTGTCGGGCCGCCATGAGATCAATTACCTCAACGACACCTTCCACCTGCAGCTGCCGGAATCAGAGGAATACGACACCCTTGCCGGCTTTATCATCTATCACCTGAAGAACATCCCGGGACTGAATGAGACCATCAAGATCAATCAGTTCGTAATGAAGGTGATCAAAGTAAGTGCCAACCGCATTGAGCTGGTGGAAATGACCGTGGAATAGGTCCGCGGGGCCGGCTGTTTAGTTGCCTCTTTTCTACCGAAATAGGGTGCGCTTTTATCCTGCACTTCTTTTTTTGTTTCAACCTATTATTACTATATTCGTACGCTCAAAAAAATAGAACAATACTGTAACTGAAATTTATATTAAATGGCAACGCTGGAAAACATAAGAAGAAGGGCTGGAATACTTGTAATGGTTGTAATCGGGCTTGCAATGCTCGGTTTCGTACTGGGTGATTTCAATATCAGGCCCTCCAATAAGGTCGCTGAGATCAACGGTACAACTTACGGAGTTGAAGAATACCGGGCAGAGCAACAAACCCTGATCAATTTTTATGAGATGAATTATGGTCAGAATCTCGATCAGCAGCTTGAACAGCAGATAGAGGACGAGACCTGGCGACGCCTGGTGCGTAATTCCGTGATGGACGAATCCTATAACAGAACCGGCATCATGGTCAGCACCGACGAGCTGAAAGCCATGGTAGCAGGAGACCAGGCAGCCGGCATGGGTGCTCCCGGAGTAGCAGCGTTCAGCGAGCCACACCCGATCGTCCGCCAGATGTTTACCAACCCGGAGACAGGTGAATTCAACAGGTTCATCATGATCAACTATTTCAACTCCCTTGACCAGGAACAGTTTGCACAGGAGAAAGCACGCTGGCTGTTCATCGAGAATGAAATTGTTGAAGAACGCAAAAACCAGAAATACATCACGCTCATCAGCAAGGGCCTCCGCCCATCACAACTGGAAGTCCGTGACCACCACATGGCTACCGGCAAACGCGTGGATTTCAGTTATGTTGCCAGGAATTTTACTTCCGTGCCTGACGAAGAGATAACGGTATCCGAAGCAGACCTGAAAGCCTACTACAAGGAGCATATCGAACTGTATGCATCCGAAGAATCCCGAACCATCGAGTACGTTGTTTTCGAAGTCGTTCCCAGTGAGGCAGATGATGCAAATGCAGAATTATGGACCGTCCAGACGAAAAGTGAATTTGCCAGGACCAGTGAACAAAACCTGGTTTCCTATGTGAACGGTATCTCTGACGAACCCTTCGACCCAACATACTACAGCACAGATGAGCTGGACCCGCTGCTCAGGGATTCGCTGCTGACATTGCCTGTGGGAGAGGTATTCGGTCCCTATTTTGAAGACAATGCATACAAGCTTTCCAGGGTGAAAGAACTGCAGATGCGTCCCGATTCAGTCAGGGCACGGCACATCCTCATCGGTTATGCCGAGATCGGAGATATGAGGCGGGCCGAAGAGATCGCCGACAGTCTCATGACCGTTATTGAGAATGGTGGCAATTTCAATGCACTCGCCATGGAATATTCCTCCGATGAATCCAACCGTGCCATAGGCGGCGACCTGGGATGGTTCGAGGAAGGTGTGATGGAAACACCCTTCAACAACGCATGTTTCTCCAATGAAACAGGTGATCTTGTGAAAGCTGAAACACGTTTTGGCGTCCACATCATCAGGATAGAGAACCAGAGCCGGCCCGTTGAAAAGGCACAGGTTGCAACGATCGTGCACACGGTCATTCCAACCAACCAGACCGACCAGGAATACTATAACAGGGCAGTGAAATTCCGCGGAAAAGCCACAAATGTGGAGAAATTCGAGGAACAGGCAAAAGAATACGGACTGGATCCGAGGATTGTACCGAATATCACCAAAGACCAGCGGACCATCCCCGGACTGGGCAGCCCTGTGAACATGATCGGCTGGGCCTTCTCTGCCGAACAGGGAGATGTGAGCTCCATCTTTGAAGTAGAGGACCAGTATATCGTTGCTGCACTTACCGAGGTGAAGGAAGATGGATATTCTGCTTTCGAGGATGTCCGTTCGGAAGTGGAACTTGCCGTGAAAAAACGAAAGAAAGGCGAGGCCATTTTTGCAGCCATGCAGGAGGATCTCCAAAATGCGAGCGACCTTGCAGCATTTGCCCGGGCCCGGGGACTTGAGATCAGCGAAGCCAGCCAGGTCCAGTTTGCCAATACCTTTGTTTCGGGAATCGGAATGGAACCCTTTATTGTTGGTGCTGCCATGACTCTGCCTGTTGAAACACTTGCAGGACCCTACATTGGAGAGAACAGCGTGTTCGTTCTCAGTGTAACCAACAGGGATGAAGCCGATCCGGATGCCAACCTGGACGCAGTGGAAAACAGGCTCAATTTCTCCCTGCAGTCAAGAACAACCTACGAAGCCTACAATGCCATGCTGGAAGCAGCAAATATTGTTGACAACAGGCTGAAGGTGTTTTACGGAAGGTAACAGGTTTTCTGTATAGCTGTCGACATTGTTCAGTGGCTGGATCATAATATTCGAGATCAAGGCGCGTAAAAATTTTATACCGCAGTATACTGACGTATTCGAGGATATAAAATTTTTACAGTAACGAAGATATCGGACATTATGGACAGACAATGTTTAATCTACATTGTCGTGCAGGTAGGAATTATCCTGCCGCAGCTTCGGTTTCTCCTCCTCGTCATCTGTAAGCCTGTACCTCGATACCTCTTCATTCTCAGAATGTTTTTCAGGATCGAGTTTCAGTTTTTTCCTGACATATGCAGGTACATTTTCCATCTCATCGATCTCGCTGTCCTTCGAACGGGCAGTATAGCCGGCTTCTTTCAGGCGTTCGTGGGTTTCCCTGAGACTCCGGACGCGCTCCGCAAGCTTGCGCTCCTTCTCCCCCTGTCCGGCACTATCGGTGCCTTTATCCATCAGGATGTATTCCTCGGACCTTCTTTCCGGCTCCGAATCTTCGAAATTGAAGCGTTGCTGCAACGGGCGCCTGGCAGCAGCATCCGAACGGTCCTTCCCGTCACGCAGCGGCACAAAATCGATGGGCTTTTTGTCTACGTATACATCCAGTATATTGTTCATCTTGAACCCCGTGGCGATGACGGTCACTCCGATCTTTTCCTCCAGGTTCGGATCATGCCCCATGCCCCAGATCAGCGAACTTTCCCTGGAAGAGGAGGCGACCACGTAATCGGTGATCTCCGAGATCTCGTCCATGGTGATCTCCTTATTTCCTGAAGTAATATTCAGCAATATACTCCTGGCCCCCGTAATCTCGTTGTTGTTCAGCAAGGGAGAGGTCAGCGCCGCTTCTATGGCCCTGATGGCACGGTCTTCCCCTTCCGCAGTGGCCGATCCCATGATCGCTCCACCGCTGTCGGTCATCACGGTCTGCACATCTGCGAAATCCACATTCACATACCCCGGAACGGTAATGATCTCTGCAATCCCCTTTGCAGCAGAAGCCAGGACATCGTCGGCCCTGGAAAAGGCTTCGCTGAGCGTGAGATTGCCATATATTTCCCGCAGTTTTTCATTTTTGATCACCAGCAGGGAATCCACATGGTCCTTGAGCTCGCTGATCCCATTGATGGCATGGTTGATGCGCTCAGGACCTTCAAATCCAAAAGGTATGGTAACGATCCCAACGGTAAGGATGCCCATCTCCCTGGCAGCCTTCGCAATCACCGGGGCGGCACCTGTACCGGTTCCGCCGCCCATCCCGGCGGTAATGAACGCCATGTTGGTATTGGCCTCGAGCACCTCCTTGATCAGGTCCAGGCTCTCCAGGGCAGCCTGTCTCCCGATATCGGGCTTGCTGCCGGCTCCCCTTCCTTCGGTCAGGTTCTCTCCCAACTGCAGTTTCACCGAAACCGGGCTCTTGGCAAGCGCCTGTGCATCGGTATTACACACTACAAAATTCACATCCCTTATGCCTTTGTCAAACATATGGTTGACAGCGTTTCCGCCGCCTCCTCCCACACCGATCACCTTGATGATCGATGACCTTTCCGGTGCCAGGTCAAAATTCAGTATATCACTCATAGCTATATTATTTAACGTTCCAGGGGTTCGTAGTCCTACATTTTCACGTCGCTCTCATCAAAAATATTGTTCAGGTGGTGTTTCAGACTTTCAAGCATCTTGCCTCCCTTGAACCGGTCTTTCATTTTTTTCTTCCCGAGGTCTTCCACCTCTTCCGGTACGGTATCTTCCCCGGAAATGGCAGCCACTTCCAGCGACTCTTTCTTCTGTTCATAGATTTCCAGGCCCTTCAGCAACAATCCCAGCGAGGTACTGTACATGGGCTGGTTGATCTCCTCGGGGGTATCTGCAGCCAAACGCTCATTGGGATAACCGATCCTGACATCCATGCCCGTCTTGAATTTGACCAGCTGGTTGAGGTTCTTCAGCATCGCTCCGCCGCCCGTAAGCACAATCCCGGCGCTCAGTTTCTCCATGTATCCTGAATTCTCAATCTCGTAGATCACTGCATCGATGATCTCCTCCATGCGGGACTGGATGATATAGGCCAGGCTCTTGAAGCTGATCTCCTTCGGGTCACGCCCGGAAATCCCGGGTATGGTCACCACCTTGTCCTCATTGGCAAGGTCGCCGAGGGCAGAACCGAACTGTACCTTCAGTGATTCCGCCTGGCGCTGGAGAATAGAACAACCCTCCTTGATGTCCCTGGTCACCACGTTCCCTCCGAAGGGGATCACGGCGGTATGCCGGATCACATCGTCATAATACACTGCCACATCGGTGGTTCCGCCCCCGATGTCTACCAGTGCAACACCGGCTTCCATCTCGTCTTCGGTAAGTACCGCGGCACTGGAAGCCAGCGGTTCCAGGATGAGCTGGTTCACCTTCAGTCCCACCCGCCTGATGCATTTTTCGATGTTGCGTGCCGAGGAGATCTGCCCGATGACGATATGAAAATTGGCTTCCAGTCTTTTCCCGAACATCCCCACGGGGTTTTTCACACCGGTTTCATTGTCCACGATGTAATTCTGTGGCAGAACATGGATGATCTCCTCCCCCACATCCACGGGGATCTTGTACATGTCCTCGATCAGTGCCTGGAGATCCTCCCGGGTAATCTCGTCCTCGTAGGAATCGCGGTTCACATAGCCCCGGTTGCGAACTGATTTGATATGCTGACCGGCAATGCCGACAAATACCTCGGAAAAATGCAGTCCCGACTGTGCCTGTGCCTCGGTGATTGTTTGCTGAATGGCATGTACCGTCTCTTCGATGTTCAGCACCACGCCCCGTTTTACACCCTTGGAGGCAGACCTGCTGATTCCAAGTACTTCGAGCCTGTCATGCTCGTTCAGCCGACCGATCAGGCTAACGATCTTGGTCGTACCAATGTCAATTGCTGCTACAATTCGATTTTCTTGCGCCATAATATTTAACGTTTAGTACAGATTATCTGGTTTGAATATTTAAGATCTATTTTGTCGTATGTATTCCATCCGTATTGCCTGAGTCCCTGGTCGTACAGCAGTTTCAGGTTCCTGAGCTTGGTTGCGTAATCATCAAGTGTGCCGAATTCGATCTGGTGCGCCCCTACCCTTGGGATCAGTTCATACTGTCCATCCCTGCCACGGTACACCTGGACGATTTGCCTGTTCCAGAAAGGATGCCGGGTTACTTTCCCGGCAAACCCGATCAACTGTTTCAGCTCCTCGTCGGCCGACAGGTCTGCGATGCGCATTCCGGTGGCATCGGTTGTCTCTGCGAAGGAAAGATCGCCGGTAACGAGCAGGACCATGGGTGAATAATGCTCCGAGAGGGGGAGCATCCGTCCATCATCGTCGATATAGTATCCTTCCCTGCCATCGGGCATCACCCGCAACAGGGGTTTCCGTTGTACGATATCCACATAGAGGTTGCCATCCACGTCAACATACACCTCGGCATTTTCAACATAGGGATCATGCTCCAGTTGTTCTTCCAGGTCACGGGTAGGGATCCCTTCCACGGGATAGCCATGGAGTTCCATGCCTGCGGCCATGATCTGTTCGCGAACCGAAAGATTGGTAACAAAACGCACCTCACTGCTGTCGGTGATATTCACAATGATCTGCTTGCACAACACGCGTTCATTGCTGCCGGAAACGAATCCCAGTATTACTGTGAACCAGGCTCCAAGCGCCAGCCATAGGACGATATGTGTAATTTTCCGAATCATTTTCTTTCCATCCAGGATTTCAGGGGTTCCACCAACCTGTCAATATCACCTGCCCCCATGGTAAGGAGCACTTCGGGATTCCTTTCCTTCAAAACATTCATCAGTTGTTCGTATTTGATCAGCACCTTTTCTGCCAGCTGTACCTCCCTGAATATTATCCCGGAGGTAATGCCCTGTATGGGCGCTTCCCTGGCAGGATAGATGTCCAGGAGGATCAGTTCATCCAGCATGGACAAGCTGGCACCGAACGCCTCCGCCAGGTCCCTTGTCCGCGTGAAAAGGTGCGGCTGGAAGATCCCCGTGATCTTTTTGCCGGGAAAGATTTCACGTACTGAACCGATGAAGGCCTTCAGTTCCTCCGGGTGGTGCGCATAATCGTCGATATATACCCGGTCCTCATTCCAGACCTGCACATCGAAGCGTCGTTTCACTCCCCTGAATCCTTCCAGTGCTGACGAGATTTTTTCGAGTGGCACGCCCGACTGGTCGGCGACGGCGATGGCTGCCAGGGCATTTTCAACATTGACCAGTCCGGGCACACCCAGGGAGGTTTCGAAAATATCCATCGGGGTCCTGACTGTGAAATGGTATTTGCCCATCACGGATTTCCGGCTGGAGACATAATAATCGGCATCCGGGTTGTCCAGCGCATAGGTGAACACCTCCAGGTGGCCGGGGATCTGAAGCTCCAGCCCGTGTTTGATCACGAGCTTGCCCTTTTCACTTACCTGGTCAAGAAATTTTTCAAATCCCTCCAGCAGGTTCCGGCGTGTTCCATAAATATCCATGTGGTCATCATCCACCGAGGTCACAACGGCGATCTTTGGGAACAGTGTCAGGAATGACCTGTCGTATTCATCCGCCTCCGCGATTATGGTATCGGAGATTGGATGGATCACAATGTTGCTGTTGAAATTTTTTGATATCCCGCCGAGGAACGCATTGCAGCCAATGGATGCATCGCTCATTACATGTGCCAGCATGGTGGATACCGATGTTTTTCCATGGGTGCCTGCAACGCCGATGCCATGACCTGCATTGAACACTTCTCCAAGCGCCGTAGAGCGCTTGATCACCCTGAAACCATGGTCGTGGAAATAGTTCAGTTCGCTGTTCTGTTCCGATACGGCAGGGGTATAGATCACCAGCGTCCGTTCCGGATCCCTGAATGCGCGGGGAATCATGGCGTGTTGGTCGAGAAAATGAATATCGATCCCTTCCCGCGCCAGCTGGTCCGTCAGCTCCGTACTGGTACGGTCATACCCGGCAACGTTCTTTCCGCGGTGACGGAAAAACCGGGCCAGGGCGCTCATACCGATGCCGCCGATCCCAACAAAATAGACACTATCAAGGTTTGCCCAAATCATGCGCGTTTCAATAAGTTGGTTACTATGCCGGCGATGCGTTCCGACGCATCCGGAATGGCCAGCTTTTTAATGTTCTCCGACAATTCTGCTTTCCTCTGCGTATCATACAGCAATTGAATTGCAGTACCGATCAATTCGCTCCTCGCATCCCTGTCATGTACCAGGATCCCTGCATTCGCGTCTGTCAGGTAACGCGCATTGCGCGTCTGGTGGTCCTCAGCCACATTGGGAGAAGGCACCAGGATCACCGGTTTGCCGATCACGCACAGCTCCGAGATCGTCCCGGCCCCCGCACGAGAAATGACCAGGTCGGCCACCTGGAATGCACGGTTCATCTCCCTGATGAAAGGCAGCAGGACGATGTTCTTCGCCCAGCTCTGCTGCAATGACAGCCTGGCCGCTTCGTGGTAATATTTTCCCGACTGCCAGATCAGTTGTGCACCGGAGGAATCGATCTCCCCGATGTGTTCCATCACACTTTCATTCAGTGTCCTGGCCCCGCCGCTGCCCCCGATCAGCAGCATCACCCTGCGTGAAGGATCCAGCCCGAAATGACGGAAGCTGGCATCCCGCTCTTCTGCCGGAAGAAGCAGGTCCTGGCGCACCGGGTTACCGGTGAGAATGATCTTTTCCGCCGGGAAATACCGCTCCATTCCCTTGTAGGCCACACAGATCTGTTCGGCCGATTTTGCCAGGATCCTGTTGGTTACCCCGGCGTAGGAATTCTGTTCCTGCAGTACCACGGGTACTTTTCGCCTGGCCGCCGCTTTCACGATCGGTCCGCTTGCATATCCGCCCACACCGATGGCAAGGTGCGGATCAAAGGTGCGGACCAGCTTCCGTGACAGCTGCATACTGCGTATCAATTTGAAGAAGAAAGTGATATTCTTCCACGTGATCTTTCTCTGGAAACCGGCCACGGGAAGCCCTGTAATTTTGTAGCCTGCCTCGGGCACTTTTTCCATCTCTATCTTTCCCCTGGCACCGACAAACAGGAACGAGACGGCATCGCCCAACACATTGCCAATGGCATTTGCAATGGAAATAGCCGGGAAAATATGTCCCCCGGTACCACCGCCGCCGATAATGACCCTGTATTTATTTGTCTCCTTCATGCACTGATTCTTCCATTAAATCTTGTCCTGCAACCTGTTCTGCTGCAACCTGTTCTGAGTTTTCTTTTTCTGCTGCCTCATCATCCGCCTGCGCTGCCATTTCCTTTTCGACTCCCCAGCTGATGCTGAGGATCATGCCCAGCGCCATACTTGTGAAAAGCATGGACGATCCACCCATACTGACCAATGGCAGGGTCTGGCCCGTCACCGGCAGCAATCCCACGGCAACCCCCATGTTTACAAATGCCTGGAATACCAGGCCGAGTGAGAGGCCAAAGGCCAGGAATGCCCCGAAGGTGCTTTTCGTTCGCCTGACGATCAGGCCGGTCCTGAACAGCAGCCACAGGTACATAAATATCAGGAGCAGTCCCCCGATGATCGATCCGTACTCCTCGATGATGATCGCAAAGATGAAATCGGAATATGGGTGGGGCAACAACATTCTTTGTGTGCTGGTGCCCGGTCCGTTGGGCAGTATACCGCCCCTTACGATGGCCACCTTGGCCTGGTCTGCCTGGAAATTATCTCCCTTCCCGGTCACATAGCGTTCGATGCGGTTTTTCCAGGTGGTGATCCTTCCCTCCCTACTCATCGCCGTGGAAAGCAGCAGGAACAAAGCAAGTCCGGCAATACCCGTACCCACGAACAGGGCCAGGTACCTGGTGGGAATTCGACCGATAAACAGCAGGATGAATGATACCGTGAAAACGATCGCTGCCGTCGACAGGTTGGAAGGCAGGATGAGGATGCACACCAGGGAGATGGCGCCGATCAGCTTCAGGAACACCCCTTTGAAATCCTGCAGGTTGTTCTGGTTGTTTCCCAAAACCCGTGCGAGATACATGATCAAGGCAAATTTTGCGAATTCCGATGGCTGAAAGGTATTACTGGTGCCCGGAATGGCTAGCCAGCGGTTGGCTTCATTGATATCCTGCCCTTTGATCAGGGTGATCACAAGGAGTACGATGGCACCCAGCAGAAAAGGGATCGACAATTTGCTGAAGATGCGGTAAGGGATCATCTGGAAGAGAATAATCACAGTCAGGCCGAGAATGATGTATTTGAACTGCCTGAACAGGTAGTAAAAGGTATCACCCGACACTTTCGTATAGGCCAGTGACCCGGTAGAGCTGTACACCGACAATAGCGATACAACGCTCAGTATGATGATCACTGTCCAGATCACCCTGTCGCCCCGTATGTATTTAAGTGCATTCATCTGTTACTTTAGTTCCTGTTTTTTTTCAGGTATATTCCTTCGTTATGTTCCCTCGTTACGCTCTTTCGTTATGTTCCTTCATTACGCTCTTTCGTTATGTTCCTTCGTTACGCTCTTTCGTTACGCTCTTTCATTACGTTCCTTCGTTCCTGTCCCTTTTGATCCTCCCCACGGCATTTCTGAAAAATTCCGGACGGTAACCAAATCAGCTTTACAGTTCCCTGACTGCTTTACAGTTCCCTGACTGCCTCCTTGAATTTCCTGCCCCGATCCTCGTAGCTCTCAAAAAGATCAAAGCTTGCGCAGGCAGGTGACAACAATACCGTATCGTCTTTCGAAGAGAGGTAATAGGCCGATTTCACCGCCTCGGTCATGGTCTTCGACTCAACGATTGTATCCACTTTGTCGCTGAATGCTTCCAGCAGCCTGCTGTTGTCTTTTCCCAGGCAGATCAGCGCCTTTACTTTTTTCCTTACCAGTTCGCTCAGTTCAGCATAATTGTTTCCTTTGTCCACACCCCCGGCAATCCAGATAATATCTCCCTTGATGCTTTCCAGCGCATACCAGGTGGAGTTCACATTGGTGGCCTTGGAGTCATTGATAAAATTGATCCCGTGCACCTTGTTCAGCTGTTCCAGCCTGTGTTCGATTCCCTGGAAGTCCATCAGGGCTTCCCTGATGATGTCGTTCCTGATCTTCAGTACATTTCCGGCGATACCGGCAGCCATGCTGTTATAGGTATTGTGCCTGCCCTTGAGTGCGAGTTCGTGCACCGACATGGAGAAATCCACATCCTCGAATTCGATATGCATTTGTTCTTTCCTGTCGACCCAGGCAACGTCCTCCTCTTTCTTTTCATAGGCATAGGGAAGCCTGACGGCGCGGGAGACAATCTTCTCCAGTTCCTTGATAGTGATCTCATCGTCCGAGCAGAACACGAAATAGTCTTCCTCCGTGAGGTTTTGTGTGATCCTGAACTTGGAGTCGACATAGTTCTGTATGTTGTAATCGTAGCGGTCCATGTGGTCGGCCGTGATGTTCAGCAGGATAGCGATATCGGCCTTGAATTCAAACATGCCGTCCAGCTGAAAGCTGCTGAGCTCCAGCACATAATAATCGTAGACTTCCGTTGCGACCTGCAGGGCGAAACTCCGCCCCACATTCCCGGCGATGCCAATGTTCAGGCCTGCTTTCCTCAGCATATGATGGATCAGGGAGGTAGTGGTGGTCTTCCCGTTGCTGCCCGTAACACAGATCTTCTTTGCGTTGGTGAACCTGGCGGCGAATTCTATCTCGGAGATCACGTGTATCCCTTTCTTCCGGATTGACCGCATGATGGGAGCACTTTCCGGGATGCCAGGACTCTTGATGATCTCATCGGCATTCAGGATCAGCCGTTCCGTATGCCCGTTCCCCTCGTACAGGACCTGGTAATCATTGAGCATCTCCTTGTATTTCGGATTGATCTTGCCCGAATCGGAAACAAAAACATCCAAACCTTCCTGCTTTGCCAGGATAGCGGAACCGGTACCACTTTCCCCGGCGCCCAAAATGACTATTCGTTTTCTCTTTTCCATATCTGATGTTATCTGATTTTTAAGGTTACAACTGTGATTACTGCCAGGAGCAGACCGATGATCCAGAACCGGGTCACGATTTTTGCTTCATGGTACCCCAGTTTCTGAAAATGATGATGTGCCGGGGCCATCAGGAAGATGCGCCTGCCTGTGCCGGTTTTTCTTTTTGTATGTTTGAACCAGCTGACCTGGAGAATCACGGAGACACTTTCAAAAAGATAGATGCCGCAGAGGATCGGGATCAGCAGTTCCTTCCTGATCACGATGGCAAATACCGCGATGATCCCTCCCAGGGCCAGGCTTCCCGTGTCTCCCATAAAGATCTGGGCCGGGAAGGAATTGTACCACAGGAAGCCGATGGTGGCACCGATCAGGGCCGCTGCATAGATCATCAGCTCACCGGCGTTGGGAATGTACATGATATTCAGGTAGTCGGCAAAAATAGCGTTCCCCGAAACCCAGGCGAAGATTCCCAGGGTGGTCCCGATAATCGCCGCGGATCCTGTCGCCAGTCCATCCAGCCCGTCTGATAGATTGGCCCCGTTGGACACGGCTGTCACGATAAAGATCACCACCAGGATAAATACCACCCACACCAGCTTGTCGGCATGTTTCCCCGCGAACCACACCAGCCATTTATAATTGAATTCGTTGTTTTTTACAAACGGGATCGTGGTAAGGGGCGTCTTGTGGTCGCGCAGGAAAAACGATTCCCCGTCATCGTTGGTCACCATGGGAAGATCGGTATATTCCTGTTCCGATGCTTCGGTTACCGGTATACGTTCGCGGATAATTGCTTCGTCGCTGAGCAGGAAAGTGATCCCCACGATGAGGCCCAGTCCGACCTGGCCGATGATCTTGAATTTCCCGCGCAGTCCTTCCTTGTTTTTCAGGAATACCTTGATATAATCATCCAGGAATCCGATCAGGCCCAGCCATACGGTTGTAATCAGCATCAGGATCACGTACACATTGTTCAGGTTCCCGAACAGCAGCACCGGTACCACGATGGATGCGATGATGATGATCCCGCCCATGGTGGGGGTACCCTGTTTCTGGTTCTGTCCGTCGAGCCCCAGGTTGCGCACCGTTTCGCCGATCTGTTTGCGGCGCAGGTAATTGATGATCCGTTTCCCGATAAACAGGGAGATCAGCAGCGAAACGATCACCGTCATGGCTGCCCGGAACGATATGTACTGGAACAGCCCCGCCCCGGGGAGGTCAAATTGATCCAGGTATTGAAACAGATAGTAAAACATGCGTCCTTACTCTAAATATTTTGCTACGATCTCCCGGTCATCGAAATGCCGTTTCTCTCCCATGATCTCCTGGTACTTTTCATGTCCTTTTCCTGCCACCAGCACCACCGATCCCTGTCCCGCCAGCATGCAGGCAGTTTTGATGGCTGCTTCGCGGTCGGTGATCTTCAGCACATCTGCCTGGTGTTCTGCAGGAATTCCTGCTTCCATTTCCGCCATGATCACGGCCGGATCTTCCGACCGCGGGTTGTCTGATGTGAGGATGACCTTGTTGCTCAAGCGCGCTGCAACCGCTCCCATCAGGGGCCGCTTCGACCGGTCCCTGTCGCCGCCGGCACCTACCACCGTAATGATCTCCCTTCCCTCCCGGTTTACTTCGTGGATCGTTTCGAGGACATTGCGCAGTGCATCGTCCGTATGTGCATAATCGATCACTGCAACCGCACCTTCCGCACCCCTGTATATCTCGAACCTTCCTTCTGCGGGCCCGGCATTGCTGAGCTGCTCCAGCACCTCCACCGGTTGATGCCCAAGCAACAGGCAAGTACCATATATTGCCAGGATATTCAGTGCATTGAACTTCCCGGTAAGTTTTACCCACACCTCTTTTTCGTTGATCACCATCCGCATTCCTTCGAAATGGGATTCGAGTATCCTGGCATGGAAATCTGTATTCCTGCCCAGGCTGTACCTGTATTTTTCTGCCCTGGTGTGCTGAAGCATCACTTCCCCGTTGCGGTCGTCGCGGTTGGTCAGCGCAAAAGCCTGTTCATCCAGCTGGTCGAAAAAGGAGCGCTTTGCCTCCAGGTACTCCCTGAAATCCTTGTGGTAGTCGAGGTGGTCATGGCTCAGGTTGGTGAAGACACCCCCGCTGAACTGCAGGCCTGCAATGCGCTGCTGACTGGCGGCATGCGATGACACCTCCATGAAACAGTATTCACATCCCGCGGTCACCATTTCCCGCAGCCACCTGTTGATCTGCAACGGATCGGGAGTGGTATGCGTGGCATGAAAGGACTTACCGTCGATGCGTACTTCGATGGTGGTTAAAATACCGGCCTTGTACCCAAGGCCGGTATTGACCTTATATAATAAGGTGGCTATGGTCGTTTTTCCATTGGTTCCGGTAACTCCCACCAGGCGGATCTCCCGGGAGGGATGGCCGTACCAGGCAGATGCAATCAGCGCGATCGCCTTTCGTGCATCCTCAGTCTCGATGAAGGTCACCTGCTTGTTGTACGCAACGGGAGTTTCCTCGCACACCACGGCAACGGCACCCTTGCCGATGGCCTGCTGTATATAGGCGTGTCCGTCGGATGCGGTTCCCCTGACGGCTACGAACAGGCTGCCGGGCTGCACCTCCCTGGAGTCGAATGTGACCGCAAGGATCTCCCTGTCCGTGCTTCCTGTCACACGAACAACCTCCAGTTCCTGTATGAGTGCCTGCAATATCATCCTTCTGTAATACTCATTTTCAGTGTGATACGATCGCCTTTACGTAATATCGTTCCTGCCGGCGGGTGCTGACTGCGCACGGTACCCCGGCCATTGATCTCTGTCTTCAGCCCCAGGTTTTCCAGCAGGAAAACCGCATCCCTGGCACCCATGTCCTTTACATCGGGTACGTACAGGCTGCTGATATCGCTTCGCCGCAGCACCACGCTTTCTTCCGTGCTCATGGTCTTTACCCACTCCGATTCATGCTCATTTGAAGTGTAGGGAATGTCGAGGTACTTCAGTGCCGATTCCAGTTCCCGCTTGTACCCGCTCTTGGAATAGGGAGCCCCGGTGTTTTCAGCCAGGAAGTGCGTTCCGGGCTTCTGCATGTTCAGGTCCTGTATGTAGATCCGGTCGGTGATTTCCCTGAAGATCGGTCCGGCCACAAGGTTTCCGTAATAGACCGATTGTGACGGGGAACTGATCACCACGATACAGGAATACCTTGGATCATCAGAGGGGAAGTAGCCGGCAAAGGAAGCCTGGTACCTGCCTTTCGTGTAGCCATGATTGGCGTCTGCAATCTGGCTGGTCCCGGTTTTTCCCGCGATGGGATAATAGGAATTCCGCAGGTTCTTCGCTGATCCCCTTTCGACCACCCCTTCCAGCATGGGGCGGATCTTCTCCAGGGTTTCCTGTGAGCAGATTTTATGGTTCAGGACTGTTTTATCATACCGGCGGATTACCTTTCCGTGGTAGCGGACCTCTTCCACAAAAAGGGGTTTGACCATCTCACCGTTGTTGGCAATGGCATTATAGAAGGTAAGCACCTGGAGGGGCGTCTGCCTGACTTCGTAGCCGATGGACATCATGGGCAGGGAGATCTTTGACCAGAGGGGGCTGTCGGTATACTTGATATCGGGAGCGCCTTCGCCCTTGATTTCGAGCCCCAGCTTTTGGTTCAGACCAAGCCGGTAGAGCCTGTCGACGAAATCTGAAGGCCGTTTTTCATAGTTTTCCACTATCAGTTTTGAGATTCCCACATTGGAAGATTTCTCGAACGCCTCCTGGAAGGTGATCACCCCCAGCCCTTCGTCTCCGCTGTCCTCCAGCCGGTGATTGCCGTATACAATATACCCGTCTCCAACATCCACTTTGTCATCCGGCTCCACCAGTCCGTCCTCCAGCAGGGAGAGGGCCGATGCCAGTTTGAAAGTTGAACCCGGTTCGGTGCTTTCACCGATGGCGTAATTAAAATTCTCTGTATAGACACCCTCCTCATTCATCCCAAGGTTGGCAATGGCCCTGACCTTCCCGGTCTTTACCTCCATGACCACCACGGAACCATGATCGGCCTCATGTTTCATGAGCTGCGTCAGCAGGGCATTTTCCGCCACATCCTGCAGGTCAATGTCGATGGTGGTAACCACGTCGAACCCGTCACACGGTTCCACTTCGTTCCTGTCGCTGACCGGCATCCAGTTGCCATCCGGGATCTTCTGCATCAGCCTGTACCCCTGGATCCCTGAAAGATCTTCATCATAGGCTCCTTCGATCCCCACCACGCTGCCGTAGTCGCCCTGCATGACATACCCGATGGTGCGGGCAGCAAGCTCCCTGTGCGGCAATATCCGCTGGTTCTGCTGGACGAAAATTGTTCCGCCTTTGTACCGGCCAAGCCTGAAAATGGGGAAATCCCTGAGTTCCTGCAGCTGGGAATAGGAAACATGTCGTTTAACAAGGTAATAGCGGTCGCCTTTCTCGCGGGCTTTTACCAGGTTCCGCTTGTATACGGTCCAGTGCCTGTCGTTGAAAAGCCGGGAAAGCCTGATGGCCAGCGAATCCACGTTCCGGTCGAAGACCTCCCGCGTAAATGCCTCGCTCCGCATGTCCATCCTGATCTCGTAATA
The DNA here is from genome assembly GCA_029210585.1 of Bacteroidales bacterium. GTDB lineage: Bacteria > Bacteroidota > Bacteroidia > Bacteroidales > M55B112. The sequence continues at coordinate 119,349 of JARGFP010000004.1, forward strand.
GGGCACAGAAACAGCAAGCAGGCGCCCCTCTGCGGAATAAATATTGCCCCGGTTGGGCTCAATGGTTTTATAGGAGATACTGTTTTCCCCGGCCTCCTTCCACTTGTCCTTTTCAATCAGCTGAACATAGAACATCTTGCCCAGGATGGCGATGGCAAAGACCACCATGGCGAGGTATACCACGCTTACGCGGATCAGTATGTTCCTTTTCAGTGACATTACTTCTTTTCGATCACCAGTTTTTTAAGCGGTTCCTTATTCTCTGTCAATCCAAGTTCTTTCTCCCTTACCAGCTGCTCCACCCTGCTCTGCCGGCTCACTGTCATCAGCTCCGAAGAGGTGGTGATGGCCTGCGACCGCAGCTCCTTCACTTCGGTCTGCAGCGCATTGGAACGGATCACCAGCTTTTCTGCATGGTTCCTGTTTGCAATCATGATCAGTGCAAGCAACACCAGCAGCGCCATGAAGGGGGCCTGCCTGATCACTGCACGCTGTGTAAGCACGTTCCCGTCGATCAGGCTGCGGAAGGAGAACTGCTGGCCCTTTTCTTCCCTGACCTCTTCAAATTCAATATTTTTTCGTTCCCTGCTCATTCACTTCTTTTCTGCGATCCGGAGTTTGGCACTTCTTGCCCTGCTGTTCTCTCTCAGTTCATCTTCCCCGGGCGTAATGACCTTGCGGTTGATCTGTTTCCAGCACGTTTCAGGATGGCCATAAAAATCCTTTTTCAACTCGCCCACCGTATTGCCCGTTTTCATATAGTTCTTCACCAGCCGGTCCTCCAGCGAATGGTAGGTGATGACCACCAGCCGTCCGCCTTCAGCCATGACCCCGGCTGTCTGCTCCAGCATCTCTTCCAGGGCTTCCATCTCTCCGTTGACCTCGATCCTGATTGCCTGGAACACCTTCGCCAGGAACTTGGAACGGGTCTGCCGGGGAACCAGTTCCCCGAGGAGTGCCTCCAGCTGGGCAGTTGAACTGATCAACCCTGCCTCCCTGCCCTTCATGACCGCACGCACAACAGCACCGGTATTTTTCAGCTCTCCGTAAGTGCGAAAGATCCTGTAGAGCTCATTTTCGGGCGTTTCGTTGAGGACTTCAACGGCTGATTTCCGGGAGGAAGGATCCATGCGCATATCCAGGCGGCTGTCGGCCCGGAACGAAAACCCCCTGCCTGGCTGGTCGATCTGGTGCGAGGAGATCCCAAGGTCGGCAAGAATCCCGTTTACGGCTTCTATACCATGATACCTTAGAAAATTCCTGAGGTACCTGAAGTTTGCCCTGACAAAGATGAACCTGCGGTCGTCGATGACATTCTTCGCTGCATCAGGGTCCTGATCAAAGGCGATCAGCGTTCCTTTTTTACCCAACTTTTCAAGAACATGGCGGGAGTGTCCCCCTCCACCAAAAGTAAGATCCACGTAGGTCCCTTTTGGCTGTATATTCAATCCTTCAACACTTTCCTTCAGCAACACTGGCCTGTGGTAAGCCATATTATTCTGGTTCATTTGATGATCCACCAAGTATTTTCTCAGCCATGGCAGCAAAATCATCGTCAGCCGTGCTCACACCCGGATAGGTGGCTGCATCCCACAGCTCAATCCGCCCCGACTGTCCGGCCAGCACAACTTCATCGGCAATCCCGGCATGATCCAGCAGACGACGCGGTACGAGCATCCTGTTACTTGCATCCAGGGCCAATTCAGCTGTACCGGCATAAAACATGCGCAGGAATTTTGCGTGCTCCTTGTTGTAAGGATTTGTCTTCTCCCTGATCATGGCATTCTGCCGCTCCCACTCTTCCATAGGATAGAGGATCAGGCACTTTTCAAACACATCACGCTTGAGCACAAACCCCTCGGAGGAAGCATCCTTCATCTGCCGCTTGAATGCAGCAGGGAACGAGAGCCTCCCCTTGGAATCGAGCCTGACTGTATAGTCTCCTATGAATGTGATCATGCCTCTGGGTTCATTAAGAGGTAAAAATATAGAATTTTTCCCACTTTGATCCATTTTTCCCCACTTTTTCCCACTTTGTTAATAACTTTCACCCGATCAAATAGAACCGCAGCATTTGCAGTACATTCAAAGTTTTATCTGCTATACCGTATTTTTTTAATATTTTTGTAATCTGCGACCTACCGGAACAGCATGGACAATGAAAACATGAACAGGGATTTCAAGCCCGTTGATATCAGGCAGATCTTCAGGAGCAAGAGCCCCGGGATGGCCCGGTGGATCCCCGGATTCATCTACCGCTACCTGCACCGCACCCTGGTGCTGGACCAGATCAACGAGATCCTCGAACACCACGGTCACAAAAAGGATTTTGACTTCGCGGCAGCGGCCATCGATATGTTCAATGTGAAGGTGGACCTGGTGGGAGAAGAAAACTTCCCGGAGGACGGACGCAACATCTTTGTTGCCAATCACCCGCTGGGTGGTTTTGACGGCGTGATGCTCCTCCATGAGCTGGGGAAACGCTACGATCGCAAAGTGAAGGTCCTGGTAAATGACATCCTGATGAATGCAAAAAACATGGATGGCGTGTTTGTTCCCATTAACAAACATGGAAGCCAGGTGATTGAAAATGTAAAACGCATTGACCATATCTTCCAGTCGGACGACCAGGTGATGACATTCCCGGCGGGACTGGTATCCAGGAGGAGAAAAGGGGTGATCCGGGATCCTGAATGGAAAAAGAGTTTTGTCACCAAAGCGGTGCAGCATCAACGCAACGTGGTCCCGGTCCATATCACCGGCCGCTGTTCCAATTTCTTCTACAACCTGGCCAACCTGCGCAAATTTTTTGGGATCAAAGCGAACATTGAGATGTTCTACCTGCCCGGCGAGACTTTTAAGCACAAGAATGGACATTACAGGATTACCATTGGCAAACCTATTGTTTTTCAAACATTTGACAAGCGGCACAAACCGGCCGAATGGGCCGAAAAGGTAAAACAATATACCTACGAACTTGCACAGGATTCGAATGCTGCGTTCACTGCAAATCATTAAAACTGACAATCATGAATATGAAACGCGTTATTCCTCCGCTGGATAAAAAACTGCTCCTGTCTGAGCTCACGGAGGATAAATTCATACGCAAGACCAACAAGGGCGGGAACCTGCTGTACATTGTCGACCACAACGATTCCCCCAACCTGTTGCGTGAAATAGGGAGGTTGCGTGAAGTAGCTTTCCGCACAGCGGGGGGAGGAACCGGCAAAGAATGTGACCTGGACGATTACGATACCGGCGAAAACGCCTATAAGCAGCTGATTGTATGGGACCCGGACCAGAAGGAGATCCTGGGCGGATACCGGTTCATGATCTGCACCTCCGGTTCGTGCTGTGTGGATGGGGAGGTGAAGCTTGCGACCGCGAAGCTGTTCACTTTTTCCGAGGAGTTCAAAAAAGACTACCTGCCGCATATGATCGAGCTGGGCAGGTCGTTCGTTCAACCCATGTACCAGTCGACCAATCTCCGCAGGAAAGGACTGTATGCCCTCGACAACCTATGGGACGGACTGGGAACCCTGGTGATGGACCACCCGGAGATCAAATATTTCTTTGGGAAGGTTACCATGTACCTGCACTACCACCAACAGGCACGCGACATGATCCTCTTCTTTCTGAACAAGCATTTCCCCGACAATGACAAGCTGGTGGTACCCAGGGAGCCGCTGCGGGTGCTGATGGATCCGAAAAAGCTGGATGCCATTTTCACAGGTTCCGATTACATGGAAGATTACAAAATATTGTCCAAAGAAGTAAGGTCACTGGGGGAATCCATTCCGCCCCTGATCAATGCTTACATGAGCCTGTCCCCATCCATGCGCTCATTCGGCACGGTAATGAACCACAGCTTTGGCGAAGTGGAGGAAACCGGTATCATGATCACGGTGAATGACCTGTACAAGAGCAAGGTGGAGCGTCATCTTTCCAATTACGTGCCCGAGCACCTGCGGATGATCAAGAACATGAGTATGCGTGACACCTATCTCAACGACCTGTTTAAAAGATTCAGGTTCAATAAGCACGGGAATTGATCCCTTCAATATAGTTAATGAAGGAGGTGTTCACCACCTTGTTCCCTCCCGGCGTGGGATAATCTCCTGTAAAGTACCAGTCGCCCAGGTCATTGGGGATTGCTTCGTGCAGGTTTTCAATACTCTGGTACACGATCTTTATCTCTGCTGAAATCCCGGTAGTGGTCAGCAACTGCGCAATCTTGTCCGAGATCTGTACGGCTGTAAAGGGCTTGTAAATATCCTTCACATAGTTGATTATATTTTCCTTGGGTTCATGTTTCTGGGCAACAGACTTTTTATACACTTCGTTGATCACATGTTCCTTTCCGTGGTCCTTCAGCAATGCAATGGCTGCCTGGAAGGCAATGAAATCGCCCAGCCTTGCCATATCAATTCCGTAGCAGTCGGGGTACCGGATCTGGGGTGAGGAGGAAACCACAACGATTCTCCTGGGACCGAGCCTGTCGAGGATCTTGATGATGCTTTCACGAAGGGTGGTCCCGCGCACGATGGAATCATCGATGATCACCAGGTTATCAACCCCCCTTTTGATGGTTCCGTAGGTGATGTCATACACGTGGTTGACCAGGTCCTTCCTTCCCTTGTCCTGCGATATAAAGGTGCGTAGCTTGATGTCCTTGATGGCCACTTTTTCCACCCTTGGCCGTTCTGAAATAATCGCAGCCAGCTCCTCATCGTCCATTTCCCCCTTGAATCCCCTGATCCTGCTAATCTTGTCCTTGATCATCTGGTCCTCAATCCCTGCAACCATGCCATAAAATGCCGATTCAGCGGTATTGGGTATAAATGAAAAAACGGTATGCTGCGTATCCCCGTCAATGGCCTCGATGATCATAGGGACAAGCAATCTTCCCAGCTTTTTGCGCTCATTGTAGATGCTCCTGTCGCTGCCCCTTGAAAAATAGATGCGTTCAAAGGAACATGAACGTCTTTCGAATGGCTCCCTGACCTGTGGGTGCAGAATGGTGCCGTTTTTCTTGATCACGATGGCATTCCCCGGCTCCAGTTCATGGATCTGGTCCGCCTTGAGATCCATCACAGTCTGTATGACAGGTCGTTCCGAGGCAACAATTGCAATCTCATCGTCGTGGTAATAAAATGCGGGTCGGATGCCCCATGGATCACGCAGCACAAATGCATCTCCGTGCCCCATCATTCCGGCAATGGCATACCCGCCGTCCCAGCTTTTGGATGCCTCGGCGAGGATCTTGCCCACATCCAGCTTGTCCGAAATCAGATCGGTGATGTCCTTGTTTGTATAGCCTTTCGACTTAAAATCATCGAACAGCAGCTGGTTCTCCTTGTCAAGGAAATGGCCCACCTTTTCAAGAATAGTAACGGTATCGGTAAAATCCTTGGGCGACTGTCCGAGTTCCAGCAGGCGGTTGAACAGCTCATCCACGTTGGTGAGATTGAAATTGCCGGCGATCACCAGGTTCCGGGTCTTCCAGTTATTCTGTCGCATCACCGGGTGCAGGTTGTCGGAAGAATTGCTGCCAAAGGTGCCGTAACGCAGGTGTCCCAGGTAGAGTTCTCCTGCAAAGGGAAGGTTTGATTTTGCCCAGTTTGCATCTTCCGTGGAATGGGGATATTTTCGTTCTGCCTTTTTGAAATTGCCGTAGACAGACTTGAATATATCGTTGATCGCATCACTTTTGGAAGACCTGAGACGACTGAAATATTTTTTTCCCGGGGCTGCATCCAGCTTGAGACTTACCAGTCCCGCTCCATCCTGTCCCCGGTTGCGCTGCTTCTCCATCAGGAGGTAAAGCTTCTGGAGTCCGTATTTCCATGACCCGTATTTCAACTGATAGTACTCCAGTGGTTTCAACAGCCGGATCAGGGCGATGCCGCACTTGTGATGAATTTCGTCGCTCATATATCTTTTGCCAACAGCATATTATTCTTCGATTATAATTTTGTCCTCCACGATGAACGCATCAGGAAAATCCTTGCGGATAATATCCATGGTTCTCAGGGCATCACGCTTTGTCCTGAAATTCCCGACGTAGATCTTGTAGTAGGAACCTTCATATTCAGGATAAGAAGAGATCTCCGGGTGCAGCGAAAGGAACCTGGCACGCACCCGCATTTGCTCATCCTTGGCTCCATGGCCGTTGTCTGAAAAGATCCTGATCCTGTATCCTTCGATCCCCCTGTTCCTGCTGTTGTACACCAGGTGCTTCCGGTAATGCTCCTGTACCAGTTTATCCATGCTGATCATTCCCTGTCCGTTCATCTCTCTCTGCTGAAGACGTTCAAGGGCATCGGTTGCGTTTACATCCGTCCGGGTGCTTTGCGCTAAGGCAGCAACGCTGAAGATGGCGGTTAAAATAAAAACTGTAATGATTCTCATGGTCGTTATTCGTGGTTCAAAATTAATTAAAAATGTATTCTATTTAAATTTACAGCAAAAATAATAAGTACTTTCGCTGTATGCCTCAAGAACGGAGAAATACGCGCATTATTGAGATTGCCACCGGTTTGTTGCTGATCCTCTCTGTGCTGATGATGCTGGCAGCGGTACTCCTGGGAGTTGATTACACCCTGCCGAATGCCACTTTCAGTGAGGATATTGATTTTTTAAGGGACAGTGTCAGCCGTCAGCAGGTGAGTGCAGTCACCTGGCTTGTTGCCTCCGGGATCATCCTGGTTTTCCAGCCGGTATACCTGATGATGTTCCATCGTTTCCAGGTAGGTGTGCATATTCTCAACAGCCTGTTCATCCTCGCCATGGCGTTTTCTTTCTTCAGGGTGGGCCTCAGCGGGCTGCGTATTGCCGATATCACATCGCAACTGATCGATACCGACCCGGAGCTGGGCGATGCAATTACGACGGAGATACTCATGTCGATCAGGCAGGTCAAACTGTTTCTCAAACTGGGACTGACTGCCTTCGGTGCATTTGCAACCATTTTCACCGTTGCTCGGTTCAGCGAGGTAAAGTTCCCGGTGTTCGGAAGCACACTTACGTTTCTTGCAGCACCGGTGGTGATCACTTTCACCTGGCTGAATCCCGACCACATATTAATGACTTCCTCACTTGCAGTTGCATGGACCGGGCTGCTGATCATCGGTGCCAGGTTTGTTACACTGGGACTCAAGGAAAAGGTATTGCCCGGGTCACTACCGGAATACAGCTGACAAAGCAAAATAATTCCCGGATCGTTCATCACCCAAATCAATATGGAAAAGAAAAAAACCACGAATAAGAAACTGCTTGAAACCCTGGTCCCCGATATTGTTTCCAGGAAATTCCTGGAGGGACTGATTGAGACACTCCCCAACATTGTCGCTCTCCTGGACGACGAACGCAGGCTGGTTTATTCCAACAGGGCCATGGATGAGTCGCTTGGGGAACAGGACCTTGAAACAGCATTTAACCTGCGTCCCGGGGAAATTTTCCAGTGTGTACATGCACACAATACGCCGGGCGGATGCGGCACATCTGAAGCGTGTGAATTCTGCGGGGCCATGCGTGCCATGCAACGGTCCAGGTCCGAGGCAACCACCATTAGCAGCAACTACAGGATCTTCAGTTCCATAAATGGCAAAAACAAAGCCTACAATTTCCGGTTCACAGCGTCTCCTGTCCGGCATGAAGGCAATTTCTTCTACCTGGTAACCATTGAAGACACCAGCGATCAGAACAGGAAGGAAGAACTGGTAAGGATTTTCTTCCACGATGTGATGAATGCGCTGGGAAGCCTGCACGGCGTTATCAACCTGATCAGGGAAAAGGACCATCCTGATCCCCTGCACATGGAGATTCTGGAGTCAACCTACAATTCCCTGTTTGACAGCATCAGCGAACAAAAGCAATACAGCCTGGCAGCAAGCGGTCAGCTGGCCGTAAGGCAGGAAGAGATCCATACCCGTGATCTGCTGATCGAGGTCGCATTGCCTTTCAGCGGAGATTCCACGTCCAGGTCTGCAGTTGAAGTGGAAGAAACAATTGCAGAGGTGACCTTCGTGTCGGACCCTGCGCTGCTCGGAAGGGTGCTCACCAATATGCTGAAAAATGCGACCGAGGCTTCGGCACCCGGAAAACCGGTGAGGATCGGAGCCGAACTGGCAGGTGAACAGATACGTTTCTGGGTGCATAACCAGGGGATGATCCCGCGGGAAGTACAACAGCAAATCTTCGAACGGTCGTTTTCGACCAAGGGGAAAGGCCGCGGACTCGGAACCTTCAGCATGAAACTGATCGGCGAAACCTACCTTAACGGGAAAGTTGATTTTTCTTCAGATGCAGAGAACGGGACGATCTTCATGATCGATCTTCCTATGCATCCATAGCAGCCTCCACCTCTTCTGTAACTTCGAGGTTGTGGAATACATTCTGAACGTCATCGTCATCCTCGAACTCCTCGACGATCCGCAGTATCTGCAGGGATTCTTCCACTGAAAGCGTCTTGGTATCATTCGGAATACGCTGCAGCTCTGCACTTTCGGTATCGAGCCCCAGTTCTTCCAGTTTCTTCTGCACCGCATGAAATTCTTCCATCGGCGTGGTGATCATGAAGGTATCATCGTTGAGTTCGATATCCTCCACCCCGGCATCAATGATTTCCAGTTCAAATTCTTCCGGATCCAGGTCGCCCTTGGGCAGGGTGATGACCCCTTTGCGATCGAACAGGAACGACAGGGAACCGTTGGTGCCCAGCGACCCACCCCTTTTGGAAAAGATCGACCTTACACTGCTCACGGTCCTGTTGTTATTGTCGGTAAGTGCTTCAATGAAAACTGCTATGCCGTGGGGAAGATATCCCTCAAAGGTCACCTCCTGGTAACTTGCGTTATCTTTATTGGCCTTGTTGATCGCCCGCTGGATATTGTCCTTGGGCATGTTCATCCCTTTGGCCGTCTGCACAGCCGACCGCAAGCGCGGGTTGGTCTCCGGATCACTTCCCCCCTGCTCGGCGGCAATGGTGATCTCCTTGATCAGCTTCGTGAATATCTTTCCCCTTTTGGCATCAATTGCCCCTTTCTTTCTTTTGATCGTCGACCATTTGCTGTGTCCTGACATATCCTGTTGTTTGGTTCACTGCAAAAATAGAAAAACAGGCGGATATTTGAAACAGTTACCGCCGAACTACCTGCACACCTCCGAATACAACGCCTACCCGTATATGCAGTGAAGCTGAATCAGAATTGTAACTGTCTGACGTATAGCTTGTAGTTCCGAATACAGCCGTATTGCCACCCGGCAATTCTGCACCGGCAAATACTGCGTCGGCATCAATGCGTACAGGCATGTCTTCTCTGATCCTGATCACGGAACCGCCAAAGATGGTGTTCACCTTGGCATCGAAATTACCTTCTGACAGATCCACATTGGTGAAGTCATAGACCCCTTTTCCAAAGATAACGCTGTATTCCTTGCCCCTTTCAGGTTGTTCATACACGCGTTCGTTAAAGATGGTCTCCTCGGGACCGATCTTTCCTTCCGGGATCAATACCCTGCCAAAGAGCACCTTGATGCCCAGGAAAATGAAGAATACACCTACCAGGACCTTGAAGATCGGGAAATCGATGTTAAAAACCACCTTGATAATGAGTACGGTACCTAATATAAGTAACAGCGCACCCCAGAATAAACCAGCTCCCATTTTCATTCGTTTAAAATTTATATTAAAATAAGAAGAAATAATAAATTTCTTCACTCATGTAACCGCTTCGCTCTCACATAATTTTTTTTAATCCTGTCCATAAGGAGTGTACAATTAAAAAAAATCATGTTCGTTTCATTTTGTTTTAAATTAATATGATTCGTTTAAAATTGTTCCTTATTGTTTTATGAAACAAACTTACAACCTGTTCATCAAATCCAACAGTGCTAATCGGCGAAATGCAGGTAAAAATCGGTGAATTGGTGTTTCCGGCACCTGCATGTACCTCCGGTGGATTCAAGGTGCGGAATGATATATATATTTTACTATACATTTATATAACTATTTAAATTTTGATTAATATATATATTTCTTTGGCCAGACCGGGGCTCTGTCACTTACATAATTTCACGTTAAAAAACGCACCAGACCTGCCGGTTGCTGCAAAATTGACTATTTTTGCGGCATGCCGGCAAAGAAGTTATATATAGAGACCTACGGTTGTCAGATGAACGTGGTGGACTCCGAGGTGGTGGTGGCCATTCTTCAGCAGCAGGACTACGAGTTGACGGAAAAAATGGAAGAGGCCGATTTGGTACTGGTCAACACATGCTCCATCCGCGACAACGCGGAGCAGAAGGTACGGACCAGGATCATGGAATTCGGAAGACAGAAGAAAATCAACGAACACCTGGTGGTGGGAGTGATCGGTTGTATGGCCGAGCGGCTCAAGGAAAAACTGTTGGAAGACGAGCGCTCCGTCGACCTGGTGGTGGGTCCGGATGCCTACCGCGAACTTCCCCGGCTGTTGCAGGAAGTGGACAATGGCCAGAAGGGGATCAATACACAGCTTTCCCTGGAGGAGACCTACGCCGATGTCAGCCCGGTAAGGCTGGACAAAAACAGGGTATCCTCCTTCGTCTCCATCATGCGGGGCTGCAACAACTTTTGTGCCTACTGCGTGGTCCCCTATACCCGGGGAAGGGAACGCAGCCGTGATCCGCATACCATCGAACGGGAAGTGCGGGAACTTTTTGACAACGGATACAGGGAAGTCACCCTGCTGGGACAGAATGTCAACTCGTACCTCTGGGACGGCAGCCAGGGAGACCGGGGAACCGGGGGACCGGGGGACCGGGGGACCCGGGGAGCGGGTGATGGAAGCAATGGAAAATTCGGCGCAGCTGGTATTTGGGCAGCTGATGCAGGCGACCCTGGCGGAACCGCAAAGAAAGAAGAATCGGGCACATCGCCGGTCAGGTTTGAGGACCTGCTGGAACGGATCGCGAACATCTCACCAAGGCTGAGGGTCCGGTTCGCTACTTCCCATCCCAAGGACATGTCTGATGAGCTATTGCTGACAATGGCAAAACACCAGAACCTCTGCCGGAGCATCCACCTGCCGGTGCAGTCGGGCAGTACAGCAGTGCTGAAAAGAATGAAACGGGGATACACCCGCGAAATGTATGAAGACCGTGTGCGGGCGATCCGAAAATACCTGCCCGAGGCAACTATCTCCACCGATATCATCGCCGGATTCTGTGGCGAGACAGAAGCGGAACACCGCGAAACCCTTGAACTGATGCGATGGGCAGGATTCGACCTGGCCTACATGTTCAAATACAGCGAACGCCCCGATACTTTTGCAGCAAAGAAATACAAAGACGATGTCCCGGAAGAGATCAAGTCCAGGAGGCTGAGCGAGATCATCCGGCTGCAGGGAGAACTTTCCCTGGCAAGTAAAAAAGAGGATATCGGCAATACCTATGAAGTGCTGGTGGAAGGCACTTCAAAGAAATCGGCAGCAGAACTGGTGGGCAGGACCAGTCAGAACAAAGTGGTGGTGTTCCCCGCGCATGACATGCAGGCCGGTGATTACGCACAGGTGCGCATCAGGGATTGTACCTCGGCCACCCTGCTGGGAGAGGTGGTGTAAATCTGTATAAACACCACCAATTCTTTTTCTATATAACCGGTTGTTGATGAACGATAAACATTTATGGCAGCCATGTGTGTAATTGATGACAGTTCTTCCACCCGGGCCACCTGTACATCCGGCGTATCTGTTATATTTGATCTTAAATCCGAAACAGGTGAGGCTAAACGGCCAGAAGAAGATTATGTAACATTTGAACCAATGATCAACCTGATATTGAAATAATATACCCATGAACGACCAGATAAAAGATTTCCGCTCCTACCGCGAGCAAATGAACGAACGGCTGCTGGCCGCAGATAACAAAGTGATCAAGCGCATCTTCAACCTGGATACGAATACCTTCACCGACGGTGCACTTTCGGCAAAGGTGAAAGAAATGCTCGGACTTGCCACTTCCATGGTGCTGCGCTGCGACGACTGCATCAAATACCACCTGGAAAAATGCATGGAACAGGGCGTCAACAAGGAGGAACTCATGGAGATATTTGCGGTTGCCAACCTGGTGGGCGGCACAATTGTAATCCCGCACACACGACGTGCACTGGAGTATTGGGAACTGCTGGAGAAGGAATAACTTCAACAATCTCCTTCACATTCATCCCCCAAATAATTCCCTTCCGCTCAGTCATCCAGCTCTAATTCAAGCTTCTCCTGCACCTCATAGGAAGAGAGAATTTCGAATGCATTATACACATCCGTCTCGGAAAGTAACTCTTGCACCTCATCGCCCACATTGCACAGCTGAAACCTGCTCCCCCTGGCCTGCGATATCTCCGCTGCCAGCTTCAGGGTGCTGAAACCCGAGGAATCAATAAAACGGATCCCGGAAAGGTTAAATATGATGTGTCTGCCAGGTACACTTACCAGGTCGTTTAACTGTTCCTTGATAAGCTCTGAAAACAGAATATTGAGTTTATTAACGTTGAAGAGGGAAACAATGAATTTCTCCTCCTCCTTCGCTATTTTTAACATAAATCCTGTATACTTAATTTATTTATCATTGGCTGCAGGTGGCTGGTAAAGTCCCGATCTTGCGGGTACAGTATAACGCTTGTCCCGGATCATGATTCCGGACATTATACACAACCACTCATTCAACTTCACGTCACAAAATTATGCATAGTTTCAATGCAGTCTTATCCGAAAAGATGAAAATATGCACATATCTGCATATTTTTTTTAAGATCCGGCCGCTTTAAGATTCATCTTACTCTATCTTTAAGATTCATCTTACTCTATCTTCCTGACATCCAGGAACAACTCATCAAGCTGCGCTTCTGAAATCGTACTGGGTGTATCGATCATCACATCGCGGCCGGCGTTGTTCTTTGGAAATGCAATGGTATCCCTTATTGAATCGAGTCCCGCGAACAGCGCCACCCAGCGGTCGAAACCGAAGGCTATACCGCCATGTGGCGGTGCTCCGTAGCGGAAGGCTCCCATGAGGAACCCGAACTGCTTTGCGGCTTCTTCCCTGGTAAACCCGAGATTATCGAACATCTGCTGCTGCAGGTCCTCGTTGTGGATCCTGATGGAACCACCGCCGATCTCCACGCCGTTGATCACCAGGTCGTATGCCATGGCACGCACTTTTCCGGGGTCGGTTTTGAACAACTCCAGGTCCTCTTCATAGGGACGTGTAAACGGGTGGTGCATGGCATGGTATCTTTTGGTTTCCTCATCCCATTCCAACAAGGGGAAGTCCACCACCCACAATGGTCTGAACACATCCGGATCCATGAGCTCCAGCCTTCTCCCCATCTCCAGCCGCAGCTCGCTCAGGGCGCGGCGGGTTGATTCGGTCTCCCCTGCCAGGATCAGCATCAGGTCACCGGGGCGGGCACCCATGGCGTCGGCCCATTTTTGCAGATCGTCAGGACTGAAGAACTTGTCCACCGAAGATTTGAACGATCCGGCTTCGTTATATTTTACATAGACCAGTCCCTTTGCACCAATCTGTGGTTTCTTCACGAAATCGGTCAGCTCATCCAGCTGTTTCCTGGAGTATTCCGCGCATCCTTCAGCACAAATTCCCCGCACATATTCAGCTGAATCGAACACGTTGAAATTCTTTCCGGCAGTCAGTTCCTTGATATCAACAATCTCCATTTCAAACCGTGTATCCGGTTTGTCATTACCAAACCGTCTCAGCGCCTCCTCGTAGGAGAGCTTCGGGTATTTTTCGGTGATCTCAACCCCTTTGATCGATTTAAAGAGGTGGTTGGAGAGGCCCTCGAAAGCATCCAGCACATCGTCCCTGCCCACGAACGACATTTCGCAATCGATCTGCGTGAACTCCGGCTGCCGGTCGGCCCGCAGGTCCTCGTCCCTGAAACACTTTACGATCTGGAAATACCGGTCCAGACCCGCCACCATCAGCAGCTGCTTAAAGGTCTGAGGTGACTGGGGCAATGCATAGAACTGTCCGGGATTCATTCTTGAAGGCACCACGAAATCTCGCGCACCCTCAGGTGTGGATTTGATCAGCACCGGGGTCTCCACCTCCAGAAAATTTTCACCGCTCAGGTAATTTCGGATCTGGATGGCCATCTGGTGACGCAGTTCCAGGTTCTTACGCACAGCCTCGCGCCTGAGGTCGAGGTACCGGTATTTCATCCGCAGCTCATCGCCGCCATCGGTATGCGACTCAATTGTAAAAGGCGGGGTGAGCGAAGAATTCAGCACCTGGAACGATTTGGTAATGATCTCGATCTCGCCCGTGGGAATATTTTTGTTCTTGTTGCTGCGTTCTGCGACAACGCCTTCGACCTGGATCACGAACTCGCGGCCCAGTTTACGTGCCGACTTGCACAGGTCGGGATCTGTTTCCATGTTAAATACCAGCTGGGTGATTCCGTAGCGGTCGCGCAGGTCGACAAACGTCATGCCTCCCAGGTCGCGTGACCGCTGGACCCATCCGCTGAGTTTAACATTTGCACCAATATGCTTGATATTCAATTCTCCACAAGTGTGTGTTCTGTACATTTTATAAGGATTTTATTCAGCCAATTCAGTTTTACTTCGAATATATTCATCATCTGACTCTGCCTGATCACCCTGTTCAGCACCCGCTTCTCCTGCAATGAATATTGTTAACGGTACACTGATTTCCGAACAGATGAACCTATGAATTATTCAGGTTAATGATTACTTTGCGAAAATATAAAGAATTATTGAGGTACTATGGCATATCCACTCTTCTCTGACGAATATTTTATGAATGAGGCACTCAAGGAGGCACAAAATGCTTTTGAGCAGGATGAGGTCCCGGTGGGTGCCGTTGTGGTCTCCAACAACCGGGTCATCGCCCGCGGGCACAACATGACCGAACAACTGGGGGATGTGACTGCCCATGCAGAGATGATCGCACTTACCAGCGCTGCCAATTTCCTGGGTGCGAAGTACCTGAACGATTGTGCACTGTTTGTCACCCTGGAACCCTGCCTGATGTGCGCTTCCGCTTATAAATGGGCACAACTGGGACGGCTGGTATTCGGCGCTTCCGATGACAAGGCGGGGTACCACATCGTTGAAGCCCCGGTGCTGCATCCCAAAACGGAGATCAAATTCGGGGTACTGGAAAAGGAGTGTGGCGACCTGCTGAAAGCGTTTTTCCGGGGTAAGAGGATGTAATGATTATCGCACAGTTCGCCTGATGCTCCCGGGTTGTTATGGTTAGGAAATGTTTCAATGTATCCTTCGGGCCACCTGCTTTATCTGGAATCCTGTTTCACTGGCCTGCATGTAAAAGTTCCTTGCTTCAGAATTCCTCGTCGATACGGAATCCTGCCTTCTTAAGGTGTTCCCAGAATTGAGGATAGGACTTGGTAACCACCAGCGGATCCCTGATGCGGATATGCCCCAGCACAAGTGCGGCGGGTGCAAAGGCCATGGCCATCCGGTGGTCGTGATAGGTTTCAATGACCGGGTCGGAATCAGGTTCACAGTACTGCCTGTTCCAGGCAAGGAACGAACCTTTTTTGTCGGTTTTCAGCACGTACCCCAGTTTTATAAGTTCATTCTGCAGCGCCAGGATCCGGTCGGTCTCCTTGATCCGGAGGGTTTGCGTCCCGGTAAACCTGAAGGGGATGCCTGCCATGCACAGTGCCACTGCCATGGATTGTACGATATCGGGAGAATTGGTAAAGTCGTAGCTGAAAATTCCCGGGTGGATCCTGGCCAGGCGGGTCAGAACCAGCTGTCCCTGACGGAATTCACTTACCAGTCCCAGTCCGTGAAAAATATTCACCAGTGCGCTGTCGCCCTGCAGACTGTCATTTTTCAAAAAGGAGAGCCGGAGCCTGGCGTGCTCTTCAAGCAGGGCCATGGCATACCAGTACGAAGCACCGCTCCAGTCGGACTCCACCCTGTAATCGCCCACCGCATAGGTGCCGGGAAGGACCGTGATCCTGCCTTCATCCCAGCGGAACTGTGCACCGTTCTCCGCCATCAGCTCCAGGGTCATTTTGACATAGGAGGAGGAAACCAGTTCGCCGCGGATGTGAAGCACCAGTCCTTTTTTCATCGTGGGTGCGTTCATCAGCAGTGCGCTGATGAACTGGCTGCTGATGCTGCCATCAATAGTGATCTCTCCTCCATCCATCTTACTGCCATGGATCTCCAGCGGTGGGAACCCCTCGTTCCCTGCGTAGGTGATCGCTGCACCCAGGCTCCGGAGCGCTTCGACCAGCGGTCCGATGGGCCGTTCTTTCATCCTTTCAGAACCTGTCAGTACCACCTTACCGGGCCGGCAGCTGAAATAGGCCGCCAGGAACCGCATGGAAGTGCCGGCATGTCCCACGTCCTTTTGTTCACTGTCGGACGAAAGTGCTTCCAGCATCACACGTGTATCATCACTGTCGGAAAGATTCTGCGGCAGTTCACTGCTCCCGGCAAGTGCGTTAATGATCAGCAGCCTGTTGGAAATACTCTTGGAGGCCGGCAGGCGTACCGCGGTCTTCAGGATGGAGGCTGGACGTGATACCTGGTAAATCATGGGTTAAAAATAATAAAAATGCCACGAATTAACATGCACAATTTCAGGACGGGCATAATGCAGCTAACGGACATGGGGAGCAGCCACCAATTTCTACACACTCAGCTTAATGTGGCTTGAGCATCATTCCCTGGATCAGCGCCTGAGGAGCAGCGGTGGCTGGAGCATCATGTTCGTTTGCAAGGCCTGCGCAGTCGTGAAATGCGGAGTTCACATTGGTAAATGAGCAATTTCAGGACAAGCATAACGCAGCAAACGGACATGAGGAACAGCCACCAAATGTTTTAAAACCTGTTTAGCATGTGCCGATAAGATATTAAATTGCAGGCGCTAAAAACAACCCCATACATGTTAGATTTTACAGATACCAGAACGGCCTTCTCCATTAAATCCGACAGGGATATCAGGAGAGCCTATTTCATGTATAAGCTGATCTCCTATCCCTGGCTGGTGAAGATGGCCAATCCCATGATCAGGTTCGCTTCGGCCATCAGGTTTCCCATTAACTGGATCGTCAAACCCACCGTATATGCACAGTTTTGCGGCGGGGAAACCATTGATGAATGTGGCCCGGTGATCATAAAACTCAAAGAGGGCGGTGTTTCCTCAATCCTGGATTATTCCGTGGAGGGATCGGAGGAGGAGAAAGTAATTGAGCAGGCATTGCAGGAGACCCTGCGGGTGATCGATTATGCCGCTTCCAACGAAAATATTCCGTTTACTGTTTTTAAGCCCACGGCATTTGGTAATAGTAATGCCCTGGAAGTACTCAGCACCTCGCACAGCCCGGATGCAGAAAGCGTAAAGGAGGGAGACAAATTCAGGCAGCGCATACAGAAGCTTTGCGAAAGGGCCTATGGGTACGGGATCCCGATCATGATCGATGCCGAGGATTCCTGGTACCAGGAGATCATCGACCAGGTGGTCATGGACATGATGGCCAACTACAACAAGGAGAAGCCCATTGTATTCAACACCTACCAGATGTACCGTCACGACCGGCTGGAACGACTGAAGCAGGACCATGCACGTGCTAAAAAAGAGCAGTTTTTTATGGGTGCCAAATTTGTGCGCGGAGCCTACATGGAGAAAGAACGGGAAAGGGCTGAAGAGATGGGCTACGAGGACCCCATTCAGCCCGACAAACCGGCCACTGACAGGGATTACAACCTGGCGCTGAAGTACACGCTGGAAAACATAGATGATTTCGCGGTATTCAACGGCACACACAACGAGGAGAGCAGCCGCTACATGGCAGAGCTGATGGATGAGTTAAAGATAGCGAGGAACGATAACAGGTGCTGGTTCTCACAGCTGTACGGCATGAGTGACCACATCAGTTTCAACCTGGCAAATGAAGGATTCAATGTTGCAAAATACGTGCCCTACGGTCCGGTGAAATTTGTACTACCCTACCTGATGCGGCGGGCCGAGGAGAACACGTCGGTGAAGGGGCAGACCAGCAGGGAACTGATGCTGTTGAAGCAGGAAAAGGACCGCAGGAAGAGGTAACCGAAAGCGACCAGTGCAAGAGGTAATCGCTGTTGAGCAGACAGCGGAGGAGGTAATCGCAGGCGAGCAGTCAGCACAGCAGGGAATCGCATCAGGGAATTATTGACTGAAGATGCAATCACCGGAAGACGCAGGAATTTCTTACCTTTGTTATGTCAACAACAGGAACGTACATGAAGATTGATAACCAGCGGAACATCTACAAAATATGGCTGCGGAAGATGGTGTTTACCATTACTTTCACGGCAGCCATCGTGGCCATTGTATTTCTCAATATCTTCGATCAACCCGGATCTCCCATCACCAAGTACCACCTGGTCATTGCCATTTCACTGGTGTTTATCGTGATCAGCATCATCGGTTACCTGCGCAATCCCAATTATTTCTATTTCGATGACACCAACGATGTGCTGGTCTTCCGGTATTACCCGGTTGGACTGTTCAACAGCCGCAAGAACTCCATCCAGATCCCCAAACAGCAATTCGTGAAGTTCGAAACCGAGAAGTTTTTCCTTGGTATGGAGGAGAAGCTGATCCTGCACCAGCACTACAGGAAGAAAGTGGCAAAATACAAACCCATCAGTCTTTCCGCGGTAGACAAAGCGGACCGTGAAAAACTGAAGAATGTCCTCTCCCGTTACAGCAGTCGGCAATAATTCCACTGTGGATAAAGCCGGGCATGAAAAACTGAAGTCTTTCCCGTCCCGCTATAACATTCAGCAATAAATTTCCCTTTATAACCAGCCGATATTTCATTTAACAAGCCGATATTTCATTCACCTGGTACATTAACAGGTGGATGTCTGTCTTATTTTATCTCCAGCCTTTACATTGTCAGAATAAAGACACATATAAATAACCTGTGTCTGAAGAGAGAACGCCAGGCGCGGTATACAGCTGTTGATGCATAAGTTACGCTGTGTTCATAACACCAGGTTTTTGCAGGCTAAATAAGTACAATGAAATACGCATATGTCAAAAGATCCGCTGGTTTACCAGCTTGCCATGACCATGGTTCCCGGTATCGGGGCGATCACGGCCAGGAAACTGATCGGGTACGTGGGTTCCCCGGAGGCCGTGTTCAGTGAGAAGCCTGCTGTATTGAAGCAGATTCCCGGGGTTGGGGAACACCTGGCCGCCCAGGTCTCTGCCAGGGATTTTATTGCCGGGGCGGAGGAAGAGATTGCCAGGATGAAAAAATACACGATTTCCAGTGTATATTACCAGGACGAAGCCTATCCCTGGCGGCTGAAGCATTGCGAAGACGGTCCTCTGGTGCTCTTCTACAGGGGGAACCCCGATTTCCGGAATACAAAATGTCTGAGCATCGTAGGTACCCGGAATGCATCTCATTACGGCAGGGAAATGACCGAAGCGATCATTAACGGGCTGGCAGCAAAACATCCCGGACTGGTGATTATCAGCGGCCTGGCGTACGGCATCGACATCCATGCGCATCGTTCTGCCCTGGGGAACGGACTTGATACGTATGCCGTCATGGCACATGGTCTGCACACGGTCTACCCATCCGCACATGCTTCCACTGCTTCCCGGATGCTGCGTCAGGGCGCCCTGCTGTCGGATTTCCCCACCACGATGAAACCGGAGCGCAACAACTTCCTCCGCCGCAACAGGATCATCGCCGGTTTATCGGAAGCCACCCTGGTGATCGAATCGGGCAAAAAAGGGGGCGCCCTGATCACCGCTGAACTGGCTGCCTCCTATCACCGGGAGGTCTTTGCCGTTCCCGGCAGGACCACCGACCCCTATTCAGCCGGTTGCAACCAGCTCATCCAGCTGAATATAGCAGCACTGGTCACCTCGGATACCGAGATCGAGCAATTGCTGGGATGGGAAGCAGCCGGTACACCACCGCCCCCCGAACCTTCAACCGTCAGCAATTTGTCACCCCAGGAAGAGCAGATCCTGCGGGAGATTATTGCAGTGCCCGGACTGGGACAGGAGATCCTCTCGGTCCGCACGGGGATTGCCGTGCACCGACTGGTTGGAATCCTGCTGCAGATGGAGCTCAACCAGTGGATTTCCGTAATGCCCGGGAACCATTACAAAGCGCTGGTCAGTCCCGCAGGCTGAATGACAAATGCGTCCCTGTTTTTTCCCGGAACCGGATCCAAAGCCGGAAAAAATTATGGTTCAGTGCAAAAAAAAAAGGAAATCAGGCAGAGAATCACATAGGATAATCATAAATTTGTTTTCCGAAAAACCAAAACAAAAAACCTATGGACCCGAAAGTTGAACATTTCATGGCTGCGATCAAGGCAAAAAATCCATCACAGCCAGAATTCCACCAGGCCGTGCACGAAGTGGCCGAATCCCTCATCCCGTTTATTGAAGAGCATCCCAGGTACAAGCATTCCAAAATACTTGAACGGATCGCTGAGCCCGAACGGGTGATCATTTTCCGCGTCCCATGGATCAACGACAAGGGCGAAGTGGAGATCAACCGCGGTTTTCGGATTGAAATGAACTCAGCCATCGGACCCTATAAAGGAGGCCTCCGCTTCCACCCGACCGTCAACCTGGGTATCCTGAAATTCCTGGCATTCGAGCAGGTATTCAAGAACAGCCTCACGACCCTGCCCATGGGCGGTGGCAAGGGAGGCTCCGACTTCGATCCGAAGGGTAAATCCGACAACGAGGTCATGCGCTTCTGCCAGAGTTTCATGACCGAGCTCTGCCGCCATATCGGTCCAAATACGGATATTCCCGCCGGCGATATTGGTGTGGGAGGACGCGAAATTGGTTACCTGTTCGGTCAGTACAAACGGATCAGGAATGAATTTACCGGGGTACTGACAGGCAAAGGGCTCGAATGGGGAGGCAGCGTGATCCGTCCGGAAGCGACAGGTTACGGGGCGGTATATTTCGCACAGGAAATGCTGTCCATGAAAGACGACAGCCTGGAAGGCAAGGTGTGCGTTGTATCCGGATCAGGGAACGTGGCACAGTTCACTACCCAGAAAGTGAACGAACTGGGAGGCAAGGTGGTGACACTGTCCGATTCGGCCGGGTTCATCTATGATCCCAAAGGCATCGATGCAGAAAAACTCGCATGGGTGATGGATCTGAAGAATATCCGCCGGGGAAGGATCAAGGAATATGCCGAGGAATTTGGCTGTGAATACCACGATGGGAAACGTCCGTGGAGCGTTCCCTGCGATGTGGCCTTCCCTTCCGCCACCGAGAACGAAATCAGGAAGGAAGACGCGGAAACCCTGGTGAAGAACAACTGCAGGGTGATCAGTGAAGGCGCCAACATGCCCTCCACACCGGAGGCAATCGAAATCTACCAGAAAAACAAACTGCTCTTTGGACCCGGGAAAGCCGCCAATGCAGGTGGCGTTGCTGTTTCCGGACTGGAGATGACGCAGAATTCCATGCGCCTGCCCTGGAACCGGGACGAGGTGGACAACAGGCTGCACATGATCATGAAGAATATCCATGCCACGTGTGTCAAATATGGCAGCGAGGGCGAGTACATCGACTACGTGAAAGGGGCCAATATCGGCGGCTTTGTAAAGGTTGCCGATGCCATGCTGGCACAGGGCGTGGTCTGATCACATCACTCCAGGCACTTCACAGAGGCTGCTTCCATCTCCCGGGGCAGCCTCTGCTGGTTTTTGCCCGGCTGATGCAGCACCGCGCAACATTCCCTGCCCGGCGCTGTTATACAGCTACTTTTTTTCGCTCCAAAGATTAATTAAGTTTGCATTCTATATGAGCTATCCTTTCACAGACACACATGCGCATCTCTACCTGGAGGAGTTCAGGGATGATAAAGACAGTGTGATCCGGCGAGCCATCGCGCAGGGCGTGGAAAAAATTTTCCTGCCCAATCTCGACAGCTCCTCACTCGCCGGAATGAACAATCTTGCTGAACAATACCCCGGAACCTGCTATGCAATGATCGGGTTGCACCCCACTTCTGTTAAAGAGAATTTCCGGGAAGAACTGCAGCGCATTGAGAAGGAACTGGACCGGGACCATTACATTGCCATCGGGGAAACCGGGATCGACCTTTACTGGGACACCTCCTTTCTGAAGGACCAGCAGGAGTCATTCCGCCGGCAGATCGGCTGGGCAAAGCAGCACAGCCTGCCCATCGTGATCCATGCACGCGATTCCTTCGACGAGATCTTTGCTATCCTCGACCAGGAACATGACGGGCAACTCAGGGGCGTTTTTCACAGTTTTACAGGAACCAGGGAGCAGGCTGAGAAAATCCTGGCGTACGGTTTCTACATCGGGATCAACGGCATCGTTACCTTTAAGAATGCCGGTCTGGACAAGGTGGCTGCGGCGATCCCCACCAACAGGCTGCTCATTGAAACGGACGCTCCTTTCCTTGCTCCCGTTCCCCACCGCGGCAAACGGAATGAAAGTGCCTTTGTCATACAGGTGGCTGAAAAAATGGCAGAGATTCATGGACTGGAGGTCGCTGAGATTGCACACCGTACAACAGAAAATGCACGAACACTTTTTAGCAAAGCATTCTGACAATGGACCAAAACAATGGCATATTGCTGATCTATACCGGCGGCACCATCGGCATGGAAAAAGACCCTGTAAATGGTTCCCTCCGGCCCTTTGATTTCTCCAAAGTACTTGAAAAGATCCCGGAACTACAGCGTTTCGGGTTCGATATCGATACCATCCAGTTCAAATCACCCGTGGATTCTTCCGATATCCATCCCGGGTTCTGGATCGAGATTGCCGATATCATCGAGGAAAATTACGAACACTATCGTGGTTTCGTAGTGCTGCATGGCACGGATACCATGGCCTATTCAGCATCAGCAATGAGCTTTATGCTGGAAAACCTCTCCAAACCGGTAGTTTTTACCGGGGCCCAGCTGCCCATCGGGATATTGCGTACAGACGGAAGGGAAAACCTGATCACTGCCGTGGAAATTGCTGCCTCCATGGAACATGGAAAACCGGCAGTCCCCGAAGTGTGCATCTATTTTGAAAGCAAACTCTACCGGGGGAACCGCACTACGAAAGTCAATGCGGAACATTTCAACGCCTTCCAGTCGGCCAACTATCCCTACCTGGCCAAGGCCGGCGTGGACCTGGTCTTCAACCGGGAGTTCATCAGGTACCCGGAAATACATGAACCCCTGATCGTCCACCGGCGGTTCAGCGACCAGCTGACCATCATCAAACTGTTCCCCGGGATCAACAGAAAGTACATGGATGCAGTATTTGCCATTGACAATCTCAGGGCAGTGATCCTGGAAACCTATGGTTCAGGAAATGCCCCCTCGGAAGAATGGTTCATCAAACGGATCAGGCAGGCGGTGGAAAAAGGGATCATCCTGCTCGACGTCACCCAGTGCAGCAGGGGAAGTGTGGAACTCGGACTTTACCATACCAGCAGAACACTGCTTGAAGCAGGTGTGGTAAGCGGTTACGACATCACCACGGAGGCTGCCACAACCAAGCTGATGATCCTGCTGGCACAGGACCTTACAACGGAAGAGATTAAAATGCTTTTAAATAAATCGCTCAAGGGAGAAATAACCCTGCACTGAGAGAATTTTTATTTTTTTTTTGTAATTTGCGCCGCGATTCTCTTTACAATTCAGTAATTTAGCGAATCACAGCCGTTAAGTTCTTTCAGGTAATGAATTTACAAGGGTGCGAACCCTGAAATTGGAGAGGTGCAGGAGTGGCTGAACTGGCTCGCCTGGAAAGCGGGTGTACCCCAAAAGGGTACCGAGGGTTCGAATCCCTCTCTCTCCGCAATCTATAAAACGAAGTGGAAAGTTCTGTAACATTTGAAGACATTGGGTTCGAACTTCTCTTTCCTCTTTTTTAGAAAATGGAATCATTTAAAACGTTCAATAATTAAGTTAAACAAACATTAACAACAATGAAAAAACTATTTGCACTAATAGCAGTTTTCGGGATGCTTATGATGGGAGCATCTGTATTTGCTCAGGATGTTCCGGTAACAGATTCTGTTGCTGACGATACAGCCATGGTCGCCCAGGAAGAGGCCGCAGCCCCAACTGAGGAAACAGCCGCAGCTCCTGAAGAGGAAGAAAAAAGCGGACTCAGTGTGATGCACACCAACCTGAAAACTAAATTCATCGAAGGTGGTGCAGGATTTATGGGTGCTGTATTGATGACCCTCATCTTCGGTCTCGCCCTCGCATTCGAAAGGGTGATCTACCTGAATCTAGCTACAACAAACACTGAAAAACTGCTGATTGAAGTTGAGAATGCACTTGATGAAGGTGGTGTTGAAGCAGCCAAGGAAGTATGTCGCAATGCGCGCGGACCCGTGGCGAGTATTTTTTACCAGGGACTCGACAGGGCCGACCAGGGCATCGACGTAGTCGAAAAGTCTGTTGTCTCCTACGGAAGCGTTCAGATGGGTCTCCTCGAGAAGAACCTTTCATGGATCTCACTGTTTATCTCCGTTGCTCCTATGCTTGGTTTCATGGGAACAGTTATTGGTATGATCCAGGCCTTTGACAAGATCCAGGAACAGGGCGACGTTTCACCAACAGTTGTGGCAGGAGGTATCAAGATTGCGCTTATCACCACCGTTACCGGTCTGATCGTGGCGATTATTCTCCAGTTTTTCTACAATTATCTTATCTCCAAGGTCGACGGTATCGTCAATAAAATGGAAGATGCTTCCATTTCCCTTGTTGACATGTTGGTTAAGCACAATCTTAAAAAATAAAACTGTAGATTATGTATAATTCGAAAATATCATCAATCATACTTTATGTGGTTGCAGCGATCTCGCTGGTAGTGATACTGTTCTTCTACATCGGTCCCAGGAGCGTCAATGTCGACGAGCTGGAGGCACGTGTTGAGCAGCTTACTACACAGGGAATAATTGCAGATCAGCCGGAAACACCCGCTGTCGAGGCCGACACCACTGAAGTGGACACCACCGACATGGCTGGTATTTCAGAGCCAAAGGAGGAGGTTGATTCAGCGGCACTTGCACGTGTTACTGAAGATATGGTTACCCCGGAGCTGGATGTTGTTGTTGAGGGTATCGACCTGAAAGATCACCTTACTACCTGGGAACTCATGGTATACAAGCGTACCGATTATGCACTTGGCTGGGCATATATATTGCTGGCCCTGGCAGCCATCGCAGCTATATTGTTCCCATTGATTTCAATTGTTACCGATGTTAAAGCAATACTCAGACTACTCGCCGTACTTGCAGGAGCAGTAGTACTGGTGATCTTGTCCTACTATGTATTTGCATCCGATTCTCCCATCGACATTCTCGGTTATACCGGAACAGACAACCGTGATCCGGCTACACTGAAATGGATCGGAACCGGGTTGTTTTCAACCTACATTATATTCGGTATGGCATTGCTGTCAATACTCTATTCCGAAGTTGCTAATTTATTCAAATAATATTCCAGGGTTCCCCGTTATATAAGTAACGGGGATGCCCTTTAAAATGGAAACCAATGGCAAAAAGAGAATTACAAGAGATTAATGCGGGATCAATGGCCGACATTGCCTTCCTGCTGCTGATCTTCTTCCTGGTTGCCACTACCATGGATGTTGATACCGGACTGACCAGGTTATTGCCTCCCATTCCAGAGGACGAACAGGAACAGGAAGTCAAGGTAAACAAGAGGAACGTCCTGGTGGTCCTGATCAACAGGAACGACCAGCTGATGGTTGGCGGAGAATTCGGAACAAGGGTAGATCAATTGAAGGAGATTACCATGGAATTCTTTACCAATCCCACCAATGATCCGACATTACCCGAGAAAGAAACCAAAGAGGTGGAGTTTCCTCCGGGGTCTTCACCTTTGCTGCCTCCCGACGGGGTCTGGAGGGGACAGGTATCCAAAGGTGTAATCTCGTTGCAGAACGACCGGTCCACTACCTATCAGCAATACCTGAAAGTACAGAACGAACTGGTAGCTGCCGTGAACCAGCTTAGACAGGATTTCTGTAAACTCTATTTCGACAAGGATTATAACGATCTCAATATGAACAATCCAACTGAAAAGGAGATCGCCGAAGCGATCAGGGACGTTTATAAAATGAACATCTCTGAAGCAGAACCTAAAAATATAGGAGGGCTCAACTAATGTCTAAATTCAAAAGAAAAAAAGGACAGGGCGCACAGAAGATCAATACATCTTCCCTTCCTGATATTATCTTCATGCTGCTCTTCTTTTTCATGGTGTCAACCACCATGAGGGAAACAGAAGTCCAGGTGCAGATCACACCCACCGAGGTATCTGAAGTGAAGAAGCTTGAACAGAAATCGCTGGTTAGCTATATCTATATCGGACGCCCGGCAAAACACCTGCAGGGATTGTATGGTTCCGAACCGATGATCCAGCTCAACGACAAGCTGGTGAACGAGGAGGGAATCCCGACAGAGGCTGTACAGGACTTCGTGCTGTTCGAGAGGGAAAAACTACCCGAGATCGAAAAGAACAAGATGGTCATGTCGCTTCGGATCGACCAGGACATTCCCATGGGGAAAGTGGATGATGTGAAGCAGGCGCTCAGAAGAGCGAAGGCACTGATCATCAACTACTCTGCAAGGAAAGACTATGAAGACGAGGGACGGTAACATCCCACGTTAAGCAGCCGCATACTAAAAAGCCACTCCGTCAAGGGTGGCTTTTTTCATTGTGTGGTGTTTTTGTCAGTGCTTTACCCGGAAGTTATCCCTGAAACGATAAATGGTGCGCAACAACAGGAAAACCACTGCGGTCGCAACCATCCCGATGGCCAGGTAAATGAATGCCCCGGGAAATTCCACCATGGCCACGAGTGAAGCCAGAAAGAGCACTGCCGCCAGGATGCCCATGACCAGCATGGCGTACCGGTAGATGCGATCGATCCGGTCACCACTATTCTCCCTGGCCTTCCTGTCATTTCGCATTGGTTCCCAGCTATTTCCCATCGTCCACCACCAGCTTATACCCTTTTCCGTGCACATTGATGATCTGCACCTTCGGATCCCCTTTCAGGTATTTCCGCAGTTTGGTGATATATACATCCATACTCCGGGCATTGAAATAATTGTCATCAATCCATATGGCCTTCAGTGCAAAATTACGTTCCAGCACCTCGTTCATATTATTGCACAAAAGCTTCAGCAGGTCAGTTTCCTTCGTGGTAAGCTTCTGCTTGTTCCCATCCAGTACCAGCTCCTGTTTCTTCACGTCAAAGGTATATTTGCCAATCTCCCAGGTCTGCCTGTCCTCCCCTTTCTTTCCTTTCGTCCTGCGCAGGATTGCCTCGATACGGAAAAGCAGCTCTTCCATGCTGAAGGGCTTGGTGATGTAGTCATCTGCCCCGCGGCTGAATCCCTCCAGGACATCATCCTTCATCGATTTTGCGGTCAGGAAAATGATCGGGATCCGGCTGTTCAGGATCCGGATATCTGATGCCAGAGAGAATCCATCCTTCACCGGCATCATCACATCGAAAATGCACAGGTCGTAATGGTACTGCTCAAAATACCGGAATGCCTTGTCGCCGTTGGTTACCCAATCGGCTTCAAAGTCTTTTGCCTTGAGATACTCCTGCAGGAGGGAACCAAGGTTCTCATCATCCTCCGCAAGAAGCACGCGGGTCTTAATTTCATTCATATCAATTACTTTTCTGTATATAACGGTATGGTGACATCAAATGTCGTGCCTTTGTTTAGCTCACTGGAGAGCCTGATCGTACCCCCGTGCTGTTCCACGATCAGCTTCACATAGCTCAATCCAAGTCCGAATCCCTTCACATCATGCACATTCCCGGTTGAAACCCTGTAGAAACGGTCAAATACTTTTTTCTGGTCATCCTTTGCGATCCCGAATCCCTTGTCCTGCACACTGAAACGGTAATTGCCGCTGGAATTGCGCATCCTCACCATAATTTCCGGCTCTTCCCTGCTGTATTTCACAGCATTGTCAACAAGGTTGGTTACGACGTTCATCAGGTGCACCTTGTCCCCTACCACCATGTCTTCGTCTTCACCGGCAGCATCAATCACCTCCAGTTTTCCCTGTTTGTTCTCGATCTGCAGCCTGAAGTTCTGCGCCACCGTGGTGATGATTTCGTTCATGGATACCGGGGCTTTCTTCAGCACCAGGTGCCCCTGGTCCAGCACTGCCATCTGCAGCACCCGCTCCACCTGGTACCCCAGGCGCTTGCTTTCGGTTTGAATGATACGGGAAATATGACCGAGGTTCTTTTTTTCATCGGGGATGGAGTTATCACTCAGCATCTGGGATGCCAGGCTGATGGTGGAGATGGGCGTTTTCAGCTCATGGGTCATATTGTTAACGAAATCATTCTTGATATCCGACAACTTCTTCTGTCGGAAGATCACATAAAGCGCAAAGGTAAACAGCACGACCATCAGCAGGGTAAGCACCAGGCTGGATGTGCCGAGAAATCCCAGGGATCCCCTCACCAACGCCTGTTGCCCGGGAAAATAGACATACAGGTAGGTTTCCTCGTCCTGGATCTCATTCTTCATCAGCGCAGTTCTGAAATAATAATGCTCCGTGGAAGTATCAAAGTTCCCGGATGCGTAGATCTCCTGGTTATTGTCACGGATCACGGAATACTCATAATCCAGGCTGATACCGCGATCGACCAGGTTGCCTGACAAAATATCTTCAAGTTGTTCCTGCTCCACCCGCTCCTCGAAGGCAACATCTTCGAGCAACATCTTTTTCATAATGGTGTTGATCATGACCTGCTGCTCCTTCATCGACTGCTCCAGTTTTTTCCTGGATTCCATGTTCCTGAGCTCCGAAAAACTGATGGTATCCACAATCTCATTCCCCTCACGCCTGATCACAATCACCGTGTCCCCGATAAGTTCCATAAACTCTTCCATGCCATCGCCTTCAGCAACCGGGGGCAGCGCAGTCGCATCTTCACTTTCTTCAATGATCACTTCGGGGGGATCCCCATCGAGTTCAACCTGCCAATCCATCTCAGTCCCGGGAGAAAGCCGTTCGCTGATGATCGCATTCAACCGCCTGGTGGTATAATAATTCTCAAGCTGCCTGGATACATCCGTGAGGGTACTGTTTACAAGCTGCTGGAATTGCTTATCCTTCAGGCTGATCGCATTTTCAACCCAGCTGATCTGAATATACACCAGCCCCAGCAGGGTGAGGCTCAGTGCAATGGTCAGTATCCACAAAATCCGCTTGCTCATAAAACAAAGATAGAACTACTTTTCTCAGGATATTCAACAACTTAACAATCTTTAACATCTGTTAAGGGTTCGTAACGCTTTTCCGGCGTACATTTGTAACAGTTAAATCTACAGAAGATTTACATATTAGGTTTAGGTTTAGGGTGCGTTAAAAGGGGCTGTCTGCAACTGCAGGCAGCCTTTTTTTTGAACGGTGCAAGCCTGCTGCGCTGCAACCATTTTTGAGCATTACCAGGAGGGGGGGGCAAGGGTACCTGTTTACCAGAGTTGCAGTTTGTCGCGCTCCCTGACCTTCCCGATATCAACGGGTACGCACATGCGCACCGCGGGGATGGCATTCAGTCCGCGCATCACCTCGTTGATGTCTTCCGGAATGACTTCACCCTGGATATGGAGGAAATAGTCAATATTTTTCAATTCAGGAAGAAAATAACCTGTCGATGTGCGGTTGACAATCATGCGGAAAGTCAGCATCCGTTGCTCATCATCATGGATGAACAGGCTCACCAGCTGCTCCTCGTTTAGTTTTATACTGAAGATTTTCAGGTCCTCCGCCCGGGCAAAAGATGTTCCCGTTTGCTGGTTGATCAGCCAACAAAGTTTGTAGTCAGGCTCGTCGGAAACAATCCCCAGCAGACAATAGTCTTCGTCAATGGATACCGATAACTTATGCTTTTTCGCACACACAACTGCGGTTTTAAAAGATAAAATTACACAAAATCATTCAAAATCCCACGGACAATACACCTGCCAGGCAATCAGGTAAACTATTAAATCTGTGGAATCTGTGGAAGAAAAAATAAAGCAACCTGGAAATCTGTGGAATCTGTGGAAAATTTTGGCAGAAAAAACTACACGGAAATTTTTCCTAGTGCATCCTTCGCAGCCTGCTGTTCGGCCTCCTTCTTGGAATCACCCCTGCCATTGCCGGAATCCACCTGGTCAATTGCAACTGTAGAGGCAAAGGAAGGAACCTTTCCGTTGGAAACATATTCCTCATGACTCGAGAAAACCACTTCATGCTTCTTCTTCTGTGCCCATTCGATCAGGCGGCTCTTGTAGTCGGAGTCTTTTTTTGCGAGGCTGGCCATGTCGATGTGCTTACCCACCATCCGGTTACGGAAAAACCTGGCCGCCTGCCGGTATCCCCTGTCCAGATAGATCGCCCCGATCAGGGCCTCCAGGGCATTCCCGTAGAGATGCTTTGAAGCGTTCGTGGAATGTGACAACGAGGTAACCATCATTGGAATACCCATCTGTATCGCAGTAGCATTCAGGTGTTTGCGTTTTACGATCCGGGCCCTTAACTTGGTCATGAACCCCTCATCCATTTGCTTAAAGGCATTGTAGATATATTCTGCCGCAAGGGCTCCCAGCAGTGCGTCTCCCAGGTATTCCAGCCGCTCATTGTTCACAATTGTACCATCCTTGAGCTGGAACGATGCTGATTTATGGGTAAAGGCGATGCGATACAACGTGACACTTCCGGGCAGGAATCCCAGTATGCCAAGAAGATTGCGGTAATATGTTCTGTCTTTTCTGAATAAATACACCAGGTACGTAAAGACCCCTTGTATCATCTATTCCTCGAATTTTCGAAAGATCGCTGAGGTATTGTGACCTCCAAATCCAAATGTATTGCTCAGGGCTACCCTGACCTCGCGTTTTTGGGCGGTATTTGGCGTGAGGTTCAGCTTGTGATCGATTTGCGGATCAACTGTTTTCAGGTTGATGGTAGGAGGTACGATGCCATCCCTGATGGCAAGGATCACGGCCAGGGACTCCACGGCTCCGGCAGCACCCAGCAGGTGACCGGTCATGGACTTCGTTGAGCTGATATTCAGCTTGTAGGCATGGTCGCCGAATACCTTCTTAATAGCCTTGGTTTCAGAAACGTCGCCCAGCGGTGTGGCAGTACCATGCACATTGATATAATCGATATCTTCGGGTGCAAGCTTTGCATCACGGAGGGCGTTTTTCATTACCAGCACAGCTCCTTCGCCTTCAGGATGCGGGGCAGTGAGGTGATGCGCATCGGCCGACAGTCCGCCGCCAATCAGTTCGGCAATAATTGGTGCGCCCCTTCTTTGTGCATGCTCCAGTGCCTCGATGACCATTCCTCCACCTCCTTCACCCATCACGAATCCATCGCGCGTAGCATCAAAAGGCCGTGAAGCAGTTTTGTATTCAGCATTGTTGGTGGAAAGTGCCTGCATGGAGTTGAATCCTCCAAGTCCGACCTCATTGATGGCCGCCTCTGAACCACCAGTAATGAACAGGTCAGCCATATCAAGCCTGATCAGGTTGAAGGCATCGATAATGGCATTGGTGGAAGAAGCGCATGCCGATACCGTTGCATAGTTCGGACCGCGGAAACCGTATTTCATGGACATCATTCCGGCAGCGATATCGGAGATCATCTTCGGAATAAAGAAAGGGCTGAACCTGGGAATACGGTTATTCGCCAGGAAGCCCTCAATTTCATCCTTGAATGTCTCAATACCACCGATACCAGAGGCCCAGATGATTCCGGCCCTGTCCTTATCAATATCGGCATCTGCCAGTCCTGCATGCTGGTATGCTTCCTCTGCGGCCACCATACCATACTGTGCATACTTGTCAAGTTTCCTGGCTTCCTTGCGGTCGAAATGATCCAGCGGATCAAAGCCTTTCAGTTCACAGGCAAACTTGGTCTTAAAGTGCTCTGTGTTGAAACGGGTGATCATATCACACCCACTTACCCCGGCAACGAGGTTTTTCCAGAATTCCTCAACATTATTACCGATAGGGGTCAAAGCGCCCATACCGGTTACAACAACCCGTCTCATAACAGAATCAGTTCAATAGATTACTTGGAGTTCTCTTCGATATATTTGATCGCTTCTCCTACAGTAGAAATGCTTTCAGCCTGGTCATCAGGGATTCCCATATTGAATTCTTTTTCAAATTCCATGATAAGCTCTACTGTGTCAAGAGAATCAGCCCCCAAATCATTTGTAAAGCTAGCTTCCGGAGTGACTTCATTTTCATCAACACCTAATTTGTCAACGATGATAGCTTTAACTCTTGATGCAATGTCTGACATGACTTAAATTTTTAATTAATACTATGTTAATTCAGCGATGCAAAGAAATGAAAAATTTTCGACTATTTTCAAAAAAATTGATGATTTTTATTGGTTTTAAGTCCAAACAAAAGCATGGAAAAACTATCTTTGGAGGGCAAACACCCATTCATCATTTAACTGTATATGAATAATATAGCCATTTTTGCCTCAGGATCAGGAACCAACGCGGAAAACATCATACGATTTTTTCGAACGGACCCGGATATACATGTAAAACTGGTCTGCAGCAACAAACCGGGGGCAAAAGTGCTGGAACGTGCCATGGAGCATGGAATAGCGATCTTTACCTTCACCAGGCAGGAGCTGTATGAAACAGACCTGGTGCTTGACAAGCTCAGGACCGAAGAGATTCATTTTATCGTCCTGGCCGGGTTCCTCTGGCTTGTTCCCGAAAACCTGCTTGATGCCTATCCGCGTGCTATTGTGAATATACATCCTGCGCTTCTGCCCAGGTATGGCGGAAAGGGTATGTATGGCGAGCGGGTGCATGCCGCAGTGATCGCCAATGGTGAACCCACATCGGGCATCAGTATTCATTATGTCAATGAAAAATACGACGACGGTGACATCATCTTCCAGACCACCTGTCCGCTGGAAGGCACCGACACCCCCGATTCCCTGGCAGAGAAGGTGCACGCACTGGAGTATGAACACTACCCCAGGGTGATCAGGGAGGTGGTGCTCGACCGGTAGTTCGTCGTATATTCTCAACAACATTTATCCCGGCAATCATACATTGAGTGGATTCAACTATAAAACAAACACCATGAGAAAGGTAACTTATTTGATTGCAAGCGCAATTGCAGTTGTATCAATCGCTGCTCCAGCGCAACAGAAACATGCAACTTCCAGTAAATTTATGAGTTACATGGGACTGGTAATGGCCGGATACCAGGGCTGGTTCAATTGTGAAGGAGATGGTGCAGACAGGGGCTGGACGCATTATTCAAAAGGAGGAATATTTGAAAGTGGTAGTTGCACAATTGACCTGTGGCCTGAAATGGACGAGTACGAGGTAAAATACAAAACACCGTTCACGTATGCAGACGGATCACCGGCTTATGTATTCAGTTCCTATGATGAAAGTACGGTTGACCTGCATTTCAGGTAGATGAAGGAATATGGCATCGATGGCGTGTTTATGCAACGCTTTTTCTCCGTTCTCGTTGATGAAAACCGGATGAACCATGCCGATAAAGTGCTCAGATCGGCCATCAGGGCAGCCAATAAATATGGTGTTGCTATCTGCATGATGTACGCCCTGGGGAGCATGGATGACAGTAAATATAAGCTGGTGATCGAAGACTGGAAACACCTGGTGGATGATCTGAAACTGACCAACCAGGGAGAACAAACCACCTACCTGTTTCACAATGCAAGACCGTTGGTTGCATTCTGGGGCATCAGCTCCGGAACAAGGGAGCATGGTCATATACCTGAGATTTACGATATCATTGATTTTGTTAAGAATGACAAAGCATACGTAGGATGTGCCGTTCACCTGGGCATACCTTCCCGCTGGAGAACGCTTGGATCAGATACCAGGGGGGATGCCCGGCTCCATGATGTGCTCAGGAACGTGGATATCATTCATCCCTGGCTGGTCGGACGATACAACAGTGAGACCTACGAAGAATACCGGCAGACAGAGATCGTCGAGGATGTCATATGGTGCCGGGAGCACGAAAAGTCCTACACCCCAACTGTGTTCCCCGGTTTTTCGTGGTACAATATGAAAGGAGGTGTTTCTGACAAGATCCCGAGGCAAAAGGGTGAATTTTTCTGGAAACAAATCGCCGGGGCGATTGAGAGTGGTGCAGAAATGCTGTATGTGGCCATGTTTGATGAGATTGATGAGGCAACAGCCATCATGAAATGTGCCCACGAGGTACCCGTAGGGGAAAGTGTATTTGTCCCGTATGAAGAAGGGATTCCATCATACCATTACCTCTGGCTTACCGGCATGGCAGGTAAAATGCTGCGGGGAGAGATCCCGTTTACGAAGACCATCCCTGATAGAAAATAACAATGAAAAACAACCCTGAATTCATATAGTTGTCAAATAATGAATAGACGCGATTTTACACGGATCTCAGGATTGGGTGCACTGGTAATGCACGCAATTCCAAAAGTTACGGCAGGCAGTATGCTTGCCACTGAATCAGACAACATTCCATCAGCAGAAGCCGTCTCCAGGCTGCATGTACCCCTGGGGATTGGGAACCACTCCCTGCGGGCATGGCGGCCCAATGCAACGGAACTGGTTGATTTTGCCATTGAATACCGGCTGGATTCGGTTCAATTCAACACCCTGGCACCATTTGAGCGCCTTGACGAACAACATCTTAAAAAGTTAAAAAAACACGCGTTGGCACACGATATATCCATCTATGTTGGAGTGGGTGGCATCTGCGAGAAATCAGACAAGTTCAATAATAGTTTTGGTGATGCCGACACCCTGGTAAAAGAGGGGATCCGCGTTGCTACCGCCCTAGGATCGCCGGTCGTGGGGGTGCGCATAGGGGTGCTCGATGACCGGTATTCAGGAGGAGGGATCAGGCCCAAGATGGAGGAGGTTATTAAACGCATGCGATCCTTCAGGAGTCGCATAACGGATGCAGGTGTAAAATTCGCTTTTGAAAACCACGCAGGCGACATGCGAACGGAAGAATTACTGGAACTGATCGAAGCAACCGGCACCGACATCTGTGGCGCATTCTTTGATCCGGGCAATGCAACCTACGCGATGGAAGATCCAAAAACCGCAATGGAAGCGGTTGGTAAGCATATCCTGTGCTGCTCGGCACGCGATGTGGTCATCTGGCAAACCGATGACGGGGCAATGTTCCAGTGGACGGCTGTTGGAGAAGGGATAATGGATTATAAATCCTATGCACAATTTATGGCGGAACACTGTCCGGGTGTCCCCATTCACCTGGAGATCATTTCCAACTCGCCGCGTTCGATCCCCTTCCTGCAGGATGCCTATTGGGAAGGATGGCCGGACCTGGAAGCCGCCGGGATCATCGACTTTCTTAAAATGACCAGGAAGGGCCAACCGCTTGAAGTGGACCAGGCTCCTCCTGGCATGGACAGGAAAACATTCGAAATGAAAAACCAGGAGGATGAACTCTTACGCAGTGTATATTACCTGCGAAATGAATGTGGTGTGGGTCTGAAATAACCGATATTCACAAAATTTCAAAAATTCAGTTTTTCCATTTTACCATAATTCGGTGATTTGAACGAAAGAAAGGGAAATATTAGTTAAAACTTCGGTTCCCAGCCGGGCTCATATTCGCGGCTCCATAGTTTGCCTGCCTCTTCATCGCCGATGATGTGACCGGTTTCAGGCTTTGTTGTCAGTCCCCTGCCCACACGTTGCGCAATATTGCCAAGCTGTACCCAGGTCGTGCTCTTGTGTCCCTCTTCCACATCTGCATTCAGTGTTGCTTTTCCCCGAACACTTTGCAGGAAATTATCGATATGCACATTGTCAAGATCAGCAGCCGGACTGGAGGTATTCCTGCCGTCAATCACGACATCCGATTTTACCTCCTTCACGATTTGCTCATCCATATCATAGATGGTATACCCGTCATGACCTGTCAGCATACTGCCTTTGTCACCATAAAAGATGACCCCGCGGTCGAGGCCTTCCACCTTGGTACCGTTGCAGCTTCTTCCTTCCCAGACAACAGATGCCCCTTCACATTCAAAGGTAATGAGCTGGGTATCAAATATCTCCCAGTCGTCGTTGTAATGATAGCGTCCTCCGACGGAGTTCACCCGCGTTGGAAAATCAACTCCCAGTCCCCACCTGGCCAGATCAATTTCGTGGGTTCCGTTGTTCAGGGCTTCCCCTGTGCCCCAGTTCCAGAACCAGTGCCAGTTGTAATGGATCAGGTTATCCTTGTACGGACGGCGTGGTGCCGGTCCCTGCCACAGCTCATAATCAAGGTTGGCAGGAACGGGAACCACTTTCCCGGTACCGATCGAACCCCGGTTATTGGTATACCAGGTTTTGACCATGTATGGTTTCCCGATGACCCCCTCCTTCAACAGGTTCATTCCTTCCGTGAGCAGCTTCCATGATCGCCGTTGGGCACCCATCTGCACCACCCTGTTGTATTTCCTGGCCGCCTTGATGGCCATTTCGCCTTCTGCCGGATTATGGCTCAGGGGCTTTTCAACATACACGTGTTTTCCTGCCACGCAACTCATAATCGCCGCCGGCGTATGCCAGTGGTCCGGTGGTGCAAGAAAAACAGCATCGATATCTTTTCTTTCAAGCATCTTCCGGATATCCGTCTCGCTTTTCGGCGTCTTGCCCACCGCATTTTCAACAGCCTGTATCCCTTTCTGAAGTGCCTTTTCCTCCACATCACAGATATATCGTACTTCGGTATTCTTCTGAATGGCAAAATTGGCCGCCATCCCTTTTCCCCTGCCATTGGTTCCCATAATACCCATCACGATCCTGTCATTGGCGCCCATGATCCGCGAATAACTTTCAGCAGAAAACCCGTATCCAATACCACCGATGGCCAGTGCCGAGGAACCGGCTGCTACTTTTTTGATAAAATTTCTTCTTGTATTCTCCATTTCACTAAATGTTTATATTGATAGTTCTAAAAGCCTTTTGAATAGTGTAACCTGCTCCAATGTGTAAGCATCGTGTCTGCATCGTCTTCCAGGTTCTGCTCTATCCGCGTTCTGCTGATTTCCTGGTTCTGCTGATTTCCTGACTCGCCAGATGCATACTGTACATCAGCCGGCCACAGGTATTATTGCCCTATTCCTGAATCTGGATTGTCAGACCTATGCAACCGTCTGAAATAAATTTAATGATGAAAGCTTAACAGATCGCTAACAAAAGCTTAAAAACAATTAACAGGAGATTAATACAGCTAAAAATTTCATAGCTGAACCAGTTTTGCTGAAGAAGCCATCAGCCGGTAGGTGGCTACTCCCCGTAGTTCCGCCATCACGCTGTTCTTCACGAGTACATAATCGGAAAGAAGTGCTTCATGTACCGGCTCCACCGGGGGTGCTTCCACTTTGAGCGGATCCACAGGGTATCCGTTCTTGTAAAACCTGAAGTCGAGGTGCGGACCAGTGGAAAGGCCTGTGCTGCCTACATACCCGATCACGTCTCCCTGTTTCACGTAGACGCCCTGGCGGATTCCTTTGGCAAACCCCTGGAGGTGCATGTAGGTGGTCCGGTAGACCCCATTGTGCTTGATCTTTACATAATTGCCACCACCACGTTCATAGGCTGCGGCAATCACCTGTCCGTCGCCGATGGCAAGAACAGGCGTCCCCCTGGGCGCCGCGTAATCCACACCATGATGGGGCCGCCGAATCTTTAGGACAGGATGCAGCCTGGAGTTTGAGAACCCGGAGCTGACACGGTTGTATTTCAATGGCGCCTTCAGGAATGCCTTTCTCAGGCTGTTGCCCTCTTCATCGAAGAAATTCACCACACTGTCCTGCTCAAACGGAATCGCCCAGAACTCATGACCGGCATGGCGGAACCAGGCGGAATGGATCTTCGTGATTCCCACAGAGGTGGAGTCGACATATGCTTCGTTATAGATCACCTTGAACTGGTCGCCCCGCTGCAGTCCGAAGAAGTCGATGGACCAGGCATAGATATCACTCAGTTCATTGGCCAGCAGCGGGTTCTTTGCCTGCTCCTGGAATGCCTCCCATAAGCTGGTAGTGATCTCACCATAAACTGCTTCCGTGACATGGATTACCGGTTTCTCTCTTAGTTCCACGTGGATACTGTCTTCCAGGTGGATCACTGCATAATTGATATTATCCTTTTCATACGCAAAGTAGCGGACCCCTGCACTGTCGAGGAAGATGGCATAGCGGTTCCCGGCCCTGACTTTCCTGACATCAAAAACCTCCCGCGGGATCAGCGAAATCTCGTAAATACGTTGGGCGGATACACCATAGGCATGCAGGATATTGCCCAGCATCTGGTTCCGCCTCACCGTGCCTTCCACCACCTCGAATGAATCCACAGGTACTCCGTAAAAATACTCTACGCGCGCTTCAATGGGTTCTGGAATTTCCTCGGACACCACCGGGACGGTAGTCATGGAAACGGGGACGTTCTGTATGAAAATCCAGGCCACCGCAGCGGCAACCAGCAACACCGAACCTCCTATGATCCATCCTTTTCTCACAATGTTCTGTTTAAATCAGTTTTTTCAAAAAATTGCTTACGGCCGCTGTTG
The DNA here is from genome assembly GCA_029210585.1 of Bacteroidales bacterium. Taxonomy (GTDB): domain Bacteria; phylum Bacteroidota; class Bacteroidia; order Bacteroidales; genus M55B112. The sequence goes on from JARGFP010000004.1 coordinate 158,047, forward strand.
CATAAAAACACACCCATCTGTGTGATGCACAGGCCCCGCATCCTGTTCTAGACAACAATATTAATAATCTTTTTTGGTACAACAATGACCTTCTTTGGTGGCTTGCCTTCCGTCCACCGTGTTGCAGACTCATGTCCCAGGGCCATTTTCTCCAGTTCAGCAGGCGGGGTATCCACCGCAACCTTCAGCTTAAAACGCAGCTTGCCATTGATCATCACCGGGTATTCCATCTCATCCTCTACGAGAAATTGCTGATCAAACTCCGGCCATTCGGTGAGCGACACCGATTCCTGTCCGCCCAGTACCGACCAGAGCTCCTCGGCCAGGTGCGGGGCAAAAGGCGCCAGCACCCGGGCAAAAGTCCTGCCCGTTTCACGCGTCACCCTGCCTTTTTTGGCAGCCAGGTTGGTGAAGATCATCATTTGCGAGATCGCGGTATTGAAATGCAGGTGCTCAATATCCCCGCCCACCTTCTTAATGGTGGCATGCAGAGATTTCAATACCTCAGCATCCTCTTCGCCGTCGGTATAATGTGCCGTATCAGCAAAGAACCTGCAGGCCTTGTTCAGGAAGTTATACACCCCCTTCACACCATTTTCCACCCAAGGCTTTACTGCATCCAGCGGACCCAGGAACATTTCATAAAGCCGCAGGGCATCCGCGCCGAATGATTGCACCACATCATCGGGGTTCACCACATTCTTCAGTGACTTCGACATCTTGGCAACGATCTGCTTCAGTTCCTCACCAGTTTCGGTATGGAAGAATTTTCCATCCTTCTCCTCCACCAGGTCACTGGCTACTTTGGCACCGGTGGCCGTTTCATAGGCAAAGGCCAGGATCATCCCCTGGTTAAACAGTTTCATATAGGGCTCGTCCGTCGAGACAATCCCAAGGTCGAACAGCACCTTGTGCCAGAAGCGGCTGTACAACAGGTGCAGTACCGCATGTTCAGCGCCCCCGATGTAAAGGTCCACCGGCATCCAGTAATTCTCCTTCGTCTTGGAGAATGGTGCATCGTCATTTTTGGGATCGATGTACCGCAGGTAGTACCAGCACGAACCGGCCCACTGAGGCATGGTGTTGGTCTCCCTTCTCCCCTTGCGTCCGTTGACGTCTGTCACATACAACCACTCCTCAGCATTGGCCAGCGGTGATTCCCCGTTGGCACCCGGGGCAAATTTTTCCAGCTCCGGCAGTTCCAGCGGCAGTTCGTCATCATCCAGCACGGTGATCTCTCCATCTTCCCAGTGGATCACGGGAAACGGTTCTCCCCAATAGCGCTGACGACTGAAGAGCCAGTCACGTATCTTGTAATTCACCGTCGCCTCTCCAAGTCCCTGTGCTTCCAGCCAGTTGTTGATCGTGGCCATTCCTTTTTTCTTGTTCAATCCGTCGATGGAAATCCCCTTCTCCCCGTTGGAAGAATTAATGTAGGTCCCATCTTCGATCCAACAGGCTTCCCCTGCCAGCACCTGTGCGCGTAGCTCCGGATCTGCTCCTGCAGGATCCATAATGCAAATGATGGGCAGCTCAAATTTCTGTGCAAACTCGAAATCCCGCGTATCGTGTGCGGGCACGGCCATGATGGCCCCGGTACCATACCCGGTGAGGACATAGTCGGCCACCCACACGGGAATCTTTTCGCCGGTTACAGGATTGATGGCATAGCGGCCGGTAAACACACCGGTCTTCTCCCTGGAAAGGTCGGTGCGGTCTATCTCGGATTTCATCCCGGCCGCCTTGATATAGGCATCCACTTCGGTCTCTTGTCCGCCGGTCTTGATCCGGTCGATCAGCGGGTGTTCCGGGGCAACCACCATGTAGGTAGCACCAAAGAGGGTATCAGGGCGGGTCGTAAATACCCTTAATTGTGCATCCAACCCCTCCAGCTGAAAATCCACCTCTGCACCATGTGATTTGCCGATCCAGTTGCGCTGCATATCTTTCACTCCCGCCGGCCAGTCGAGTGGCTCAAGTCCCGCCAGGAGCCGTTCGGCATATAACGGGATCCGCAGCATCCACTGCTTCAGGTTTTTCTTTTCCACCGGGTGACCACATTTTTCATGTGTACCATCGGTCAGCACCTCTTCGTTGGCGCATACAATGCGACAGGTGGGGCACCACCACACCCGGGCATCTTCATAGTAAGCCAGTCTTTTTGAAGCAATGAATTCAAGCGTTGCCTCCTTCCCTGCCTCCTGTACCTCAGCGGGTATCTCCAGTTCACTGATGGGCCGTCCCTTTTGCTGGTCCTTATCGAACCATGTATTGTACAATTGCTTGAAGATCCACTGCGTCCATTTGAAATATTTCGGATCGGTGGTATTGACCTCCCTGTCCCAGTCATACCCCAGCCCCAGGCGTTTGATCTGCCTGCGGAAATTATCACAGTTCTTATTGGTGGTCACAGCAGGATGGGTGCCGGTCTGGATGGCATATTGCTCCGCCGGCAGTCCGAATGCATCCCAGCCCATGGGGTGCAGCACATTGAATCCCTTCATGCGCTTGTAGCGTGCCACGATGTCGGTGGCCGTGTACCCTTCAGGATGCCCCACATGCAATCCCGCCCCGGATGGATAGGGAAACATATCGAGAATATAGTATTTGGGCCTGGAAAAATCATCCTCTGTACGGAAGGTTTTGTGATCCTCCCAGTATTGTTGCCAACGTTGCTCTATATCTGTGAAATTATACTCCATGCTGTGCCTTCTGGTTATCAAGGTGCGAAATTAATGAAAGTTTGGGAGAAATCAGGCGGGATGCAGGACGAGTTATCCCCAATGTACCTAGGGATTGCCCATATGAATACGCATGCCGTAATTTTTATTATGCCGGACACAGCATCTTGATTACCGGCAAATTGCTGACACATGTCGTTATAAAATTCAGATAATTCTATATGATTTCTTCCTGCAACATCCGCTTCCTGTAAGACCTGTAACCAAACACAGCGATTACAACAAAACTGATAAATGGTAAGATGAATGAGAAGTTCACTGCCGCAAAGGGACCAACGGTTCCCAGGTCGATAATCGCGCCCTGCAACGGGGGCATCAACGCGCCCCCAACAATAGCCATTACCAATCCGGCTGCTCCCAGGCTTGCATCCTCGCCGATATCTTGCAGGGCGATTCCGTAAATAGTCGGGAACATCAGCGACATGAAGGCCGAAGTGGCCACCAGGAAATACAATCCGTGCATGCCTTCGATCAGGATCGTTCCCGTTGTGGTGACCATGCCGCCGATTGCGAAGAACATCAAAAGCCTGCTTGCATTCACGTATTTCATAATCAGTGTGCTGATGAACCTGCTGGAGAGAAATATTCCCATGGCTACGATATTATACATCTGTGCCGTGGCTTTGTCTATACCCAGGTTTTCGGCATACTGAATGATAAACGTCCAGCACATGATCTGCGCAGCTACGTAAAACACCTGGGCGATGACCCCTTCCCTGTAAATTTTGTTCCTGATCAGCCTGCGAAATGAATCCCTTGCACTGAACCCTTCCACATGACCGGCTGCAGGCATTCTCGTAACAGCAATCACTACAAACATTACAATGATCACCAGACCGAGGATGACATATGGATTCCGGATAATCACCAGGTCATGGGTCCTGATCATGGCCTTGCTGGCTTCATCAAGGGTCGGAAAAATCAATTCACCCGCGGCATTGCGCTTGTCTGAATCCAGTGCTGCGAGGATCACCCTGGATGCCACGAACATTCCCAGCAACGACCCGATCGGGTTAAAAGACTGGGCAAGGTTCAGCCTGCGCGTTGCGGTTTTCTTACTGCCAAGTGCCAGGATAAAAGGATTCGCGGTGGTCTCCAGGAATGCCAGGCCAAAAGTGAGCACATACAGCGAGATAAGGAAGAATCCGAATGCCTCATACTGCGCCGCCGGCCAGAACATTAGCGCCCCCACTGCATACATGCCGAGACCCAGCAGGATCCCTTTTTTGTAATTGTACTTTTGCACGAAAAGTGCAGCCGGAATGGCCATGGTGGCATACCCTCCGTAAAATGCCAGCTGAATCAGGGAGGCCTTCGCATTGGTGATCTCCATCACGGTTTTAAACGCGGCAACCATCGGGTTGGTGATGTCATTGGCAAAACCCCACAATGCAAAAAGACTTGTTACTAAGATAAATGGAACGATGTGCTTGCGTTCTACGAGTTTTTCCCTGGCCATTTGCTGGTTTTAAAATTCTCAAAAGGCCGCAATTTAATAATTTTTTCCAGGTCAGGATACCTTTCCTGGCGATCATGTGCGGTCAGACAGGTTACAATCACTCCTTTTTGTTGACAAACAGCACCCAATCATGGTATTCAGTCTCTGACGGGTAAGATCCGGGGCATGAAAAATAAACAGGGCATTCCCTGCGTGCATCAAAAATCAGTTGTGCCACCTCCCAGGGGTGATACTGGGAGTGATACTGCTGTCCGTTCAGCGTAAATGTACCACATGCCAGCAATATGAGCACAAGGATCCGGTTTTTCATGACAAAAGTTCCTGTGTGGTTTGAAGCAGAAATAGATTGTTAATTCCCGGTTTCGGCCAAATATTTTAAATTCAATATCTTTGCTGTCCGAATCAGATGCAATGAGTGAGTCAAAGAAGGATTTTCCACTGAAGGATTACTACAGTAAGATCTACGAAAAATATGACCTGGTCAACCGGGTATTCACCTTCGGACAGGATGTGAAATGGCGCAGGAAGGCTGTGCGGGAATGCCTGCGCAACAACCCTTCAACTTTCCTGGATATCTGCACCGGTACGGGCGACCTGGTGATCGATATCGCCCGGTCTGCCGGGAAGGAGATCGCATTGCACGGGTATGATTTTTCTGCGGAAATGCTACAGAAAGCCAGGGAAAAAGCCGCGGGAATCGAATCCGGAAAAGGAAGCGGGGAAAGTACCGGGAAAGGAACCGGGGACATCGCCGGGATCGAATCCGGAAATAAAGGAGGGCATGGAGCCGAAGAAGGAGCCGGGATAAAATTCACCGAGGGAGATGTGGCCAATATGCCCTATGCCGATGGCACCTTCGACACCGCCGGCATCACGTTCGGCATCCGCAACCTGGTGTACGAAAATTCCAATGCCAACAAGCACCTGGGAGAGATCCACCGGGTACTACGCGACTATGGGCGGCTGGTGATCCTGGAGAGCAGCAAGCCCGACAACAGGATCTGGCGCTTTTTCAACAACATGTACCTGCAGCTGATCCTCCCCTGGCTCGGAGGGTTCATCTCCGGGAATTTCAAAGCCTACCGGTACCTGGCAAAATCATCGAAAAACTATTATTCGAAAAAGGAAATGTCGGCCATTCTTGAAAAGGCCGGATTCTTAACGGTCCGGACCAGGGGTCTTTTTCTCGGCTCGGTAATGCTGCTTGTTGCAGAAAAGCAGGGAACTTCCTGACCAATGCATTGAGGTTGTTTAATATGAATTTTTATCTTTGGAGCAATTCCTACAGAAATGACCACACAAGAAATCAACAGGATCTGCCAGAACAGCTTCTCGGACCACCTGGGCATCACCATCACGTCATTCGGCGGCGATACCATCACGGGTAAACTGAAGATTACGCCTGTCCACCAGCAACCACAAGGATTTGTGCATGGCGGGGTATACCTTAGCCTGGCAGAAACGATTGCCGGCGCCGGCTCACTGCTGCTGGTCCACAAGGAGGGTAAGGCCGCACTGGGCAACAGCGTGAACAGTCAACACCTTTCAGCCGCAAGGGAAGGAGAACTCACCTGCACGGGAACGCTCAAATACAAGGGTATTTTTAAACATATCTGGGATGTGGAAATAACCGACGATTCAGGCAAACTAATTTCTGTCAGCCGTGTTACTAACAGTATAAAGTCAACAGATACTGATAAAGAGAGCGCAGGCTAAGTGATGAGCGACAACAGGCAGGAAATATACAGGCAGTTACTAGATAAAAATATCACCTTCGTGACATTCAGGTTACCGAAAGAACCTTCGGTAACCACCTATGTGCAAACCACTCCCGGTACGGTCCAGTGGAAATCCATTCATGACATTTCAGTAAAGAAAGGATTCGTTATGGCTCCTTTCGATACCAGGAACGGCAAGAAATACATCATGATCAAGCCCGATATCATCTTTAATGACACACCGGGCAAAGAAGTGGTGGACCGGATCCGTTCGCTTCCGTCGAATCCGCAGCCCGACTGGGAAATCGCCAGCCCGGTGGTCACCAGCAAGAATGACTTCGTGCAGCAGGTTAAAACCATCAAAAAACAGATCTCCACGGGGTACTTCCAGAAATCGGTGCTGAGCAGAATCAAGCTCGTGAAGGGGAATTACATCGATCACGCACGCAACATCTTCGACGATACCTGCCGCAGGCATCCCAATGCATTCGTCTACCTGTTCAAAAGCGACCATCATTTCTGGCTCGGGGCCTCTCCCGAACCTTTGCTGCGACTGCAGGACGGGATCGCTTCGACGGTTTCACTGGCAGGGACAAGAACCCATTCCCCGGACAACATGAAGCTGGGCAACTGGACCATGAAAGAGGTGCTGGAACAGGAATACGTTACGCGCTATATCCACGATATCCTCAGGGAATTCAATATCAGGGATTACAGGGTTACCTCCCCGTATGTAAAAAAAGCAGGCGACCTGGTGCATCTCAGGACCGACTTCTCGTTCAGGTATGCACAGGTGAAAGACAGGATCTGGGAACTGCTCGACAGCCTGCATCCGACACCCGCCGTAGCCGGACAACCAAAGGATGAAGCCATCTCCTTTATCAAGCAACTGGAGCCCCACGATCGTGAATACTACGCAGGATTCCTCGGACCCATGATTTCCGATGATGTGGTGGACCTGTTTGTCAACCTCAGGTGCATGAAGATCACCCCCGAATCCCTGTCATTGTTCATCGGTGGCGGAATCACACTGGAGAGCATCCCGGAAGACGAGTGGGAAGAAACCCAATGGAAGGCCAAATCACTGCTCAATATCATTGACCAATATTCCACGAAAACGGATGACAAAGCTGCCGTTCAAACAACACATCGCTGACCTGGCGGAATTGCTGAAACAACTGGGCATACAACATGTTGTTATCTGCCCCGGTTCCAGGAATGCGCCCATGATCCAGGTGTTCCAGCGGGAAGCGCATTTTAAATGCTTCAGCATCGTGGATGAACGGTCGGCGGGTTACATCGCACTGGGTATGGCAGCCGAAACCAGGCGCCCGGTGGTGGTGATCACTACCTCCGGAACGGCCGTACTGAACCTCGCCCCGGCAGTGGCCGAAGCATACAACCAGCATATTCCGCTGATCATCCTCACGGGCGACCGTCCCGCAGAAACCCCTCCCCAGTTCACCAACCAGCGGATCAACCAACAGAATGTGTTCGGACCCAACGCCAACGGGTTTTATGAATTTCCCCCGGATTTTACAGACCAGGCACACCTGGAGAAGGTGATGCACGAGGCTGCCGGGGTGATCCGCTCGGGCTGTATCGACCGGCAGGGTCCGGTGCACCTCAACCTGGTGCTGCATGAACCCCTCTACAGGGAGATTCCTCTAAAAACCATGACCCGCTTCGACAGCCTGAACAATCCACCTCCATTACCGGGCAACGGGTTTAATACTTCGGAAAGGGCACTGTTCAGCGAATACCTCAGGGCACAAAAAAAAGTACTTATTCTTGCAGGCATGGCTTTCTACGGTGCATCCGCCAGGAATACACTGGAGGCACTGGCACAGCGGTTCCAGGTGGCCATTGTCGCGGAAAACATCGCCAACCTGAATGACCCGGCCATGGTCTCAGCCCCGGAGCTGGTGCTTGCATCCGCCACAACACGGGAGCTGCAGGAACTCACCCCCGACCTGGTCATCGCCATGGGCGGACCAGTTGTCTCCAAAAGAACCAGGCTGTTTGTGCAAGGGCTGGAAAGTGTACCGGTGGTTATCCTGAATGGCACGCCGGAGCGTTCCCTGCCCGGGATCCGGGAGCTGACGGCTGACAACGAAGACGGGACTGACCTTGCCCATTTGGGGACCAAAGATCCACCCACGGGAAGCAAAAGAGGACTCCCCGGTACCGAAAATATGTCTGCCGATAACAAAGATGAATCCGCCGGTAACAAAAATGAATCCGCTGAGAACAACAATGTTCGCCAGGGAACCGGAAACAACTACGGGAAATTATGGAAGGAAATCGAAACCCGGACTGCGGAAAAGGCGGGATCGTTCCTGCTAACCGCCCCGTTCAGCAATATCACTGCACTTAGTAAGATCATGAAACGGGTGCCGGCCCACACCATCGTGCACGTGGGAAACAGCGGGACCATCCGGTATGCGCAACTGGAGCCGGCAAGGGCTGACCTTACATTTCAAAGCAACCGCGGGACTTCGGGCATCGACGGGTCACTTTCCACAGCTGTAGGCACCGCCATGGTTTCAGAAAAACAGCACCTGGCGGTCCTGGGTGACCTCAGCTTCATGTACGATTCCAATGCACTCTGGAACCGCAATTTTCCATCCAACCTGAAGATCATCGTCCTTAACGACAAAGGTGGCGGGATCTTCCGGCTGCTCGACGGACCGGACCGGATGCCCTTTTTCGATGAATTCTCTGTCGCCGGTCATCCCGTTGCCCTGGAACACATGGCAAAAGCATTCGGAATGAACTTTTTGTACGCAAACGACGACTATACATTAGGAAGTTGCCTGGATACCCTGTTTGCAACCGGAGCTGAAAAGACGCTGCTCGATGTGGACACTTCCGGAAGTGAAAATAGTGGTATCTTTAAAAAGTTTTATACATCGATAAAGCAACAGTGATATGGCAAAACGAGCGTGGAAAACCATTAAGGAATACGAAGAAATAAAGTTCGAATCATTCGAGGGGATCGCGAAGATCACCATCAATCGCCCCCGCTATTATAATGCTTTTACACCCGACACAACACAGGAGATGAGCAACGCGCTGGTCCTGGCCCGGGAAATGCAGGACATCAGGGTGGTGGTGCTGACCGGCGAAGGCGACAAGGCCTTTTGCAGCGGCGGCGACCAGAATGTAAAAAGCTTTGCCGGCTATGTGGGCAAAGACGGGGTGCCCAGACTGAACATCCTGGATGTGCAGAAGCAGATCCGCTCCATCCCCAAGCCGGTGATCGCAATGGTAAACGGCTATGCCATCGGCGGCGGTCACGTGTTGCACGTGGTGTGCGATCTCTCTATTGCCTCCGATAATGCCCGGTTTGGCCAGACAGGTCCGAAGGTGGGCAGCTTCGATGCCGGACTGGGATCTTCCTTCCTGGCCAGGCACGTTGGTCAGAAGAAAGCACGTGAGATATGGTTCCTCTGCGAACAGTATACGGCACAGGAAGCGCTCGATATGGGACTGGTGAACAAGGTAGTGCCGCTGGAAGACCTCGAGGATACCACCGTGGAATGGGCAAAAAAGATCATGCAGCACAGCCCGATCGCCCTCCGGATGATCAAGGTCGGACTGAATGCCGAACTCGACGGACAGATCGGTATCCAGGAACTGGCCGGCAACGCCACCATGCTCTATTACATGACCGAAGAAGCACAGGAAGGGAAGAATGCTTTCCTGGAGAAAAGAAAACCCGACTGGGACAAGTTTCCGAAATTACCCTGAAAACAGGGCATAAGGAGGCTTCCCGGATACTGATCAAGGTTCAGGATGCAATGTCAGAAGTCCTCCTGCAATAGCACTGCAGGCAATCAGGATGTAACGTCGATGAGTACTGCTGACCAGGGATCGGGTGATACAATTTTTTATAAAGTAATATGGCTCATTGTTTTAAACTGATATGAAACCAATTAACATCTGGATTGAAGCATTCAGGCTGCGCACGTTGCCCCTGGCCATGTCTGCCACCATTCTCGGAAGCTTTCTTGCCTATTCCGAAGGAAGTTTCAAATGGGGGGTATTTATATTCGGGATGATGACCACCCTGTTCCTGCAAATACTCTCCAACCTGGCAAATGACTACGGGGATGCCGTAAAAGGATCCGACAACGAAAAACGGATTGGTCCCCTGCGTGTCACCAGTGCCGGCCTCGTTACGCAGAAACAGATGAAACGGATGATCTACCTGTTCGTTGCACTCAGTCTTTCTTCAGGAATATTATTGATCTGGTCCGGTCTCGGCGACACCCTCTCCCTGGTCCACCTGGTATTTCTCATGCTTGGTATTGCGGCCATCGCGGCAGCCATAAAATATACCGTGGGAAAGCGTCCGTATGGCTACGCCGGACTGGGGGATATCATGGTATTTATCTTCTTTGGCATCCTGGGGGTGGTGGGTACCTTTTTCCTGCATACACAAACCGTTGCTCCCGATGCATTCATACCTGCTGCTGCCATCGGGCTCTTCAGCATGGGTGTGCTTAACCTGAACAACATGCGCGACAGGGAGAACGACAGGGAAAATGGCAAGAACACGCTGGTTGTGCGCTTCGGGGCCCGGTGGGCAAAACACTACCACCTGATCCTCATTCTTACAGGCATCTCCATGGGATTATTGTATACATTTTTGAACTATGAATCGGCATTGCAATTGCTTTTCCTTCTTTCAGTGCCCCTCCTTGCCATGGATGTTCAGAAAGTACTGGCAAATACCGTCCCGGTAGAACTGAATTCCGAACTGAAAAGGCTGTCACTAACCACCCTGCTGTTTTCCCTCTCCTTTGGTGTCGGCCTGGTGTTGTAATCCCGGGAACATTCTTTTTTGCTTCAGACACGTTTTCGACGCAGGAAGGATTTTGAGGCAGGAAGAAATACCATGCAGGAAGGATTATAAAGCAGCAGGTTCGTCCAGCGGAGTTCGGCCGCAGCGTTAATGGACAGCTAACTAAATGAGGCAGGAAGGTAATTGATACAGGAAGGTTCATGAGGCAGCAAAGTTTATAATACAGCTACGGTAATGATACTGGCAGAAAATATCAAACACACACTTCATTTCCATTTTGCCGCAGGCACTTCCAGGGGGGTCCTGCATCAGAAGGATTCATGGTTTATCCTGCTGCGGGACCAGGATGATCCCGGGCGGACAGGGATCGGGGAATGTTCGCTGATACCCGGTCTGAGTCCTGATCCGGTTGCTGCGGTCCCCGGCAAACTGGAACAGGTGTGTACCAGGCTGGAACATAACATTCCGGTTGATGAGGGCGATCTCGAAGGATTCCCCGCCATCCGGTTTGCCCTGGAAACAGCCAGGAGAGATCTCGAAACAGGTGGTAAGAGGCTTCTGTTCCCGGGCGACTTTACCAACGGTAGCAAGGGCATCCCCATCAACGGACTGGTCTGGATGGGCGACAAGCAAACAATGTTGCAGCAGGTTGCCGGCAAAATCGATGAGGGGTTCCGTGTACTTAAAATGAAGGTGGGAGCCATCGGTTTCCCCGAAGAGCTGGAAATCATCCGGCAACTCCGCGCCACCTTCAGTCCCGCTGATCTGGAGATCAGGCTGGATGCCAACGGGGCATGGGAAAAAGAGGAGGCCCTCGGGAAACTGAAAACGCTTTCTGAATTTGGCATTCACTCTGTCGAACAACCGGTAAAGGCTGGTCAATGGGAAACCATGGCAGAGATCTGCAGCACAAGCTCCATCCCGGTCGCCCTTGATGAAGAATTAATCGGGATCAGCGATCCTGCGCAACAACACCTGCTGCTGGAAAAAACACGACCAGCCTACATCATACTAAAGCCCTCTCTTGTTGGTGGTATCACCGCATCCGCAACCTGGATCAGTATTGCGGAAAAGCTTGGCATCGGGTGGTGGGTAACCTCGGCACTCGAATCGAACATCGGGCTGAATGCCATCGCGCAATGGACCGCCACCCTGGATGCCGGTTTGCCCCAGGGCCTGGGAACCGGTAAACTGTTCACCAACAATATTCCTTCACCACTGGAGATCCGGGGAGGAGAACTGTATTACAATCCTGGCCAGGCATGGGATACTTCCATCATAAAAACGAACAACTGATGTTCGAAGGACCTTTCAACATAGACGGACACATTTACACAAGGGAATCACTGCTGGAATATTGCGCCGTGGTGGCAGGCAGAATATCCTCCGGGGTGGCAGACGGAAAGACCGATGGAATGGCAGGCGGAAAGGCCGCCAGGAAAGACACCGGGGTGGCAGGCAATGCGACAGACAGGATGGCAGGTGGAATGACAAACGGAACGAACGACGGAATGAGTGCCGGGATGTCCGAAACCGGGCCCGGGCAGGAATGGAAGAAAAAACTGTACCGATTCATTTCCGAGCTGCTTACGGAAGACCGTCCCATTGTCCAGCAGACCAGCGGCACGACTGGTGATCCGAAGGTGTATGAGCTCGACAGGACGGCCATGGTGCACTCAGCAAAAATGACCCTGTCCTTTTTTGGACTAACTCCTGGAAATACTGCATTGTTGTGTCTTCCCGTGGATTATATCGCTGGAAAGATGATGGTGGTCAGGGCATTCATGGGAAACCTTCGCCTGGTAACCACCGAACCCTCCGGGAACCCGCTGAACAACCTCACCCAACCCGTTGATTTTGCAGCAATGGTCCCATTGCAGATCTTCGAAGCGTTGAAAACACCCGAAAAACTCAACGAAACCATCGGAATCCTGCTTATCGGTGGCGGGGAGATCAGCGAAACCCTGCGAAACAAAATACGGCAACTAAACAGGGTCAGGGTGTATGAAAGCTTTGCCATGACAGAAACACTCACCCATTTCGCCCTGCGCCGGCTCAACGGTCCTGATGCGGATACGCTATTCAGAACGCTTGAGGGTGTTACCATTGGAAGTGATGACAGGGGCTGCCTGACCGTCAGCGCTGAAGGAATCACCCCGGGTACCTTGCAGACAAATGACCTGGTAAGGATCCATGCTCCCGGTGCTTTTGAATGGCTGGGACGGTATGACAATGTAATTAAAACGGGCGGGATCAAAGTTATCCCCGAACGAATCGAAAGGATAGTGAAAGAACTCCTCGGCAGAGAAGCTGTGATCGTTCCGTTTCCCGACAGTAGGCTCGGGCAAAGACTGGTATTGGTACTCGAAGGGGATGAAACCGGAGCATCCGAAACATTCAGCAAAAAAACCGGTATAACAAGCATGCAGAGCCGGAATGAAGCTGTGCAGCGCAAGGAAACAGAAGAGAATCCTATCGGCCAGGAAAATAAAAATGGCTACCAGGAAAATGAACCTGGCTCCGGAAACGGATCATCCCTTCCTGGAAACCTGTTGGAGGACCTGAAAACCAGGCTGGAAAAACATGAAATCCCAAAAGAAATCCATTTTCTGCCCCAATTCCCCCGCAACCGGTCGATGAAGATTGACCGCAGGGAAGTTCAAAGAATGATCAGTGCACGAGGGAAGGAATAACCGGTAGACGCCAGTAATAACCGCAAAGTGGCGCAAAGTAGACCGGCAAACCAGGCCAGGAATAACCCCAGGGTGATGCAAAGCAGAACGGCATACTATGCCAGGATTAAACGAAAAGTAACGCAGCGTAAGGAAAGCAGACCGGCAAAATTCAGTGAGTATAGTCCCGGGTCAACACAGCTCACCTACTCCATTTTCCGCCTGGCGGTGCGGCTCACCACACCCGCATAATAGGCAATGATAATGAAAGCAATGGCGGGTACCCAGTAGGCCTTCACAATATCTCCCGACTGGTCAGAAACGATTCCCTGGATCTGGGTCAGGAACGCTGCGCCGGCAATGGCCATCACCATGCCTGCCCCGCCGATCTTTGTATCATCTCCCAACCCGGTGATCCCCAGTCCATAGATGGTGGGAAACATGAGCGACATGCACCCCGAAATACCCACCAGCGCGTACAGTCCGGCATAACCTTGTCCGTAAATAGCAACCATGCTGAGTACTACTGCCAGCAGGGCCAGGATGGTCAGCAGGTTTTTCGGCCGGATGAAATTCATGAGCCCGGTAAACAAAAACCGTCCGATCACAAACAGGATCAGCGACATGATGTAATAGGTGGCCCCCGCCTGTTCCGGGGTCCTGGGCAGCAAGACATTGAACCCGAGCCATTCGGCCACATTGTAAAATCCTGCAGCCACGGGTTCAATCGACCGCAGTGCTGCAATCACAGCAGATTCGGCAGGTTTATCACCCAGCTGTGCGATTACCTGGTCGAGCTGCAACTGCTGCATGGCGTAACGGATGATAAAGGACCACACCGCGATTTGTGCGCCAACGTAAAAGAACTGGGCCACGACACCCCATACATAATTGCGGTTTTTCATCAGCCTCCGGAAGGTCCCGGCAAAATCAATGCGTTTGTCATCCTCCTTCCCGGAAGGCATTTTGGTCAGCAGAATGGCAATAAAGATCCCCACCATCACCAGCCCGATGGTGATGTAAGTCATCGTCACTGCACGCAATTCCGTTCCCTGTATGCGTGAAAGCTCGGCCGCCGGAAGCATCGCACGCTCGGCCGCTGTCATGGTATTGAGTTTTGATAGCACAAACACCTGGCTGATAATTACGCCTGTAATGGCTCCAAACGGATTAAACGACTGTGCAAAATTGAGGCGTTGCGTAGCGGTGCTTTCAGGACCGATTGCATACACATATGAATTGGTCGATGTCTCCAGAATGGATAGTCCTGCAAAAAGAATAATGATGGCAAACAGGAACATCAGAAAACTGATATTGATATGCCCGGCTGAGGTCAGCATGGCAGGATAAAACAGGAATGTACCCGTTGCAAACAGTGCTATCCCCAGTAAAACACCTGATTTATAGGTATACTTCTTGATGAACAGTGCGCCGGGAATGGCAAAAAAACCATACCCCAGCAAATAGCAGGATACCTGTATCCAGGCGGTTTTGGAATCTGTCAGACTCATGATCCGCTTAAAAGCAGCCAGCATGGTATCTGTGAGGTTATTGGGCACCGCCCAGGCAAAAAAGAGGGTGGAAAGCAGTATGAACGGCCATACGATTGCTTTCGGTACGATCGGTTCTTTTCTCATAGCGTTGGTAAGTTATTACTGAATACTCCTTTCATCGCCTGTAATCTTGATTTGTAAGCGATCAATGCCTGTACAATTCAGGCTAAATATCAAAAACATTTTTCACCTCATCAATTGTGATTCCGAAAAGCGTCTGGAGAATCAGGTCCAGTTCTTCCTCCTCCCCCGCTATATGAAAGATCATCTGCCGGTGGACCATCGACTCCGATGGGGCCAGGAAGGCTGCCGGCGAAGAACTTTCCAATTCGTAGAAAGGCCCCATGATAGAACCATCCTCCAGCGGCCCGTCGTTGTATGCATTGACCACATCCCCGTCAAGCGGATCCTCCTGCGGTCCCCATTTTGCATTCACATATTCAGCCACATTCCCGGGAAGTAAATACCAGAGCAGTGTTAGCGCCTTTTGCACCGGGTCATAGCTTCCGCACCAGGGCAGGGCACGTTGCGGCGATAACCCGATCTTGCCCCTGCGTTTGCCATCCGTTTTGAAATAGATCATGCCATCGCTGATCTTCAGCCGGTCGGACGGAACCTTCCCGAAATAATCATCGTTCACCACAGGTCCAAGTGTGTCCTCACTGCCCTTTTTAAAAGGAATAAACACCACCCCCTTATCTGAAGGATTGAACATGGAGAGCATCCAGATGGAAAGAAGTCCTGAACTTTCGTCCCACGCAGCCGAACCGGTGTTGGTCAGCACATTTTCACTCTCATAGGCCACCATGGCCAGGTCCCCGCCAATGTTAGATCTCAGTGCCTTCGCAGCATTCTCCCGGTCAAGGATCCTTACCGTACGATCGATCCTCAGGCTGAGTGGTGTACCAGAGGCATTGGTCAGGCTGGCTTCCTTGCTGAATACTGCGTGGTGCCCCGATTGTTCAACCAGGACGAATGCAGCTGTATCGATCAGTCCCGGCACCTTCCAGTTGGAAAAATCCTGCAAAGCTCCCGGGGGAAAGTAGATCGAAAAGGGACCACCTTCCGGACCCAGCCAAAGGCGTTCCTCTCCGCCATACGGATTAAATTGTTCGCTGGTGTTCCCGGAAGCAATCAGCGCATGGTTGATCCACCCGAAACTTGCTCCTTCATTTCCGCTGGCTGTGCTGGTCATAACCCGCCCCTGGTAACCCGGGACGAGCAGGAGCGCCGCGCCGGATTTTTCCTCTTTCAGTTCTACAAAAGGGATCTCATGCTTTTGCAGGAAATCCTTATCATATCCATAGCTGCCTTCCTGGTATTTCACATCCATTGCTCTGTTTTTATTGTTAGAAGAGAAATTGCATCCAGCCTGTAACAGCAGGATGCCTGTCAAACACAAGAGGGCCCTCCCTCCGCTGATCGCCTTTCTCATTGTATTCCGTTTTGTTATTTTGTACCGTATAGCGGACCGAAGTTTTCACAGGCCCTGTAATCGGCTCCTTCCGGGTTGCTGCCAAACGCGTTCCAGGCAGCCGGGCGGAACAGGGTTGCTTCATCCACATTGTGCATGCATACAGGGATACGAAGCATGGAGGCAAGGGTGATCAGGTCACGCCCGATATGTCCGTGGGAGATCGCACCATGGTTGGCACCCCATGCGGCCATCACTGAATATACATCCCTGAATGGTCCGTTCCCACCGGTGCGTGGCACAAACCAGGTGGTGGGCCAGGTGGGATCGGTCCGCTGGTCGAGCAGCTTGTGGATCTCATCCGGCAATTCAACGGTCCACCCCTCTGCAATCTGCAGTGCCGGGCCGAGTCCGCCGATCAGGTTGATACGCGACATGGTCACTGGCATCTCCCCGGCGGTACGGAACTGTGATGAGAATCCGCCTCCGCGGAAGTACTCCTTGTTCCCGGGACACCATTGCGTAGCCTCCAGGCACTGGTCCACCTCTTCGGGGGTGATCTCCCAGAAAGGTTTCATCACCGGGTTGCCGTTTGTATCACGCTGACGTGCCGTGGCATCCAGGGTCGTGGAACCCGAGTTGATCAGGTGGATAAAGCCATTGGCTGCCTTGCCGGCAGGTGCAACACCTGTCACCCGTTTCACCGAAACGGGACTCCAGTAGGTACGTACATCGGAAAATATCTGTGCCGTGTTGGTCAGCAGGTGTCCGAACAGCATGGATACGCCATTGAGGCTGTCATTCTCAGTGGCAAACACGAAGGCCTCGCGGATCCCGTTCCAGTCGAAAGAAGAATTGAGAATGGCCTCCGGGAAATCGCCGTTGGGATAGTAATCGGTCCATTGCCGCTGTCCCTGGAACCCGCCTGCAATGGCATTCCTGCCCAGCGCTTCCTCGCCGAAGCCTGCCTCAGCAAGCTTTGGATTGCCGATCATCAGGTCGCGCATGATCAGGGTCATCTTCACTACGATCTCCCACTCCCAGTCCTTGCGCTCCCGGTCGGACGGATCGTTGTTCGGATCCGGACCCTCGGCACATTTCTCCTTTGTCCATTTCAATGCTTTCTCATACTCCTCCTTGTCGTAGATCTCCTGTTCGATCCTGCGCAGGATCTCGGTCATGTCCACAAACTCGGTCCGCATCCCCAGGTATTTCTGGAAGAAGTCGGGATCGACCATGGATCCGGCGATGCCCATTGAGGTATAGCCCAGGGAGAGATAGGTCTTGTCGCGCATCATGGCAACGGCCAGGCCCGCGCGGGCAAACAGCAGGATCTTGTCCTTCACATCGCCTGGCACGGAGGTATCGCCGGCATCCTGCACATCGCGCCCGTAGATTCCAAATGCCGGAAGTCCCTTCTGGTTGTAGCCAGCCAGTGCTGCGGCCAGGTAGACTGCCCCGGGACGTTCTGTCCCGTTGAACCCCCAGATCGCCTTGGGTACCAGCGTGTCGGTGTCCATCACTTCCGTTCCATAGCACCAGCATGGTGTTACCGTGAGGGAAACGCCCACGCCTTCCCGCCTGAACAGGTCGGAACACTTCGCAGCTTCGGCCACGCCACCGATGGTCGTCTCGGCAATCACGCATTCTGCTTTTTCTCCCGACGGGAAACGAAGATTTTTTTCGATTAACTGTGCAGCTGCCCTGGCCATGTTCATGGTTTGCTTTTCAAGTGATTCCCTGACGCCTTTTTCCCTTCCGTCGATCACCGGCCTGATACCGATTTTAGGAAGGTTTCCAATCATTCTGTTTTTCATAATCTGTTATTTTATATTTCTAAAATTTCTTAAAAAGCGGGTCTTGCCCGCATTTCCACAATTTGTATTTCCTGAAGTAAAATATAAAGATGTATTTGTTTCAGTCTTTTTTTCATGGCCTGGCGCTTTATTCATCTTATTCAGCAGGTTAATAATACATACCGTGAAATTCATCATCCGGTTGTGCCGGAAGGTCGCCTGTATTCCGGATGATCAGCTCGGGCAGCAGCCATTCCTTCCTGACCTCCCCTTTCCCGTTCCCGTTGATCAGGCCCATGAGAATGCTGAATGCGCATTTTCCCATTTGCGTTACCGGTTGCCTGATATAGGTGAGCGGCGGACTGAACAGGTCGAAGGCCTCCCCTCCGTCATACCCGACAAAATCAACATCATCGGGGACCTTCAGGGACCGTTGCCGGATGCAGTAGAGTCCCGCCAGGGCCAGGGCCTTGTTGGCAAAGATCAGCCCGGAACCGGATCGTTTGCCTGGTGCCAGTGTATCAAACATATTCCGCATATCCTTCCGGATATGCTCCTTGCGTATCTTTACAACATGTTTAGATGAATTGAGGCCGTGGTGATGCATGGCCTCTTCGTACCCGCCGATACGGTCCTCCATCTGGCTGAGGTTCTGCCGGTAGGCCACCATGGTGATGTTGCGGGTGCCATGACGGATCATATGGGTGGTGGCGTCGAAAGAGGCTTTCCGGTTATCGAGCACCACATGGCTGACATCAATGCCCGGAAAGTACCGGTCCAGCAGCACCACCGGCACCTGGTTCTCAACCAGCTGCCTGATCTGCTGTTCCGATCCCTCGGTGGGGGTGATGATGAAGCCATCCACCTGCCGGTTCATGAATACCGTGACCAGGGATTCCGACTGCACCGGGTTTTCATCCGAGCTGCCGACAACCACCGTATAACCGAACTTCATAGCCTCGTTTTCGATGATCCGTGCCAGGCTGCCGAAGAACGGGTTGGCGATATCGGCCACGATCATCCCCAGGGTTTTTGTCGACTGCATGCGCAGGCTCCGGGCAATCTGGTTGGGCTGGTAGTTCAGCTCTTCCGCTGCCTTACGGATCTTCTTCACCACCTCGGATCCTACCCGCATTTCTTTCTCCCGGCCATTCAGCACATAGGACACCAGGGCGATGGAAACCCCCACCCTTTCAGCGATATCCCTGAGTGAAACCCGCTTTTGCATTTACTTCATTTTTCTGACGGTGATCCGTACAGTTGTTCACCCGTATCCCTGAATTTCTATATTTGCAGACCTGCTAACCTGCACTCTTGCGGACCTGCATATCTTTACACTTGTACACCTGTATATTTGTAAACTTTTTACACCTGCAGACCTGGATACTTTTACACCGGCATCTCAAATATATGCTTAAACGTTTAAATAATCAAAAAAAATAATGACAACGGGAGACCGTACCTCCGAGCATGAAAATGAAGAAAAGATGTTTATTTAACCAGCCCTGCTTTTCGCATCTCATCTCTTAAGGCTGGCAGATTAGGTTTATGGCTGTAAATCTGATTTATCAATTCGCGCCTCCCTATATCATATCCGGGGATCTGTTTGGTGAGCAGAAGCCATGAAACGATCCTTTCATACACCGATCTGCCACGGTTATTTTGCAAGGTGTTTTTCGCTCTGTTTTTTATATGTTTAAAGCAGAACTCCGGATAAACAGTTAATATTGGGGCTATTATATCAGCGTAATACCAATCATCAGGATTCTGCTCCACCATTGATTTTATATCTTCGTAGCGTTCTTCAACTTCCAGTATCTGGACTATAAAAGCTTTATTGTATTTCAATTCATTTATAAGATCTGCTAATTCAGCTTCAGAAAGATGGTTTCTGATTTTATTGTAATATTCTAATTCACTCGTACGAATAACAAGTTGACGGTATATTTCAACAAACAGGTCTTTGTTAAGTTGGAGTGAAACATATTGTTGCAAGAATTCGGCCCACAAATATTTATCAGAATTGAACAACTCCCTCGCTGTTTTGATGAATGCGTCTTTGTCAGTTTCAAAGTAATACTCCAGCAGGTGTTTGGCTACCGCTGTATTGTCGTTGTAGAATTGTTCAGCTATCTGCAGCCAGACCTTAATATTTCCGGATTTTTTGTTGAGTAGGAGCACAAGCTCAGGCAAAAATTTCTCTTCGACAGCTGACTGGTCAATAATAGACACCAAGCGATCTGCGTAACCCGATTTTTCGGCAAGTGAAATCAGTAAATGCTCGAAATGATTCGCGAACTGAGGGCTCTCCTGGTACCTTGAACCAAAGTAACTGAAAAACATTTCAAATGTGTTGAGGACAGCACTATCGGAGACTGCACTTATCCTGATTTTTTCGATAAGTCCATTCATCACATTTGTATGTTCCTTAATCAGATAATCATTTACATCTTCAAAAGAGCAAAATTCGTCGTTAAGTTCTGTATTCATTATTGCTCCGTAAAGGCCGATAAGCATGGCGATAAGTTCATCTGCTTTCTGACGGATGATCCTATCTGTTGCATCGGAACGAAAGTTATCCAGAATGGCCTCAAACTCTTGCTGACTGGCTAACTGATAGGCTTCCCATTCTTCGATATATCCTGAATGAGGCGGATGATAATTATCCCAGTCGGGGTTTTGCAAATCGACCATTTCAAAAGAATACTGATACTCAGTCTCAATGGAATTTATAAGCTCCAGGAAATTATCATAAGATAGTCCGGGCATTTTTTCGTTTTCTCTATGGACAAAAGCCACAAATTCCTTTTGGAGAGTATCGTTTTGATGAATTATCGCATTCAAAAATTTCAATTTACAGTCGTCCGGTGTTTTTGGGTATAGTTCTAAAAAATTCATAAATCATTCTTATCTGAAGTGTATAACCATGTAAAGAAACTAATTATTGATCGTATTAGTAATAGGTATTGTATACAATTTCGTGCAATAAAGAGGATGTTGGTATTTATTTCTCATGATGAATCCATGAAGGCAAATTTTACATTACCTTCGAATAACACAACTTTAATATCGGGCAGTACTCCTCGTTCCTTAGCTAATTTGTTCCACTGTTATCACTGTAAAATGAGAAACCAGGAATCAATTTACCAGATGTTACACGAGATTTACCAAAAACACAGACGATACCATCGTGAAAATGGTGATTCAAAACAAATGTGTTGCATGTGGTCAACTGAAAACCCGCCTGATATTATTGCAGACACAGAGCCGTTTGCTGATATAGAGGCCACTTTTAATATTATTATAGATGATGAAGAAGCATCGAATCTATATGACCTGGACTTAGAAGACGCAGCTTTAAGGATCATGGAAATTCAGAAAAAAGAATGATTACATGCACTAAACTCTGATTACAAAAAGTCAGCAACATTATTGAGTACGTAAGTGCTTCAGATTTTTGTATTTTTAGATACCAGCTTAACAGTTATAAATTTGTGTAATTTAAGTGGCTGCTATTCGTTACGACAATGTGGAAGTATTAACCTGATAAACTCAGTAATATGAAAAGAAGAAAATTCCTGAATGCGGCGATGATGACCGGGATTGGCGGACTGACCCTGCCGGCAACGGCGGCGCTCCGGTCGTCTGATCAGAAACTGGCAAATAATACTCTATCCGGTATCGGAGTAGAGAACCATCCGGGAACAGGAGCGAATGCAGGTCCTGAAGCGTATCCTGGCACCAATACTGGTCCTGATCCTGGTCCTGGTTCCAGGGTCAACCCCGCAGGCAAAATCACCCCCCGGATCTGCCTGAATGCCTATTCCTTCAATGCCGGGTTACGGAGCGGGGAGGTTACACTGGAAGAGATGTTCCGTTTTGCTGCTGCAACCGGATTTGCAGGGATCGACCTTACGGCCTACTACATCCCGGAATACCCCGTGGTACCGGATGACAAGGTTTTGTTCGACATCAAAAAAATGGCCTTCCGCTTTGGAATTGGCATCACCGGGACCGGGGTCAGGAATGATTTCACACTTCCGGATGCCGGCGACAGGGCCCGCGAGGTGCAACTGGTGAAGAACTGGATCATCGCGGCCTCGAAAATGGGCGCACCGCATGTCAGGGTATTTGCCGGCAAGACTTCCCCTGAAGGGTACACACGTGAAGAGGTAAAATCATGGATCATTGAAGGATTCAGGGAATGTGCCGCATTTGGTGCAAAGCATGGCGTGATGGTGGCCTTTCAGAACCACGATGATTATATCGTATATACGCCTGATATTATTGATATCATGGAAGCCGTTCCGTCCGACTGGTTCGGGCTGATGCTGGATATTGGCAGTCTGCCGGTGGCAGATCCCTACAGGGAAATTGAAAAACTCATTCCCTACGCCATTACCTGGCAGGTGAAGGAAAACGTCAAGACCGATGGGGAACCACAGCCCACAGATTTCAGCAGGCTGATGAAGATCATTGACCAGGCGGGGTATGAGGGTTACCTCCCCCTGGAAACCCTTGGCGAAGGCGATCCGTTTGAAAAAGTGCAACGGTTATACAGCCAGGTGAAGGCACTGATGTGATTCATGCTGTTTCAGCTGAAGCAGAAGCGCAGCCGAACATGAACGATTTCATCTCATACTTTGAATCCGGAACTGGATGGAAATTACCCGGTGACAATCCTTAAAAACTGAACCCACAATCATGAATGTGTCCTTCCAACAGATGCAGCAGGTACTGTACGAATTATTTCTCACGAGGAGCTTTTCAGGAGAAAAGGCACGTCTATTGGCTGACGTATTTTCAGAAAACACCCTTTCCGGTGTGCATTCCCACGGGATCAACCGGGTACCGTTATTTATTGAATATGTTGACAAAGGGATCATACACATTGATGCTGAAGCTGAAATGGCAGCTTCGCTTGGCAGCATTGAACGATGGGACGGTCGGCTGGGACCCGGGATCGTGAACGCAGTAAAATGCACCAACAGGGCCGTTGAACTGGCAAAACTGCATGGGATGGGGTTGGTGGCACTGCGCAACACCAATCACTGGATGCGTGGAGGGACCTACGGACTACAGGCTGCAGAAGCTGGATGTATTGCGCTTTTCTTTACGAATACCCAGCCCAACATGCCCCCTTGGGGAGGAAAGGAGAGCCGCACCGGGAACAATCCGCTGGTGGTGGCAATCCCGCGGAAAGAGGGACATATCCTCCTTGACATGGCACTTTCACAATTTGCTTTTGGAAAGATCCACGACTATCAGCTCAGGGGGGAGCAACTGCCTTTCCCCGGCGGCTGGGATGACAACCATCAACTCTCGTCGGATCCGGAAAAAATTCTTCCCAACGAACGCGGCCTGCCTATTGGATACTGGAAAGGATCCGCCCTGTCGATGGTCCTGGATATGCTGGCCACGTTGCTGTCTGCAGGCAACTCCACCTTCAGGATAAGTCAGCATGAGTATGAAACCGGTATCTCACAGGTATTCCTGTGTATTTATCCTGAAATGTTCGGCGACAGGGATCTGCAGCAGCGGCTCCTCAACGAGATCATTGACTATACCCATGATGTGGAGCCCATGTCGCCAGGGGACCGCACCTACTTCCCGGGAGAGCGGAGTGCCATGACCCGGGAAAAGAATCTGAAAGAAGGAATACCTGTTGATGAGGGCACCTGGAAAAACATCCAGGGTCTATAAGAAAGCGGATTAAGCCCAGAATTATTTAATATCTTTGTAATGAATGAACGACAAGATTGAAAATATTGACAAAATAGTCCAACACTGGTTAGACTCGGCAGATAATAACCAAGAAACAATGTCTCATTTAGTCGATTCAAAAGATTATAGCTGGGCATTGTTTTTAGGTCACTTAGTGATTGAGAAAACTTTAAAAGCCTTGTATGTAAAACGACTTCAGAAACATGCGATTTTTTCTCATGATTTATTGAGATTAGCAAGACAGATTGACCTGGAAATCAGCGAAGAATTTGAAGAGTGGCTTGACAAGATCACAACTTTTAATCTGAACGCCAGGTATGATAACTATAAGCAAGATTTTTATCAACTGTGCACGAAAGATTTTGCAGATACATGGTTGGAAAGAATTGATATAATAAGGCTATGGTTAAGAAATCAGTTATAGATACAGCGTCAAGATACGTCAGGCAATTGCCAACAGAATTAGACGTGAAAAAAGCTTTTCTATTTGGTTCGTGTGCAAAAGGATTAGATAATGAGGATAGTGATATAGATATAGCAGTTGTCATTGGCAATATGACTGATTTTTTTGCTACACAGATGCAACTAATGAGAATAAGACGAAAAATTGACTTAAGAATAGAACCGCATCCAATCGGAGAATCTGACTTTACAAATATGAACCCATTCGCATTTGAAATTCAAAAAACAGGAATTGAGCTAAAAATTAAGTAGCGATTGCTCATACCGCTAAAACCAGGAAAACCCTTCGGTAGCCATTGCTTCCGAAGGGTTTTCACTTAGCATTTATTATAAGGAAATCCTGTTATTTGTCCAATCCGAAGGCCACGTAGAGCTTACCGGGATAATCCTCGTAGGTCCCTTCCATCAATACGCCTCCTTCTGTTTTTTCCAGGATCTTTTCCAGTTCCTCAACACTGTTGACTTCCTGGTTGTTGATAGCGGTAATGATGAAGCCGGGTTTGAGCTGCGTCTGGCTCTTCAGTATACCCGAAGCGAGGGACTCAATCTTCACGCCCCCTTCGATACCGAGTTTTTCAGCTTCAGCGCGCGACAGGTCTTTAAATGTCGCCCCCAGTTGATCCAAAACCTCCAATTCATTGCTTGCAAGGATCTCATTCGTCCCCTTCCTGTTGGCAAGTACCACGTCGAATTTCATGTCCCTGCCGTTGCGGTCGACAACTATTTTCACTTCATCTCCCGGTCGGTGAATACCAACCTGTTCAAGCAAATCAGCTGTTTGTTTCACCTCTACCCCGTTGATGGAAATGATCACATCTCCTTCCTTCAGTCCGGCATCACCAGCCGCACTGGTTTCCATGAGGCTGTCGACATACACACCTTCAGCAACCTTCAGTTTCTCAGCTTCAACAAGGTCGCCATTGATATCGCGGATCAGGATGCCCAGGTAACCACGCTGCACCATGCCGTACTGCATGATGTCGCCCACCACTTTATTCACGATGCTGACAGGGATGGCAAATCCGTACCCGGCATAAGAGCCGGTGGGACTGGCAATGGCGGTATTGATCCCGATCAGTTCCCCGTTCAGGTTCACGAGCGCACCGCCGCTGTTGCCCGGGTTGATCGCCGCATCAGTCTGGATAAATGCCTCTATGGCAGACTGGTCATCAATGATGTTGATGTTCCTGCCCTTGGCACTGACGATCCCCGCAGTGACCGTTGCGTCCAGGTTGAATGGGTTGCCAATGGCCAGGACCCACTCTCCCACTTCAACATTTTCAGGGTCACCAATGGGAATTGCCGGCAGGTCATCTGCTTTGATCTGCAACACGGCAATGTCGGTGGCAGGATCTGTTCCCACTACTTTGGCCTTGTACACCTGGTTGTTATGCAATGTGACTTCCACTTCAGTTGCCTGGTCCACCACATGGTTGTTGGTGACGATATAGCCCTTCGGACTGATGATCACACCGGATCCGGTACCCTTCTGTTCAAACTTTTTGGGTGCAGGCCTCTGGGGCTGATTGTTTTCCGGCTTTCCATAGAAATGCCTGAAAAATTCTTCACCAAAAAATTCCTCGAGCGGGTGTCTGCGATCGAAAGAAAAGGGCAAGCCCCCGGAGACCTCACGGGTACTTGTGATGTGCACAACACTGTTCATCACATCTTTAGATACCCCAGTGAAATCAAGGGGTACCAACTCGCCGTCTTCCTTTACTGTATAGACGGCACGATGTGCAGGTGCCAGGTTTTCATTGCTTCCGGTCACCACCTCCGGACGATCATTTAATCCCAGCAGCATAAACGCCACAATGGTGAGCACACTTCCAACCATGGATGGCACCATGATATTCAAAAACTTTTTCATTTTATTTTCCTCCTCATTCTGTTATGATACATTAAAATTGGTTTTCAGACAACAATATCCCTGTCCACCTTATGGAGGGCCAGGTTCGTATGCCTATAAAGGCCCCGGTGGAACAAATAGTTTACCTGACCGGCTCAGCAAATAAGTCAGCAGACAAGTTGCTGTGATATCATTACCTTTCATTCTGTCTTCCTGTTTTACCAGTCAAATTTAATACCGGTAACAGGTGCAAATCCAGTCTTCCGGGTTAAAATATCTTAATGAAATGTTAAGAAAAGTAAAACAGATGTAGATGGTGAGGTATGTTTACTAGTCAAATGAAATCCTTTGAACAGGTCGGCAAAAATTAGAGAATCGATGGTATAATGCGCGTCAGTTCAATGACAACAGTGATAAAGCTGTTCAATTATTTTAGCAAGATTGTAAAGTATTCCACCGGTATACACGGATTGACAGGAATACTGGCGAAAAAACCGGCAACAATTGCGAGTGAAATTTGATCATCCATTTGCTGCTTTCTCCAGAAAACCATATTGTTCTAGTGGTAAAACGGTAATCTTTCCATCTACCTGATACTGCTTTTCACCGGGGTAAACGACAAACAGATGTTCTAATTCCAGGTCCTCAATACATGAATACATTGATCTTGTTTTCGCCGGGGCATCCTGATACTTGAATTCAACTCCCCATTTTTTCCCGTTCCTGGTAAATACCAGATCAAGTTCAGCACCGGAGTGAGTAGCATAAAAAAACACTTCTTCTTTCTTTAATCGGAGTATTTTTACAAGGCTGTTCAATGCAAAGGTTTCCCAAGATGCTCCTAATTTATTATTGCTAAGAAGCTGAGTTTTTGAATGTACTGACAACAGAGAATGGTATATCCCGGTATCCAGAAAATAGAGCTTCGGACTTTTAACAATACGTTTACCTACATTCGCGAAATATGGAAGCAGAAGCCGGATCATAAAAGTACCTTCAAGCAATTCAATATAATTTCTTGCGGTATTATCGGAGATGCCAAAGGACCTTGACAGCTCTGAATAGTTAATCGTTTGAGCATTATAATTGCTTAACATAAGCCAGAATCTGCGCAGTGTATATGAAGGTATCGATATCCCCAATTGAGGAATATCTCTTTCAAGGAAAGTAGTTATAAAGTTATCTCGCCATAGAACACTGGCTTCATCGTTTTCAGCCAAGAATGACCTGGGAAAACTTCCTCTTAGCCACAGTTCTTCGATTTTATCCACACCTACCTCTTCTAAATCAAATCCATACAGATAATGATAAGCTATCCTACCGGCCAGGCTTTCACTGCTTTGTCTGATCAGGTCACGGGATGCGCTACCGAGGATGATATAGCTTTGTCCCGGAGTATGATCAACAAGATATCTTAAAATAGAAAATAATTCCGGTTTGCGCTGAATCTCATCAATTACGATGATACCCTTTAGATTACTGAGTGTCAGTTGTGGATTATCAAAGGCAGCCAGGTCTACCGGATTCTCCAGATCAAAATAATGTTGTGCCTTTAGCAATCTGGCCAGGGTTGTTTTCCCCGTTTGACGTGCTCCAAGAATAGCAGTAACAGGAAATATCGATAATTTCTTTTTAATTTCCGTTATTTCACTTTTTCTGTCAATCATACAGTAAAAGTATAAATTATTGTTGAAATTTCGAATTTATCATTCGAAATTTCAATGCATAAACTTAGATTTTCCATAGAAATTGAGTTTGAGAGAGGAAGTGATTGTTCCTCGCTCTCACTCTCCAATCTAACTCTGTTATTGTGACCCCACCGGGATTATTCGAACGCTTTGCGTTCTCATGAGCTCGCGCCTGCAGCGCTCGGTTCGAACCCGGGTTCTCATCCCGGAACTTTCTGCTGATAATATAAAAAAAGCCCCCTGAATTTCAGGAGGCTTCGTGACCCCACCGGGATTCGAACCTACTTTTTTCGCTTTAAAACGTTTTAATACTTTCCTTAGTATTTACAGGGGTTTCAGATCCTTTATTATTAAGACTGTTTAAAAATAGTTAAGAAATGTTAACAATATGTGTCACCTATTGTGTCACCCTTAGGTTCGTTTTTTGTATCTTTGGGGTATGATAAAAACAAATTTTTATCTGAAAGATTCCCAAGGCTGGAACCCTCAGAAAAAGAAAAAGCAGAAGACCCACAATATTACGCCGGTGGTCCTTCATGTGCATTATCAAAATCAACGTGGCCGGATCTATTCCGGGTACAGTAGTAAACCCTCCAATTGGAATTTTGAGAATCAAAGGTACAAGACCACGAAGGCGGTACCTAATGCAATACGGTTAAACGAACGGTTAAACCATATCCGCAGCACTGCAGAGGCCGTTTATTTAGACTACCTGAGGGCGAACGATAACAAAGCACCAGCACCGGCAGTATTCAAAGAAAAATTGCAGATAGCTTTAAACATGAAGGCCGAAACGGATCTGGATCTTTTTTCATTCTTTCAACAGGTCATTGATCATAAAATTTACGATCTGGGCGAACGGTCCAAGCGTAACAGCGACGTGCCGACCTTTGAAGTTACTTTGCAGTGTTTGAAAGAATATGCATCCACTAAGCGTGTACGCGTCGATTTTGATACTATTGATCTGGACTTTTACCACAATTGGAAAAAGTATTTACTAGATGATCTGGGGTTAAAGAAAAACACCGCAGGAACCCGGATAAAGCGATTAAAGAGCGTACTAGCCAGAGCAACCGCAGCAGGGATAAATAAAAACCTAATGTACACGGATCCTGGGTTTAAGGTACTTGCCGAAGAGGTTGAAAATATCTATCTTAATGAAAAGGAACTGGAAGCATTAACCGACCTGCCGTTAAATGAGCATTTAAGCGTCATACGTGACTTATTTCTATGTTTGGCATGGACAGGGCAACGGGAAGGCGATCTTTACCAGATCAGGCCGGGAAACATCCACAATGGCACCCTGCAAATAAAGCAGACAAAGACAGGTACCCGCACCAGCGTACCGGTCCACCAAGAAGTTGAAAGGATCCTGCATAAATACAATGGAGTGTTACCACAGCGGGCACAACAATATATCAACAGGGCGTTAAAAACAATCGGTGCCGAACTGCAAAAGAAAGTTAAGGGAGATAAAGATTTTAGCTTAATGGCATCACACACAGGCAGGCGGTCATTTGCTACAAATATGATATTGAGAGGTTACACCGCACTAGAGGTGATGAGCGCAACAGGTCACAAAACAGAACGGGAGTTTTACAAGTATCTGAAAATGTCACCTACCGAGATGGGCAGCAAAATGCGGATGGCGTTTAAAAATGAAGTCACATTAAGAAAAGTAAATTAACATGGAACGGCAATTATATAATGCGGTACTGTCTGGCGAAGTAATAGTAAACCGGCTTAGTGATTGGGAACGTGCTATTATCTTATCATACGCAACAAGAGAAATAGATATATTAACGGAAGATATTCAGGGCATGGTTGAGGTCAACCCGGGGACTACATTTGAATATTGGGCGGAAAAACACGCTAATTATAATGGTGCTTTATATGTGAAAGCTATTTTAATTAATCCGCCCCGGGTTATTACAAAAAGAGAGTTAGCCCTATATTACTATTATGCAAAGATCCCGATAAACAGAAAAAATTGTGATATCATAGCCAAAAAACATGGATTAAGTGGTGAAAAGCTAAGACAAGAATATTTAGATTTGGCAAAGCAAAACGATATTGACAGAACAACCCCCGGTATATTTAAAAATAAGGGAAAATCCACAATGATAGAGCAGTATGAAAACGTTATAAAAGGATTACGCGACAATGATCTAGATAGTACGATTGCAGAAAAGGACCTGAAAACAATAAAAGATTCCGCCTGATCCCTGCAAACATATATTTTAAAGAACAGCCCGCCCGAAAGGACGGGTTTTTTTGTGCTTAAAAAACCTATAAAAATGAAAATTATTTGAAAACGGTACCCCGGGTACCACCCTAGAGCGGTATTACATTTACTTAAAATTCAACAATTATGATACTGAAAGAAATTGAAATTACAGAGCTGGGGACAATGATCCGGGAGGCTATCCGCGAAGAGTTGGGGACAATGAAACAGCCCGAACCAGAAACGGAATTAATCCGCAGAAAGGAGGCCCGCGAACTGCT
>JARGFP010000004.1:188536-250536 GCA_029210585.1 Bacteroidales bacterium
AACGCCCCTTCGCATTGGGGGTACCATTCTCTATGATCGTAATGAATTATTGAAATGCAAGTCAAAATAATGAACCACAAAAAATCAACCTGACCCCACTATGAAAAACAGACAGGTTTACTAATTAATATTTGAATGATGCAGGACAAAGTCGAAACACTAAAACAGGATGTTCAAAGTAAAATCGAAAAGCTGAACGGTACCACCGATGAAGCAGAAAAATTATCAATAGGCAGCACAGGCGAGGAACTTTTGAACCTTGATATAAAGGAACTGCCGAAGCTATGCGATCCAATTTTACCGCAGTCTGGGGTTGTGGCACTAGCGGGCCCCAGCGATTCTGGAAAGTCGGCAATGTTGAGACAGTTTGCAATATCAATTGTATCGGGTGCCGATAGTTTTCTAGGGTTTCCATTGCACCCCAGATACAACAGCGGAATTTATATTTCAAGTGAGGACGATTCGACAGCAGTTAGTTTTCTGCTTAATAAGCAAAACACGCATTTTGAGGTCGAAAACAGCGCACTCAGGAACCTGTATTTTGTATTTGATACAGAAGACCTGCCGAACAGGCTGGAAGGCTATTTAAAGCAAAAGAAAATGGACTTTGTTATTCTTGACTGCTTCGGCGACCTGTACGGCAAGCAAATGAATGAAGGCCCGCAGGTAAGATCTTTTTTGAATCAGTTTTCACAGCTGGCCAATAAGTACAACACACTAATAATAATATTACACCACATCGGCAAGCGACGGGAAGACTTTGAACCCAGTAAACACAATTTATTAGGATCCCAGGCATTTGAGGCAAAGATGCGGTTAGTGCTGGAACTTCGAAGCGACCACCTAGAGGCATATAAGAAACACTTGTGCATAGTCAAAGGGAATTATCTGAGCAGCGAAATGAAAAACGAATCATTTGTGCTGGAATTTGCCTCAGATTCATTGACATTCAGGAACACGGGCGACAGGGTATTATTTGAACACTTGACAAGCGATAGCAAGAAAGCAACCACGGCAGAAATAGCGCGATTACATGGAGAGGGTAAAACGCAAATGGAGATTGCAAAACAGTTGGGAATATCACAGGGGACAGTTAGTAATCACCTGAAAAAAGCAAATTATTAATTATTAATACCCTAGGGAATTAATATCTAATATTAGACTAATATTAACTTAATAATGTTGAATATCAATAAGATACAAGGGCGAATTAATATTAAGTAATAATAAGACATTAATAATGGAAAATCACAGGTTCACACTTGAAAAATACAACGGCCCCCGATCCCGGCACACCTGCCCGGCTTGTGGCAAAGCTTTTGAATTTGTGCGCTACATTGATCAGGCCACGGGTGAACATCTTTATAACAACGTCGGACGGTGTAACAGGGAGGAAAGTTGCGGTTATCACTACACACCAGCGCAATACTTTGACGACGGCGGTAAACGCCCTGAAGGCGATTTCCTACCACCCAGAGTAATACCGAAAGATCCCAGCTACATGGATATTAATCTAGTAACGGGATCAATGCGGAGTTACGATGATAACGCGCTGGTGCAGTTCTTACTATCAAAATATGATGCAGACAAAGTATGGAAAGCGGTGAATGATTACCGGATAGGCACCAGTCGACACTTTAATAACTCAACCGTATTTTGGCAGGTCGACCAACGGGGCCGGATCCACGCGGGCAAAGTAATGAAGTACGACCACACAGGCCACCGGGTGAAGACTGACCGCGCGTTAATTACATGGGTACATAGTGTATTGAAACTTGAAAACTACAACCTACAACAATGCTATTTTGGTCAACACTTGATACAGGATCTTCCGGTTTGCATTGTTGAGAGCGAAAAAACAGCAGTCGTGTGCTCAATTGAGGTGCCAGACTTTACGTGGATTGCCACAGGTGGTGTAAACGGTGCCAGATGGACCGAAAAGAGCGTTTCTAGTTGCTTAGATGGTGTAAAGGTTGTCATGTACCCAGATGCTGGATGTGCCGCTGAATGGTCTGAAAAGAGCCGACAACTGCCGTATGATATTACCGTGTCAGATCTTCTGGAAAGCTATCCGGCCGGGTATGATCTGGCAGATTATTTTATTGATAATTCAGATACGTCCTGCATCGACACGTCTGAAGTGGACCACCCGGGGGAGAATGTTCTCCCGGTGGTCTTTTCACTTGATGAATTGATCAAAAGAGCAGAAGCAGGTGAACGGCTGGATCTGGACGACCAGAAAAGAACAGGCGAATACTTTGCCTCAAAAAATCCACACTATAAAGATTTAATAAACGCGCTAAACCTTGACTACGGCGAATCAATTATGCTATCACAATCAAAATTTTAAATAACATGAAGCCACTAGAACAAATACAACACGAAAGACGGGAGGCAACAAGGTTGCAATTTACGGATCAGGTGATCCCGCAAGGTAAAAAGGTAAAAGATATCACTGAATGCGCGGAACTATTAATCGTTACTTCGGTCAAGTCCGGGGCCGGGGTGAAGGTGAACCGCTGGTTATTCCTTACCACTGATGCGGAGGCATGGAGCAAGATCACGCCTGAAAACGCACACACCCTTCTAGGGCAATGGCTGAAGGTCTGCGGACTTACTGACAGTTCAACAGCACTTGCAAAAAAATTGCAGAGCCTCACTGAATGGGTGCGGACAGAGAAATACAAAACGTATCTGTCAGACATTCTGCCGATACTTCGGAAACACCTATCTGAAAAGGAGATGAAGTCACTTAATATTTAACAATTAAAATTTTAGAAATGAAGACACTAGTAAACACAGACGCAGCAAAAAGCGAATTGAACACAGTAACAAAATCCATTGCCGGGGTAAACTCCCTGATAAAATTGATTCACAGTTACACCGGAACAAACGTTGCCCCCGATGATATTCTGAATGCGGTTCGCAATGAAAAGCACACGAATGGGTATATTTTTAATCGCATTCTGAAACTTTCCGAAAATTCATTTGCAGGTACGGAGATCGACAAACAGGATTACCCGATTATAAAAGACAAAATCGACACCTCTTTACGATCTATAAGGATCAGCAGCGAATTTGATGATCTGGTTTACCAGTCAAACAATGAACTGTTCTTAGAACCTGATGCACAGCAAAAAGTTAATTCGAAACATACCCTAAAGCTGGACCCGGTACTGGATAAATATCAAATGGCAGTAAAGCTGGCAACTGTCCTGAATGAATCGCGTGAACTGATTGAGATGAACCAGAACCGGCCGTTACCCGCAGGTCTGAAGGTGAACGCAGGAGTTTACAGCGTAAACGATGAATTTTTTATTGAAATATTAAAATAACTGTAATCATGGAAACTAAAGAAATAATAAAATATTTTGAGGATAAGATCCTGCCGTCAATGGACGAGATTATCAAAGAATGGGAAAGCAATCGTTTTGACGCTAAACAGGAGCGTATTATGAAAGGATTGTTAACCGGACTGTTTGACTTCATTGAGGAGGTTAACGGCACCAAACAGGCGGCACGCAGGTATAGACTTGAGGAGTATAAAAGGAGAATGTAACCGGGTTGCTATGAACCACAGGGGGCGGGGTAATGCCTTGCCTTTTGTGGTTTAATTAATGAAAAATGAAAAGAGATATTGACACCATATTAGAAGCTCTGCCATACCTTGTAAAGCCGGGTTATTGTGATCACAGCAGATCCGTTGCCACACATGAAGCGAGCCACGCGGTAATAATATTACTGAACTCAAACGGACAGGCCCCGGAAAGGGTTACACTAGATCCACCGATGACATATTTCAGATGGGACAAGCTGCCCGCGGAAATTGCTGCAATGGTCCACATGGCAGGAGCAGCGGGACAAGCTTTACACAGCGGCAGGTACGTTTTCAGTGAGGGGGACCGGGAGAACCTTTATAATACAGTCAGTACGCACCGTATGGAGTACCCAATTATCTTAAGCTTGTGGAAACATACCCACGCTGATTTAATCAATAACTGGCCTATGGTCCAATTAATCGCAAGTGCGTTAATGAGAGAGGGAACATTAAAAGAGAATTATTTTAAACGATTTCTAAAAAAAATAATACAATGACAGAAGAAAAGTTAAACAAGCTGATTGAGTTACTAAGTGAATACCTTCAGATGCAAGCGGGACAGGATCCCGAAGGGCCGGCCCTGTTCTATGCTGACCAGCTGGAACAGTTGAGGGGGGGTAGGTTCAATCTCTAGGGATTTAAGCCCATACCGCGCCTCAAAGCAACTTTGTTTCATGAGTGATTTTGATTCCTTTTCCGGGAACATATAACTAATTGATATTTAATATTATGACAAATAACAGCTATAAAAAACCGGCCTTTTTGAGTACAAAAGCGCGTAAATATTGGGACTTTCTGACAAAGCAGCTAGAAAGTATCGAGGCATTTCACGAAATAGACACGTTACAGTTAGGAATCCTTTGCAACGCCCTGAATGATTATGAGCAGGCAACTAAACAGTTGGACAAGGAGGGGCGAACGTACTTAAAGGGCGGCATGATCAGGTTACACCCTGCAAACCAAATACAGGCAGATTCTTTGAAAACTATCAAAGAAATAGGGGCCGGGTTTGGTCTTAACTTCAGATCCCGAGAAAGTCTGTTAAAGGTATTCATGCCAAAAAAGGAAAAAGATGAATTTGATAGGTTGATATAATTTTACCAGCTGATCCATAAACAGGTAAAAACAATATGAATATAGAAGTCAATAAAGATATGATCAGGGAGATAGACAACGAGATTCAACGGTTTAGGAATAGTTATCTATCAACTAAAGATATTCTATTCATTGAGAAATTAAAGAAGATATCTGGCATGGATGACCACACAACAACACCACGTTAAGTATCACCCGAAGTGTCACCCACAACATTTTAAAAACCCGTAATTTACTGTAATACAGCCTAATATAATTACAAGTTGTGACCCCACCGGGATTCGAACCCAGATCGCAAGAACCGGAATCTTGTATTCTATCCGTTGAACTATGGGGCCAATATTATTATGAACTTATTTATTTCCTCTCTCCTGCCCCCACCGGGATTACTCGACTCCTATCGTCGTCTCGTGAGCTCGGCGTCGTACCTCCGCCTCGGTTCGAACCCAGATCATAAGAACCGGAATCTTACATTCTATCCATTGAACTATGGGGCCGTTAATACGGATGGCAAATTTAAGGATTATTTGTAATAATCAAGGATTATTTGTTGATGTAGTAAAATGGGCATTTTGGTAACACGAAATTTTTAATTCTCTCCTGCTTTCTCCAAAATTTCTTTTTTGAGCTTTTCAGTGATCCATACGTCCTTTTCGGTCAATTCATTCAACATCGGCTTAAGGTTCTCAATCAAACCTTCAGTTTTTGCTTTAAGCAAAATCCCGACTGTTCCGGTCACTTTTAAATCAGCATGTTTCGCATGAAAACGTCCAAGTTTCTCATCAATAAGTATCAAATCAGCACTCAATTCTGTTGCCAAAACAATCGCCTCAGCTTCTCCTGAATCAAGATCCAGGAAATATTTAATTGCCTGTTTATTTTGAATTTCAACAATTTTTATCCAGTCAATTTTTGATAAATCTTTATAAAACCCTTTCTCTTTTCCGGCTTCGACCTCGGTATAAACGGCTGCTGGAATAAATATTTGGGTATAAAGTTGTCTTAATAAATCAAGTCGATTTAGCTTCAATAAGGATATTATCGGTGTGGTATTTGAAACGACTTTAAGCATTCGCGATATCCTCGTTTAAATCGTCAATATCGTATGCACCAAAGACTGAAACTTTATATTTTGCTAGTAAGTCCAAAAAATCCACCCTGGATAACCCCAAAACCCGCGCTGCAACACCAGATGATACTTTACCCAATTCAAAGAGTTTTACTAATGAACTGGTTTTCATCTCTGATTCAAAATCCTTTTCACTCAATCTAAGTGAATTAGCTAAAGATTCAGGATATTCTATTTTTATCATTCCTTTCATTTTGAGCTTTTATACAAAGATAAGGAAATCACTCACGATATGTATGTTACACGAAGTCTTTTTTACTTTACTAACCTTTTCAGGATTTGTATAGTGTCAATGCCTCTAATGGTCGACATGACCTTTAATAGACCGCTCGAAACGATTAACCCCTGTCTTCAGAAATAGGTATTTTACCCCCGTTCATCTGATCCGCTTTTATTCTCTATATAGACGAACTCCTATTACAGAGCCCCTGCTATTCTGACTCCTCCTGGTTCTGCAGTTGATCCTGCACCCCCTCCCATTCCATCTCCAGCGGGACAGCCTCGAAATCTTCTCCGGGCACATATTCGAGCACGTAACGGATCCGGGAGGTGAAGTTCGGATGCGTGGAGACGATCTCAAATTTTTCCAGCAGCGTATTGTCCTGCTCCTCCTTCAGCTTCCTGAAGAATACGGCCAGGGTCCGGGGTTCAATCTGTGCATCTTCGAGCAAAGCGCAGGCAAATTCGTCCGCATCCTGTTCCTGTCCGCGGTCAAAACCGGTGGATGCCATGATCCGGGTTAATTCGCCCACCACGAACTGGTCGCCCGAGGTCAGGACCGATATCCCCAGCTCCTTCGCCAGGCGGGTGACCACGTGCCGCATCTCTACATGTGCCATCTCGTGTGCGATCACGGCCGCCAGCTCCTCTGCCGAACCGGAAAACCCGATCAGTCCGGTGGTGACCAGGATATTGGCCCCGGGCAGGGTGAAGGCATTGATCATCTCATCCTCCACCACCACATAGTTATAGGTGTACTCCGAATCCTCCAGCGCATTTTCCAGGCGAAGTCCGATCGATTCAACAGCAGATTGTACCTCCTCCGACTCAACCTCCCGGAAATCTGCAGATTTCATAAGTATCTCCAGGTAAGTCTCCCCCAACTTCTGCTCTTTCTCAATGCTTAACAGTTCCACCTTTTCCGGGAACAGCGGAAAAAAGGAAATGATCCCCCAGATGCATCCGAAGATCACCAGGAGGATCGCAAGGTCCCTTATGATGGAGGTTCTCATGATCAGATTTTTGGGGGTTGGTTGACACGCGAACCGGCATCCTTCTCTTCCCTTACCCTGTATACCTGCGCATAAGCCAGCTTTCCGAAAAACAGGAAGTAATAGAAATAACCCTTCCGGGCCTGCACTGCGCCCACGATACTGAAGATGAGATACACCAGGTTGGCCACAGCAACCATCACCACGTACCCCCAGAACACCTCAGAGAAGGCGTATTCCTTTACTAGGTTGGTGATAATCCAGACCACAAGGCCAAGATTCAGCAAGGTCACGGGGATCTGGCTGTACAACGACTGCAAGGTGTGGAACTGTACAAACCTGCCCTTCGACCTGTTCACGAAATAGTAAATAATGGCGGCCACCAGGTTCAGGATGGGCAGCGGCAGCCCGAGGGCCGCGGTAGCAAACATCATGAAATAAGCCCCCATGGCATCTTCGCGCTCACGCACATCAAGTTCGTCAGGCTGCGGTAAAGGATGGTATTGCATTGTCAGACGTTTGGTTCTACGTTGGTGGACTCCACCTTCTCTTCGGGCAGTTCATCACCTGTAAATGCCGGGTACTTGTCTGTCATGTATTGCATATATAGCATTACCCGCATCTGCCAGCGGATCTGTCCGACTACCCAGTTATGCATGTCATCCGGGTACCTGCCGGTGAACAATACCACCCACCAGGCCACAAAGACAAGGATGCCTACCCAGATGCCCCTGAATCCGAGAATGAAATAATGCGGAATAATCACGTAAAACAGACCCAGGAAAAAACGCAGCAGCACCAGTCCCCTGTCGACCTTTTCCGGGTAAGGCACATTCAGGTCCGTGAACTCATCCGTGCCGTTGATCCCGAAGGCTGGATACCCGTCTGAAACGTTGTAGGCGCGTGCAGATAACCTGACGGTCCATTTCAGTAATCCCAGCTGGAACTCGAACATGCTCTGGGGATAACGCCCGGTGAAGAGGATCACCCAGAAGGCTACAAACTGGAGGATGGCACCCCAGAGAGATACAAAGAAGAGTAAAAAATAGTGGGGAATGAAAATGTACAACCATCCAAAGAAGGTTCTTAAGAGAAGCTCTCCGCGTGAGAACTCCTCCTGGTGCTTGACAACTAATCTCATAGACTTTTGATTTGGTTATTATGCACACTAAAATCCGAAAAAAAATCAGGATGTGCAAAAAAATAACTAATCCAACTTCAGCACGGCGAGGAATGCGCTCTGGGGAACCTCCACGTTCCCGACCTGGCGCATGCGTTTCTTGCCTTTTTTCTGTTTTTCCAGGAGTTTCCGCTTCCGGGTGATATCACCGCCATAACATTTGGCAGTTACATCCTTGCGTACCGCCTTCACCGTCTCCCGGGCAATTACCTTGGCGCCGATCGCCGCCTGGATCGCCACATCGAACTGCTGCCTTGGGATCAGCTCTTTCAGCTTTTCGCAGATCCTCCGGCCGAAATCAAAGGCATTGTCGCGGTGGATCAATGTGGACAGGGCATCCACCATCTCACCGTTCAGCAGGATGTCCAGCTTCACCAGGTCAGCTTTCTTCTCTCCCTGGATGTGGTAATCAAACGAGGCATACCCCCTGGAAATACTTTTCAGCTTGTCGTAGAAATCAAACACGATCTCGGCAAGCGGCATCTCGAAGGTCAGCTCCACCCTGTCGCTGGTAAGGTAGACCTGGTTTTTCAGCAATCCCCGCTTATCCAGGCACAGGTTCATGATCGACCCGACATATTCCGACTTGGAAATGATCTGGGCAATAATATAGGGCTCGAGGATCTCATCAATATGGTTGGCAGTAGGAAGTCCGGAGGGATTATGGACCTCGATGATTTCACCTTTCGAGGTCTTCACCCTGAAAGATACGTTCGGCACGGTGGTGATCACATCCATGTCAAATTCACGGTCGAGCCGCTCCTGGACAATCTCCATATGCAGTAAGCCCAAAAACCCGCACCGGAAACCAAAGCCCAGTGCTGCGGAAGATTCCGGCACAAAGGTCAGTGAGGCATCATTCAATTGCAACTTTTCAATGGAGGCACGCAGGTCCTCGTAATCATCGGCATCCACCGGGTAGATCCCGGCAAACACCATCGGTTTCACATCCTCGAACCCGGAGATCCGTTCTTTGCAGGGACGTTCCACGTGGGTGATGGTATCTCCCACTTTCACCTCCTTCGAAGTCTTGATACCTGAAATGATGTACCCTACATCACCCGCACTCAGTACCTTGCGCTCCTCGTTCTTAAGTCGCATCACACCGATTTCATCCGCCTCATATTCTTTCCCTGTGGCAAAGAATTTCACATGGTCCCCTTTACGGACGGTTCCGTTCATGATACGGAAATAGGCGTAGATGCCACGGAAGGAGTTGAATACCGAGTCAAAAATAAGGGCCTGCAGAGGTGCCCCGGGATCACCTGTTGGCGGTGGGATCCTGTCGATGATCGCCTGCAGGATCTCTTCAGTACCCTGGCCGGTCTTCCCGCTGGCCTCGATAATATCCTCCCGCCTGCAACCCAGCAGGTCCTCGATCTGGTCCTTTGCCTCATCGGGCATGGCACTGTCCATGTCCATCTTGTTCAGCACCGGGATGATTTCCAGGTCGTGCTCCAGGGCCATATAGAGGTTGGAAATGGTCTGGGCCTGGATTCCCTGGGTGGCATCCACGATGAGCAGTGCACCCTCGCATGCTGCAATGGAGCGCGATACCTCATAGGAGAAGTCCACGTGCCCGGGGGTATCAATCAGGTTAAAGATATAATCCTTCCCCGCAGCATGGTGCTTCATCTGTATGGCATGGCTCTTGATCGTGATGCCCCGCTCCCGCTCCAGGTCCATATTGTCCAGCACCTGGTCCTGGAAGTCCCTCTCCGTAAGTGTTCCGGTAAGCATGAGCAACCTGTCGGCCAGCGTACTCTTCCCGTGATCAATATGGGCAATAATGCAAAAATTCCTAATGTGTTCCATCTGTATTCCCAACCTCTGAATTTGAGGTACAAAGATAGTAGAATAAAATATTTATTTACATTTACAGGAACAATGCTACCTTGCATCCTTCACCACTGCCCCGTTAAATTCCAGTGTTTTGATTTGAAAGGAGTTGAATGTGCCAAAAACCAAGACAAAATACTATGAAAAAAAGAATGTACCTACTCATTTTAATGCTTCCCTTTATGGCAAATGCACAGGAAAAAATTCACAGTGAATTGTGTATCATGGACCCGGAGACCAAAGCGGTTACCGTGGTATACGACGCCGACTATCACCTGGAGGCGCCGAACTGGACACCGGACGGTAAATACCTTGTCTTTAATTCTGATGGTCTGCTTTATAAAATGAAAGTCAAAGGCGGAAAACCCAAAAAGATCGATACGGGATTTGCCGACCGCTGCAACAATGACCATGTGCTGTCGCCCGACGGCAAACAGATCGCCATCAGCCATCACGAAGCGGAAAGCGGTGCCTCGAAGATTTACGTGGTGCCGTTCAAGGGGGGTACTCCTGAACTGATCACTCCCAACGGTCCTTCCTACCTGCACGGATGGTCGCCTGTTGCAGACGAGCTCGCCTATTGTGCCGAAAGGAGCGGTGACTACGACGTGTACGTGATCGACATGAAAACGAAAGAGGAGGTGAGACTTACTGACACTCCCGGACTGGACGATGGTCCGGAATATTCCCCTGACGGGAAGTATATCTATTTCAATTCCACGCGGACCGGCACCATGCAGATCTGGCGGATGAAGACCGACGGAAGCGAACAAACGCAGGTCACGTTCGACAAATACAATGACTGGTTCGCGCATCCGTCACCTGACAACAAGTGGCTGGTCTTTATCAGCTACGATCCCTCTGTTCCGGCAGGAAGTCACCCACCCAACAAAGAGGTGATGCTGCGCCGGATTCCCGTGGGGGGCGGAACACCCGAAACACTGCTCGAACTGTTTGGC
The DNA here is from genome assembly GCA_029210585.1 of Bacteroidales bacterium. GTDB lineage: Bacteria > Bacteroidota > Bacteroidia > Bacteroidales > M55B112. The sequence continues at coordinate 199,548 of JARGFP010000004.1, forward strand.
GGACAGGGCACCATCAATGTGCCCTCCTGGTCGCCGGATTCCAGACAGTTTGCTTTTGTAAGGTATACGCTGGCAGAAATTTAAAAAGGGTGGCCGGAAACCCGGTCACCCAAAAGTAAATACTATCCGATAAGCGACCTTAGCGGCGATAGCAGCGTCAGTCGCGATCGGATAGTATTTACGAAAAAAGGGTGCCCTTTTGAGACACCCTCTTTGAGATTATAGCGTTTATAAGTGGTTTTTACATCATTCCACCCATACCGCCGCCCATGCCGCCGCCTGCCGGCATTGGAGGCTCATCCTGCGGTTCGTCCACGATCACACACTCGGTGGTGAGGAACATACCTGCGATGGAAGCAGCATTTTCAAGTGCCACCCTGGTTACCTTGGTAGGATCGATTACTCCTGCCTCGAAGAGATTTTCATATTTCTCTGTCCTGGCATTGTAACCGAAATCTTCCTTACCTTCCTTGATCGCCTGTACCACCACGGATCCTTCCATGCCTGCATTCTCAACGATCATGCGAAGCGGTTCCTCGAGCGCCCTGCGGATGATGGCGATCCCTGTGGTCTCGTCGTCATTATCGCCTGTAAGATTCTCAAGGGCTACCAGTGCACGGATGTAGGAAACACCACCACCGGCAACGATTCCTTCTTCAACTGCTGCGCGGGTTGCACTCAGTGCATCGTCGAAGCGGTCTTTCTTCTCTTTCATTTCCACCTCTGAACCTGCACCGACGTAGATCACAGCCACACCACCGGCGAGTTTTGCAAGACGTTCCTGCAGTTTCTCACGGTCATAGTCTGAAGTGGTATTCTCAATCTGCTTACGGATCTGGTTCACGCGGGCATCGATCATCTTCTTGTCACCTGCACCGTTCACGATGGTGGTGTTTTCCTTATCGATGGTAACTTTCTCAGCGGTTCCCAGCATATCGAGGGTAGCGCCTTCAAGTTTTAGTCCCTTCTCTTCCGAGATCACGGTTCCTCCTGTGAGGATCGCGATATCTTCGAGCATCTCTTTTCTCCTGTCACCAAATCCGGGAGCTTTCACTGCAGCAATCTTCAGCGATCCACGCAGTTTGTTCACTACCAGTGTAGCCAGCGCTTCTCCATCCACATCTTCAGAGATGATCAGCAGCGGACGGCCATTCTGTGCAGTGGCTTCCAGTACCGGGAGCAGATCCTTCATCGTGGAGATCTTCTTGTCATGGATCAGGATGTACGGATTCTCCAGTACAGCTTCCATTTTTTCAGTGTCGGTAACAAAGTAAGGAGAAATGTATCCGCGATCGAACTGCATTCCTTCCACCACGTCAACGTAAGTTTCGGATGATTTTGACTCCTCAATGGTGATCACACCTTCTTTTTTCACTTTGGTCATGGCCTCGGCAATCAGTGCACCAATGGAGTTGTCGTTGTTTGCAGAGATCGCAGCTACCTGCTCAATCTTTGAGGTATCGTCACCTACTGGCTTGGATTGCCCCTTCAGGTTCTTTACAACGGCTGTAACTGCTTTGTCGATCCCCCTTTTCAGGTCCATCGGATTGGCTCCGGCAGTTACGTTCTTGATACCAACATGTACCATGGATTGTGCAAGCACAGTTGCGGTGGTTGTACCGTCACCGGCATCGTCGTTGGTTTTGGAAGCCACTTCCTTCACCATTTGCGCACCTACGTTCTCAAAGGGATCCGACAGTTCGATCTCCTTTGCCACGGTCACACCATCCTTGGTGATCTGAGGTCCGCCAAATTTCTTTTCTATTACTACGTTTCGGCCCTTCGGTCCGAGGGTTACTTTCACTGCATTGGTCAGCGCGTCAATCCCTTTTTTAAGGTGATCACGTGCGTCCATGTCAAATTTCAGCTCTTTTGCCATAATGTTTATGATTTAATTGTTCTTTCTTTAAGAAATGAATAATACGTCACTTTGAGAGATCAATAAATAATCCTCTCCGTTGATTGCTAGTTCCTGGCCGGCATATTTTCCGTAAAGAACAACTTCCCCCTTCTTAATTTCCATGGGTTCGTCCTTCTTATCTGCTCCAACCATTACCACAGTACCTTGCTGTGGTTTTTCCTTTGCTGTATCAGGAATTATAATACCACTCGAAGTTTTCTCTTCAGCTGCTGTAGGCTTCACGAGAATCTTGCCTGCAAGAATACGACCTTTAAGTTCTGCCATTTTTAAAATTTTTATTGTAGTTCAACATTATCAAAATCGAATTACATTTATCATATTCTGTGCCAAAGGAGAAATGGCGGGAATTCCAGGCAGGTTCAGGACAATTTTACACCAGGCAGGTCCGGTCAGGGTATGCCTTTTTAACATCTTTTTTATGTAGTGTATTGTATTTCTGAATGTTACAATGAACAACGCCCCTGACAGCCGCACAAAAAAAAGTGTCAGTATATATGACATACTGACACTTCAAACCAGGCGTTTTTCTGCCCGGCTATTCGTTTCCGTCCGGGGCACCTTCTTCGTTGCCGAATGATTCCGGAAGTGTAATGGGTTGTTGCGCTGCAGGATTCTGCATCACTGATTCATCGAACTGACCCTGCATCATGGGGTCCTGGCTCTCCTGTGCAGTGGGGATCGTGATCCCGGCAAGCATGCTTAAGACGATCAGTGCTGTTCCCAGGGTCCAGGTGGCCTTCTCAAGAAAGTCGGTGGTCCTGCGCACTCCCATGATCTGGTTGGAAGAACTGAAGTTGGCAGCCAGTCCGCCTCCTTTTGAATTCTGCACCAACACGATAAGCGTGGTCAGAATACAAACGATGATGATCAATACTGTAAATACAATAAACATGATCTTATAAAATTATACGTTAGCGTTATTCTTTATTTTTTCAATTTGAGCTGCAAAGTAAGCACTTTTTTCCGGATATTTCAAACTTAATCGCTCGTATGCATAAATGGCTTTTGCGTGCAGCCCCTGTTTCACGTAAATCTTTGCAAGTGTATCGGTTATCAGTCCGTCGTCCTCCTTCACCGAACCTTCTGAAACATCTCCTTCCAGGTTGGTTTGCTGGTCAGCCCGGATCACCCCCGGCTCCATCTCCAGGAATCTTTCGATCAGGTCCGTGGAAGGATTGTTAGGGGCAGACTGCCGACCGTTGCCCGGACTGCCTGCAGTGGTATCCTGGTCTTTGCTGATCGCGGGTGCCTCTGCCCACCCGGTGGGCCCGCTCCTTTTTGTTGTCTCCCCGATCTCTTCGCCAGTGGCTGTCCCGGACATCCCGGCATTGTTCCCGGCCGGCTCTCCTGCAGAAGTTCCTGGCAGTTCAGACTTGTCTTCTCCGGGTGCACCGGACCCTTCGGTCTTGTCGCCGGGTGCCTCCCCTGCAGGAACCCTGCCATCATCCATCGTGGGCGATTCCTGCGTTCCCTGCCCGGATTGATCCGTATCCTCCTCATCGTCCGCATAATCCTCATCGTCCAGCGGGTCCATCACCGGTATTGATTCCGGTTCTTCCATCTCGGGCTCTTCCATCTCCGACTCATCCTTTTCAGGAATGGGCCTGGCATCCGCATCATCTTCGTCCTCTTCACCGGTACCGCCCTCTTCACCAGCACTATCCTTTTCATCAGCATCTTCTTCTTCGCCGGTTTCATCTTCCTCGCTGGCATCATCGTCCAGCAGAACAAAAGGATCCGCATCACGCGCCGCATCTCCTGCCTCGTCTCTGGCCTCCTCCCCGGCATCCTCCTCCCCGTCGCTGTCGAGGAATTCCAGCTCTGTAGTGCCCAGTTCCGAAGTCCCGATCATAGAGTCAAATGCTCCGGTCACCCACTTGTACAGGTGTTTCCTGTCACTGCTGAATACCACGGCGCGCTCAAGCTCCGTGGGATCGGGAGTCTTTCCTGTTTGTTCATAAACCTTCAGTCGCAGAAACCGGGGCAACCCGAACCAGGGATATGCATGCACTATTTCACCAAGCTCCCCAAGCTGTGCTTCGGTGTAGGTGCCGTTCCTGATGATTTCAACGAGTCTGTCTTTATCCATAGTGAGGAAATTTCAGGTTACCAGTTGACGAATGCCTTGTTGAAAATATCTTCCAGGATATTTTCGATGATCAGTTCGATCAGCTCTTCCTCCACATCCGCGAGGTTCTGGCCGGAGTCGTAGTCTTCATATCTTGAAAAGCTGGAATCAAAGCTGGCATCAGGTTCAATATTATTGGTGTAGACAACACGGATGGAAATAGTGAGCCTGTTCCGGGCGGCTGTTTCATTTCCGGTAATCGCCGTGGGTTTTGTTTCATAATTCCTGATCTCCCCTGAAAAGACTAAGTCGCCTCCGGCCGGAACCTGCTCCAGGCTGGTGTTGGACTGGATCTTATCGACCAGTGCATCGGTGAACAGCTGGCTGAGCTGTGCCTGAACCACCGGCGCCCTGTTGGGGAAATACTCGATGGTGACGGTCTGGATCTTCGGACTGATATTCACTCCGCTGAAGGAATAATTGATACTCATGGTCTTACACCCCGGCAACAACAGTGTACCCAGCACGAGCATGACCGCCAGCCAGGCCGCCCTTCCCTTCAAAATCCTTCCCGCCTGTTTATTCAATGTCATATTCCTTGATCTTTCTATATAACGTACGTTCAGATATGCCCAATTCTTGTGCAGCGTACTTTCTTTTTCCACGGTGTTTCTCGAGGGCCTTCCGGATCAGTTCAATTTCCTTGTCTTCCAGCGACAGGGACTCTTCCTGGATCTCCTCGGTATCCTGTATCCGGTCGTCTTCGTTGTGGTGACGGGCAGTAGAGAGGATCTTCTCGCGTTCATATTGTCCCCCGTCATCTTCTCCATACAGGTTCTTGATGATCTGTGCATTGTCGTCCTGCACCGCGGATCCCACATCTCCCTTCATCATGATCTCCCCCACCAGCTTCTTAAGGTCGTTCATATCCCTTTTCATATCGAACAGCACCTTGTAGAGGATTTCCCGCTCGGAATTGAAGGCATCTTCAGAGATTCCCTGTTTCTGAATCAGAGCAGGCAGGCGGGTATCATTGTATTCCGGCAGGTACCTCAGGAGGGTCGAGGGAGTGATCTCCCGCTCCTTTTCGATGATGGACAGCTGCTCGGTGATGTTCTTTAGCTGGCGTACATTGCCGGGCCATTCATACTTGAGCATCACCTGCTTTGCATCTTCGGAAAGCACAACCGGCGGCATCCGGTAGTTTTCGGCGAAGTCTGAAGCGAATTTCCGGAACAGCAGCAAAATATCATTTCCCCGGTCACGCAGCGGGGGCACATGAATGGGAACGGTATTCAGCCGGTAATACAAATCTTCCCGGAATTTACCACTCCTGATCGCATGCGGAATATCAATGTTCGTTGCAGCAATGATCCGCACATTCGTTTTCAGTACCCTGGATGAGCCCACACGCATAAATTCGCCTGTTTCCAGAACCCGCAGCAGCCTCACCTGGGTCGACAAAGGCAGCTCGGCAACTTCATCCAGGAAGATGGTGCCACCATTTGCCTCTTCAAAATACCCTTTCCTTGTATCATGGGCCCCCGTAAATGATCCTTTTTCATGACCGAACAATTCTGAATCGATAGTACCGTCGGGAATCGCACCACAGTTGACAGCAATGTATGATCCGTGCTTGCGGGCCCCTGCGTGATGAATAATCTGCGGAAAGGACTCTTTTCCCGTTCCGCTCTCACCTGTGATGAATACGGAAAGATCGGTGGAAGCCACTTGCCGTGCAATATCTATGGCGCGCTCCAGTACCGGATCGGTCCCGATGATCCCAAACCTTTGCTTAATTTGTTGTACATCCATGCTTACTGACAAAATAACCTGTATAGTCTGACAAAATTACAATAATTGTTTGAATTATGAAGGCGCACAGAATAGTTTGCCCTGTTGTAAACATAAATCTTCAAAAACCGTACATTTGTTGAAACAGTGGTTGCGCAATTATGTTGGAACATCAAATAATTACAGGAATTATCCCCGCAAGGTATGCCTCCAGCCGGTTCCCCGGGAAACCCCTGGCCATGCTGGGAGACAAACCCATGGTCCAATGGGTGTACGAAGGTTGCAAAGACAGTTTCGACCACATTGCCGTTGCCACGGATGACCGGCGGATCGCCGATGCAGTGGAACAGTTCGGGGGAAGGTGTATCATGACTTCACCTGACCATCGAACGGGTACGGAACGGTGCCTTGAAGCGGTGCAGCAGCTTGACCAGCTGCAAGGTATCCAATCGGACATCGTTGTCAATATCCAGGGAGATGAACCGTTCATCCGCCCTGAACAGATCAGGGAACTCCTGGGCTGCTTCGAAAGCGAAGGTGTGGAAATCGGCACCCTGTTCAGGGAACTCTCTCCTGGTGAAAATCCCGGTGATCCGAATATCGTTAAAGTAGTGAGCGACCACACCGGAAGGGCGCTCTATTTTTCGCGTTCACCCATTCCCTACTTCAGGGATGGGCAACAGCCGGGACCGGCACATTACATGAAGCATATCGGACTCTACGCCTTCAGGAAATCCACCCTTGAAAAAATCTGCCAGCCGGCGCCCTCCACGCTTGAACAGGCTGAGTCGCTCGAGCAACTTCGCTGGTTGGAAAATGGTTTTAGTATCCATACACGACCAACTGCCTACATCAGCATGGGCGTGGACACGCCGGGAGACCTGGAAAGACTGCGTGAGCATATCAGCTGAATAAGCTGTCCGGTGTCCGTTCAGCACAGATCCCAGTACCAGACTTATTCGTGGTAGAGCGCATTCACCGGGTTGCTGCGTGCGGCCCGCAGGGTGATCACGTTCACAGTGATCATGGTAATCACAATGGCCACTGCAGCGGCCAGCAGGTAAACCCCCATGGTGAAGCCGATGTTATACGGGAACACCTGGAGCCAGTTCTTCATAAAGAAGTAAGCGATTACCCAGGCCGCGACAATTGAAATGCTGAGCAGGTACAATATCTCCCGGGAGATAATCATCAGCAGGCTCAGTAAGCTGGCGCCCATCGCTTTCCTGATGGCAATTTCCCTCAGCCTTCGTTCCGTGTTGAAGATGGTCAGGCCAAGCAACCCCAGGCATGCGATGATGATCGCAAGGATCGAAAATAGCAGGGATATCCTTCCCGTGCGCCGTTCTTCCCGGTAATATTTGTTCAGCTCCTGGTCCAGGTAAAAATACTGAAAAGGCTCATCCGCAGTCATGTTGCTCCATAGTTCATTCACCTGCTCCAGTGCACTGTTGCTGTAGATACTTTTCTTTTCAAACCTGATGCTGATGTATCCCGATTGTGCCCTGGACCCGGTTTTGTAAAAAAACATGTACGGACTGATCTCTTTCCTGAGCGAGCTGTGGTGAAAATCCTTTACCACGCCGATTACTTTGTATTCGTTGTAACCGCCTTCACCAGTAGGACTCTGAATCACTATACTGAGTGGTTCCTTGAATTGATAATGCTCCACAGCCGTTTCGTTCAGCACCACGCACATGGTATCATCCGGGTAACGCTCATCGAAGAACCGGCCAATGTTTTCCGCTATGCTCAGTCCATAGGTATCAAGGAAACCGGGATCCACGTAATTGACATCGAACATGAAATTACTCGAACGGTCGGCCCCCTTTTTCTGGAAGGTACTGGAAACATTGCTGAACCCAAGATACGTACTGGAATTGGATGCACTGGCCACTCCCGGGATCTTTTCTGCCTCCAGGCAAAAGGCATCGATCTTGTTCTGCAGGGGATACACCCGGTCCATCACCACAATGTGTTCGTCCATAAAACCCGGGTCCTTGTTCACCAGGTAGCTCACCTGCATGGTTACCACCAGGGTTCCCACGATGATTGCCACCGAAATGGTAAATTGCAGAACCACCATCATGCTCCTGAACAGCACCGATCCCCTGCCCCGGAGTGATCCCCCGCGCAGGCCCGTAAGGGGTTCATACCTGGAAAGATAAAATGCCGGGTACACTCCGCTGAGCAATCCAACCACCAGGGTCAGCAGCAACACCCCGGAAAGGATCACCCCCCTGCCGATGGTGCTGAAGGAAAGGGTAATTCCCATGGAAGTATTGAAGTAAGGGAGGGTCACCTCGACAATGAACAATGCCAGCAACAGTGCCAGGATGCTGAGGACCAACGATTCTGCCAGGAATTGCATCACCAGTACACCGCGCCGGGATCCCACCACCTTGCGCATGGCGATCTCGCGCGCCCTGATGGCAGACCGGGCAGTGGACAGGTTCATGAAGTTGATGCTTGCAATGACCAGGATGAAGAAGGCGATCAATGCAAAAATATAGATGTACGTGCGGTCGTTCACCGGCCTGAAGCAGTTTTCCTCACCGTATTCAATATCCGGATTGAGGTGAATGTTGGTCAGGGGCTGCAAATACACACCGAAGACATTTCCACCCGCCGCCCACTCTTCCGGGGTAACATCTAGCACCTCCTTCAACTGGCGCCTGATATTCTTCAACATCAGCTCATTCATCTGCTGTTCCACCTTTATGTAATCGGTCCCCTCTGCAAGCAGCAGGTAGCTGTAAATGGAATTGGTAAGCCAGTTTTCACTCCGGCTTTCAGGAATATTGGACATGGAAAGCAGGAAGTCGCAAAAGAAATGTGAATTGTCGGGAAACTCCTCCATCACGCCCGTAACCACGTAAAAATTATCCTCGTTGTTGAATTCGAGGGTCTGTCCGAGGGGGTTCTCCATCCCGAAATACTGCATCGCCTTTGTGCGTGTGATCACCACCGAATTGGGTTCCCTCAATACAGATTCTGCATCACCGTAGAGCAGTTCAATGGAGAAGATCCTGAAGAATGAAGAGTCGGCAAATACCACATTGTCCTCGATCCCCCGAATATTCTCATTCCACACAAACTGTTGCGGGTATACTTCCAGCCTCACATAATCCAACACTTCATCAATCTCGCTGGTCACTGAAGGTGCCAGCACGTAGCTGGTCCAGGCCCCCCTGAATTTATTGTTCCCGATGTTGCCGTCGATGTAGGCCCTGTAGATCCTGTCTGCCTTGTTATGAAACCGGTCGAAACTGATTTCCTTGGCGATGAACAATATAATAAGGATGGCACTGGCCAGACCGAAGGCCAGTCCGGAAATATTGATAAAGGAGAAGATCCTGTTCTTGCTGATGTTGCGTAGTGCAACACTAAAAAAGTTCCTCCACATACACCAGTTTTGAAATGTGTACCATTCTTGTCTGTCCTGCAAAGGTAACAATGAAAGTGAAATAGCGCCTAATGTTCTGTAACCACTTCAACATCAAATGCCCGGGCAATCAATGGGGCTGCCTGGCAGAACACGGCGGATCAGGGCATTGCGCTTCCCTCCTCGTAGGCAATATCTGCCGGCAGGTCCGGTTGCAGGCTCGCCTCCACGGCCAGGGCATCACACCGCTCATTTTCCGGGATGTTGGCATGGCCTTTTATCCAGGTAAATTCGATATCAAACTGGCGGTGCAACCGGATGTACCGCATCCAGAGATCCGGGTTTTTTTTCTTGCTGAACCGCTTGCGCTCCCAGGCCCATATCCACCCTTTTGTCACGGCATCCACCACATATTTTGAATCTGAATAGATCTTCACCCTGAGGTCTTTGCGGGTAAGGGCTTCGAGTGCGACAATCACAGCCAGCAGTTCCATCCTGTTGTTGGTGGTACGCCGGTACCCTGCTGAAATCTCTTTCCTGTGTCCCTTGTAAAGCATGACCACCCCGTAGCCCCCCGGTCCGGGGTTGCCTCTTGCCGCGCCGTCTGTATAAATGGTTACCTGGTCGTTTGCCATGCCCCAAAATTAAATAAAACACGCACAAAACCTGCGTTCTGTGCGTGTTACAATATGCAAAAAAGCGATTATCGTACCAATTGCATCTCTTCGACCAGGTGGGTTGCTCCGGCATATTTGTCGATCACAAACAGCACATACCTGATGTCCACGTTGATACACTTCTGCAGTTCGGGTTCAAATGCCACATCACCGCTCATGGCCTCCCAGTTGCCGTCAAATGCCAGGCCGATCAGTTCGCCCTTCCCGTTAATGACCGGGCTGCCCGAATTACCACCGGTAATGTCATTGTTGGTTGTGAAGCAGACAGGCATTGTTCCGTTCATACCATACTTACCATAATCCCTGGTCTTGTAAAGTTCCTTGAGTTTCGGCGATACCACGAATTCGTAATTGTCCGGATCCTCTTTTTCCATCACGCCTTCAAGCGTGGTGTAGTGCTCGTAAAGGACCGCATCGCGGGGTTCGTAGTCTCCCACCGAACCATAGGTAAGGCGCATGGTGGAGTTGGCATCCGGGTAAAAATCACGACCGGGATACATTTCAATCAGCCCCTTGATATACAACCTGCTGCCCTCCTGCATCTTTCCACTGTAGGCCATCATGGCTCCCCGCATCGTGTTGAATTTTTCGAAGAAGGTTGAAACAGCGAGATAGGTCGGGTCCTTTTCCAGTTGCTTCAGGCTCGGATCATCGAGGAATGCCATGTAACGGTCCTGGTCCACAATCATCGATTTATCGAAATACTTGTCGACATATTTGTCCACATTGCCTTTGTATTTCGAATTCACCTGGGCAACGAAATCAGGGAGGTACTGTTCATCCACATCCTCCAGGAGCAGGTGCAGCATCGCTTTCATGATCTTTTTGTCGGTAGGCGCATTGTAATCCTTGTAAAAGTCGGCTGCAGATTCCTTCAGCCCTGCCGTGATGGCAGCAAGGGCTTCCTGGTTCACTTCATCCTGGCTCAGGACGGCATGAAGCTCACGCAGGGCAAAACCCTGCCACACCGATTCCATACCACCCCGGATGATGCCCTCCATGAGGTACTGATAGGCATGCTCATATTCCATGCTTTCTTCCACGCCGGTCCTGATCATTTCCAGCGCATCCCCGTACATTTCTTCGCGGTCCTGGTTTTCATGCACCCAGAGTTCGAATGCCGCCTCCTGTGCTTTTTTCTTATCCACAACCTGCAGGTTCCTGAGTCCCTGTGACTGACCAATACTGTATTTCCAGTAGTTACTTGATGTTGAATATTTGTCGGCATACTGAAGACGGACTTTTGGATCTGCCTGCATGTCTGCCATCATAATATCCTGCTTGATTCCGCGGATCTTGATCCGGTTGGGATGCTCGATGTCCAGCAACCGCTGTACCTCGTAGGAGGTCATGTACCTGTCGGTGCCTCCAGGGAATCCGAGGACCATGGAAAAATCTCCTTTATCGTAACCATTCAGCGACACAGGGAGATAATGTTTTGGTTTGAGCGGAATGTTCTCCGGGCTGTAGTCAGCCGGTTTTCCGTCGGGCCCGGTATATACACGGAAGAGGGCGAAATCACCGGTATGGCGGGGCCACATCCAGTTGTCGGTGTCGGCACCGAATTTACCGATGGACTCCGGTGGTGCACCAACGAGCCGTACATCGCGGAAGGTCTCGATCACGAACAGGAAATACCTGTTTCCTGCGAACATGGGACGCACCTGTGCTTCGTAGTGTGTTCCGGCTGTTGCTTCGCTGCGGATCCTGCCGATCACCTCGCGCATGGTTGCGACGCGTTCGTCCGGACCCATCTCATCAACCAAATCGGTCATCACCTGGTCGGTTACTTCTTCCATCCTTACCAGGAAGGAGATCGTCTTGCCTTCGTTGGGCAGTTCTTCCTCCCGGGTCATGGCCCAGAAACCGTCCTTCAGGTAATCATATTCCACGCTGCTGTGGTACTGGATCTCCCCGTACCCGCAGTGGTGGTTGGTCAGCAGCAGCCCTTCTCCTGAGATCAGCTCAGCGGTGCAGCTGCCATAGTCGAGGGCACCTACGGCATCCTTCAGACTTGCGTTGTTCACACTGTAGATCTGCTCAGCTGTCAGCTTCAGACCCATTTCTTTCATTTCGTCCATGTTCAACTGCTTGATCAGGCTCAGCAGCCACATGCCTTCATCGGCACGGACATTCAGCTGGAATGACAGCAGAAATACCAGGACAATTTTCAATACTCTTTTCATTGTTCAAATTTTTAATTACTGAATTTAAATAGGTCCTTTCAGATTCAGCAACGGTACATTCAGGTTCAATTTTCAGATTTTCAATGGTGAAAAGTCCAACGCAGCTCAACCGGGTTATGTTCGCCCCGCAGACTCATTTCTATCAAACGGATACAAATATTAAAAAAAAGATTCAGAATATATAGCCGGGGTGTTGTAGAATATGAACCTCTTTGCGCGATATGAACCTCTTTGCACGTTCTGACAGATCAGTCCGGGAAAACTGGCCGGTTACCCTGACTCAAAATCGATCAGCAACTGTTCATCGGTGAGCCTGAAGGATTTGCGATGAATGGGTGAGACGCCGTGCAGCATGATGGCCTCCCTGTGCCTGAGGGTGGCGTATCCCTTGTTGGAAGACCAGTGGTAATGCGGGAACTGTTCATGCAGCAACTGCATATGATCGTCCCTGTATGTTTTGGCCAGGACCGAGGCTGCTGCAATGGAAAGGTATTTACCATCGCCACCGATAATGCATTGGTGCGGGATTTCCTTGTAGGGCCGGAACCTGTTGCCGTCAATCAGCAAATGGGCGGGTGGTTGCAGCAATTGATCCAGTGCACGGTGCATGGCCAGGAAAGAGGCGTTCAGGATGTTGATTTCGTCGATCTCTTCCGGTCCGACAGATGCCACGGCCCATGCCAATGCCCTGTCCTCGATCTCTGTCCGGAGTGTATATCTCATATCCGCTGACAGTTTCTTCGAGTCATCCAGTCCATCGATGCTGATCCCTGCAGGAAAGATCACTGCCGCGGCGAATACCGGGCCGGCAAGGCATCCCCTCCCTGCTTCATCGCAGCCTGCTTCGATCACACCTTCTTTGAAATAAGGTTCAAGCATGTTCATTGAGTACCTTTTCTATTGTTTTCCAGAGTTCACGGGCGGTATGGTCCCAGCTGTAGCGCTTCCGGCGTGACTTGCCTTTTTCAATCAGTTGTTCACGCAATCCCTCTTCCCGTACAATACGGATCATCCCATCCCTGATGCTACCAGGGCTTTCCGGTTCGGCATAAATAGCAGCATCCCCGGCAATTTCCGGCAGGCTGGTCACTTTAGAGGCAAGAATGGGAATATCGCAGTTCATGGCTTCCACCAGCGGAATACCAAACCCTTCGAAAAACGGTACGAAGGTGAGCGCCCAGGCCGAAGCCATGATATCATTCATGTCTTCGGAATCCACCCTGCCGGCAAAGATCACATCCTGCTTGTACTTCATCTGGTCCAGCTGGTCCTCCATGGCCTTGGTGAGAAAAAATTTCTTGCCGACAATCACCAGTTTGAAAGGACTGCGGTACTCCTCGCGGAACAATTCAAAGGCCCGCAGCAGGTTCCTGATGTTCTTCCTGGGATGGATGCTGCCTACGAAAATGAAATAAGGTGCCCCGCCGGTATACCTGTCCCTGACCTCCTGTGCCCGTTCGCTGGTTACCGGGAAAAAGTTTTTGCTGGCGCCATTGTATACCAGGTCGATCTTGTCTTCATCTACTTCATACGTATTGATGATGTCCCTCCGCGAGTATTCCGACACCGTGGCAAGTCTTGTTGCGGCATGCGCATACCTTGGGTAGAAATACCGGTAGTACTTCCTGGAGAGCCAGGGAAGATCCCTGGGACGGTGCTCAAAATTGATGTCATGGATCACGTTGCACGACGGAACGTCGGAACGCAGGCTGATGAACCCGTCTGTGGACAGGAACATATCCGCCCCGATTTTTCGCAATAACCGCGGGATACGCAATTCAAACCAGACATACCACAACAAGGGATGACGTGTTGGGGGTGGCAAAACCACCGGCACAACATTATCACCGAATATCACCTCATCGCTGTAACTCCTGTCGAATATAAAATAAAAGGTGTGTTCCGGGTGATCTTTTACGATCCTGCGCATGGTCTCATATGTGAACCATCCGATCCCATCAAGCTTACCAGGCATCAACAAGCGGGTGTTTACCGCAATCTTCATAGGTAATTATCTCCTTTAAGGCCTAATCATATAATCAGATATAAATTTCGTTTTTACTACAGGGGACTAGTTGCCTCACATAATAATATTTAAAATGGTGTTCGGCGAACCCTCATCAAGTTACCTGATTAATCCGATTAGTATAATCATGTCCTTTTGACCTTGCACCTTTGAAATATGTATTCTCAATGATGAGGGTTTCATCTATCTATAGCTTATCAGTTTCTATCGAAAAATATGGGGCGAACTTATTACATTTGTGTTGAAATAAAAAATATATTTGACAAGCATTCCTGCTTGCAGAATAATATGTACACGGTTTGAAAAAGAAATTTCTCTCTAACCTGTTATTGCTTGTATTTCTGAATCTTCTCATCAAACCTTTCTGGTTTTTCGGGATCGAGGTGGCAGTGCAAAACCGGGTTGGTGAAGCGATGTACGGCTTCTATTTTTCTCTGTTCAATTTTGCATTTATCCTGAATATCCTGCTGGACTTTGGGATCACAAATTTCAACAACCGTGCTGTGTCCCGCGATCCTTCCAGGCTGAAGACGCATTTAGCGGGGATCGTCCCCCTGAAGTTTATGCTGAGTGTGTTCTATGCGATCGTCGTATTTACCACCGGGGCGCTCATCGGGTATTCCGAGGTGCAGTTCAGGTTACTCGCCATACTGGTGCTGAACCAGTTCCTCTCTTCTTTCATTCTGTATCTCCGGTCCAATATCAGCGGGTTGCAATTGTTCCGGACCGACAGTCTGCTATCGGTACTTGACAGGTCCCTGATGATCCTGATCAACGGGATCCTCCTGTGGTCATCCATCACCAGTACACCCTACCAGATAGAGTGGTTTGTCTATTCCCAGACCGCCTCCTACATGATCACCCTGGGCATGGTACTGGGAATCGTACTGTACCATTCGGGGAAGATACGGCTGGAATTCAAAAGGGCCGTGTATCTGCGAATATTGCGGCAGAGCTATCCGTTCGCCATCCTGATCCTGCTGATGTCCTTCTTCAACCGGATCGATTCGGTCATGATCGAGCGGCTGCTGTGTGACGGCCAGGAACAGGCGGGCATTTATGCTCAATCCTTCCGTGTGCTGGATGCACTGTCCCAATTCGCTGTGCTGTTCGCGGCATTGTTGCTGCCCATGTTCAGCAAGATGTTAAAGGCCCAGGAGAAGACAGAAGCAAGTGAAAAGACAGAAGCAAAGACAGGTGAAAAGGCACTTGAAAGAATAGAGGAGCGGACTGAGGACCTGGTGAGGATCTCCTCTTCATTATTGCTTGCTGTTGCCGTATCGGTGGCCGTGGCCGGAATTTTCTTCAACGATGAAATCATCCGCCTGATGTACCATGAGACCGAATTAAATTCCCCGGCCATCTTCAGCATCCTCATGGGAGGATTCGTATTTATTTCGTTGAGCTATATCTATGGTACGCTTCTTACGGCCAACCGCAACCTGAAACAGCTGAACCTGCTGGCAGGGGCCACGGTAATTATCAACATTACACTCAATTTGCTGCTTATCCCTGCTTATAAGGCATATGGCGCTGCCATCGCAAGCATTGCCTCACAGGCGTTCTATGCGATTGGACAGGTGGTGCTCGCCCACAGGATCCTGCGACTCGACCTTGGTCTTTCGGTATATGGCAGACTGCTGCTCTATGGTGTGATCGTCCTCGGGGGTGGTTTTGCCCTGCAACACTTCTTAAGCTGGGTTCCGGCGATCCTCCTTTTCATCGCCTTTTCAGGTATTACCGCCATCCTTTCCGGTTTGGTCAGACCCGCCGAGATGCGCTCCATTTTCTGGGAGGAGTAGACTTTTTCCCGGAGGAACAAACATTACACACCTTACAGCTAACTCCCTTTCCGCGCATGGCTGATTGTCACCACATCCGTGTTCCGCAGCAAACCACTGGATCATGGCAACTGCCGGAACATCAAAAGATCCCGCAGGGGATTTTCCACATGCAACCTGGCATACATCCCCGGATTCCCATATTTGAATACTTGTTGTACGATGTAAAATTATCAAATACATACTTTTTTACATATAATATATAATTCTTAAATACTGTATATCTGTGTTTTATATTATTGTTTATAGCCTTTTTTACTCTTGTTTATTTATCTGTTCTGTCTTGTTAGAATCTTGTTAATTTTTTCCTGGCCCCGGAGTACGGGTATGGAACAAACAAGTTGTATTTTTAGCCAAATTAATCTCGCTCGATGGCTGACAATATGGGTAAACGTGACGAGAAGCTGTTAAGGAACCGACCTGCGACGCTTCTGTTCAATCAAAGGGAAAAAGAGGCATTTGATCTCTACTGCCAGAAATACGGTATCACCAACAAGTCGAAATTCATACGTGAAACAATCATGACAGAGGTGTTGAAACGTTTTGATGAAGATTATCCCACCCTTTTTGAATTCGAAAAACCGAATCTCTTTTCCCAGAAATAGAATCTCCGGAAGCGAATTTCCTGTTCTATTTGATTTTCCTTCAGGAATGGCTATTTTTGGTATTGTTCTATTCTGTTCAGAACTTTACCCTCAATGAATAACTGAAATAATCCTGCCATGTCTCCCGAACTCCTTCAAGCTGTCTTTGACAATTCAGAAACCGCCACCGTCATTTTGAGGGAGGATGGGTTGATTGTGAAAGTGAACAACAGGTTCGCGTCCTGGTGCGGGGAAAGTAAAAATGACATTGAAGGAAACAGGTTGTTCCTGGATTACATTCCTGCTGATCTGCAGGCAGAAGTAAAGGATTATCTAAAGGCAGAAGTACAGGAATATCTTCTGCAACCGGAAACAGAAGAGAACGGCACCCACATCAGGAAGGAAATCGAACTGGTTGCAAAGCAGCGGGTTCTCACAGTGCTCATGCACCTGTTCACGTTGGAACAACCCGGCATTCGGGGGATTTCCCTGGTGGATATTACCGACAGAAAAACCCATGAGCAGGCCCTCGAGCAGGAAAAAGAAAAAGCGCAGCATTCCGAACAGTTGAAAAGTGCATTCCTGGCCAACATGTCGCATGAGATCCGGACCCCGATCAACAGCATCGTGGGATTTGCAGATTTGCTCAGGCTGGAGAATATTTCGCCGCAAAAGCGTGCCCTCTATGTGGATTATGTGATCAACGGCAGCAACGACCTGCTGATGCTGATCGAAAAGATCACGACCATTGCCAGGCTTGATTCCGGCCAATTCAGGATCAGCAACAGGGAATTTGACCTGAACGCAAAAATGAAGGATATTGAAACAAGGTACCGTGAAGAACTGGACAGCAGGAAAAAAGAGCACATTTCGCTCACCTTCTCACCACCTGATCCGGGAAATGCGTTCATGATCACAGCCGACCCGATGCGGATCTCCGAGGTATTGTCTAACCTGCTTGAAAATGCACTGAAATTCACTGAATCAGGCACCATCGAATTCGGATACCAGCTTCAGAAGGAAAAGGGTGGTAATGATGCTTTACTGTTCTTTGTAAAAGATACCGGCCTGGGTATTGATCCTTCGAATGAACATGCCATATTTGAACGCTTTGTCAAGTTCATTGAAAAAGAGGAGACCATCTTCAAGGGGGCAGGACTGGGCCTCGCAATCTGCAAAGGAATCGTGGAATTGTCGGGTGGTAGGATCTGGGTGGAATCGCACAAAGGTGAAGGTGCACGGTTCTACTTCACCTATCCACTTGCACAGCATCCCAGGAGAAAACACCCCGGGACAGGAGCCGAACCGGCAGGTACCGCATTCATGGACTGGCACACGAAAGAGGTATTGATCGCAGAAGATGCTGAGTCCAATTATTTGTTTATCAAAGAGTTAATCTCACCCACCCGGATCAAGGTCCTGCGTGCCAGGGATGGGATGGAAGCTGTGGAACTTTTTCAGAACAACCCCTCCATCGATATTGTGATCATGGATGTATTGATGCCAAAGATGGACGGATATGAAGCCACACGAAAGATCCGTGAGATCAGGCCCGAAATCCCGGTCATTGCTCAATCTGCCTTCACCTTTGAAGGAGATATCCGGGATGGCCTATATGCCGGCAGTTTCAATGATTATATCATGAAACCCTACACCAGGAAAGTACTCCTCGCGGTCATCAATAAATACCTGTCTGGAAAGCAATCCTGAACGGACCGGCGAACGCAGGTAAGCCAGATTGCAGGCAAGGTTTCTGGGAGAACCAGCTTCAGGATCAGTACCAGCTTCAGGATCAGCTGTATTGGTCAACAGTGTTCTGCCTGCATTATTCATGCGATCTGTTGCCCGGATCAGAAAATCTCCAGTGAATAGATGATTGCTTCCAGCTGACGTATCTTGATCCGTTTCTTCTGGTTCGGGTAATAGACGTAGCCTTCTACTGTAACAATGCGCTGTCGTTTCTCATCGAATACCGAATGACTTACGAAGGGACCGCCCATGTAACCGTTCTCCAGCTCCCACAATCCACGGGTCTCCACCAGTTCCGTACCATTCATCTGTATATCGTAAAAGATGGGCGGATACACCATCGAGGTGGTCATATAGGAATCATCCCCGGGTCCTTTCACATACTTTTTCACGAATGCATTGCGGTTTTCAATGATTCTGCCCGATTGGAGTTCGGCCTTGGTGGTTGCCGGGTATTCATACACATGAAGTACCTGTGAGAAATCGGGGGTTTCAATGGAAACCGAGCTGTAATTATCCGTTGAAAGATCAATATTGTAGCCCCTCGGGATCGCCAGGCGCACCTGGTGATTTTCGGCCATCATCTTCTGAATTTCCAGGTCTTTCGAGTCGGCATAACTATCGGTGAGACGCTGCCTGTCATACTGTACCAGGAATCCCTGTATCTGTTCCATGTTGTCCCGGATCTGCTGCTGCAGCTGCGCAACATCCTGGGCTTCCAGCTGCACCAGAATCTGCGGCCGCGCCCATACGTTCTTCCTGTATCGCACAGCGGGTTCTTCCAGCATTTCCTTTATGGTTACCAGCACCACAGAACGGTGGAACCTGAACATATTGTCAAATGATGAAGCGCTGATCTGTGTCACATCAAAAATAGGCTCGCTCTGCGGCAATCCCGGGAATTCTTCCTGCAGCAGGTCTTTCAGCAACTCCCCGGTAGGTCCGTCCCAGATATATTTATCCACCACAACCAGTACTTCTCCGGCCCCGCCGGTAATGTTGGGAAGTATCCTTCCCGAATCGCCTGTTTTTACAGTTGTGTCGCATCCTGACAGGACCAGGAGCACCGAAGTAATGAACAGTAAAAGATATTTCATATCGGAACTTATTTGGTTATTATATCTATAACGCTCAATTTCAACTGTAATTATATAAAAAGACCGGTCTCGTCAGAAACAGGTCTTAAAAATTGTCTTCAGGATTTACTTCCTGGCATCTTCAAGTTTTTCTTTATCGGTCTTTTCATCTTTATCCTTATCATCATCATCGCTGGTGGCTTTCTTGAATTCCTTCATTCCCTGTCCAATGCCACGCATCAACTCAGGAATCTTCTTTCCGCCAAATAACAACAGTATTGCGATGACCACCAACAGAATCTGTGACCAGCCCGGCATACCTAATAACACGAAAGCTTCCATAGTAATTTTATTTAATTGAATTACAAAATTAGTTAATTATTTGAACCACGAAAATGGACAGTGCATAATCCACCCATGGTACTGATTTATTTGTTGAACAGTCCGATCACATCATTCAGATTGGCATACAGCAGCAATGCGATCAGCAGCATCATTCCGACCAGCTGGGCATATTCCATAAATTTATCGCCCGGCTTTCTTCCGCTGATGATCTCAAACAGCAGGAACATCACGTGTCCGCCATCCAGTGCCGGAATCGGGAGCAGGTTCATGATCGCCAGCATAATGGAGAGAAATGCTGTCAGGTTCCAGAAACTCTGCCAGTCCCATGTCGAGGGAAAAATGCTGCCGATGGTAATGAATCCGCCCAGTGATTCGTGTGCCTTGTATTTCTTCGGCTTGAGCAGTTTTTCAAGGCTCTTGAGGTACTTTGTGGTTGTTTCATATCCCTTCTGCAGTCCTGCAGGTATGGATTGGAAAAAACTGTAGTGGATTTCCACTTCTTCATAGACATCAAATAAAAACGCTGTATCCAATCGTGGGGCCACTCCTATCAATCCCTGCTCGTTGCTGGTCATGGTGAATTCCATCTCCTTGCCGTCGCGAATGGCCCTGACCGAGATTGGCTCATCCTTCACATTTTTCATTGCATTGGTGAACTGGTCATAGAAGCGTATCTCCCGGCCGTTCAGTCCAACCACCCGATCGCCGGGTTTCATACCAGCCTCATGCGCCGGGTAATCGACCACGACTTCACTGATCACAAATGGGATCCGTGGAACGATCATCACGCTTTCCCTGGACAGCACCGGGAGAATCTCGTCATCCACTTCGAGGTTGACCAGCCTTCCATCCCGCTCTACGGTGATCTGCTGTACATCGTTCAGCCAGATGTCGCCCGGAATATTTTCCCAACGCTCAATTGTCTCACCATCCAGCATCAATACCCTGTCACCGTCCTGCAACCCCAGTTCACCGGCAAGGCTGTCAACCATCACCCCATACTGCAGGTTCTGATTGGGTACATATTTCTCACCCCAGGTATAGAAAACCATGACGTAGATCACCATGGCAAGCACAAAATTAACAAGCACACCACCCAGCATGATCAGCAGTCGCTGCCAGGCTTTCTTTGACCGGAATTCATAGGGCTTCGGAGGTTGCGCCATCTGTTCCTTGTCCATGGATTCATCGATCATTCCGCTGATCTTGACATATCCGCCCAAAGGCAACCAACCGATTCCGTATTCGGTTTCCCCGATCTTCTTTTTGAAAAGGGAGAACTTTATATCGAAAAACAGGTAGAATTTTTCCACACGGGTCTTGAAGGCCCTGGCCAGGATGAAATGTCCCATCTCGTGCAAAACGATGAGGATGGAAAGACTCAACAGGAACTGACCCAATTTTACCAAAAATATCATTCTATATCACTTATATTAACTGCTCTGCAATTTCTCTCGCCATACGATCGGAATGTACCAGCTCGCTGATACCAGGCTGGCTGATATACTCCGACAGTTCGAGTGTTTTCTCAATAATTTCCGGGATCTCAAGGAACCCGATCCTCTCCTTCAGGAATGCATCCACAGCCACTTCATTGGCAGCGTTCATCAAACAGGGCTGATTTCCCCCTTTTTCAAGGGCACTGAAAGAAATTGCAAGGTTACGAAAAATTTCGTAATCAGGCGCCTGGAAATCAAGTTTTGGGAAATCTGCAAAACTAAAACGCTTGTAATCCGAAGAAATTCTTTCCGGGAATGCCAGTGCATACTGAATGGGCAGCCGCATATCCGGCAATCCCATCTGTGCTTTCATGGAACCATCCCTGAATTGAACCAGCGAATGGATGATCGACTGGGGATGGATCACCACTTCGATCTGTTCGGGATCCAGGTGAAAGAGCCATTTTGCCTCAATCACTTCCAGTCCCTTGTTCATCATGGTGGCTGAGTCGATGGTGATCTTTCGACCCATGCACCAGTTGGGATGGTCCAGGGCCTGGGCGGGTTTCACCTGCCTGAGATCTTTGATATCCGTATTCAGGAACGGTCCGCCGGAGGCAGTGAGTATGATCTTTTCCACCGCATTTTCATATTCGCCCACCAGGCACTGGAATATCGCAGAATGCTCCGAGTCGACCGGGATGATGGGCACCTGCTTCTGTTTTGCAAGATCCATGATGAGCTTCCCCGCCACCACCATGGTCTCCTTGTTGGCCAGGGCAATGGCCTTCCCTGCCTCGATGGCCGCTATGGTAGGCTTGAGTCCGGCAAATCCAACCATGGCGGTCAGTACCATATGTATTGATTCCATGGCAACCACCTGCTCAATCGCTTCCGTTCCGCAATAAATCTTAACCGGAAGGTGCGACAGGGCACTGGTCAGCTTCTCATAATGTGCATCCCTGGAAATAACTACCACGTTCGGCAAAAATTCAACGGCCTGGCTGATCAGCAGATCGACATTGTTGTGTGCCGTAAGCACCTCAACTTCAAAACGGTCCGAATTGTTCCTGATTACTTCAAGCGCCTGTGTTCCAATGGACCCGGTGGATCCGAGTATCGCGATTCCTCTTTTCATCAACCTAGAATACTATGTAATCAGTGGGATTCAGAGGTACCCCATTGTGCCACAATTCAAAATGCAGGTGCGGACCCGTGGTGAGTTCCCCCGAATTTCCAATGATGGCAATCGCATCCCCTGCGCGCACCTTCAGACCCACGCTCTTAAAAAGTTCAGCATTGTGTTTGTACACCGACATCATGTTGTTGGCATGCTGGATCTGTATCACGTACCCGGTCTCCAGTGTCCAGGTGGCCATGGTGATGGTACCATCGAGCGTGGCCTTCACCACCTCGTCAGGACCAGCAACCAGGTCGATCCCAAAATGGTTTTCAAGCGGGTTGAAAGGGTTGGTCACAATCCCCTGGACGGGAGTGAAGAAATGTATATCGTGCAGACCCTTGCTTTCTGCCGGTTCATCCACGATACTCAGCCTGAACTGTTCTTCGGCTTCCACCTGTCGGCGAAGGACAGAATCATTGGAGGAGCGTGCGAACACAATCTCATCTTCTCCACGTGTAGCAAGGGTATCATTCAGAAAATCCTCCGGCCGCTCTCCGCTCACAATGCGGTTGATATTCATAAAGTACTGGTCCCGCATGGTAAGTTCACGCTCCAGCGAATCCAGCTTCATGGCATTTTGCCTGATGTTATGACTCATCATGGCATCGGGGTACCCGGGAATCAGTTCGCGTATCGGTGTGTATGCAATGGTAACATAAACGATGGCTATCAGCAACACAACAAAAAAACCCCCGATCGAAATAATATTCAACCGTGAGAGCTTGATGAATCCAACTTCTTCGAAAGATTCCTCGTTCAATACCACCAGCCGGTACTTCTGCATCAGCTTTCGCCAGATGCTTCGTTTTTTTTCGTTGGTATTTGCCATGACCTCATGCAATGAAGCACAAAGATAATAAAGTTCGTTGATTAGGAGGAGGTTCACGGTCCAATGTTTGGAGATGCCCTGTCTGGAACCGGGTGGGAATTGTTCAGTATATCCTTGCCAGGGGTCCTTGTCAGGCTATAGTGTTCACCGTTATAAAAAATCCATTACCTTGAACCCAAAATTCTGCAAAATGTCGCACGGAAGATTTGACAATCCGGTAACAGCAACCATGACCGGGATACTTGACCTGTTCAGGAAACAAAAACTATCGGAAAGGCTCACCGACCAGGACAGCATCAACGGGAAAACCTGCATTGTTACCGGTGCAAATTCAGGTCTGGGTTTTGCAATTTCCGTGGAACTGGCAAAAAGGGGCGGCAATGTGATCATGGCCTGCCGGAGCCAAATCCCGGAAGCAGGTGAAAAAGTGAAAAAGGCGTCCGGGTCAGAACACGTAAGGATGCTCAGGCTGGACCTGTCTGATCTTGCATCCGTGCATGCCTTCCGCGCTACCCTGGAAAAAGAGAAGGTCCGCTGCGACCTGATGATCCTGAATGCCGGGGTTGCCACTCCGAAGGCGAGAAAGACCGGTTCAGGACTGGACGAAATCTTCCAGGTGAACTACCTTGCCAACTTTATACTACTGCACCTCATGCTGCAAAACGGCACCCTCCCCGGCAGGACATGCAATGGCAAGCGCAGACCGGGCGACCCTGTGCCGCGGGTGGTGTTCATTTCATCCGATTCCCACCAGGGATCCTCTTCCATTGATTATGATGAATTCGGAAAATTCTTCGAATACGGAATCAAGAAGGGCATGAATAATTACAGCTATTACAAGCTGGTGCTGAATACGATGGCAGTTGAATTTTCCAGGCGGATCAATAAAACGGAAACCGATGTGTCGATGAACGTGATCTGCCCCGGTCCGGTGAACACCAACATCATCCGTAATGCCCCGTGGCTGGTCAGAATCATCCTCCGGGGAATCTTTTCCATCACCTTCCAGTCGCCCGAAAAAGCAGCCAAAGCGGTGATCTATATGGCGATCTCCCCCGATTTTGAAGGAAAAACGGGCGAATACCTGCACATGTTCAACCCGAAAAAAATGGATCCGAAGGTCTATGATGCGGAGGAAGGAAAAAAATTATGGGAGCACTCCGCTGATGTATGGAAACGGGTTGATCCGAAAGCGGCAATGTGCAAGGTGTGAAGCCGGGTGCCAGGAATGAAAAGCAAACGCCGCCGATCTGTGGAAACGGGTTGATCCGAAAGCGGCAATGTGCAAGGTGTGAAGCCGGGAAGTGCAGGTTGTCCATAGCACTGAGACAGTCTGAGCCTGCTGCGATTGTTTAAAATCCGAACAGGGAGAGGATATCTGACCGCACATAGCCTTGTCCCTGTGGACTTTTCAGGAAGGATTCGCGCATAGAAGCTTCTGCTTCATTATTGAAAAGCTCCATATGCACCAGTGTCCAGGGCTTTAATTCCGACATTCCTTCAATTTCCCGGTCGCCATTAAATAATTGCATCTGCTCCCCCAGGCTGGTGGTCATCCCGGTAAACAGCCTGTTGTGCGAAGTCGAATAGAGTACGTAAACTTTATAAAGCATTGTCAAGTGGTTGCGTTTCAAAATTAACCATTATAACTTCATGACCGAATGGCTTCCTGCAATAGTACCTCATATTTTGACAAATGGTTGCAGGAAGGGGGTCACCGGTCCTATTCAGCATACACAAAAAAAGCTGTTGCAGCAGCGGAAATTCTGAATGAAATCATACATTAGATGTCTGAAAACCGGCCATGCACGAAACTGGCAAAAAAACTGATCCGGCGATGAAAAGAACAATTACCTTTTTTTTACTGATTATTTCCCTCCATCATTTCACGGCTTGTGACAACGGCACTCCTGAAGAACCTGTGCAAACAATTCCGGATACGACCCGGGTGATCGGGGTAAGTGTATGGGACCGGATCTCCACCCGGAGCGAACCCCGCAGAAGCTCAGCCTCCACCACCCTGCTGAGCCTGGGAGAAAAATTCCTGTACCTCGACAGTGCTGCCATCGATTCAGCCTATAACAATACAGAATTTCTGAAGGTGCAGTTGTCAGATTCCTCCATTGCCTGGGCGTACGGTTTTGCCAGTGTGCTTCATGCAACACCGGGTGTGGTCATAAAAGATGTTCCGCTGTATATGCGGCCCGATCTGCTGACCATCAGTGACAAGGAATTACAGGCAATGGAAATTGTTGCAGTTACGGAAGAATGGGACGACTGGATCAGGATTGTGAATGAGAAAAAAGCCAACGTCGGCTGGATTAAAAAAGATTTCATCACCTACAACACGGTTGACCTGGCCTTTGCGTTGCTGGCCAAGCGCAGGATGGATGAAGAAGAACCTGAACAAAAGATCAACAACATCGAAGCCCTGCTCGAAAACAATCCCTATCCCAACACGGTCTTCCTTCCTGAACTGCGGGAAAGGCTGGAAAATGAGAAGGAAATGCTCAGGGAATCGTGGCAAAACAGGGAACGGGAGGATGAAAACCGGAGAAGAAGGAACGATTAATGGTTCCGGGCATCTCCTTCTTTGTGTCCCCGGGCGGCAATATGTGCCTGCAGGTCAGTTTGTCGGTGCCTGCCGGATATTTAACAAGCCTGTATCATGATAAAAAAGCAACAACTTCCAATCATAAAACTGCGATCGGTGGTCCGGGCCGCCCTGTTCCTGGCCGGAAGTGCTGTGCTCTTTTTCAGTGCGCTTTTTTTTGCAGTGTATACCGGTGTTTTCGGTCGACTGGGTACGGTTGAAGAACTGGAGAACATCCAGAACCACCTCGCTTCAGAAATCTACTCCAATGAGAAAGTACTGCTGGGCAAGTACTACTACCAGGACCGCACCAACACACCTTACCGTGAAATTCCAGGGCACCTGGTCGATGCGCTGATTGCAACGGAAGATGTGCGGTTTTACAGCCACAATGGAATCGACAGGAAGAGTTCCATGAGGGTTGTGGTGAAATCCTTATTGCTCCAGCGCAACAGTTCCGGCGGCGGAAGCACCATTCACCAGCAGCTGGCCAAGAACCTCTTTCCCCGCGGGCGGCATTCTGTGCTGGCCATGCCGGTGAATAAATTCAGGGAGATGATCATCGGGGTGCGGCTTGACCGCGCCTATTCGAAACAGGAAATCCTGGAACTCTACCTGAATACCGTTTCATTCGGAGAAAACACCTTTGGCATAGAAACGGCAGCGAAGCGATTTTTCAATAAGAAGCCACAGGAGCTGAAAACAGAAGAATCAGCGCTGCTGGTGGGAATGCTCAAAGGAACTTCCGCATACCATCCCGTACACCATCCTGACAGGTCTGTATCAAGGAGAAACCTGGTCCTGTCGCAAATGGCCAGGCACCACTTCCTGGATCAAAAGACTGCCGACTCCCTGGGTAAGCTGCCCATGGAGCTGGACTACGTGCGGCTGTCCCACAATGAGGGACTTGCACCCTATTTCAGGGAACACCTGCGAATGGATTTGTTGCGGTGGGCCCGGGAAAATCCCAAAGAAGATGGTTCACAGTACAATATCTATACGGATGGACTGAAGATCTATACCACCATCAATGCCGACCTGCAGCGCTATGCCGAGGAAGCCGTACAGGCACAAATGACCCGGCTGCAAGGCATTTTCGACCGTCAGTGGCAACACAGGGACCCGCTGGGCAATCAGCAGGCCTATATCACCAGTCATCTTCAGCAGACCCGTCCCTACCAGGGCCTGGAACAAAAGGGATTATCAGAAGATGAAATCATCGCAGCGCTGCGTGTTCCCAAAAAGACAGAAATATTTACATGGGAAGGAATGAAGGAGGTGGAGATGTCGGTCTATGATTCCGTGGTCCATTACCTGAAATTTTTACACGCCGGATTGTTGTCCATGGAGGCACGCACAGGCTATGTGCGTGCCTGGGTGGGCGGAATCCGGTCGGAGTATTTCAAATACGACCATGTGACATCAAAACGTCAGGCCGGCTCCGTCTTTAAGCCGGTGGTATACGCAGCTGCACTCCGGAACGGATTTACGCCGTGTACATATCTCCCCAATGATTCGGTGGTGTACGAGGAGTACAATCGCTGGACCCCAAAAAATACAAGGGGTGGATACGGGGGGTATTACTCGCTGAAAGGCGCGCTGACACACTCCGTCAATACGATCAGCGTCAGGTTACTGGAAGAAACAGGCATCGACAAGGTAATGCGGTTGTCAGAACAACTTGGAATCACAGGGAAGATGCCCGAAGTGCTGTCCCTTGCACTTGGAACGGGTGAAGTCTCCCTGGAGGAACTGGTGCAGGTGTACAGTGCTTTTCTGAATGAAGGCAGAACCGTGAAGCCCATCTACCTGAAACGCATTGAAGACAAGTCTGGAAACGTGTTGTACGCCCAGGCACCGGTTGTTTCTGAGGCGGTCATCAGCCGGCGGCATGCCCTGGAAATGACGGAGATGCTGAAAAATGTGGTCGACAATGGCACCGCGGCATCGCTGCGCACGGTGTACGGCTTTGACAACGAGATTGCAGGAAAAACCGGGACGACCCAGGGAAATACTGACGGCTGGTTCATCGGGTATACACCGGTGCTGATCACGGGCGTATGGATCGGGGGTGACCATCCGCGTGTGCGGTTCCGTTATGGCGGGTACGGACAGGGTGCCGGTGCGGCACTGCCTGTATGGGCGAGGTACATGCAGAAGATCTACCGGGATCCGCTGTACCGGCACTCGAAAACCCTCTCTTTCGGGATTCCGGTATGGGTGCAGACGGAGCTGGATTGTGAAGACTACCTGGATCCGGATTGAGAGTGCATCTCCCTGACTCCTGTGGGAAGATGAAGCCCGGGACAATCCTGAATTCACATTGCTGTGCTGCAAGGGTTCAACGAGAGGACCGCTTTTTAGTAAAGGATTTGGCAGAAGATTTGACAGAGGATTGGGCGGAGAGTTTGGCGGAGAGTTTGGCGGAGAGTTTGGCGGAGAGTTTGGTGGAGAGTTTGGTGGAAGGTCTGGTGGAAGGTCTGGTGGAGGGTCTGGTGAAGGGTTTGGTGAAGGGTCTGGTGAAGGGTTTGGTGAAGGGTTTGGTGGAGATGATTGCGTCTCTGAATTTTAAACAATAATCTGTCCGGGGTGTTAATTGCGTATGAAAGCAGCATTCCTCACATCCTACGGGAAACCCGGGTCACTTCAATATGGAGCATTGCCCGAACCTGATCTTCGAAAAGATCATTTACTGGTCCGGGTGAAAGCAGTTTCTGTCAACCCGGTCGACTGGAAAATCAGGCAGGGAGTGCTCAGGTTGCTGCTGGGATCCAGATTTCCGATGATCATCGGTTCAGACTTTGCGGGTGTTGTGAAGGAAGTTGCACCCGGGATACATGAATTCAAACCCGGTGACAAGGTGTACGGCGTTATACCGGCTTTTTCAAATAAGTCCGGGGCACTTGCTGAAATCGCCCATGTCCGTCAAAAAGATGCCCGGGCGATGCCGGAATGGCTCTCCTTTGAGGAGGCGGCATCGTTGCCCATTGCAGCGCTGACAGCTACGAATGGCCTGCGCAGGTGCGGCGTCAAGACAGGTTCGAAGCTGCTTGTGAATGGCGCCACCGGCGGTGTGGGACATTTCGCGGTACAGGCAGCAAAAGCGAAAGGGGCCCATGTAACAGCCACCTGCAGTGCGGGGAATGCGGAACTGGCCAGGGAGCTGGGGGCAGATGAAGTGTATGGGTACAGCGGGGAAAACACGATCCCGGCAGGAACACAATTTGATGCCATCCTGGACGCCTGGGGAATGATGGAGCGCAAAAAGATTCCGCAGCTCCTGGTACCCGGGGGTAGCTATGCATCGCCCTTATTAATCCCCTGGACAAAGATCCAGGCATTGATAGCCAGGATCCGCTATGGAAGGAAGTTCACTTCCTCCAACATGCGGAAAAGGCCGGAAGATTATGATGAACTGGAGGCGTTGATCAGGCAAAAAAACCTGAAGCCCGTGATAGAGCATACCTTCCCGCTGGAGAAAGCTGCCGAAGCCTTCGATAAGGCAGAATTCGGAAAACCGCGCGGGAAAGTGATCATATTGGTATAACAAGTATTTTGGATGCATTCCTGTCATTTACTGCACCAGTTTCACGCTTTTTTTCCGTAGTATCCACAAGCCGGTCATCACCCCCGGGAATAAAAAAAACGTTGTGGCCATCATCAACTTAAAAAGGCACGTAAGCTGTAAGGATTCCCAGTATAAGTATAACTCTGAACCTGTAAAAACTGCCTGTCCTGCCCGGAAGCTCCTGGATATTTTTCATGGTGTAACAACAAAGTGGCAGTTTAAAAGTTTTAGGAGCCTGGCGGCAGTCGTTGAATTTTTATCAAATGGTCCCGGGAATATTGATTAACTTTACCGCAGCGAAAATTTCGAAAAAGCGCTGCCTTCTTTGAAAATATATATTAAAAATATGGTGTGTATTCGCTGCCAGATGGTAGTGAAATCGGAGCTTGAAAAACTGGGACTTCAGTATGTTGATGTAAAAATCGGAGAAGCCAATATCGTAGAAACCATACTGCCCGAACAGTTGGAGCAACTGGATACCTCGCTTAGAAAGTCCGGACTTCAGCTGATGGACGACAAAAAAAGCATCCTTGTAGAAAGAATAAAAAGTGCAATAATAGAACTGGTGCATTACAAGGATGAACAGATCAGGATAAACCTTTCAGATTTCCTCAGTGATAAACTCAACCACGATTATACGTACCTGTCCAACCTGTTTTCCGAAGTAAAAGGTACCACCATTGAAAAATTCTACCTGGCGCACAAGATTGAAAAGGTAAAAGAATTGATTGTTTACGATGAGCTCAATCTGACTGAAATTGCATATAAGATGCATTACAGCAGTGTTGCCCACCTGTCCAATCAGTTCAAGAAGATTACCGGACTCACTCCTTCCCACTTTAAAAAGCTCAGAAACAAACGGAGAGATACCCTTGAGGATGTGTGAATGATGTAACATTTAACCTCAATTGTATAATTGCGCTCCATGCCTTTGCAGGTACCTTTGTTCCTACCTGAGAATCACTTTACATGGAAACGTCAGAAATCAGAAATCATGTCAAAATCAAAAGAAACCAAGACAAAAAATACCAAAAAAACAGCTGTCAGAACACTTAAAGAAAAACGATCTGATAAAGCTGCCAAACGCATGGAAAAGGATAACAAAAGCAAGATTGTGCTCTAGTTGCTTGCTTTAGGAATCCATCAGTCACATTTTCCCGGAGGTAAGAACATCTCCGGGCAATATTGCCATTTCCTGCATTAAAATCATATCGAATGAAATTAGCATACATTGGTACCTATCCGCCCAGGGAATGCGGGATTGGCACCTTCACCAGGAACCTGTTTAATTCTATGCTGGTACCACATGGAAAAAACAAAAATGAACATTCCGGATTTGTCGTGGCCATGAACGATAATGATCTTGTGTACCAGTATCCGCCAGAGGTAAAACTGAATATCAGGCAGGAAAACCAGGAAGATTACATCAATGCAGCCAGGTTCATTAACCTGAGCGGCGCCGATATATGCATCCTGGAGCATGAATTTGGCATTTATGGCGGACAAAGTGGTGTATATATACTTCCGTTGCTCCACAGGCTCGAAATTCCAATTATTGTTACACTCCACACAATTCTTAAAAACCCCTCCTATAATGAAAGGGCCGTTCTCTCAGAGATATGCAAAATGGCCCACACTCTGGTGGTGATGACAAACAAAGCGATTACATTCCTGGTGGAGATATACGGTGTGTCCAGGGAAAAGATCGAACTCATAGAACATGGTGTGCCCGATATCCGTTTTAGCCAGGAGGAATCCAAAAAGGAATTTAAACTTGAGCACAGGAAAGTGCTGCTAACTTTTGGATTTATCGGTCGGAACAAAGGCATCGAAACCGTTATCAAAGCATTGCCGGGAGTAGTGGCAAAGCATCCCGAAGTGATCTATATAATACTGGGTAAAACCCATCCCAATGTGTTGCGGCATTCCGGGGAGGAATACCGGATCTATTTATTGCGCCTGGTGAAAAGTCTGCACCTGGAACGGCATGTGGTATTCCTGAATGAATTCATTAACGAGGTGGATTTATTTAAATACCTCTATGCCTGTGATATCTATATTACGCCCTATTTGAATGAGGCCCAGATTACCAGCGGAACACTCACCTATGCTGTAGGTGTAGGTTCTGCAGTTATTTCAACACCTTTCTGGCATGCTGAAGAATTGCTTGCCGGGGGAAGGGGTCTGCTTTTTGATTTCAATGATTCCGAAAAGCTTGCCACCCTTCTGTCCCGTCTCATGCAACATCCTGAAGAGCTTCAAAAGCTGCGGGAAAGTGCAGCTGCCTATGGCAGGAAAATTACCTGGCCAAAATCAGGAAGCAATTACCTGGAACTGGCTTCCCGGGTATCTGCAGGGGAACGCCTTCCCATTGAAAAAAATGCGTCGGTTTTTGACCTGTTGATCCTGCCGCAGTTTTCCCTGGCACATATCAACCGGCTGACAGATGATACGGGTATTATCCAACATGCAAAGTTTGGAATTCCAAACCTGAAAGAAGGCTATTGCCTGGATGACAATGCACGGGCATTACTGATGGTATTGATGGCGTACCGTCAAACCAAGGACGCCAGGGCCCTGGAATTGTCGCCCATCTACCTGAGTTACATCCACTACATGCAGAATCCTGATGGGACCTTCCGGAATTTTCTGAGCTTCAGCAGATCCTTCCTGGATGAGGTAGGCTCTGAGGATTCCTTCGGCAGGACAATCTGGGCATTGGGGTATTTGCTGGCAAATGCCCCCAATGATGCCTATTACCAGACAGGCCGGCTGATGTTCTTCAATGCGGCTCCCAATTTCGAAAAACTACAGTCTATCAGGAGTATAGCAAATATGATGATTGGCATATGCTATTATCTGAAAACGAATCCAGGGGATGATTCCATGACCGAAAGGCTTCGAAACATGGCCAACAGCCTCATTAAACATTATGAAGAAAACAGTTCTCCGGATTGGAGCTGGTTTGAAACCCTGCTTGCCTATGACAATGGCATCTTACCGCTGGCGTTGCTGCACTCAGCCGAAATTCTTCATGACGCCAGGATCACCCGGGTGGCGATTGATACCATGGACTTCCTTACAAAACATACAATCAGGGACAATTACCTGTCCATCATTGGGAATGAAAAATGGTACAAGAAAAATGGGGAGCGTTCTGTATTTGCCCAGCAACCGATTGATGCCATGGCCATGGTGCTCATGTACCACCAGGCATACCACCTGACAAGAGACAAGGAATACCTGTCCAAGCTATATACTTCCTTCCTTTGGTTCCTGGGTGAAAATGACCTGCGTATGAGTCTCTACGATTTTGAGACCAAGGGATGCTGCGACGGCTTTGAAAAGTACGGGGTAAACAGGAACCAGGGTGCTGAGAGTTCACTGGCATACCTGATCTCGCACCTTACAGTTTTGCAGGCATATGAAGAACTTCAATTCAACGGCTAAACACCAGCGGTTTTTTTCAGCACATCCAGAAGTTCCCTTACATTAACCGTTGCATAGGTAGATGCGTAGTCAGACATTGCATAGGGGATAATCAGATCGTCATTGTGAATCAGGGAACCGCACGAATATACCACATTCGGGACATAGCCCTCTCTTTCCTCTTCATTGGGTACAAGAAGGGGTGTTTTTAAGCGCCCGATCAGCTTTGTCGGATCATGCAGGTCCAGTAAAGAGGCTCCAAGCACATATTCGCGCATAGGGCCAACACCATGTGTGATCACCAGCCATCCCTCTTCCGTTTCAATGGGAGACCCGCAATTCCCTATCTGAATGAGCTCCCAGGGGTATTCGGGCTGCTGCAGCAGGGTTGCCTCGCGCCACAGGGTAATATTCTCGGAAAAGGAAATATAATTATTGAATCCATCAAGCCGGCAGAGCATGGCATATTTTCCATTCACCTTCCTGGGGAACAACGCCATGCCTTTGTTCTGAGTAATTTCCCCATGGAGCGGGAGAATTTTAAAATGGTAAAAATCTGTTGTTTCCAGCATTTTGGGTAAAATGGTCGACCCATCATAAGCTGTAAAAGTTGCATAGTAGGCAGGTTTCCCATCCTCATCCGTGAATTTCACGAAACGTGCATCTTCAATTCCATTTTTCTCATTTACCGATACGGGAAAAATAACCCGTTCACTAAGATTCGTATCCAGGGAGAATTGCAATTCATAATGAGTTGAGGCCAGCCAGATAATCTGGTTAAAAAGCAACTCTTTATCTGATTCGGGATAATGCGCTTTCCTGGCTTCGTCAATACAGTTTCGTAATTCCTCGTAGGTAAATTCATCATTTAGCCGGTCCAGGATCAGGTTGGGCGGAATAATGCTGTTGATATCCTGCATATCATCCAGTTTTTGGCCGAACGATTTTTTATTATACACATGTCGCCGGATATGCTCAGCCTCCTCCAGCATATTTCCGACCGGTTCAAGAATCAGGTTATTCTGTTGATCCAGCACCCCGGTCCTGAATACAATCGAGGATATATGCCCTTCGCCTGTAGCCCTGAAACTAATGATTACCCTGCGTTCACCGGGCCCGGTATCCGTCTGCCAGGGATGTTCAATGATGGAGGGATTAAAAAAAGCGGCTGATTCGATGGAATATTCCATCGTGAAATACGAACCGATTAAAATCTTTCTCGTACCGGTGAGTGTTTCCGGATCAATACCCAGTTCTGAAAAGAGATGGACAACTTTCCTGAAATGGTTTTCAAATATTTTAGAGATATTCCGATGCCGCATTGAATAATCGCGCAGCGTCTGGTTCAATGCATCACGGGCCTCGTTCTCTATTAATTCCAAAACAGCCTGGATAAGACTCCTGGATCGCTTATCGTTTGTATACAGAAACCGGGTGATTACCCTGCTGGAATCAGGGATGAAAGGTGTGTTTTTCCTGTTGACAGTTACCTGCATGTTCCATTTATATTATTTCGTTAAAGTTAATCGCAATACCATAACATCAGAGCTTTTCTTCATATAATTCACATTATGAACATTTTTCAGCCAGTTGTTCCTTTTCGGCTGCATTTAAGACAGCACTATAATGTGTGAATTATGTAATAAGTTGTTGCAATTACATAATACCTTGTCACAGGATAACCCGTTCTTTACCAACCAAAACCCCGATCCATACTGGAGAAGGAAATAAATTAACAACAGATAAATATGAAATCAATGAAATTCTTAATCGGTATGATTGCAGCACTCATGATTACCAGTGTTGCAAGTGCACAACACAGCAGTTCTCCCAGAGGATTAGTAAATCTTGGAATCAAGGCCGGGGTAAATATGTACAAGATCAGCAGTGACGGCAACACTGTATATGACCAGATGACAGGATTTCATCTGGGACTGCTGGGTCATATCCATCTGGATCACATATGGGCAATTCAGCCTGAGTTGGTCTATTCAAGCCAGGGAGCACAAAGCGGGGGAAATGAACAGAAGCTGGGCTATATCAATGTTCCTGTCCTCCTTCAGTATATGTTTGACAATGGATTCAGATTACAAGCCGGCCCGCAACTGGGACTTCTGGTCAGAGCAGACAATAAAAGTGAGTTAACTTCCTTCGACCTTGGTGTTAGTGCAGGGGTCAGTTATGTAGTTCCCTCAACAGGTTTTGGTGTAGATGCAAGGTATAATCATGGATTAAGCAACATTAATCAAAACGACGCTGTAAAATCTTTTAACAGGGGAATTCAACTGGGTCTCTTTTATATTTTTGGTCATTAGACAAGTATTCAATCTAAAACATTGGCCATAAGAGAGATCACTTTCCAGGCCAACTTTTGGCAGGAGAGGAGAGCAGATCAGATGAGGCAGCTAACAGTTACGCGACGTTTGACTGGCTTATTCAGCACCTGATTCAAAATCAATCTCGATCTGCCGGGAAGCAGGTTTTTTCTTTTCAACCGGAAAGTTCGACATGGTCACACCCAGCAACCTTACTCCCTGCTGCTGGATTCGCTGAACCGGCAACAATTCCCTTACTACTTCCTTCATCTCCTGGTATACGAAAGGGTCTTGCTGAGATTTGCTTCTTGTGATCGTGCTGAAATCTGAAAAACGGAGTTTCAATGTAGCCGTCTTCCCGAATTTTTTCTTTGCCTCACAGCGGCGCCACATGATATCCATCACTTCGGAGAGCCGTGCTTCAACCTGTTCCAGCTCATACAGGTCCGTATCATATGTGCGTTCAGCACCGATGGACTTGCTTTCCTGGTATGACACTACGGGCCGGTTGTCGATTCCCCGAACCACGTCATAAAAATAATTCCCGGCCTTCCCGAAATTACTGACCAGCCGGTACCGCGGCAAGGCTTTCAGATCACGTCCTTTAAATATATTCAACCTGTGCATTTTCTGCGCCGTCTTTTCCCCTACCCCAAAGAACTTTTTAATCTCCAGCTCTTCCAGGAATTGTTCTGCTTCTTCAGGCTTGATAAGATAAAAACCGTCCGGTTTATCCATGTCCGAGGCGATCTTTGCAAGGAATTTATTGAAGGACACACCGGCAGATGCAACCAGGTTTTCACGATTCCGGATTTCATTTTTTATCTCCATTGCAATCAGGGAAGCTGATGGTGGTCCCTTCTTCGGATGCGTCACATCCAGGTAGGCCTCGTCGAGCGAGAGGGGTTCCACCAGTTCGGTATATTCATAGAAAATATCCCGGATACTTGCGGAAACTTTTTTATAGACTTCAAAACGATGGGGCATGACAATGAGTTCCGGGCATTTTCTCAAAGCCGCCGTCATGGGCATGGCCGAGTGAACGCCATATTTCCTGGCTTCATAGCTTGCGGCGGCAACAACCGAACGTGGTCCACGGTGACCCACGGCAACTGGCTTCCCCCTGTATTGGGGAAAATCCCTTTGCTCCACAGAAGCAAAAAAAGAATCCATATCTATATGAATGATCTTCCGCATAGGCATACTTGCATTCAGATGCAACCCCTAAGAAAGCAGAATTTACAATTAATAACACCTTTTCCCTTCAGTCTATTCGTTGTAAAAGTGATTTTTAATGTGGAATTTCTGCAACCAGGATGTCCGATAAAGTATCTGAAATCCACCCTGTATGGTCACTAACAATGAAAAATTACTGATAGAAAATCGGTCCCTCAATCCCAAGCGGCAACCTGGCCCAGATCCATAGCAGCAACATGGGTATACGAACCACCGCAAATGCAATTGCATAGGGAAGCATCATCGATATCAGCGTACCGATTCCCACATTCTTCACATATTTCTGTGCGAATACAATCACAAGTGGAAAGTAAGGCAGAAGCGGTGTAAGTATATTTGAATATGAATCACCAATCCGGTAGGCTGCCTGGGTTGTTTCAGGAGAATACCCCATGAGCATCAGCATCGGGACAAAAATAGTTGCCAGGGAATCAAAGAAAGGATCAAAACTTCGCACTCCTGTTTCCGGATCCGGCATACCGCGTAACAGGCCATTCTCAGGGATGATGGTCATCATGAAAAGCGCCAGCACAGAAAAAGAAGCGATAAAAGACTACATCAGGGCTTTCTTTTGCTGACGTGTGATGGGCTTGTCCTCTTCAATCTTCAGATCAGCGTCGGGCTTATATGTACCCAACCTCGGAACAAGGATTCTTTCCGTAATCCGGGTACCTGCCAAACCGACCAGCGGCACAGAGGCCGCCATTAAATAATAATTTGACAATGGATCCACAGTGTACCCCGGGTCGATAATCTGGGCCGCCGTTTCGGTAAATGCTGCGATCATAGGATCAAGTCCGGTAGGCAGTATGTTTGCACCAAAGCCGCCGGAAACTCCGGCAAAGGCAGCGGCGATGCCTGCAAGCGGATGCCTTCCCATGCTCATAAAATTTGCCCCTCCAAGGGGTATCAATACCACATATCCCGCATCGGCGGCAACAGAGCTAAGCATACCTGCAACAACAATGGAGAAAGTGATGATCGACCTGGGTACTTTTGAAACAAAAAGTCGCAAACCCACCGAGATCATACCCGTATATTCGGCCACGCCGATACCAAGCATCACCATCAGTACCAATCCCAGTGGTGGAAAATCTGCAAAAGTCTCCACCATCCGGGTAAATATCATCTGTACGCCTTCCCGTGAGAGCAGGTTGATTACATTAATTTTATCCACCGGGTTCCCTTCGGAATCGAGAAAACCTGCTGCTTTCCCGGGATGTTCGACAGATACACCACCGAAAATCCAGGACAGCAACAAGGTGATCACCATCAAAATTGCGAATAGGGTCACGGGATGGGGAAGCTTGTTGCCAACAACCTCTACCTTATCAAGAATACGTTGAAAAACTCCGGGTTTCGTCTTTTGACCTTTGCTCATATCAAAAATTTGGTTGAAAATTTTTAATCACAGAAATGACAGGATTGTTCATTTTCATATTTTTATTAAGAAATATTAACCTAGATACCTGTAAACACATTTAAATTTTAATCTTGCATTTTTTGGATATATTTCCGATCTGTTTGAAGCTATGCAGCATTGCAAGATGAAGGAGATAAGATGAATTGCACACCGCGTATCGCATAATGAATTTCAGATGTTGCAGGTTCCCGTTCCATGCGTCGAACATAACCCTGTCAGGGGCATTTAGTTTTATTGAGTTCGAATGATCGGTACCTTTAAGTACTCATTTATTATTTAACAGACAACAATAATGAGCCAAGCGTTTTCGGATAAAAAAGACAAGCCAAACGAGAAAATTGATCAAACCGGGGCACCCGGGGAGCACGCCGATACGGATGAAATTCCTGCTGCGACAGGAGTGTTGAGATGGATGTAAATTGTCGGAAATAAACTGCAGCATCCGTTTTGGATGTTTGTATGGATCTGTATCATCATCGTTATTACCAGTGCCATTACCAGTTATTTTGGGGTGAGCGCCATGCAGCCCGGCACAGGCGCTGAAATCGCTGCCAGGAATATCGCCACGGGAGATGGTCTTCGCTGGTTTTTGCAAAACCTGGTAACCAATTTTGCGCATTTTGCCCCACTCGGACTTGTGTTTGTTATGTTGATGGGCGTCTCCATCGCAGAGCAGAGCGGGTTGCTGACCATCATCATGCGTAATATCGCCTTTGCAACACCGAAACGTATAATTTTCCCGGTGATCTTTATCATCGGAGCTTGCGGAAATATTGATTCAGATGCCGGGGTGGTCTGGTGCCGATCCTCTTCCTGATGTTTGCCATCCCCGGCTATTTCTATGGGAAGGCAACAGGTACGATTAAACAGAAGGATGACATCCTGAAGCACATGGAACATGGAATGAGGGGACTTGCCGGATATATTGTGCTGATGCTTGTGGTTGCATAGTTTATCAATCTTTTCAGCTGGTCAAATCTTGATTCCATTATGGCCATCAACGGTGCTGAATTTTTACAGGCAACAGGTCTGACCGGACCATTCATGTTCATCCTGTTTATCCTGTTGATCGCATTTCTGAACATCTTCCTTGGCTCCGGATCTGCAAAATGGGCCATCTTTGCACCGATTTTTATTCCCATGCTGGCAGAACTGGGGTACAGCCCGGGATTCGTCCAGTTGATGTACAGGATCGGTGATTCCATTACAAACAGTATCTCACCCTTGTATGTATACTTCCCGCTGCTTATCGGCTGGATACATCAATACGACAAACGGTTAAAGATCGGGACGATCATTTCTCTCCTGGTACCCTATGCGGTAATCCTGTTTATCTTGTGGACCATACTGCTGTTTGTATGGTATATTTTGAATATCCCGATCGGAGTGGGCGAGTTTATTCACCTTGCAACAGCAGCGTGATATAAAGTAGATAGAAAAAATCTCCGGATTGAAATCCCAGCTTATTGCAGTAATTTCCATATGATGGACAGTTGAGGTATATATATAACTAAAGCTACTTCAATATTTTGTTATTCGAAAAACAAAGCCAACTATATCAGGTTGAGATGTATCGCACCGCGAATTATTGAGAAATATGGCTGAAGTTATTGATTAGGGCTTGATCTTCGC
Source organism: Bacteroidales bacterium (assembly GCA_029210585.1). Classification (GTDB taxonomy): domain Bacteria; phylum Bacteroidota; class Bacteroidia; order Bacteroidales; genus M55B112. The sequence continues at coordinate 238,847 of JARGFP010000004.1, forward strand.
GTTCCCGTGCAGACTATTGAGAACAGGAAAACGAAGATTAAGATGCGCCTGGCGTGAGGGTGATTTCTTTATGAAATACAATTCGTATCTTTATTTCATAAATTAAAATGCATTATGACTGGCAGTGAAGATACAAGGTGGAAACAGCGGTTTTCTAACTATAAGAAAGCAATGGATAAGCTTTCTGAGGCTGTTGACTTTGTAAAAAAGGTGATGCCAGACCAGGGAATGGGCAATTTTCCTCCTGGCTATGAGGTCGTCCAGGTTGAGGTGCTGAGGGAAGGTCTTATTCAGCGGTTTGAATTCACGCATGAATTGGCATGGAACGTGATGAAAGATTTCCTGGAAGAGGTTGGAGAAGTGAAAATATATGGATCGAAAGATGCCACAAGGGAGGCCTTTAAGGCGGAGCTTGTTGAGGATGGTGATGTATGGATGGAGATGATCAAAAGTCGCAATTTATCTTCCCATACATACAATGAAGAAATTGCAAATGAGATTTATAGCAAGATAATGAATGATTATTATGCAGCACTGCTCACTTTCCGCAAGATGATGGAAGCCAAGGAATCAGGAAAGTAATTATGTTTTTTAAATGTATGGTCTAAAAGAAAGTCAAATTAAATCGATTCAATCGATCTTTGCAAATTACGATCAGATTGATAGGGTGTTGCTTTATGGTTCCAGGGCAAAAGGTAATTATAAGACAGCTTCAGACATAGACATGACATTGATGGGAGAACACCTTGACCTGACGATACTGGTGAGAATAGAAGATGAACTGGATGACCTTCTGCTGCCACATAAAATCGACTTATCAATTTATAGCAAAATAGAAAATCCGGAACTAATTGATCACATCAACCGGGTAGGTGAGGTTTTTTATGTAAAGGATGCATGATGAACTTATTCCTTTTGTTTTGTTCGGTATTCGTCAATATACTTAATGACATCCATCTCAACTTCATTAAGCAATTATATTTCCCGGAAGAGTATTCAAAAAATTAATTTCTAAATAAAAAGTCCGATCAATTTAGTTCACCGGGCCTCATTAGTAGCGGGGACAGTATTGCCCTTCCTCCTATCGTCGGAAGAGTGAGTCCTAAAGGGTGACCTTAGTAGCGGGGACAGATGAACCTTTAGCTCGGCGAAACCAAATATCGAACTTCGATTTGGTTAGGGATTTGAGGGATCTAACTGATCTTCTGAATGCTAATAGAAACGACTCTATTCCATATTAATAATCTCCAAACGTTCCTGATAGTGCTGTCTATAGAGAATTTTTGTTTCCTTGTCAAAAAATGATCTGTCAATTAAACTCATTGCCTCAGGTTGTTCTTCCAAAAAAGGAGTAAGTATCTTTATTACTCTATTCTCGCTTATTTTAATTGCTTTCCCAAATTCAATGAAATCTTCTTTACAAGGAAAGTGATCTGCATTTTGAATTCTGCAATCGGACCAATTCCATTCTTTAAACAGATCATTATCCAATGCAAATAGACCTTCATCGCTAACATGGATTCTAGTATTCAACAGATCATAAGCGGGACTTAATACGTAGTCTCCATTGATTGTTTCCAGCAGAGAGAAGTTTTTTAGATGCGCATCACCGTTGGAGAATAAAAAGTTAAAAATCACTAATCTATAGTATTTCTCCATTTCAACTTTCCATGCTCCTACGTATTCCTTTATAAGTTCAGCAATGCCCTCATATGAATAATTGTATTTGAAATTCCTTCCTGCGTTCTCTTCTGTTTTACCGGCCAAGGATGCAAAATCTTCTTTTCCCAGTTTGCGTCCGTCCGGACTGACATCAAATCGCTTTGTAATGTATGCAGGTTCATTATTGGTAAAAAAAACGATTCCGTTTTCTGCAGTTTTGATTTTATAAATTTGAGAAGCTATCTGCATTGTTAAATGCTCATTTGCCGGAACCATACCTGTCCGTTGAAGTCCATGTGGTTTCGGTTTGAGTATATACATACCTTGTTCCTTTTCTTCTGTTAACCGCAGATTGTTTTTTTCAAGCAGTACTGAATACTTTTCCTGTACACCTGAAATAGAAATTCTTTTCTGGTTTTGCATAAATTTCTGTTGATCCTGTTCGTCAACTTCGGGTGCATTATAAGGCAAAACATGACTTACTTTTTTCCCATTAAACATTCTGCGAAGAAAAAGGGGACTGTATATTGAAAATCCCTCCAATAACAACCCAGGGCATTTTGTTATTTCCATATAGTATAACTATTGTCTATCTGTAAATTGCAGTGGCTGGATCTATCTTTTCTGTCAATAGATCCCTTATATTTTTTTAACTGTGATAGCACCAATGGTATCATATTTAGCTGTGGCCAGCAATAAACCAAAAAAATCTCTTTCATCGATCTTTAATAGTTTTGACTGAACCACCCTGTTCGTTCCTTCAGAAAGCATGTTATAAAAAAAAGGAAACAGGTGCTCAGAAGTATGTGTTAATTTAGTTTTAGGTATTGTAAGACTTATACCAGGTTGTGATCTGTCATTGAAATACGCAGAATCATATGTAAACTCATAACCAACATCATCAATTTCTGACAAGATGCCCGCGAAGATTTTGTTCCTGTATACTTTCGCTCGTCTCATTTATTAGGCTTTTTTATTTCAAGGTTTACATCCAACCCTAAAACATCTGCAATCTTACGAAGGTTTTTCAAGGTTATGTTTCCTTTTCCGCATTCAAAGCGTTTTAGCGTTGCCAATCCAACCTCAGAAAGCGCTGCAAGATATTCCTGGTTAATTCCAAGTATATCTTTTCTTTCCTTAATTACTTTAATTATTTCTTCGTTCGTCATTTTTAGACCACTTAATGTATCATATATGATATTATTTTATAAAAATAACCTGTTTTCTTCACAAATTCAAGTAAATTGTATCTTATATGATTCTAAATGCTTGAAACAGGCGATAAAACGTACATTAAAAGCATGTTAGTATCATATATTATACTAATATTGTAATGACCTTTTCTAAGATGGGGGACGGATAAACCTCTTAGATACTTCCGGAAGGAACATCTGGTTGAATTTGCCGGTTTATGGGTTTAATGGAGGCAGTCCCATTTTTTTGCGGATGGCAATAAACCGGGGATTTGAACGAAGATTTTTAAATTCGGCAGATCCGGTTACAAACGGAAATAATTTATTTGTATCCACTAATTTTTCAAGAATCTGCAGGGCTTCTTCCTCTTCGCCCAGCAAGGAATAATATTGGGCTGTTTTCCATTCTGATGTCCAGTCTCCCTTTTTTATGCCCCATTTTACAAGTTCATTGATTCCGGCTGATTGGTAAATACTATCCGCTTCAGTCATGGTCCATTTTCCATTTATTTGTCCTAACCTTACAAAACATCTGTACGCAGAGGCCTGGTCATTTGTATGGAGGTGAATTATCAATTCCTGTGACACGGCCCCTGAATTGTCTTTCACCAAATCCTGACATATCTCTATTTCGTTAAGGGCCTCTGCAAAATTTCCCTCTTTGCAGTACAACAGCGAACTTGCATATCTGATGATAAAGGAAAAGGGATCGAGCCGGATGGCTTTATTTAACAATTCCCTGGCTTCAAGCAATTTTCCTTCGGTGGCAAAAAATTCAGAAAAATATTGAAAAGTAGTTGAGTGATTTGAATTAAGCTTGAGCGCTTTTACATACTCTTTTTTTGCTGCATCATATTGCCTGTCATATTCATTATAAATAACTCCTAAAACAGTATGGGCTTCTCCCAGGGATTCATCCATTTTAAGCGCTTTTTTGGCCAGGTGAATTGCACTATCCCGTCCCGACTTAAATTCTACATAACCATACCAGGCCATTAGAAAATACGAATCGGCCATTTCAGCATATGCCAAAGCGTAACCAGGGTCTTCGTGAATTGCAAGCCTGAAATATTTTAAACTGTTAAAAAAACCATCACGCGTCCGTGTATTCAGATGATACCGCCCCAATTGCCTGTATTCAAAAGCTTTCAGATTGTTTGTGCGATTCGTTTTCAATGCCTCCTGCTCGGTTTTGGTTAATGCAAGTGATAACTCAGTAGCAATCTCGCTGGCAATTTCGCTTTGCACCTCAAAAAAATCATTTAAATTTCTGTTGTATTGTTTCGATAAAATGTGGTAGTCCGTCTTTGTATCTATCAACTGCACTGAAACACGGATCTGATTACCAACACGCTGAACCGAGCCTTCTACAAGGTGGTTGACTCTAAGTATCTCTGCAATTTCAGGAGCTGTTTTATCGGCTTTATCGCGGAATATTTCAGACGAGGTTCGCGATATCACCTTTAAATTATTTAATGAGGAGAGCCGGGTGAGCAGGTCTTCAACAATACCGTCAGCAAAAAATTGATTTTCATCGTTCGAACTTAAATTATCGAAAGGTAAAATGGCAATTGATTTTTCAGCGACAGCGGTTTTCCCTTTAAAAAAATTAACTCCTGCCCAGGTTAGTACAGTGGCAGACAGAAAGATTGACACCACCAAAACCAAAATTCTACTCCGCCTGTTACTTTGTTTTGCTCCTGCTGAGTTATCAGCTGAAACAACTTTCTTTCCTTTTCTTATGTTGCCGGGAGATATTTGATAGTGTTTTTTAAAAACCTTGTTGAAATAGCTGGGGCTGCTAAAACCTGTTTTGTATGCTATTTCTGCTGCTGTAAATTCGCCTTTTTCGAGCAACGCTTTTGCTTTTTCAAGCCTTTTTAACGTAATGAAGTCAGAAGCCGATTTCCCGGTTTGTTGTATTAGTTTACGATGTAACATAGACCGGCTTAATCCTGCCTCCCGGGCCAGTTCATTCACCCCAAAATGTTCATTTTGCAGATTGGCTTCAATTATTTGAGTGAGCTTGTCTGAAAACATTTGCCCGTTTAAGGAAGATTCAGCCATTTTGGGTTTTTTAAGCACACAAAAGCCATCGCTCAATAAAGAGGAAAGTTACAAATAGTTATTTAAAATATCAATATTTTCTCCATTCTATCTGAATTTCACTGAACTTACTATCATTGTAATCTTTCACCCTATAGTTAATGCCCATGCCGGGCGCACCTTAAAAAAAGCCTTCCGAACGAACGTTCGGAGGGCTTTTCCTTAGTAGCCAGGACTGGCGAAACTAGCCCGGCGAAGCCAAAATTCCAATGGATTAAATCAGAAGTTGAATAGGTTCCGTGGTAGCAGCTATTATTTGTTATTTTTTGCCTTTTACCAGGGTAATTTCACCAGTCCATTGATGATGCGTGTATGTATCAATATTCGTAGTAAAATCATCCATTTGAAGCGTTCCTGAGGCTCCTTCAAACCTGCCGGTTCCTCCGAGTATCTCAATAGGATCTCTCCAATAATCAACTACATAATCAGGATGGTCGTCAGTTCTGCCAACAATAACTGTTCCTCCTTCCAAATAAAGGAATAATTCATCACCATTTGCAGCTACCAATACGGCTGAACTACCTGCATATTTATTGTCTTCGCCTGGAACATCAGGATCATCAGGGCCATAGGTACAGAAATTAAATGTTAATGAAACTTTACCCATATGCGTGGCAGTACCAGTGGATTCAACAATAACACGGCAGTAATAACCTTCGTCGGTACATTCGGTGGCTTCCAAATCAACATTAGTAATTTGGCCCAGAAGATTTACTTCGAAAGGTACGGTTACCTCGTGAAGTTGTACGCTTTTCAACTGAAAATCTTCATCTGGGATGAACTCATCGGTTTTGTCACAACCTGCTACAAGGCTGAATGCAGCCATCCAAAAGAAAATTTTAAGAATTGCTTTCATAATATTAATTTTTTAGGTTAAACAACACGGATCTCAATGATTTAATCCACATCCAAATTCTAAAATTTTTTCTGGCAGTACATAGCACTATCGTTGCAAATGATTGTAATTTCAACGGTAAAATTGTTGCAAACGGTAATCTGGTTGAATTTGCCGGTTTATTCCTATTTATTCACAAATCTAATAACCCTCACGTCTGCAGCTTGGGGACACCTTCATGAAAAAAGCCCTCCGGGCTGCCGTTCGGAAGCTTATCATGTTAAAAATCTACAATACCACTTTTTTGGATGTTTTATTTTTACATATTTACACTTTTTTGGATATATATTATAGTTGCAGCAGGTTTTGAACAGCTTTACTACTGGACTTCAAGAAGTGATGCAGAAATAAAGCATTAAAATTAACCCCCCTGTCCAAATTGAAAGTTTATTTTCAATACAAACAGAGGGGTAGAAAAACGGTGCCTTTTCTTTAAAACCAATGGATTAAATCATAGAAAGAATTGATTCCCGGCACAGTTTTACATCCTTTAATCAACAAATTTTTTTTATTATTCATTGCATCCCTAACCATTTTAAAGTTATCAATATTTTTTGCCTGGACGGTCTTTAGCAAATTCCCAGATAATCGGGTTTATTTCTTCGTGAAATACCCAATGAATACAATGTCCTCCATCGGGAAAACTATGAACTGTATTATTGGGATAGAATAAATTTACTTTATCCATATCTGGGCTTGGATTTTCATAAAAGCATAATTTAGGATACATCCAGTCAACAGGTTCATTTGCATTCTCGGCCGAACTATAATATTGAGTATTAGCCAAAATATCAGATGGAAATTCATGGAAATAGATTACCCAATCAAGCAAATCTTGCGGAGAACCAGGTGGAACCAAAATGCCAGCCAAAAATTGTTTGAATGCAGTACTCCACTCAAGCTGATTCAGATAAGTAGCTTCTATTAAATTAATATGGTTTTGCCTGGCCGGCTCATCAGTTGGCCAGGGGTTAAAACCACCGGCAATGGTTACCAGTTTATACATCATTCCCGGATAATTCCGTTCGAACATCCCCAAAACCTTTGGACCCATACTAAATCCTACTCCAACAAATTTATGTAAGCCTTCTTTTTTAATAACTGCATAAACCGCATCAGCCATAAGTTCCATAGTATATTGAGGTCCTATGGCATCTGGGTTAAGAGGTGTAGCTGGAGAGGGTGCATCACTCATGCCTGTTCCTGGCAAGTCGATGTAAATACAACGGGCTTTGTCTCTAAAATAATCAAACTGTTTGGTGTAAACCGTTAGCGGATTTGTCCAACCCGGGATAAATACCATATCAATTGGTCCTTTCCCAATAATGCGGTAATGGATGGTGAGTTCCGGATTTTTCATGGTCACAAACCTTTCCTGGTCCAGGCCGTGGGCAGGATTGACAATGGGAGCTTTTTTCAGTACAATTTCATTTTCTGAAAAAAAATCGTCGGTTTTGTTACAACCGGCAGCAAGGCTGATCACAGCCATCAAAAAGAAAATTTTAAAAAGTGTTTTCATGATGTTAATATTTTAATGAGTTGCTAAAACGGCACATAATTATTTCATTAGATGATTCATCGGAACCATTTTTTCCGAAATCGATCGTCCGAGGGATTTGTCGGAAGTGGATACATTCATTCCGGTTATCACATTGTTTACCCCCAGATTGATGACCCTGTCCTTAATCATACCGCCTACAACTGTCCAGTTGCTGGTGTTGGCATTCAGGAATATGGCAGCAGAAGAAAATTCAGCTGTTGAGAAATTATTTCCCAGAACCAGCCCCCCCTCGCTTAATAGAGTCAGATAAAGTGCCTGATATCCATAGCCGCTGAATTTATTGTTGCGAATCACCATGTCTTTTGTAACCTGAGTTACGATACCCCAGGGATAACCATCTGTCATATTGAACTGATTGTTGCGGATCTGGTATGCAACAGGCTTCTCGTTGGGATAGAAATAATGACGTTGGTTACGAATGTAAATCCCATATTCAGCATAAGGCAGGTTAAAGACATTATTCTGAATATTGCATAGTGTGGTTTCGGTTTCCGGTTCATCTTTTAAAACCCCATAATAAGGATAGTCGCTCAGGTCGAAACCCCAACTGTATTCCGGAACATTAAACGTGTTCCCTTCAATCAGAATTTCCATATTTCGGCTTTCCCATACACCACCACTCTGGTCTAAGTTGCTGAATACATTCCCTTTGTTCTTTTCACCCACGATAAGCTTACTGTTTTTCATGGATTCCAATACCAGTCCATAAACGAAGGTATTAATTTCGGAGTTGGTGATTTTAAAATCAATTTTCTCCCTTGCAATATCGGATCCACTGAAATAATCATAGCCCGTTCGTAATCCAAAAAAACAATTATATCCGTGGTTGTAGCCCGGGCCACCCTCAATAAACTGTCCTTTAAAAGACACATTATCAACGGTTACATTGATAGAACGGTTTTCATTACCGGCTTCATAAACGGCGTTAGTGGCTGAAAAATTAACCAGGCTCCTGATATGTCCTTTGGGAGATCCGGTAACAGAAATTTTACCGGGAGGTGTTTGAATGGTAAAATGGCTTAAACGGACATCACCACCTACAAATTTAACCAGGTCTCCATGAAGATTTAGATCCCATAATGCCTGCATATCAAGGTTATTCATCGCGGTAATAATTGTTTTAGTCTTACCTGCCCCTTCCATGGTTCCATAGAAATTACGTATTTCCAGAAATCCGAGGAAGTATTCCCCTTCAACCAATTGTACAACGGCACCCGGTCCGGCATCCACAGCTTCGGCGAATGCGTTTTTCAGGTTTTCGGTATCATCGAAACCGGTAGGTTCAACTGTAAATACCGCTTGAGAAATAGCTTTTGTCAGATCAATTCCGGTTAGGTCATCGTCCGGCATTTCAAACTGTTCGCAGCCAGACATAAGGCCGAAACATGCAAAAATCAGAAAAATCACTTTTTTTGTTTTCATGATATTCATTTTAGGTTAAACAATACGGATGTAAACTGATTTAATCCACATTAAATTTCGAGAGAAAAAGCAGGGTGTGAATAGCAATCAGGTTGCAAATGATTGTAAATTCGACGCGAAAATTGTTGCAAATGGCTATCTGGTTGAATTTGCCTGTTCATTCCTGTTTAATGTGTGAATGTTATAAGAAGAATTTGTAATTACATAACTCTTTGTCATAGGATAACCTGTCCTTTGCCGTCACTACCCTGAGCCAAACTGGAGAAGGGGACAAATAAACAATATATAAACATGAAGACAATGAAATTCTTAATCGGTATGATTGCAGCAGTCATGATTACCAGTGCTGCAAATGCACAACACAGCAGTTCACCCAGGGGAAAAGTAAATCTTGGAATCAAGGCCGGGATAAATTTGTATACGATCAGCAGTGAAGGAAACACCGTATATGACCAGATAACAGGATTTCATCTGGGATTGATAGGTCATATCCATCTGGAAAACCAATGGGCAGTTCAGCCTGAATTGGTTTATTCGAGCCAGGGGGGAAAAAGCGGGGGTTCTGAGGAGAAGCTGGACTATCTTAATGTACCTGTCCTCCTTCAGTATATGTTTGACAATGGATTCAGATTACAGGCCGGGCCACAGTTGGGGCTTCTTGTTAGAGCAGACAATAAAAACGACTTGAATTCCATCGACCTTGGTATGGGTATGGGTGTCAGCTATGTTGTTCCCTCAACGGGTTTTGGCTTAGATGCAAGGTATAATCATGGATTAAGCAACATTAATAAAAACGATGCTGCAAAATTGTATAACAGGGGAGTTCAACTGGGTGTCTTTTACATTTTTCATCATTAGACAAGTGTAAAATTTCAATAATCCGGTAAAATTATACACTACGCTTACGATAAACAGGAGGGTAGATCAGAATAGGGAGAAGCCGGTCACGCAACGCGTGGCTGGCTTTTCAACGTTCTGATTGTCGATCTGGGAATTATGCAATAAAAAATTGGTATCCTGTAACATACTATCCCGAAAAAAGCCAAATCTTTACTTTAGATTATAAAGTTTACCCGCTTTCACAAACAGGATCATGAACCGAGCATGTATAACTAAAACCACAAACTTGCATGAACCTTATCCACATGCGAGCTCTCCCGTGTATGCGGGACAAGCTATCCGAACTTTTTAAAGTAATTTTTAAAGGATGAAAAGACTACTATTATTAGCCACATTTATTATGGCATATGCTGTAAATGCACAAAATTATCTGATCTCTTTCACTGGTACGGGTGCATCAAGTACCATAGATACTGTAAAGGTCGAAAACCTGGCAACAGGGGAATCCCTCTCTCTAAACGGTGATGATAATTTACGATTATTGGATTCTCTTGCAGTTTCTTATGTTGTTGAGAATGAGCAATTTTTTAAAATTAATATCTATCCCAATCCGATGCAAGGCAAATCAGTAATCGAGATTTCGCCACCTGCTGAGGGAGATGCAATTATTTCTGTATGGGATATGACGGGAAAAGTATTAGCTCACTATAAGGGTCATTTAGAAATTTCTAAACACGAATTCAGCCTTTCAGGTATAAAAAATGGATTGTATATAATTAATGTTCAGGGGATTGGTTATCAATTCTCAGAGAAATTAATCTCCAATGGGGAATCAGATGGGACAGCAATTATTGTCAGGTTAAGCAACAGCAAACAGTTAGTTGCTGAGAAAGAATCAATGAAAGTTTCCAAAGGATTTCAGGCTATAGTTAATATGGTCTATACTGACGGCGACAGGTTAAAATTTACGGCATTCTCAGGTAATAATGCCACAGTAATGACTGAAATACCGACAGCAGACACCACAGTTACTTTTAACTTTACAGAATGTAAAGATGGAGATAATAACTACTATCCGGTGATAACAATAAACACCCAGGTTTGGATGGCTGAAAACCTGAAAACCACCACGTATAAAGATGGCAGTACAGTCATTCCAATCGTACAAGACACTACAGATTGGAGCTTCTTATTAAGTCCCGCTTATTGCTGGTACGATAATGATGAAGCAACTTATAAGCATACGTCGTATGGTGCGATATATAACTGGTACGCGGCAGGTACCGGAAATTTATGCCCGGAAGGATGGCATGTGCCCACCGATGAAGAGTGGACAACGCTTGAAAACTACCTGATTGCCAGCGGTTATAATTATGATGGAACGACTTCCGGCAATAAACTGGCAAAGTCGTTGGCATCCGTTATCGGATGGGATTCTACATCTAATACCGGAGCCATTGGTAATACCGATTATAGTGAAAAAAGAAATGCGACTGGCTTTACAACCCTCCCCGGGGGCTACCGTGACAAAGAAGGGACGTTCAATGATGTTGGCAGGGACGGAGGCTGGTGGTCGGCTACAGAGACCGGCACTTATGTAGGGTTTGCTGAGAAAGTCAGCAAACCATTTTATAATAGTTTAAATTTTGTTGCGTATTTGTTCCCATGACTGAATTTTGATTTAGGTATGGCTTAAGGGGCAAGCATATCAACACAGGTAGGTCCATATATCGGGTAATCCACCTTAAAAATAAGCACAAAAAAGTCTTGGCCTGATAATGTATCAGGTTCATTACAAAGAATATACATGCCACCCAGCTTTCTGACGTGGCACTTAACCTGGCCCGGATCTCATTGAGCTCATATCCGTTCTTGCCTTGTCCGAATTTCCCTTCAATGTGATTCCTTTCTGCGGCTTCCTTACGTGCCTTTCTTTTCTGATAATATGTCAGTGCGGTCTTCGCCGGCTTTCTGCCCATTGGTGATGCTGTGATTCTAATTCCTCTTTCTT